>NZ_FUKU01000078.1 GCF_900163865.1 Sphingobacterium sp. JB170
ACCCGTTGGGTGAAATTAAATAATTTGTATTTTAACGTTATTGATGTTTCTGTTAAATATGAACTTGTTCATGAATTGGATCAGGGTCATGGCGGTTATTTTAGCCATTATTCTCGTTTTGAAACCCATAAAAGTTTTGGCATAATTTCTCCTGATCATGAATTGGTCGCACAGCTGAGAGAACAACGTCTCGATCCTTTTCCTTGATTTTCTGAAAATGTAAGGTTGCTTTTTATATTCCTTTTGATTCGTTCTCATCGGGGTTTCCAATAAGATGTTCGCTGATTGGAACAAGTCTAATTGTTGTGTCGCGGACAAATAACCTTTATCTCCAAGGAGCACGCAATCAGATAGTTGTTCTTTTACATTCTGAAGATAATGGATATCGTGCACGTTCGCCTTGGTGATATCGACGGAATGGAAAACCCCCGAAACGGTACATACGCCATGCAGTTTGTACCCGAAAAACCAAGCGTTCTGCGAAGCGCAAAAGCCTTTCTCAGGAGAAGTTTCATAATTCTCTTTACAGACCTTTATACGGTTCTGCCTGGCTGTTTTACAGATCTCCAAAGGCATGCTGTCCACAATGAAATAATCTTCAAATTCAGTAAATCTGGAAGATAAAGCCAACCGGATCCTTTCGGCAAACCCAAACAGGTTCCTGCGCCTCTTGTTAAATTGACTGCGTTCAATAAGATTCGGAATATCCTCATTCTTGACTCTCCGAAACAGGTCACTTTCACTGTCAATGGACATGAATTCCGCTGTTAGGCTCAGAGCAACGACCTCTATATCAGTCATTTTAGCCTTTCTGCCAACCCGGTTATGAGAACTCGGATCGATATTCAATGAATTTATCACTTCCAAAACTTTTAAATAATTATTGATTATATTTGACATGGATATTGGTTGTTTTGCGACATCAAGATACTGAATTTCAGTATCTTGGCCAATATCTTTAATGCTTATTTATAATATTTTTCCCCCTAATTCATTTCACCCAACGGGTTATA
>NZ_FUKU01000073.1 GCF_900163865.1 Sphingobacterium sp. JB170
GCAAAAGTAAAAAGCAAAACTCTCTAGTCATACAGGGGGATAACCGGATGCTTACACTGATATTAATTATTCTCCCGAGAGAAATCTGGATAGGAATATGTTGGCACGACTGAGCACGCTTGACTTTATAACCCGAAAAGAAAATATCATTGTCAACGGTGCTTCGGGAGTCGGAAAAAGCCACCTCGCCCAAGCTCTAGGGAATCAGGCCTGTCTTTCTGGTTTGAAAACTTTGTATTGTATCACCGCTAGACTGTTCAAAAAACTTAAATTGAGCAGAGTAGATGGGACTTATTTGAAAGAACTGGAAAAGTTAATCAGAACGGATCTGCTCATTCTTGATGACTTTGGTCTGCAGGCTTTTGATAATCAGGATAGAGAAACGCTTATGGACATAATTGATGACCGACATGGCAGAAAATCAACCATAATATCCTCTCAAATACCTGTATCAGCTTGGTACGAGATTATAGGCGGAGAGGGCACCATTGCAGATGCGATCCTAGATCGGATCGTGAACTCATCTCACCGGATCGACCTAAAAGGATTATCACTAAGAAAAGGAATATTAAAGCAGGAATAAAGTTAATTTTTTATATAATTGTAGAATCTTTTAAAGTGGCACGGTTTGACCGAAACCACTGGCACGGTCCCTCCGAAATACCCACCTAATAGCAAGCAGTTATCTTTTGAGGATTGCTATGATGGTTGGGCAGATCAGGGTGTAAGCGAATTTTTAATTTCATTAAACCAATTAAATCCGGAGAGAAAAATGAGAAATTCTGCTTTACAGACTGCGTTAGTAAATATGTCTAACATAAATTGGTTTAGATTAAGAGATGAGACCATCAATGGTTATAAAGCAGTTCCATTTATTATTGAACCGAGATGGAATACACAAAACATTTTTTTTAAAATGGAAAAAGCTGTCATGAAACATTTGCTCAATATGAGCCAATTTTTTCCCTTAAGAAATGATTTACCATTTAAAGCTTCAACACCCAATACCTTAAAATTCTTACTTTGGCTTTTAAAATTTAAGCAAAATGGTGGAGTAGAAAAATCTTACGAACAACTTCTAAATGAATTGGCTATTTCTACAAATAAATACGATAGTAAGTATAGATTTGAGCGAGATTTTTTAAAATCTGTCAAAGCTGATTTGGATAGCGACAATGATATTAGTTTTAACTACAGTTTCAGTGAAAATAAATATCAATTTGTAATCTATCAAACAAAATTGTCGGTTGGGACAAGCGAAACATTTATATCTGTGAACGATTTACAGGTCAGCAGGTCTCTCAAGTATTTAAAAGCTAGGCGAGAGTTAAGCGAAGGTAATTTGAGGGTTTTAAAGCAGTTATATGAAGTTCATGGGTATTCTGCTCTTGCATCACAAATAAAACGAAAAATAGAAGCCGAAAAAATGGGGGATGATTTTATAAAAGCGATTTTTAATCATCTTGAAAATGTTTAGGATATTATCTCCATGGATTTGGATATTATCTCCATGGATTTGGATATTATCTCCATAAAATTGGATATTATCTCCATAAATTCCAAAAATTTTTGTCAATATTTCTAATGTTAATAGTATCTGACAGAGATTGTAAATTTGTCCCTTAATTATATTAATGTTATTAATATGATACTCCCTTTTTGTTGGACAACTTATATCAAACTTAAGATATAATTTTCATTTTTACTCCACTCCAAACTGAATATTTTTCTTTTTTCGAATCCCCTCCCCAAAGGGCCAGAGGGCGTTCGGATAAAAGAGAAATATGACCATTTGTAAGCTGTCAATACAGCACATGTAGTCCTTTTTCCAAGAAAGGGTCTTTGGA
>NZ_FUKU01000072.1 GCF_900163865.1 Sphingobacterium sp. JB170
CAGAACTATAAGAATATTATTCAGCAATCAAATATGTAGTTCGTAGGGCGGATACATAACATCCAAAATTTATTTTGATTTTATTTAGTCCTCAACAGCCTTTTCTGGCATAAAATCTTTCGGACTACAATCAAAATACCTCGCAAGCTTATTTAATTGACCATAGGAATACATGCTTTTTAGCTTTTTACTTTCTATTTGACCAATATATCCAACCGTTACTCCTAACACTTTAGCGATGTCTTCTTGACTCGACTTGTTTGCTTTACGCTTTTCTTTAGTGGTCTCAACTATGTACATTTCCAAAGAAGATTTTAATGAAGTCATAAAAATATTTTATATTTTACTAGTTATTGCTAGTAATTTTTGTACATTTGTTTAGCGATTTGACAATAGGGCTATGTAGCCATATTGAACGATGTTTTTCTCGAACCCGAATAGAGCTAAAAATTTCGCCGAGAAAACCGTGCAGATCGCTCCATGCTATTGTATGTCCAAAAGTTTTAATACTTTTGATATATGCGGCATGTGAGCGGCTTCACGATAAGCTTTGGCGGTCATCTTCAAAGTCTCTTGTAGATTAGAAGGCGACAAAGGGTTAGCTCCCCTTGGGTTCAAAGTGTGTGGCCGCTCCTTGCTTAGCTATCAAGGTGTTACTCACACCGAGAACCTGCATCGTTCACATAACCAAAAAGATTATGAGAACGAAAAAAATTGGAACCTCAAAAGACGCCACAAGAATCCAGGATTCTCAATCGTGGTTTTCTATCAAAAAACTCTACCAGAACGTAATTCGGGCACCCGAATAGCTTTAAAAAAAACAGACTTCAACAGAAAGGGAAGAGATGTGCTTGTTCGACAATCATATCAAAGGCACGAGCCGTTCCTTTTCCGATAGGTTTGTAAACCGACCTTCAACGTAGATTAAAGCATATGCTTGTTCACGGATTAAAAATCGGTCTTCACTTTGTTATAGCAGACTAAAGGTATGGCGTTTATTTAATTCGAACAAATTATTTTGTATTAATATTATTGCTTTTCAATAAGGCAGAGGGTCGGTATCTTTTTTATTTTGGAAAGGCGTCAAATTGAAATCGATTAATTTGATACGAAACAGTTTAATGCGCATTCCGAATAGATTAATTTAATTGACCTGTAAAGAGCCTCGGTCTTTATAAAACAACTAAAAAAATGCGAAACTTGCGCAAGGGGAGATGGTATACGCCATTGCGAAACTTAGTCACCCGGTCCTACAATTGTCTATTTAAATTTAAATACAACCGTAGTCGAACTCTTTTCGGCTGGTGGATACCTTTTTCGTTTTTGTTGTTTAGTAATCTAGCTAGTGCTCAGGAGCCCCGCCAGGACAGCGGGGCCGATGGGCGGCTTAAAATTGTGCTCACAGGTTCTGTGACCTCTGCACTAGACAACAAGCCGATTGAAGGCGTATCAATAAACAGCGAAGAATCGCGCACAACTACTGACAAGCAAGGTGAGTTTTCAATATCTGTTTCTGCGCAAAGCAGAAACTTAAACCTAAAGCACATTGGATTTATTACAAAACAAGTAACCTATAATGCAAATACGAGTGTACTAAATATCCAATTGCAGCCCATTGAAAACCAGATCGAGGAAGTCGAAGTGATAAGTACAGGTTACCAACAGATTCCAAAAGAAAGGGCGACGGGAAGCTTTGCGCATATTGATGCCAAAACATTACAGCGCAATCCGTCCATGAGCTTGATGTCGAGATTAGATGGAGTAGCAAATGGTCTTCTCATCAATGGTAATACCGGAAACCCTGATGGGTTGAGTGTGAGAGGCAGAAGTACTATATTTTCCAGTACTCGACCTTTAATTGTCGTAGATAATTTTCCATTTGAAGGTGATCTTGATAACATCAACCCAAACGATATCGAAAGTGTTACGATCCTAAAGGATGCAACGGCTGCATCTATTTGGGGTGTACGCTCTGGAAATGGTGTGATCGTTATTACAACGAAGAAAGGGAAAAGTGGAATTGATGTTGAATTTTCTTCGAATTTCCTGGTTGCTAAAAAGCCCGATCTTTTTTACGAGAAGCAGATGTCAACGAGTGATTTTATTGATTCAGAAATATGGTTATTCCAGCAGGGGTATTTCGATGGGGACATCAATTCAAAGTTCGAGAATATATCTCCAGTCGTTTCACTGTTAGAGCAGGTCCGATCGAGAGCTCTTGACGCGGAACATGCACATAAGCAAATCGATGCCCTGCGTGACCAAGATATCCGTAATGATTTGGACCGCTACTTCTTTCGTAACAAGTTACAGCACCAACAGAACATCAGCATATCTTCAGGCTCAGACAAAGTGAAAAATGTTCTGTCCTTCGGTTACGACCAGTCATTAAAGGAAAGCGTGACGCAGAGTAACAATCGTTTTAATATCCGTAACAATAATCACTGGAACCCACTTGGAGAACGTTTGAGCATAGATATGGATATATGGTATGTTAAAAATAGCAATCTTGAGGGGAATGTCAGTCAATTTAGACCAATGTATCCCTATGATAGGCTTGAAAAGGGCGGTACCGCCTCCGCGCTATCGAGCCTAAGCACGTTGAGTCATTTGTATACCGATACAGCTGGTAATGGTATGCTATTGGATTGGAAATTTCGTCCATTGGATGAGATGAAGAATAAACTTTCCAAATACGAAGGAAAAGATGAACAGTTTCGGTTTCAGCTTGGTTTTAGTTCGAAACTGTATCGTTCTTTCAATTTACAAGGGAGCTATCTATCGAGTAACAATTGGATAGAAAGCTCGACCCTATATGATGAAACATCCTTCTATGTGCGTAATATGATCAACCAATTTAGTCAGATAGATTATGACAACGGTATCGTTATAAGACCGATACCACTAGGTGACATATTATCCGAGAGCAACACTCGTGTACAGTCACATTATGGTCGCATACAGGTAAACTGGGATGAACAGTTTTTGAGGAAACACCGTATAAGTGGAATGCTTGGAATGGAATGGCGACAAGACAATAGTTGGTTTAATAGTAATGGCTACTTATATGGCTATAATCAAGATCTTGAAACTTTCGCCAAGGTCGATACGTACACTTACTTCCCTTATTATCATAATGGGAGGTACGGACAGATAAGCGAGGGGCGTAGCAAGCTCCGTAACGTTGACAACAATAGGTCTGTATACGCGCTGGCGTCATATACGTATGCGAACAATCTAACGATCACGGGTAGCGTAAGAAAAGACGAATCAAATATTTTTGGGGTAGCAGCGAACCAAAAGGGGGTTCCCCTCTGGTCAGTGGGGGCATCCTACGAGTTTAGCGATTTGTTAAGGACTAATATATTTGATCATCTAAAATTGAGGGCCACTTATGGGTACAATGGTAATGTAGACAAAAATACCACCGCGTATCTAACATCGCAGTTAAGCCGAACTACTAACCCTTGGGGCCGTCCTCGAGATATTATCCTTAATCCGCCCAATAATTCGCTTCGTTGGGAGCGTATTCGTAACATGAACATAGGGGCAGATCTCAGTAGCGCAAATGGACAATTTGGGGGTACGGTAGAATATTATATGAAGATAGGATTAGATTTGATGGGGCGTAATCCAATTGCTCCGCAAACCGGTGTCAGTGAGTTCTATGGCAATGCAGCAAACACTAAGACTAATGGTCTTGATATCGGATTATGGGTGTCTTGGCTAAAAAATAAACGGCTATCAGTCCGAACCGATTTTATTTTTAACCATGTTAAGGACGCAGTAACTAGTTATTTTATCGAACCTGGGGCTAATACAGACATTGTGACCAGTACCGGTATTATACCGATGAAAGGGTATCCGATTAATTCCATGTTTTTATTTAGGTATGAAGGTCTGGATAAAAATGGAGATCCCTTGGGGTGGGTGGACGGCCAAATAACTGATGATTACAACGCTATTCGAAATGGAAGTGACAGAAGTAGTATTGAATTTCTAGGTTCTCGAGTTCCGACCAGTTTCGGTAGTTTTCGTAATACCATTAGTTATAAGGATTTCGAGTTTTCCTTCAGCATACTCTTTAAAATGGGGTATTATTTCAAAAGGACAAATTCACTTAATTCTGGAGGATTGATAGGTGGAACTTACAGCTACTCGGATTATACACAGCGGTGGCAAAGTGAAGGTGATGAAAACCTGACCTCTGTGCCAGCCTTCCGGTACCCATTCGTCTTAAATAGAGAAGAGTTTTACGGGAATTCTACAATATTGGGAATCAAGGGTGATCATGTTCGGTTACAAGATATACGCTTTGCGTACCAATTTAGGCCATATGGAAAAAGCGAACAGGTTTCTATACAAGTGTACAGCTACATATCCAATTTAGGCTTACTCTGGAGACACAACGATCTGGAATTAGATCCCCAAGCTCTGACCGGATATCCAACGCCGCTAGAATTATCATTTGGTGCAAGTATTAAATTCTAATATTATGAGAACCTATTTAAAATTATCGATTTCCGCGCTACTATGTAGTGCCTGTTCAACGGCATTTTTGGAGGAGCAACCCAACAGTAATATATTCAGTCCTAAAAGTGTTGATGATTTTCAACGGTTGTTGGACAATACTGATATTGTTGGTATAACGAGCGCGTTGCCGCAGTTAGCATCTGATGAATATTTTATAATATCTTATGAACATTGGCAATCGGCACGGACAGCGATAGAAAGAAATTCGTATGTATGGGATGCCGATGTATATGGTGGTGAAGTTAATATTAAGGATTGGAATGATCCCTATACAAGTATTTATTATTCAAATAATATTATTAATGAAATTAAAAAAGCATCCAAGGACGGTAATGTCCCCTTGGAGTTTAGAGATGTCTATGGGCAGGCTATATTCCAGAGGGCAAAGGTGTATTATGATTTGCTGAAAAACTATTCGCCTCCATTTGATTCGGAGACTCAAGAAACTGACTTAGGCGTCCCTCTACGTCTAGATCCGTCTATCGATTACATGCAGGAGCGTTCGACAGTGAAAGAATGTTATGACCAAATTTTTCAGGATATTAATGAAGCGTTGGCAAATCTTAGGTTTTGGGGACCTTTGCCTGCGAGAGAACGGGTGACAAAACTCGCAGCATATTCCCTTCTTTCCCGGATACACCTTTATAGGAGGGAATATATTGAGGCAGAGCGCTTCGCGGATAGCGTATTAAACCGATACGATAAGTTGATTGACTACAATACGGTGGAAGTGAATGTAAATACTCCATTTTTAACTCAAAATGATGAACTTCTTATGTACGGACGAACCGTGATATATAACAATTCTGGTCAACTTAATCCATACGGAGATGTATTTGTAGACACTTCATTAATTAAAATGTACGACGCAAATGACTTGCGACTTCAGATTTACTTCATTGAAAAAAGTAAAGGTTTGTATACGGTTGCCAGAGGATATAACGGTAATGGACTAGTTCCGTTTACCGGATTTGCGGTCGATGAAGTACTTCTTAATAAAACGGAGTGTCTGGTACGTCGTGCTCATTTATCAAGTGCCGAAAACATGATCAATAGGCTACTAATAAACAGGTACAAATCGGGTACTTTTGTACCTGTTTTTTTTAATTCCGAGGAGGAGGCATTAGCGCGAGTGCTAGAAGAGAGGCGTAAGGAGTTAGTTTGGAGGGCACTACGTTGGGATGATATAAAGCGATTAAATAAAGAAGGGGCGAATATCCAACTAAGTCGTGTTTTCGATGCAAAGGAGACGGTTTTGAATCCAAATTCTCCTAAATATACCTTCAACATACCTCAAGATGAAATTAACCGAAGTGGGATAACTCAAAATATAAGATGATGGAAGCAATAAAATATAGGATTATTTACGCGTTTCTCTGGTATGCCGTGGTTTTTTACGGAATTCCGTGTACGGCTCAGTCGAATGAGAGTTTAAAAATTAATGGGAAGATAACAGGTAATTATATTGTAGACTCGATGGAAATTTCTTACACGACAAACTTCGAAGAACAGCATAACATATTTATGCGAGGACGGTCGAAATCATTCCGAGTGTCGGAGAATCAATTTCAAGTCGAAATTGATTCTGAGGATAGTTTATTCTACATAAAGTTTCATAACATAAAGAATATGGGTTTGCGCGAAAATTCTGTTTATGGACGCTTAGTTTATTTTCCTGTTGTAGTTGCACCTCACATGCAATTGGAAATGGAAGTAAATCAAGACTCGGTAATTTTTAGCGGAAAAGATGCTGCGCTAATAAATTGCCAGCTTGAATTGCGGAGAATTGAGCAAATTGCTAATAGGAAGATACGTGAATCCTACGATAAAAATAAACTATTTCAAATGAAACAAGGCAATCCTTATGACAAGATGTGGTGTTATTTAGAGGAATATCACGCGATAAACCAACAACTACTGGCAGAGGGGAGCATGGTATTTAATAGTTTTTCAAAAAAATCAGATGAAAAAGCCTGGCAACAATTGTGGTACGATTGGGTAGGAAACCTGAAATATAATCAGATAACTAAAATGCACTTTTTTCATACGATGTATGCCAAAAAATATCGTAATGCAATAGAAGATTTTTACAAGAAATTTCTGCTAGTGGAGGATGACTTGGATATGATAGTAAAATATACAACTAAATCCATTATGTTCCCTCGCTATTTATATCTGAAATCATATGCGGATTTGTTCTTCTCGCTAGCGGAATTCGATACGGAATTGGAGCCAAGTTTCGATACACTTCTTGATTTGCTTTCTGGTCGATATAAAGGAGAACTATTTGATCAGGTTGCATTTTCAGCTCTCTTACAGCAAGCTGGAAATAAGTATATTGATGAAAATACTTATTTGAAGCTGGCCTCGCAAATGGGAAATTCGGAAATTAAACGAACTGTTGAAGAGATGCTTGCTCGAAAATCTAAATATCGTAAAGGCTACGACTTCGCGCTAGAGGATAGCGAGGGACAAATTCGAACTCCACAGGATTTTAAAGGAAAGGTTCTCATTATGGATTTTTGGTACACGGGATGCCATGCTTGTAAAGGTTTATATAAGGCGATGAAACCCGTTAAAAGTGCTTTTGCAACGAATAGTAACGTTGTTGTTCTAAGCGTATGTGTGGATAAATCCAGAGAGCGGTGGTATCAGACTATCAGCGATCCCAATAACGGGTATACTGACTCCACGAATATTAATCTTTGGATAGGGGGGGACACAAAACATAGTCCAATAATACGCTACTATGATATCTTTTCCTACCCAACAATTATTGTGTTAAATGGAAATAATGAGATAATGGCGTTCAACCCGAAAGATCCCTATACTGAAATCGATAGGAATGCTTTTATTTCTATTATCGATCAGGCATTAAAAAAAGCAGGAGGGTAATACCTCCTGCTACCAATTGCTTCTAAGGAGTATAAACTCCTTTATTGGAATCGACTTCTTCTATCAAACCGGCCGCCTCTAAGTCGGCCGCTTCTTCTGCGTCAAAGCTCGATGGAACAGTTCCTGGTTGAGCCGTTCGCACAAAGGCGCAACTATGCTGGTTTGTTTGCTGGCAATTCGCCGATTGATATTCTTCCGGTATAGCGAGTTGAGAATATTCTCCTGAATTTGAGGTATTCACCCAAGTCTCACCGGCTAGTTTTTCCACTTTTTCAACTCTAGCATTTTCAGAAAATGACTGCGTAAGTGCTGCAAGCCCGAGCACCGCTACTCCGAGCAGTGTTTTAAGGGATTTTGTTAAATTTATTGTATTCATGATTTGTTTATTTTTAGTATTTGTAATTTATTACTTTTCCTTAGAGCATAGATTCCGGCCGCTAACCAAAGAATATTAAAGATTAGATGCGCTTCCCAGCCCATGGATTCAATTACACCACCACAGTTGCAAGGTTTACTTTCGACAAACGCGAGTATCAAAGCGACATAAACGGTGAAAAATCCCATTAAGATTGTTGATACTAATAGCGCCCATTGTTGCGTTTTCTTGAAAGGAATGATTAGCAGCAATGCAAGAATGACTTCTAAAATAGGAATGCCCCAACCGGTAATCTCGGCAAATTGTCCAATAAATGGAATCTTAGCGTTTCCTTGTATAAATCTTTCGACATTGATAAGTTTATCATATCCCGTGTACATGTATAGAAAAGCATATCCGTAAATAACCGTCGGGATCAACCATTTTTGAGCAGCCCTTATACTTGCACTTGCTGCAATAAAAAAACTGCTGTCCTTGATATTAGTTCCGACTCTGGTTCGCTGTATATTCTTTTCCATAACTGTGTTTTTGCGCTGTGTATTTAAATCCTGATTACGGAGTTCCAATCAATTGATCGGGATTCTCCTGGTTAGCTTTCTTTTCCGCCCCCCGCGGGAATAAAGCATATTTCCTGTTGTGAATTTTGTTTTCCATTTCTTTATCATGTTTTGTTAAGTACCGATGAAACAAACTTAGAAATGATATTGCAACGAATTATTATCTGTTTCTTGAAACTTTATTATCAAATTATTGAGATTTGAATAAAAAATTATATGGTGACGTGCAGAGTTCAACTCGGCTGATCTAATATGTAATCTTTTGGGGTCATTTGTGTTTCTCTTTTAAAGAACCGGTAGAATGCAGGCAGATTTTCAAAGCCACAGAGTTCGGAGGTTTCCTTAGGCATTTTTCCGTCCCTCATTAATTTTTTTGCTTTTTCGACGATTATCCGCCCTTTGAATTGTGAGAGGGTCTCGCCGGATTCAACTTTAAAAATTATTTGCAAATAATTTAGACTGATTGCTAACCGATCGGCTACTGCGGTTAATTTGTAACGGACACCTTCTGCTTCTACATTCGATTCAAGGATAATTTTGGCGGCTTCGACAATTGTCTTTTTATAATTTTTGGGCTCGTACTTTTCTTCAATCTTCGTTTTTGAAAGTTTTATTAGGTCTTTCATCGTAGTGAACATATATATCTGGCTCGATAGATCCCCCGTTTTAATCCGTAAGCATAACGCATGAATGTATGCCTCGGTTTTTGCATCTAGGCTAAAATCCGTGCTCATTAACGGTGCGGATGAGGAATTTCGGTGAGCTTCTAGCAGAGGTTTTAGAAAAGAAAACTCTCGATCCCCTCCGTCATCAAACATCCCCACATCGAAGTAAAACCCGAAAAGTTGATATTTTCCAGGTGAAAGCGTCAGATTATAGTTACCCTTGGGCAAGTAAGCGTAGAGCGCACGTCCTTGATGAAGTGAAAGTACGTGGCGATTTTCGGAGTCGGACAATAGGATTTTTGCCCGGGAGTGTATGGAGTAAGCTACATATAGGTCAGATTGTTTTATTTCGATGGGGATACATACGGATTCGTCTACTACAATGTTGTATTGCTGTAAATACCCCAATCGCCCTTTGAAGCTCTGCTCGATACAGCTCTTACCTTTATTTTTTCGGAAAACGACCTCCCCATCATTAAATAATAAGGGCGAAGTGAGGGCACCGACATCTTTTTTCGAAAGCGATGGACCGAAGATATGAGCAGTTTTCATATGGAAGGTTTTCCTCACGACAGTAATTTTTGGCATGTCAATATATCCTGACAAAGGGTTCTGTTTATTTTTTTCGTACACAGTACTTTCGAAGGGAGTAGATTCACTTGTAATTTCGTCGATCGCAAAATGCCTTCGTAAAAAGATTTACGAGATCGATGATTGTTGGGTCTATCATAGATTTCAAATGAGTGCCAAATACAGGCGGAGTAATAATAAATGCGCTTTTTTTCATAATGGCTTCGTATTAGGGTTGGAATGTACGTTTGGAAGGGAAACAATTTCGGTAATTACAAGAATTCTCACAAGTTCTATACACGAAATGCTGTTTGGTATACACGAAGTGATTTAATGTGCCGATTTAGTACGTATTTGGACAATTCGCAGCTTCATGTTCCCCAATCCTTATTTCGCGTTAAATTATTTTTTTAAACGATTTTCTTCACAATGTTTGTTCTGTTCGCTGGCGCTTTATAGGAAACAAGGAACCGGTCTGAACGAACCTATTAAACAGTAAAATAATGAATGAAATGAAATTAACAGGGAGTGCATTGCTCCCTAAACGGCTCGAGCCACTTGAAAATTTTAAGCTTTCTGCACCGGATTCAATCAAGTCAGATCCCCCTACAGATCGGAAATGTCCTATTGAAGTACTGTAGTAGTCTATCAGTGAAGGGCGTCGGTGGCGCTCTTCCTTTTTCTATTAATTATTTTATTATGCATATCATACAATTTCCATACAATAGCCCCACGTATTCTGAAATAAAAAAAGGGCAATCGGAACAGTTTGCTATTCCTTCTGCAGACTTCATCGCGGAATGGCGCCGCTTTGAGCGTAATATTCATTCTGAGTTTCCTTCAAGTGATCTTTCATGGCGTTTCTGGCAATTTGAACTAGCGTGTTTAAACCAAAGTCTTTCGATACGCGATTTAGAATGCACCGATATGAAGGATAAATTGAGCCAACTAATGATTCCGACGAATTATTTTGATTCAGTCGGCTTTATTGCAACCTTCCATTTTGCCTCATATCGACTTCTAGGAAAATGGCTCGCGCTCCGAGGGATCCCGTTCTTATTGGTTGTTTCGGGGAAAGTGAAATCTGAACAAGAGATGCTGTTTTACAGGAGCATTGAAGCATGTTTGCAGAAACCTGCCGATTTTGGTGTTTTAGATGCGAATGATCCGCGAATATTGTTCAAAATAAAACGCGGGATTGATTCAGGCTATATGATTCTAATATATGTAGACGGAAATATTTCTGCATCTGACAAACGTTTGACGGAGGTTAGGCTGTTAGAACATGATATATCTGTGCAAAGCGGTATAGGCTTTATGGCAAATTGGCTAAAAGTACCCGTCTACCCGATACTTTCTGTTCGTGATCGTGATAATGTCGGTTTTGTTCTTCATGATCCTCTCCTGGTAACATCTGATTTTGTGAATGGCGAAGATAGGGTGACAGTTCTTGTGAAAAAACTTTATTCCTTTCTTTCTAACCTATTGCAGGATGAGCCGGGAATGTGGGAAAATTGGTTTTACCTTGACGAATTTTTACTGCATAACGACGCTCGGGTAAGCTGTAAATAGCCTCAATTTCTATTAATTCAAATGTTTTTTTTATATTGTAAGACATTTAACTAGTAGACCTCTGGATACCTTTCCAGATATGTAGCAGAAAATATTTCTCTTGAGGATATACATTTGGGTCACAGAAAGACGGGAAGAATGAAGCACATCGATTCAAGAACGTTGTCACGATACTCACCAATTTGTCATTTGATAGGATGGATACTCTACGCGTATATTTCCTTTGTATACAATGAGAATAAATATGGCTCAGGTGCTGCAGTGTTCGTTCTTATGCCGCTTTATCTACTTACTTTTTATAGTTCGTACCGTGGTTTTAAATTAATTACGCTTCAAAGAAAGCCGAAGCGAGGAGGTCTATGGTTGGTCTGTTTTTGTTTGATAATTATACCTGTTTCATTCTTATACCTTCGGGTTTTACTCCCTGAGGTCGGAATCCGGATTTATGATGAGAATGTACCGCTGACTTGGAAAGAATTTTCTCGAGATATATTTATGGGATGTTACAGGATTATCCTTTATTCGGTAATTCTCGTGATAGTAGTTAACAATGCTCGGACTTGGCGTCTCTTCCGATTCTTGAAGATCCGCATTCGACGCGTTCAGATGGGAACTCTTGGTCACGAACTTTCTTCGCATACACAATTCGATCTTCTCAATAAGCTAATGGAAAAATTAGGTCAGGGTTCGCAACAAGCAGTCCAATATATAATTTGGTTAGCAGATTTGTATCGATATCATACCATACATATACGAGATGGTCTTGCACCAGTTTATAGTGAAGTGTCTCAGATGGAACGGCTCGCTTTTATGATGAATCCCTCGTATTTTCAAAAAAATAATGGTTGGCTGATTCTTCAGGGAGAAATGAGTGGCCTCATGGTGCCTCCAATGTCACTTGTCAGTATTTTGGAGAACGCTTGCAAGTACTCCGATCTAAGTGAACCGGATAGTATTGTATTTAGAATTTTGAAAATAGAAGGCACCCTTCATATCTCCTGTAGGAGTAGGATGGGAAATGCTGCAAAACTAGAGCGATCACTGGGAGTGGGGAACCGAAATCTTAAGTCTCGGCTGAAAATAGTATACGGACAGAAAGCAACGTTTGAAACAACGGAATCAAACGGGATCTATCATGTAAGAATTACAATCCATTACGAATGAAATAAAACTAACTGACCAACAATGAAGTCATGTACACTATATATTATTGACGATGATAGCGCGGCTATTAACATACTTAAAGATTATATTGGAAAAACTTCGTGCCAACTTGTAGGAAGTTCTACCGATCCTCGAATAGGAATACAAGAGGTGCATAAAAAAAAGGTGGACATTGTTTTTTTGGACATGCAAATGCAACCCATAAACGGATTGGAAGTTATGCCTCAGTTACCGTTATCGACTAAGGTTATCTTTTGCACATCTTATCAGGAACTTGCGATGGAGGCTTATCAAACTTATTGGCGGCATTTTCTTTTAAAACCATTTAGCTTTCATAATTTTTATAATATTCTTGGGCAAACCGCGGCGACTCTTTCTTCAAGATCATTTATAGGTGAAGGATCAGGTCACGAGAGTGATTTTAAGTTTTTCTCCGGTGGGATCAAAGGTGTCCACAAGAAACTTTGGTATGAGGATATGGTATATGCATGTTCGCTAAAGGATAAAACCCAAATCTATTTAATTGATGGGGAGACCTATGTTATTAATCAACGTATAGGCAAACTTATAAAATCATTACCATCGACTAGATTCGCTAGGATAAGCAAGGAGATCATTGTTTCACTTTCCGCTATAGAACTGGTAGAATACGGCAAGGTAGGTGTAACTATAGCCCACAGGAGAATTTTTCTTGATATCGGAGGCGCCTATTCGAAAGATTTTTATAATTGGATATTAGATAATTCCTAGAGGTCGAAAGGGTAATTATTAGACTTTAATAGTTAAGCGCGAGGATAAGATGTATGAAACGGAGTTTGAAAAGATATCTTTTTAGCGTATTGTCGAGAAAATCCATTTTATCGCTGATTCCTCGAAGCTAAATAATGTGCTGATGAGCAAGGGTATAATCATCGACGAGAAACTAGGCCGCAGACTCTTGGTATAGCTTTATACGACAGCCCCGTTGGGACAGCAGTATGGATTCTAGGAAAATTTGGAAAGTGGGCGGATTTCTCAACAACAAAACATGGCAATCCCGATATATGGTCAAAATATGATGAAGCAAATTTTGACCAATATAGTGTTATATCTGGTAACAAATTATGTTGTATTTTCAAGTTGGATCTACCGTGGCGAGTATTCAGAAAACTCTAATAAATTACCATTAAAAACATATACAATTGTACCCACTGGGTAGCTGGATTTCCTGATCCTGTATTTGCTCCAACTCTTAAATCAATTGTTGAATACAATTATAATGTTATTCACTGGAGTACAATGGAAAAAGGAGGGCATTTTGCTTCATTAGAAGAACCCGAATTATTATATTTAGATAATACAAAATGTATTAACGAGTTATTTTGATTATATATTAATTTACAACTGCTAAACTTCCTCCATCAGCCGTTTAATTTACCCGTATATTCTTGGTATAGATAGTGGCAGCTGCATTTTGGTTCCCAATAAGGTTTGTGGCGTATCGTCCCGTAATTATCCAATAAGAAAGTGGAGGTTTGTTACTTCTGATAAGACCCAAAATGCGAATCGTATCAAATCATATCAGGGATTTTTTGCTTAAGTTTGGGATAGTTTCTTGATAATGCATGGCAAAGAAA
>NZ_FUKU01000070.1 GCF_900163865.1 Sphingobacterium sp. JB170
GATTAACGCAAATTCTTTCATCTTTTTAAAATTTTATTGTTCGCCCTAATGACGACTGAACTTTCAAAATGGGGACAACACCACGTTGTTTTGTATATGCTAAGTTAAAAAAAACAATCTCATAAAGCCACACACAGCCAAACACTTCCTCTGACTGCCACTTTGTTAGACCGCCTCAATTTCCATAACACCTTTGTTCCGAAAGCCCACAAAGTGCGGGATAACAATAACAAATTAATGTGTTTCAATTATGGAAAAACAGAGAAAAAAAGTTTTGCTGGCAGCTATGGCAATGCTGTCAGGAATCGGTGCGTTCGCACAGGGAAACGGTTCGGCGGGTATCAACGAGGCTACGCAAATGGTAACAAGCTACTTCGACCCGGCAACCCAATTAATCTACGCCATCGGTGCGGTGGTCGGGCTCATCGGAGGGGTTAAGGTGTACAACAAATTCAGTTCGGGCGACCCCGATACGAGCAAGACTGCGGCAAGCTGGTTTGGTGCGTGTATCTTCTTAATCGTGGCGGCTACCATCCTGCGTTCATTCTTCCTTTAATCCTTTGCTTTATGAACAGTTACAACATAAACAAAGGCATCGGGCGGACGGTGGAATTTAAAGGTTTGAAAGCACAATACCTGTTCATTTTTGCAGGCGGACTGCTCGGTACGCTCATCTTCGTGATGATCCTGTATATGGCTGGTGTAAATTCTTACATCTGCCTGTTCCTCGGAGCAGGCGGAGCTTCGCTCATTGTGTGGCAGACCTTTTCACTCAACAGGAAGTATGGCGAACACGGGTTAATGAAAATCGGTGCGGGAAAAAGGCATCCCCGATACATCATCTGCCGCAAGCGGGTACACCGCTATTTAAAATTCACCCCTAAATCGAATGCCATATGAGAAACGTTGCAAAGACAACAACGCTGGAAAACAAATTTCCTTTGTTGGCAGTAGAAAACAACTGCATCCTGTCCAAAGATGCGGACATTACCGCCTGCTTTGCGGTTCGTTTGCCGGAACTGTTTACGGTAGCATCGGCGGAATACGAAGCTATTCACTCCGCCTGGCACAAAGCTATCAAGACGTTGCCGGATTTTACGGTCATCCACAAACAGGATTGGTACATCAAGGAAAACTATGCCCCCGATTTGGCAGAGGACAACCAAAGTTTTTTGGCTAAATCCTACCAACGCCATTTTAATGAGCGACCATTTCTGAACCATTACTGTTACCTGTTCCTGACCAAGACCACTAAGGAAAGAATGCGTATGCAAAGCAACTTCAGTTCGCTTTGCAAAGGTACGCTGATACCAAAGGAAATCAGGAACAAGGAAACGATACACCGCTTTATGGAAGCGGTGGCACAGTTTGAACGTATCGTAAACGATAGCGGTTTTGTAACCCTGCAACGTCTTACCGAAGACGACATTATCGGAACGGACGAAAAGCAGGGATTACTGGAACAATACCTTACGCTATCGAGGGATGCGGAGACACCGATGCAGGACATCGCACTCGGAACAGAAGAGGTCCGTATCGGGAACAAAAGGTTAAGCCTGCACACGCTTTCGGACACGGACGACCTGCCCGGAACGGTATCGGCAGATACCCGTTTTGAAAAGCTATCTACCGACCGTAGTGACTGTCGTCTATCATTCGCCGCACCTGTGGGCTTGTTGTTAAGCTGCAACCATATCTACAATCAGTATTTGTTTATAGACAACAGCGAAGACAACCTGCAAAAGTTTGAGAAATCCGCAAGGAATATGCACTCACTGGCTCGTTACAGCCGTGCCAACCAAATCAACAAAGAGTGGATAGAAAAGTACCTGAACGAAGCACATTCGTTCGGTCTTTCTTCCGTAAGGGCACATTTCAACATTATGGCGTGGTCGGAAGATCCTGCGGAGCTGAAACAGCTAAAGAATGATTGTGGTAGTGCGTTGGCATTGATGGAGTGTAAGCCTCGGCACAACACTACGGATGTAGCTACTTTGTATTGGGCAGGAATGCCTGGTAATTCGGGCGACTTTCCGAGTGAGGAAAGTTTTTACACGTTCATTGAACCTGCATTATGCTTCTTCACAGAAGAAACCAATTACCACAATTCGCCCTCGCCTTTCGGTATCAAGATGGCTGACCGTCTGACCGGAAAGCCTATACATCTGGATATATCGGATCTTCCGATGAAGCGTGGTATCATCACGAACCGGAACAAATTCATTTTGGGACCTTCGGGTTCTGGAAAATCTTTTTTTACCAATCACATGGTGAGACAATATTATGAACAAGGAGCACACGTATTGTTGGTAGATACCGGAAACTCGTATCAGGGATTATGCGAATTGATTAAAGGTAAAACAAAAGGCGAAGACGGTGTTTACTTCACTTATACAGAAGACAACCCGATTGCCTTTAACCCTTTCTATACCGATGACGGCGTGTTTGACATTGAAAAAAGAGAAAGTGTTAAGACTTTGATACTGACCTTATGGAAACGTGATGATGAACCGCCAACCCGTTCAGAAGAGGTTGCCCTTTCCAATGCCGTATCGGGCTACATTGAACGTATTAAAACGGATGATGTGTACCCATCTTTCAACGGCTTCTATGAGTATGTGCAGGGTGACTACCGTAAGGTGCTGGAGGAAAAACAGGTCAGGGAAAAGGACTTTGATGTTGCGGGTTTCCTGAACGTACTGGAGCCTTACTACAAGGGCGGAGAATACGATTATTTGCTTAACTCCGATAAACAGTTAGACCTGCTTTCCAAACGCTTCATCGTGTTTGAAATTGATGCCATAAAGGATCACAAAATTCTCTTTCCCATCGTGACGATCATCATTATGGAGGTGTTTATCAATAAAATGAGAAGGCTGAAAGGTATCCGTAAGCTCATACTAATTGAAGAGGCATGGAAGGCAATTGCGAAAGAAGGCATGGCGGAATACATAAAGTATCTCTTCAAAACGGTTAGGAAGTTTTTCGGTGAAGCCATCGTGGTAACACAGGAGGTGGATGATATCATCCAGTCGCCCATTGTCAAAGAAAGCATCATCAACAATTCCGATTGCAAAATCCTCTTAGACCAACGCAAGTATATGAACAAATTCGATGATATACAGGCGATGCTCGGCTTGACCGATAAAGAAAAAGCACAGGTACTTTCCATCAACATGAACAATGATCCTTCACGGCTTTACAAAGAGGTTTGGATTGGCTTGGGAGGCACGCACTCTGCGGTATACGCAACAGAAGTGAGTTTGGAGGAGTATCTCTCCTATACAACAGAAGAAACCGAAAAACTGGAAGTGATGCAGCTTGCCACGGAACTGGACGGCAATGTAGAACTCGCCATTAAGCATATCGCAATGCAAAGGCGGGACAAAGTAAATCAATAATCATTAACATTTTAAAATTCAAGAAAATGAACAAAATCCTTTTTATGGTGTGTACGGCATTAACACTCGCTGTAGCACCGTCCGCAAAAGCACAGTTTGTAGTAACTGACCCTGTAAATCTTGCATCGGGTATTCTCAACTCTGCAAATGAAATCATACAGACTTCCTCAACAGTATCCAATGTAATTAAAAATTTTAAGGAAGTGGAAAAGATGTATAAACAAGGTAAGGAGTATTACGACAAGCTGCAAGCTGTAAATAATCTCGTAAAAGACGCCCGTAAAGTACAACAGACCGTACTGCTTGTCGGTGACGTATCCGAAATGTATGTGCAGAATTTTGGTAAGATGATGAACGACCCGAATTTTTCTGCACAGGAATTGGCAGCTATTGCCAATGGCTATTCAGCATTACTGAATGAAAGTACAGAACTACTGAAAGAACTCAAACAAATTGTAAGCTCTTCCAGCCTTTCGCTGAACGACAAAGAGCGTATGGATATTATTGATAGAGTGTACAAAGAGGTAAAGGAATACCATAGTCTGGTACGCTATTATACCAATAAGAATATCTCTGTAAGTATTCTACGAGCAAAAAAGCAGAACAATACCAAAAGAGTGCTTGACCTATACGGAACCCCTAACCAAAAATACTGGTAGTTATGGAATTTCAAAATCTTCACGAAGTCCTACGGTCATTATATGATGAGATGCTCCCACTGTCCGCCGATATGGCGGCAGTGGCTAAAGGGGTAGCAGGCTTGGGAGCTTTGTTCTATGTCGCCATAAAAGTATGGCAGGCCTTAAGCAGGGCTGAACCGATTGATATGTATCCTTTGCTCCGCCCGTTTGGTTTGGGGCTTTGCATTATGTTTTTCCCAACTATCGTATTGGGAACCATCAATGCGGTCTTAAGTCCGGTGGTACAGGGTACACACGCCATCCTTGAAAATCAGGTGCTTGACCTTAACGATTTGCAGGCTAAAAAAGACCTGTTGGAACGGGAGGCGATGTTGCGAAATCCTGAAACAGCCTATCTCGTATCAAATGAGGAATTTGATAATAAGCTCGAAGAATTGGGCTGGTCTCCTGGTGATTTGATTACGATGTCGGGAATGTATATGGATAGGTTCGCCTACCAAACCGAACAGGCTATTAAGAATTGGTTTCGCAATCTGTTAGAGGTACTGTTTCAGGCGGCAGCTCTGGTTATTGATACCATACGGACGTTCTTTCTCATCGTCCTGTCCATACTTGGACCGATAGCCTTTGCGATAAGCGTGTGGGACGGTTTTCAGTCCACGCTTACGCAATGGCTGACCCGATACGTCAGCGTTTACCTATGGTTGCCTGTGGCAGACCTGTTTAGCTCTATGCTTGCCAAAATACAATCCCTCATTATCGAAAAGGACATAGCAATGCTTGCCGACCCGACTTACATTCCCGACACATCCAATACAGTGTATATCATTTTTATGATTATCGGTATCGTGGGGTACTTCACTATCCCGACGGTAACAGGCTGGATTATTCAGGCGGGTGGTGCGGGAAACTTTACCCGTAATGTAAACCAAGCTGCGATGAAAACCGGAAATATTGCAGGAGCAGGTGCAGGTTCGGCCGCAGGAAATATCGGTGGCAAGTTAATGGGAAAATAAAAAAATAAATTTTTAAAAAATGGAATTTAAAACATTAAGAAATATCGAAAACAGTTTTAGGCAGATACGGCTGTATGCCATTGTATTTGCTGTTCTCTGCATAACCGTGGTAGGATTTTCACTATGGAAATCCTACAACTTTGCAGACGAACAACGCAAAAAAATCTATGTGTTGGATAATGGAAAATCGCTGATGCTTGCCTTATCGCAAGATGCCAGCATCAACCGTCCTGTGGAAGCAAGGGAACACGTCAGACGGTTTCACGAACTGTTCTTTACGCTTGCACCCGATAAAAATGCCATCGAAAGCAATATGAAACGGGCTTTCAATCTTGCCGATAAAAGTGCCTTTGATTACTACAAAGACCTTTCGGAAAAGGGTTATTATAACCGCATCATATCGGGCAATGTACAGCAACGCATTGAGGTGGATAGTGTCGTATGCAACTTCGATAACTATCCGTATGCGGTACGAACCTATGCCAAACAATTCATTATCCGTTCGAGCAATGTAACCAGGCGTAACCTGATTACTTCCTGCTATCTCGTGAACTCTGTTCGGTCCGACAACAACCCGCAAGGCTTCAATATCGAAAAGTTTGCAGTGATTGAAAACAGGGATATAGAAGTCATCGAACGCTAAAAAAACAATTTTATGGAAGCATTATCAGATTTAAACACGTTTGCAAAAATCCTTACCGATAAAGGATATAACGGCTATTTCCATACGCAGGGTGCGTATGCCGGAAAGTTGAAAGACAGCATCGGGGAATACCTTGAAAGCTGCCAAAAAGGAACAGATAGTTTACCTAAACAGGATTTGTTACTGACAGGCTACCTGCAATGGTCGGGCGAAGACAAGCCAAGTGTACAATGCAGTATGTGGGTAAAATACCTGAACGGCAAATTTTCTCTCAACAGAATGGAGGTGGCAAGGAAAGACCAATTTGGGCAACTGCTAAAAAAATCGGAACTGGCAAACCTATCTGTAATATCTCTACCCAAAGCGGCTGAGGTAGTCGCTTTGGTCAATGAAGAACCGAAGCAAAAGGCAGGTCAAAGCCCTAAGCGTTTCAAGCTCTAACAACAGAAATAGTAAGGCTATGAAAAAACTAAGAGTAAATATGGACAGGTACTTTGACAAGCTGGATGAACACTGGCGGGCATTGCCCTTGCGGAAACAGCACCAATACACACTTTACTTTTTTGTGGGGTATCTACTGCTTACCGCAGGGGTTATTTTCAAAGTCTGGTATGATACCTCAAAGTCTGGTAACGATATGGTTATAGAGCATATCGAAAACCCTGTCCTCAGAAAAAGTGAAAGCCCTGCAAGATTGCAGGACACATTATCAACAATTCTAAAAAATAAGATTTATGAAAGAAAATGAGAACAAAAAGTCGGTTGTTCGGGTAACAGAGGGAAACCCGGCAGCAACCGCTGATGTGCTGCAAGACGGCACACAGAACAAAGCCGAAAAGCTCAAAAAGCCACTCATATTCGGTTTAATGGGAATTGTCTTTGTGGGTTGTATGTACCTCATATTTAAACCGTCCGCAGACAAAAATGAAATTGAGAACATCGGTCTGAACGATGCCGTACCAGAGGCTACCGGAGCAGGAATGCCTGCCGACAAAGGCAAGGCTTACGAGCTGGAAATGCTCGAACGCAAAGAGCAGGAAAAGCGTAATGCACTTACTACGCTTTCTGACTATTGGAATACTGAAGACAAAGAAGAGCCAATTGATGAATTTTCCGAAGAAGACGAAAGCAACAGCTATGGCGGTGGCAGAGGTTCGGAAAGAAACGGCAATCCTGCATTGGGCAGTTACCGCAATGCACAAAGCACATTGGGTTCATTTTATCAGGATGACAATGCTGAAACAATGGAACTCCGCAGGCAATTGGACGAGTTAAAAGAACAATTAGCTGAGAATGATGTGCCTAAATCCGTATCCGTTGATGACCAGCTTGCCCTGATGGAGAAATCCTACCAGATGGCGGCAAAGTATCTGCCAACGGGTACAAATCCGACAGAAGCTCCACCTGCTAAAAGCGCAGGTACGACTATGACAGGTTCAACTCAAAAAGAATATTTTGTAGCGTTTACACCGACAAGGAAAAACACCGTATCAGCCTTGTACCGTGAGCCTACCGACAGTGCCTTTTTAGCTGATTGGAGCCAGAACAAAAACCGAGGGTTTTATACTGCCGGCTCTATTGAGCAAGCGGCACAACCGAAAAACAGTATCAAAGCCTGTGTACACGATGCACAAACAGTTATCGGCGAAACTGGGGTACGATTGCGTTTGTTAGAACCTGCCCAAACGCCTCAACATACCATTCCAAAAGGAACGATTGTAACGGCTAATGCCAAATTGCAGGGTGGGCGATTACAGCTAAAAATTACTTCCATAGAATTGGAAGGCAACATCATTCCAGTTGATATAACCATTTACGATTTGGACGGACAGCAAGGTTTGTACGTTCCGTATTCGCCGGAAATGAACGCACTTACCGAAATGGCAGGCAATATGAGCCAGACTTCCGGAACAAGCGTGATGCTTACGCAATCTGCCGGGCAGCAGGTTGCCGCAGACCTTAGCCGTGGCGTAGTACAGGGTGTTTCGGGCTATTTCGCTAAAAAAGTAAGAACGCCAAAGGTTACGCTAAAAGCAGGGCATCAGGTCTTTCTTGTATCTAAAAATTAATGTTGAACACAAATAATTTAAACAATGAAACCAGTTCCGTGCAGCGGAACACGCTTCATTACCATTAAAAATTAAATATTAACGACAATGAAAAATCATTTAAAAACCTTTTGGGCGTTTGCCCTGATACTCGGCTTAGCCGTACAATCTTTTGCACAGGATAGTGCAAAATCTCCGCTTGCATTAGGCAAGATAGAACCGTATAAAATGGAAGTTACCTACGATAAGACTTCGCACCTGATCTTCCCGACCGCCATTCGTTATGTGGATTTGGGAAGCGAATACCTGATAGCAGGAAAGGCAGAAGATGCGGAAAATGTGTTGCGCGTAAAAGCGACGGTAAGGGATTTTGAAACCGAAACCAATTTTTCGGTTATCACGAATGACGGGCGTTTCTACAGCTTCAATGTGTATTACAGTGGGTATCCTGATGCGTTGAGCTATGACCTGCTCACAATGCAAAAGGCAGTGGACAAAGTAAACGGAAACGATGTGCTTTTTGAAGAACTGGGCAATAATTCGCCCTCACTGGCAGGCTTGCTTTTGGAAACGATTTACAAGAAAGATAAACGCATTGTAAAGCATATCGGGGCTAAGAGTTTCGGTATTCAGTTTATCTTGAAGGGTATCTACATACACAACGGCAAATACTATTTCCATACGGAAATAAGAAACCATACCAATGTGCCTTTCGAGATTGATTTTGTCAATTTCAAGGTGGTGGATAAGAAAGTAGCCAAACGCACCGTAGTACAGGAACGCCCGATGATACCGCTTAGGACCTACAAACCATTGGACGGCATTAGCGGAAAAACGACCGAAAAAAACGTGTTCCTGTTAGACCAATTTACCATTTCTGATGACAAGGTTCTACTGATTGAGATTTTCGAGAAAAACGGAGGCAGGCATCAAACGCTCCAGGCAGAAAATTCCGATTTAATCAAGGCTCGTTTGATTAGCGATATGCACCTGAAGTTTTAATAACCTTTTAAAGCAGATAATATGAAAAAGTATATCTATACCGTGATGCTCATCTTTATGGCCATCACGGTTACACAGGCACAAAGAATGTTACCTAAACAGAAAGGATTAGAAATAAGTGCAGGTGTATTATCCAATGATAAGATTGGTAATGATTATTGCATCAGTGCCGCAATGACCGTAAACGGCAAAAACGGGAACTATCAGCTTTGGGCATTGGAATACACGCACCAATACCACGATTATAAAGACCTCCGTATACCGCAGGAAACCTATACCGCAGAGGGCGGTTACAGTTTCTTCCTATTGGGCGATGCCCGTAAGAATATCACATTAAATTTCGGGATAACAGGTGTATTCGGTTATGAAACCATCAACCGGGGCGAAACAATGTTGTATGATGGAGCAAAAATTTTGAGTGAAGACAACTTCATTTATGGAGCAGGCGGTCGCCTCACTTTTGAAACGTACCTGTCAGACCGTTTTGTGTTAGTCCTGCAAGGGCGTACAAAGGTCTTGTGGGGTACGGATCTCGAGCAGTTCCGACCATCCGCAGGTGTAGGATTAAGGTTTAATTTTTAAAAAGTAAAAACAATGATAGCAATATTAAATAAATTCAGGATAGGATTAAGCCCGATATATGTAATGCTGGCAATCCTCACAGCTTCGGTAACTTTGGTATCTTGTAGCAAAGACGATCAACTCGAAATACAGAACGATTTCCCTTTTGAGGTCAAAGTAATGCCTGTACCCAAAGATGTTGCCATTGGGCAGACCGTTGAGATACGGATTACCGTACAGCGTAAAGGGAATTACAGCAACACGCAATATTTGCTCCGCTACTTCCAATTTGATGGTCAAGGCACATTACGGTATTATGACGAACCACCGTATTTGCCAAACGATTTGTACCTATTACCAAAAGAGCAATTCAGGTTGTATTACACATCTTCGTCCACAGTATCCCAATCCTTTGAGGTTTGGATTTCGGACAGCTTCGGAAATGAAAAACAAATCAGTTTTCAGTTCAACAATGCGGATTAAGGATAATAGAAATGAATGTTAAAACCGACTTTATACAGGTCGGTTTTTTGCTTTCCGGCTTTCGATGTACGCTGTTTTTTGTTTAAATTTACTGAAATTACAATCTTAATGGGTATGGATACAGTCACGGCTCAATTGGTGTTTGGTATTATTGTTATCGTTATTGCTATAGGGCTTATTTATTGGATAAACCGGAGGAAATTTTACAGGCGTAATGGTATGGGTGCAGAGGGCTTTTCGAGCTTTGAAGCATCTGTATTTACCCGTTTTATAGAACGTGTCGGCAAATGGATTGCCTATGCTTTAATTATTGTAGGTATTGTCTGTATATGGACTTATAACCAAATGAAAAAGGATAGGCAGGAAGTAAAAACTGAACAGCCAGCCCGACGCTGATACACATCTTCTGATAGCATTTGAAACAAATTCGGATCGCCCAAAAGGTTATCCGATTTTTTGTTTACAGAGGTAGTAAAGTGCCAAATACTGCCTTTCAAAGCCAATCAATACAACATTCCCCAACCCTTCAAAAAGCCTTGATAAATTCGACTTCCACAGAAAAATAGAGCAGACTATGGAAGTTATCGCAATACAAAAATCCGTATTAGAAGGAATGAAGAATGAGCTAAGGGAACTTTTGGAAATGACCGAAAATGCCACACGAAAATACACACCGATTTTCAAAGAGGAGCAATGGCTCGATAACCAGGAAGTGTGTTTGATGATGAACATTACCAAACGGACTTTGCAGACCTACAAGGACAAAGGCTTATTGCCCTATTCCAAACTGAACCGCAAGAATTATTATAAACGCTCGGACGTACAGGCTTTGCTCGAAGCCGGACAGCCGTACAATCCCAATGACAATGGATTTACTGACTAATGAAGCCGAAGAAATCATCGCCCATCAGGAGTTGATAATGCAGTTGAGGAGTCGTATAGAAGAAATACTGAAAAACTACCGTCCTGTAATGAACGGTGAAATTTATTTGTCGGGCGAAGATGTGTGTAGGCTGTTACATATCAGCAAACGGACTTTACAGCAATACAGGGACGATAAAATCCTACCTTATATACAAATAGGAGGCAAGATAATTTATAAGGAAAAGGATTTAATGAACGTACTGGAGCAGAACTATGTGTCTAATAACCCATCCTCCATATAGTCACCTTTTTATACTATTATGCTACTACATGATTGTGTATAAAGACGACTTTAGTATCTTTGCAAGGACATATAGAAAAAACTTAAAGTGTTTTTGCTTTAGGTCTCGATATTAGAAACTGGTAATTTTTATATCCCCGAGACAAATAAGTAAGAACGTTCATGCTATGGCGTGGGCGCTCGCTTATTCGGGGAAGGGCGTACCAGTGCCTTAATATCGATGAGTGTGGTTGCCTGCGCCTCTTTTTGTGCAGGGCTACACAACTTCAACTTAATTAGGCATGATATGGAAACTGGTACAACACAACAAAAAATTGCCCTCGCCTTTATCAATGATAAAAGCCCGATCTTGGATTTGACCCACAACGAACTCGTTGCTTCCGGGGTTGAAGTATTGTTCCGCTCTGAAAACATTGAAGACGGACTATCTCAATTATCAACGTTAAAAGAGCTTCCCGAAGTTTGCGTGATTGACCTCGATTTTTATGACAAGATTGTGTTGGCACAGCTTCAAGAATTAAGGACAAAATATCCCGCTATAAACTTGATTGCCCATAGTGATATTGATACCGAAAAAGCCGTGAAACCTCTTTTGGAAATTGGCTTTGCAGGTTATTTATTCATTGGTAGCGATACGAACGATTTTAAAAAAGCCATTGAGGGAGTTTCAAATGGTGGAAAATATTTTAGCGTGGGAGTAGCGGATATTGCACAGGAATATTTTGGCAATAAGTAACGTTCCGATTATAATAGCGTAAAATATCTGTCCTAATCAAGTGACGTTCTTTTGCTTCTCCTATGTTTGTATAATATAATCTAAGTGAGGAAAAGTG
>NZ_FUKU01000068.1 GCF_900163865.1 Sphingobacterium sp. JB170
ATCAGTAGCGTCCTAAATAATTTTTTGGGTACAGAAAGCCCGTCTTCATCGCTATTTCAGCGAAGATTTTGTTTTTAACACCAAATGTACCCCGCTGTTCGGTTTAGAACAGCACAAACTGTCCTTTTTCATCGGGCGGTTTGCCGGAAATAAACGGGTCGTCGGCCCATTTCCAGAGATCAATCTTGACGAAGATATTCAGTTTAATAAAA
Organism: Sphingobacterium sp. JB170; assembly: GCF_900163865.1. Lineage (GTDB taxonomy): Bacteria > Bacteroidota > Bacteroidia > Sphingobacteriales > Sphingobacteriaceae > Sphingobacterium. The sequence continues at coordinate 213 of NZ_FUKU01000068.1, forward strand.
TTCACCAGATTGGACAGATTCCAGCTGTATTTCGCCCGCTTCTGAATATATTTAAAGAGCAATATTCCGATCAGTGCTGTCCATATCTGGATATACACCGCATTCTCCGAAGTACCGACAAAGCTGTTCACCTTAAGGCGCTGCTTGAGATGTTTGAAGAAGGTCTCGATTTCCCAACGCTCTTTGTAAAGTGCAGATACCGTTTGAGGTTTCCATTGGAAATTATTGGTCAAAAACTGGTATTCGATATTTTTGATGCTGTCCAAAACACGCACTAACCTCATCCTCTTACCGCCGTATCTGCTCGCTGAGGTGCCGTCTAGCTCAATGATCTGATCTTCAATGATCCCTGCCTCGCGGAGCTCCTCACTCTTCCATGACCTCACAACGGTGTACTTCATGTTGGATTTGCTGCGTGTAACGAAAAAACACTCGTTGCTGTCCAAAACGTTCATCCAGGCATAGTCCACATACCCCCGATCGACTACCACGACACAGCCTTTGGGGAAAGAGATGGTTTTTGCTACCGTAGCTTCATGTGTTTTGCCATCTGTAATGTGCACAAAGGACGGCATACAACCTTCATAGTTTAGGATCGTATGTAGTTTTACAGCGCCCTTGGCACTACGGAACCTCGCCCAATCAAACACCGACAGGCAAAGTGGAATTACCGTAGCATCCATCAGGAAGACCTGTCTCTTCAATTGCCGTAGTTCTGAACGTCGGTGTGTCTGCTTTTGCCACAAATCATCCAGTAGCCGGTAGTACAGGTCCCGAAACAAGGAATGATCCCGATGCGCATTCATGTACGAAAGATTAGATTTACTCGGTACCCGACTGATTCCCATGTGACGCATGTTGCCCGTGGTGCTACGAAGCCCATTACTGATATCACGTACCGAATCAGCGGACGATAAATGGCAGAATAGCATGCTCACCAAATGTGTCCAGCTGTTGATTCCTTTATGGTGCTTGTCCGAATCATACTTCCTGACTAGCAAATTGAAAACTTCACGGTTTATGAGCGATAGAATCTGAGAAAATACATTTATATTTACCATGGCGGTTGGGTAGTTTTAGCGAATTAAATATAGCAATCCCTGCTGTATTAATCCACCGCCATTTTTTTCTTTGTTTAGGACGCTACTGA
>NZ_FUKU01000076.1 GCF_900163865.1 Sphingobacterium sp. JB170
AGTTAGGAGTTAGCTTATAAAAGTTAGGAGTTAGCTTATAAAAGTTAGGAGTTAGACCACTTAATTACCTGATAATCAATTGATACAGGGGTCCTAAAATAAGGAAAGTAATTAAAGTAAAAAAAAAGAACGTTTGCCTTTCTAATGAGGGGATTTTTAGGAAAAAGGCAGTCGAAAAAATGCAGGATTAGCACGATTGAAAAACAACGGAAAAACGGGATATAAAAAAAGGGGGAGGTTGCGCGCGCCAATAAATTGTAACTATCTAAGAATTAATTAGTTGTCCTTTTGTGCTTACCTTTATTTATCTCTCGATTGGTATTATCTAAGGCGAGTAAAATGCCAACCAAAAACCAATAAAAAGATCAGCAAAAGTAAGCAAAAACGACCTGAAAAAGATCAGCATAAACCGCTTCACTTTGTTCCACTATTTATATGATTTTTTTGGTCGTTTTTGCTTTGAAAATGGCTTTCTTTTTTTTCCTTTTTTCTTTTGAAAAGGAGATCCTCTTTTTCCTAAAGTACAGCGACCGAAGATCAAGAGTATGTCCGAAGGGATACAGGCCACAAATGTGCGAAGGCAAAAGAGTTTTATATAATTGTATAAAAGAATCGCATACAATTATATAAGCGAATCTTATACAATTATATACTGATTAGAGACCGCCCTCTGGTCGGTGAGCTTCAGAAAAACGCCCTTTACGTTGGGCGTTTTTCTGAAGCTCACAAGGTAATGAGAAAAATGGATTTTGACAAATCCATTTTTCTCATTACCTTGTGCGTAACGAACGAAGCAAGGGGGGGCTAATGTATATACATTTCGTTTCACTACATTATATCCATTGCCATCCCTCGCCAAAAAGCTTAACGCTGCGCTACTTTTTGGAAGTGCAAACGCCTGGACAAACCGCTTTGCTATTGTCCAGGACAAGAGCAACTCAAAAACAAGTTTTTGATATGGAGAAAGAAACCAACATCATCATCCGGCTAAAGCCAAATGATAAAGAAGAAATAAAGAAAAAGGCATCCAGCGCAGGGTTAACCCTCAGCGAATATGCCCGGAAATTAATGCTCTCTGGAGAGATCATTAAGGTTGAGCCAGAGGATCGGTTGACATTAAACGGCATTGCCAATAATCTGAATCAGCTAACCCGGTTAGCGAATCAGACAAAGGCCATTCAACCGGAGACAGAAAATGTATTAAGAAATTTAATAAACCAAATACGCCATGCCTACCGCAAACGCTAATACCGGAAATGGCTTTTCCAAAGCTGTAAGTTATGCCCTGCAGGAACAGAAAAAGGATGTTCCAGAACAAGGCCGTATGCAAATCATGGAGCAAAATAATGTGTACGGAGTAAATAGCAAGGAAATAGGTAAACAAATGCGGGAAATTGCCTTGGAGCGAGAAACTGTAAAAAAGCCTGTTTTGCATCTTCAAATTAATTTCCATCCTGATGAGAAATTAAACCGGGATCAAGCTCAAAAGGCTATAGACAGCATTTTAAAAGATATCGGGATAGAGAAAGAAAATCACCAATACGTCGTGGTCAACCATAAAGATAAAGCGCATGATCACTATCACGTCATAGCTAACCGGGTTGGTATGGATGGAGGACTAATGAATGACCACCGGATCAAAGACCGCTTACAGGTTGCTTGCGATAAAGTAGAGAAAGAGCAGGGATTGAGGCCGACACAGGGGAGAACGGTTATTTACGATCCAAGCCTAGAAAAGGGGTTCCGGTATGCGACCGCACAGGAAAAGCAGATCAATAAACAGCAAAAACAAAATAAGCCGGTTCGTGACAAAAACCCAAAGATCATGGAGCGGAAAAATGAAATCCGCGATCAGCTGCAAGCAGTGCTATCTAAAAAAGAAATAGATAGCCCGGAGAAATTGAAATCAGCATTAGAAAAACGAGGTATTGACGTCCAATTTTCTGAAAATAAAAAAGGGATATCGGGCATCAGCTTTAAAAAAGACAACATCTCTGTAAAAGGTTCGGCTATAGACTACAAATGGAGCGATTTAAGCAAGGCATTGCAGGAAAACAAGGATAAGGCTCAGCAATTAACGAACGTTAAGCCACAGGCTCCCAAATCAGCATTAAACACAACAAAGGACGGGTTACAGCCTACTCAAGAGGAAAAGAAAGAGTATGATTTTGTGAAGGACTATAACCCTCGGGTAGAAAAAGCCATTACGGAGATTAAAGAAGAACTGGAAAAAGGAAATATTAATCTTGATGTTTCTGCCATCATGGAGAAAAACGGCTTTAAGGAAGAAACAGACCGCTTTACTTATTCAAATGGAGTGCTAAAAAGTGGAGTTCGCAAAGCTACTATCAAACAGCCTATAAAAGATGTAAAAGAGCAATTTGAGCGGTTTAAGGACAGCGAAAAGCGATATAGCGAGCTGATGCAGCAGGAGCCTAAAAAAATTACTGTATTTGATAAATTAACAGGCGCAGCCAAAGAAAAAGAAAACACCAATTATAGCTTGCAGAGGGCTAAAAGGGAAGCCGTTAAGCCGGAATTTAAACCGCAAGTTCGTGGAATGCATATCCGGGATATTACGCTTTTTTCAAAATTTGAACACAGGGAATATGAGTATAAAAGGCAGGAGCAACTAAGAGAAATGTTTTCTAAGAAAAATGAAGAGGATCAGAGCCGTAAAAACGGATTAAGGAGATAGTCTCCCTATATTATGAATGAGCGATTCTAAAAAAACTATTATGATAAAATACCCTAGTGACCCGGTCCCCCTCTTTTTATTTTTTGTGAGATTCCTTCATCATAGAATCAACATTAACATTGTTTTCTTTCAAAAACTTGTTGTTGTTTACCATATCCTTTTGGATTAATTCGTAATATTCTACAGGAATCCCCAGAGCTACAAATTCTTCTTGAGTTAAAGTGAACACCATTTTATTATCTAGAGCTTTAACGTTTTCAGTAATGACTTTTGTAAGTTTTTCTGCAAGTTCTTTCTGTTCTTCTGTCCATAAACTATCAGGGGTTTGCTGTACATAATCAAAATCAGGATTAAAATAAGGTTCTTCCTGTTCCACTTTTGTTTGGTCAGTAACTTTACTCTTGTTATTACAAGAATACAAGAATAGAGCAACACATAAGGCTAAGGTTGTCATTTTCATAAAGCAAAGCTACATAAATTGTGCATTCTTATCTTTTTTTACGTAGTATTGCATCAATACGTCAATACATCAATACGTAATAACGTATTGACATAACTATAGAATATGGCTAAATTAATAGCAATAGCGCATCAAAAGGGGGGTGTTGGAAAAAGTACCTTAGCTTTAAACCTTGCTTATCGGTTCAGTAAGGAAGTGAAAACGGCATTAACCGATACAGACCCCCAAGGTTCTACAATGCAATTAAGGGACATTGTAGAGGGTATTGATATTTTGGAATACGAGGGAACCAGCAGCCTAAAAACAAAGCCGTATGATGTTATTTTTATCGACACACCGCCTTATCTGATCGAAAATATGATACCTCTATTTTTGGCTTCGGATTTCGTCCTGATACCTACTAAAGCAGGGGTAACCGACATCATGGCCATACGGGCAACCATTGAACTGGTTAAAGAAGCGCAGAAGAAGAAACCCGAATTAAAAGCGGGTATTGTTCTGAATATGGTTAAGCCCAGAGCGAACATTACGAGCGAAGCAAAAAAGGAATTAGAGGTGTTCGATTTACCTATTCTTGCAGAAATCCGAGATCGTGTTGTTTTCAATAATACGTTTCTTTCAGGCGGTATCAGTACAGGAAGCGACCAACAGGCCATACAGGAACTGGAGCAATTAACAAAGGAAATTTTAAATCTACTATAATGAGCGGAGCATTTGATAAACTGAAACAAGTAACACCGAAAGAGACCCCTAAACAAAAGATAGTTCCAGTAAAGGAAAAAAAACGGGACAGTGAAAAAAGCTATACTTTATGGCTTGATAAAGAACTTTTAAAGGACTTAAAACTTAAGGCCATAGAAACAGACGATAATATGAAAAGTATCGTAGAGAAAGCTTTAAGGGCATATTTAACGTAATAACGTATTGATGTCAATATGTTATTACGTTAAATTATTTGTCATCATAATGCCCTTTAGCAGAAACGATATCAACCGTTACGACTTCGTCATCTATGGAATAAACAAGCCTATGTTTGTCCGTGATTTTACGAGCATATAAGCCCGCTAAATCGTACTTTTTTAATTGTGGTTTACCTCTGCCAGTCTTTGGATGCTCTGCCAGTTCCTCGATGAGTAAACGAGCTTTTTCGTATGCTTGAGGTTCGGATTTTTTTAATGCCTTTAGGTCTTCTTGAGCCTTTTTAGAGAAAATAATAGTATACATTGAATCAGTTTACAGGCTCTCAAAAAAAGCGTTTAATTCTTCTTTGGTTTTAAGAACAATGCTTTTTCCTTCCCTAATTTCTTGTTGCGATTCTTTTATACGTTCAATCATTTCGGGGGTGAAATACAAGTCATCCGCAGATACTGGAGTAAGTACATACGCCTGTTTTCTTCCTCTTTTGATTACTATTTTTTGTCCATTGTCTGCCATATCAAAAAAATCTTTTTGACGCTCTCTGAACTGTCTGCTCGTTGTTTCTACTACCGTTTTCATTGTGTACTCTTATTGGTACACAAAGATAAGCATAAATAATTAAATAATTTTCAGGAATTTTTCAGCCACATAGAAACGCCCTTGGTCGGTTCGTGTATTGTAGAAAAACTGTTTGCTAAGTTCATCAAAAGACACTTCGATAATTACAGCTTCTAGGTTTCCATAACCAGTAGCCGTACCGCTTACAATAACCTTGTCGAATAGTTTAAATTTTGCTTCCATTCTTTTCTATTTTTTTAATTACTCCCTTTTTCTGATAAGTTCCGATAATATAAGCCGTTGAATTTTCAACTTTTATTTCCCCCTTACGTGCCTTTTTGTTCACGTCCTCAATGAATAAAATAAACTTATCATAGCCATCATTTGCAACGGATTCGGCTTGCTCTTCATTCAGTCCGTAGGCCATTATCGCCCTAACCTCTTTTTGATAGGATAGTGTTTTCTTAAAATCGATTTCCAGTTGTTCAGGTTTTTGGACATCAATATAAATTGTTATCCAGTGAAAAGAGCGTCCTTTTTTCTTTAGTTCGTAGTCGAAATGGATATCCGTATGCTCATTTATTTGCTTTTTAGCAAGGTCAAGAACAAAGGTTTTAAAAGCCGAATTGTCTGTATATAACTCTTTTTCTTTTCCCTTTGGGTCTTTCAAATACAGCATTTCTTTAAACTCGTCAATCGTGAATTTTCTTGCTCCCATTGTGCGATATTGACAAGCAATAGCGTAGATGCGTTTTGCAAATTTAGAGGTACAGGATAGCACCGCTTTAAGCTGTAAGGATGTGAAGTTTCTTTTTAGGTCGAAGAAATAGGGGAGGGCTTTTGATGATAATTGAACATCAACAGAACCAGTTCCTTTGATGTAATCAAAATACTGAAATAGTACCAGTTGGGTAAATCTTTCAGCAGTTTCAATTTCATACACTCTAGACATCATTCGTTCGGTAGTAACTCTTAATTGCTGATAGTTCCAGACACGGCCAGTTATGGCCTCTATATCGGATATGTGAATTGTATATGTATCTTCTCCTTGTTTCAGATTGGCAAGAATCATAAACATTATATCAAGCTCACAGGCTTCAAAATCGTATCTGCCCGATGTAATTGCATTGTGCTGCATAATTAATCGGTCATCGGAAACATTCTCTATTTGCATCATGATGTAAAAGTAATTAAAACACAGATATAAAACAAACATACGAAAAGATATCTAGGAGTTAGCTTATAAAAGTTAGGAGTTAGCTTATAAAAGTTAGGAGTTAGCTT
>NZ_FUKU01000075.1 GCF_900163865.1 Sphingobacterium sp. JB170
GCGTCAGGTGTCGAGCCTACTTCCTAACCACTTCGCACGATGGTAGCGGAAGTATCACAGCCGCATTTACTCCTGTCCGTATCGTTTGCCAAAATACGCTGAACGCTTCGTTACGCAGTATGACCAATGTAGTCCGTATCAAACACACATCGGGAGCAAAACAGCGTATCGAGAATGCTCACAAGATTATGGGGCTTGCCAATACATTGAGCAACCAATTGGAAGGCATTTTCAACGAGTGGACGAAAGTAAAGGTAACCGACCGAGAGGTAAGAAAGCTCATCCAATTGGCACTTTGCCCGAACAAGGAAACGCTTGACCTACTCCAAAAAGGTGCGGAAGATGAAATTTCCACCGTGTTCAAAAACACCGTTGAGGATGCTTTTGCGTATGCGATGATAAGCGATACACAGCAAATGGACACGACAAAAGGCACGTTGTTCGGAGCATATAACGCTGTTACAGGCTACTATCAGAACGTGAGAAATTACAAGAACGATGAAGCCAAGTTGCAGAGCATTGTATTGGGTGGTACTGCCCAACTCAAATCACAGAAAGCATTTGAATTGTGTACTGCATTCGCTTTGGACGGTGCGGAAATCCTAAACCTTAATTAAATAACCACAGGCTACCGCCTTAATCGGTGGTAGCCTGCTAAAAACAAAAGATATGAAAGCATTGAAAGAAATGAACAACGTGGAAAAAGCCTATTTGCTTGCAAAACTGTTCCCCGATAAATTAAAGGAACTCACCCTTTTTGTACAACAGGAAACCGAACGTTTCAGAGAGCATGAACAGTACATGCGTGGCATTTGGGAAGATAAAACACTCGTTACCGCCAATTTTTGGTACGCATTGGTAGCAACCACCGAAAAGGTAATAGAACGGCAAAACGTCATGTTGCACAAAAGCCCGAGGTTATTCTCAGACCAGTTGTTTGACGGACTAAATGCAATATTCCTCACGAACAGTTTGATTGAATATGCGGAAACGCAGGAATGTGAACCGAAATTGAAACAGGCTATACACCTGCTTTTCGGAGAAGAAAAAATGATTGTGATAACCCTAAAAGATAAATAGTCATGGCAAATTGGTGTACTAATTCGGTTGTGTTCGAGGGTAAACCCGAAGCAATCAGAGAAATACAACAGCTTTTCCAAACGATGAAGGAAAAGGAAGAAAAGACCGAGCACGGGCAGTTGCCCGACTTCATTCCCGACACGAACGGAGGATATTTCTTCAACATCTATTGGAACGATGGAGACGAGGGTATATTTCAGTACGAAACCAAATGGTCACCCAATACCGAAATTTTACAGGGTATTGCAGACCGCTATAAAGTGGATTTTATACAGGACTACGAAGAATCGGGAAACCTCGTATATGGAATGGCAACCTATACCAACGGCATTCTGACAGATACCTATCTGGACGGAGAAGATTGGGATGCCTATGACTTTGATGAAGAAACGGACACCTATCATTTTGAGGGTAAGGAATACGATAGCAATTGTGAGATTTTGGAAACCTTGTTAGAGCGAAAAATAGCCAATCAAAAACATTAAAAGCAATCAGAGATGAAACTATCAGATAAAGCAACAGCACATATTTTGGTAAAAGACACTACCAACAGCGAATGGGATAATTGCGGATTTGCGATTGTACATCTTTCGGAAGAATGGAAAAAGGAACAGCAAAAAAGGCTTGAAATGGTTAAGCCGTTCGCAGAAGATTACAATTTCCAATCCCTTAACTACTATGACACGGCAGTAGAATTTTATAGGACGGACGAAAGCGACCAACCCGACATTGATGAGCTGCTTACGGATAAGGAATGGGCATTTGTGGAATTTGGCACAGAAGAACAGGAAGCATTTGCCGTTCCCGAAAATCGCTTGGATTGTTACAGGCTTGTAGTGTACCGCAATGGCAATGCCATATACAAAGCCTACGGAAAACACACAAGTGAGGAGTTTTGGACAGAGGAATTTGACCTCAATACCCTTTGCAACCCCATTGCAGAAGAAACTGAACTTGAAAAGTTTTGCAGGGAACGTTTTAAGCACCTTAGCAATGCACAGCTTGTTGCAAGAGTAAACAGTCTGCCCGACTTTGGTTGGGATGACGAGGGTGTGGAACTTCAAAGGAGACGGAGAATTTCAAACGGTGCTTTTGATTATGCTTTTAAGGGGAATACTATGGTTGTTTTAAAAGATGAAAAGCTATGAAGGTAACAGATTTGAACGGTTGCCCTATCGAAATAACCGACCTTGATGAAGCTATCCGAATAACAGCAGATTACAGGGAATACAGGCACGGGGACAGAAGTTTTTCGGACTTCGATAAAGCGAAAAATGCCTATTGGTCGGATATGCACGAGAAACTGACAGCAATGAAAGAACAGTTAAACAACAACAATTAAAATCGAATAGCAATGAACACAAATTTTTTCAATCAGATACAGCAGTTGGACTTTACGGGAGTATTGCAACTGAACATTTCAAAAGGTGCGGAAAGCAACCTAATCGTATCGGTAATGCTCCACAACGAGCAATGTGGAGATAACGCCAAAAACGGCATTCCCCCATTGACCTTTAACGCCACGCCCCAGGAGTTTGACGAGGGATTTTTTGAGCAGATAACCGCACCTATTCAAAGGGTATCGGGATTAATGGTGGATATGGAAAAATTCCTAAAACAGTTGGAAGAAGTCAAAAAACAGTCGGCAATAGAGAAAGACAAAACCGAGAAAGCCAAAAAGGAAAAAGAAGCCAAAGACAAGAAGTTTAAAGAGGCAATGGCAAAGGCTGACGAGTTGGAAAAAGAGGGCAAGCACCGTGAAGCGTGGATGAAAGTACCCGACATTACCGAGTTTCCCGAAAAAGCGGACGAGATACGCAAACGCAAAACTTCATTGTCCGACAAGTTCGCCACACCGAGCCTTTTCGGAGCAATGGAAGAAGCAACACCCGAACCGCCACAAGCGGTAGAAGCGAAAGACGGCTATCCCACCAGTGAAACGGACGAAGAAGAACAATATTAACATTTAAAAACGAGCATTATGTTATTAGCAACGCAGTTAGAACGGGTATTTATACTCAAAGACAAAGGACAGGACATCAGACTGACCGACCCCGAACCACGTTGGAGCGTGGAAGCCGTGATGAATTTTTACGCCAATATGTACCCCATACTGACAACGGCAAAAGCATCTGCACCGCAGATCAAGGATGATGCAGTCGAGTACAGACTTGAGAGCGTAATGGGAACGAAAGGTTAATCTAAAAATCAAAAACGATGAATTATGCAACGCAACATTATATCGGGAACTATCAGCATACCCGAACAGAAACGGCAACGGCAATTACACCGACAGTTGGGCGAGTTCGCAAACTGGATGCAAAGACCAAAGGACGCAAGCGAAGTGCAGAAAGACAAGCGGAAGTCCGTACCGATAGCCATGCTACCGATGGTATTCTAAAGTGTACGTTTCTGCCAAAACTGAAAACTGCACAATCCATACAGGCTTGTGAGAAAACGGAGAGGGATTTTTACAAGTCCCTTTCCCGACTTACCGAGCATTATGGCATTGAGCCAATGCAGACCCAAGAATTTGGTTTTCCCTACAATATAGTATTGGGTATGTGGGATATGGAAACCAAAGCAAAACGCACCAATATCAATTGGGATAGTTTCAGATTGGTACAGGACACGAAGAAAGCGTTTTTGGAAAGCGAGGAACGATATAACACAGGTACAACCCTTTATTACATTCCCATTATGCCACTCTTTCAGATGTTGCACGATAAAGAGCGGAAGTATAATGCACAGTTGCTTATATCAGTATGCAGTTATCTGTACCATATTCCCGATGTGCCGTATTACAGACAACAGGACAGCTACCTGTATTGGCAGTACGAAACGCATAAAGATTGGGTGGAACAGGATGAGGAAACGGACGAAACCGAAACGTATAGAAATGAATTGAGAAATGCTGAATATATTGGTGACAGGATTGAACAGAAGCTGTTTAACCGTAGCAATCTGACCGTATTTGAACAGCGTTTAAACCGCTTTAAAAGCCGTGATACTTTTGACCACGGGTGTTGGCAAATCGCTTGCAATGCCTTTTCTCTTTACAAGGAATATCCCAACGAAAGTGTTTTCAGAAATGCACCCATGCACGAACAAGACCCCTATAATGATGATTACGGTAATGAAGCCATTACAATGCAAAAGTACATTTCGTTTATTGCCGATACCAAAGGGTGGCTGTACGAAAGCCTTTCGGACTGCATCAACAATGAGTTCAACGAATACGGAACAATGGAAGAACCGACCGTTAGTAAATCTTTTGACGGGAGCAGGATAACACAGGGTGACCTCCATTTTGAGAACCGCCTGTTCGCCCTATTGGACGACTTATGCACACTATTGTATGACTATAAAACTACAGGAAAATGAACAGCGTGAAAGATATGACCCAAAATTTTGGAACGCTGTATTACCCAAAATCCGCTTTGGTATTCTACGAAGCCAAAGGAACAGATACAGCAACCTATGTAGAGCATTTTGATATGGACAGCAACGGCAATCCCATAAACGCCCACCCTTTGACCGTAAGGGAAGCGGGTGTATTGGCAAAGGCTTTACAGACCGAAGACGAAAAGAACCAAGCCTTTTTAAAGCCAAAGGGAATTTTGCCGACCAACATTCTGCATATCAATCCGAGTGCTGAAAAAGGTACGGTGCTATGGTACACCAAGGCACAGCAAAGGCAATTGTATTTTGTGGAAAGTTTGGGCATACCCAACGGCAAGGCACAAGTACCGCCAATGCTATGGAAAGCAAGCAAAAGCAATCTTACCTTATTTGCTTTGGCAAGCGACAGAAGACCAACCGAAAAAACGCCATTGTATTACACACCTTTCTTCAATGTTTATGAAAAGGGCAATGTATGTATGGGAACGGTCAGTATCGACATTAAAAATTCCGCTTCGGTGGAGGAATTTATACGGGCGTGGGAGCATTATTTTTTTAACAGCTATTTCAGTCATTCATTGAGTGCAAATTTGACAAAAAAGAACATCGTAAACCTATGGAAAGACCTTATCGGTACTGATAAACCTTTTCCCAAAGACGTATTGAAAAAGAATAACAAAACCCTTAAAAATCTATTGTGATGGGAACAACAAAAACAGCCGTACATTTTACGGACAATTACCTGCTCAATCCGACCAATCCGATTTCGGTAAACCTTATCGGGGCGGGTGGCACAGGCTCAAAGGTGCTGACCGCTTTAATGGAAATGAGCCACAGTTTAAAGGAATTAGGACACGCAGGTTTGCAGGTCCGTTTGTGGGATGATGATATTATCACAAATGCCAATCTGGGCAGACAGCGTTTTGCAGAAAGTGAAACAGGATTGTACAAGTCCGTAGCTTTGATAAACCGTAGCAATCGGTTCATGGGTGCAAACTGGAAAGCCGAAACGGTAAAGCTTGAAAAGGACAAGTTTGGCAGACTGCCCGAAAATGCAAAAGCAACCATTACCATTACCTGTGTGGACAACGTACAGGCAAGGTTTGGCGTTGCGGAAATTCTGAAAGAAACAGGCTACCGCAGGCACTATCAAGACGAACCGAAATATTGGGTTGATTTTGGCAACAGCCGGCACACAGGGCAAGTGCTGTTATCTACTATCGGAGAGATACAGCAACCCCAATCGGAGAAGTACCAAACGGTGGCAAGCCTGCCGTTTGTTACCGATGAATTTGGCGAATTGCTGAAGCAATCCGAAGCAGAGGACAACGCACCAAGTTGCTCACTTGCCGAAGCATTGGAAAAGCAGGACTTGTTTATCAATTCATCATTGACCCAAATGGGTTGCTCCCTGCTTTGGAACATGTTTCGCTATGGAATGACCGAATACAAGGGCTTTTTTCACAATCTGAGAGATTTCCTTACCCACCCCATAAAAGTCGCCTGATAACAAAAATCGGGCGGCAAAAATGCAATTCCTTCCTTCGGTCGGAAACGCATTTTTGCATCTAAATCGGTGCAACCCCTTTGCCAAAATGCACGGCTCCGCACACTCCCTTCCCCTACATTTCACCAAACAGGTTGCGGTGTTATTATGTGGGATATTCATTATCCCTTTCGTTGTTTTTGGACGACTTCTTTTCTTTCCACATCTGCGACCAAAGAAAAGATTCTGTGTTATAAACCAAATATATTTTTTAAAAATGATA
>NZ_FUKU01000066.1 GCF_900163865.1 Sphingobacterium sp. JB170
AATCCCTGCTGTATTAATCCACCGCCATTTTTTTCTTTGTTTAGGACGCTACTGAATCAGCATAACACAAAAGTGTTATTTAACATCTTTTAACACTTGATTTTTCGTTAAAAAACAAAATGTAGGGGTGAATTTTCAATTTTGTATAATATATATTAATTTAACACACGTTTATCAACATACACTTCGTTTTGTAACTTTTAATTAATGAATTGACCGTTTTAGCACAGTATTAAAGTTAATAATTTTCATTTAGAATTAAGTTAATGGAATAAGTTAAAAAATAAGGTATTCAAAACAACTAGTTGATAATTCCACAATCATTCCCAAAACAAATCAAAAACAGCGCCAACACACTCATCCCATCCCGATAATAGGTGATCATCTCCGAATGAATTGTCGGAATTCAAAACTTGAGATGGGCATCATTTAACCAACGGGGCAAGGTAAACTCCAATAACAAGTGAGCTAGCTTATATCGATGATGATTAGTCTTAGTTAACCAGGCGATTTCCTCGATCTCTGACTGCGGCAGAATTTCGTGTAAGTCACTTATGCGCAGCAAATAAATAGCCGCGTGGACGACTGAATTCTTTTCATTTACAGCTATCGCTGTATGATTTCCTAAAAAATGTAATTCCTGCACCTTTACTTTCAAGCCCAATTCTTCCCCCAGTTCTCGAATTAAAGCTTCCTGATGGTTTTCATGAGGCTCAACTTTGCCTCCGGGCATCATAAAATAACGAGACGTTTTTTTTCGAACGCTCAGCAACCTGCCCCAAGGGTCTACAAGCATTGCTGCCGCTAAAATAATCTTTTGCATATCATACCGTTGTGTTCACCTTTTATTGGTCGAAGGTACTACATGATCTCGGCCTATAATTTAGCCAACAATAATACGACTACCAAAGCGCAAAGGTATTAAACAGCCCAAAATAATATGCTATTTTTGATAAATGTTCAAGAAATCATTTCCACCGATAATCGCTCACGATCCCCGCGTATTAATTCTAGGGAGTCTGCCTGGAGACCGCTCACTAATCGAGAATCAATATTACGCACATCCACAAAATCGCTTTTGGCCCATGATGACCGCATTTTTGAATGGTAACCATGACGCGAATTATAACGAACGTGTTGACCTGCTGCAGAAGAATGGTATCTGTTTATGGGACGTCTGCAAGTCTGCAAAGCGCGCTGGAAGCATGGACACGGACATTCTCCAGGAGGTTCCAAACGACATCGCACTCTTGCTTGATCAATATCCTTCGATTTCATCGATTCTATTTAATGGTCAAAAAGCGCAGCAGCTGTTCGATCGGCACCATCGGCGTCGCACTGATATTCATTACCACACACTTCCGAGTACCAGCCCTGCGAACGCCAGAAGTAATAAAAGCCAACTGATTCAAGTTTGGAAAGTTATAAATGAACTGATTACTTTTCCAAGCAAATAAGACCAGAAATCGACTTGACCGCTACGAGCGGTCCTACCCTCGGTTATAGTCGCAACACTTTTTAATCAGAAGGTTATAAGAATACCATTGTGTTTGTTATTTTTGCAACTAACATGTCAGATTTAAAATACAACCAACGAGGTGTATCCGCTGGAAAAGAGGATGTACACAATGCGATAAAAAATATTGACAAAGGACTATTTCCAAAAGCCTTTTGTAAAATCGTACCTGATATTTTAGGCCAAGATGACGCCTGGTGTAATATTATGCATGCCGACGGAGCTGGCACAAAATCCTCATTAGCTTATGTATACTGGAGGGAAACGGGTGATATATCTGTATGGCGCGGCATTGCCCAGGATGCGATCATCATGAATCTCGACGATCTACTTTGTGTTGGTGCGGTCGACAACATCTTACTCTCATCGACCATCGGTCGAAACAAAAATCTGATTCCGGGGGAAGTTATCGCGGAGATCATTAATGGAACCGAAGAAATACTCGCGGAATTACGCGAATTAGGATTGGGAATTTATTCTACGGGGGGCGAAACCGCTGACGTCGGCGATTTAGTACGTACGATCATTGTTGATAGTACCGTAACTTGCCGCATGAGGCGTGAAGATATAATTTCGAACCACAATATCACGGAAGGAAATGTGATTGTTGGTTTAGCGTCTTCGGGGAAGGCCTCCTATGAACGCGAATATAACGGTGGTATGGGGTCCAATGGATTAACCTCCGCCCGCCACGATGTATTCCACAAATATGTTGCGGAAAAGTACCCCGAAAGCTATGACCCAGCCGTTCCTTACGAGCTCGTGTTTTCAGGAAACTGCAAGTTAACTGAGAAAATTCAGGTAGAAACCGGCGAGCAAATTACGGCCGGAAAACTAGTACTCTCTCCCACCCGTACTTATGCACCCGTTATTAAAGCGATCTTAGACAAGTACCGTAAGCAAATCGCCGGGATGGTACACTGCTCGGGGGGAGCGCAAACAAAAGTATTGCATTTTGTAGACCATGTACATGTCATTAAAGACAACTTGTTCCCCATTCCACCGCTTTTCAATCTGATACAAAAACAATCAAACACCCCATGGGAGGAAATGTACAAAGTGTTCAACATGGGACACCGAATGGAACTTTATGTTCCTCAAGAGATTGCCCAGAGCATTATTGCGATTTCGGAATCGTTTGGTATCCCCGCTCAAGTTGTTGGCCGAGTTGAAAAAGCAGATACAAAAAAGGTAACGATTCGGTCTGAATTTGGTGAGTATATTTATGACTAATCATGGCCGTCCTCAAGGAGAAACCTATAATAGGCGCAATTGAAGTAGTAGACCTACCCGAGTTAGGTCTATACAACATCGATGCTAAAATAGATACTGGAGCGGAGACTTCCGTACTTCACTGTGAGCATTTTGAAGTGTTTGAAAAAAATGGGCATCGCTATATCCGTTGTTATGTCAATAAGCACCCAGAACATAAATCAGAAAATCTGATGACGCTGACCTTCCTGATCCACAGGGAGCGTGAAGTTAAAAATTCATTCGGGCAAGCAGAAACACGTCATATATTCATAACCAAAATTAGGTTATATGACACTTTATTCGACATAAAATTATCAGTAAGGGATCGTTCGACAATGTCTTACCCCATGTTGCTTGGCAGGAACTTTATAAATGGAAAGTTTTTAGTAGACGTATCTAAAAAAGAACTTGCTAAAAACACCTATTAAAACTTATACTAGATTTATCTGTTCTAAACACTAAAAGAATCATCCAGTGAATATCGCCGTATTATCGACCAATAGAAATCTCTATTCAACTAAGCGCTTTGTCGAAGCAATCGAAACATCGGGTCATCAGGCTCAGATAATTGATCATAGTAAATGCTATGTGGGAATACAACAAGGGAACCCCACCATACATTATCGAGGACAGGACCTAGCGCATATCGACGCGATCATTCCGCGAATCGGAAACTCACTCACGTTCTATGGGTCGGCGATCGTTCGTCAATTTGAAGTAATGGACGTCGTATCAGCGAACCCGAGTCAAGCGATTACCCGATCACGCGATAAGCTGCGTTGCATGCAAATCCTATCGGGAGCAGGACTGGGATTACCCATCACAGGCTTTGCAAGATCAGTATCGGATGTCGATGACCTCATTAGTATGGTTGGCGGTGCACCACTAGTCATTAAATTGCTTGAGGGCACCCAAGGGATCGGTGTCGTGCTGGCTGAAACAAAAAAAGCGGCATCCTCGGTTATCGAGGCATTTTATGGATTGGGCAATAATATCCTGATACAAGAATACATCAAAGAGGCGAAAGGAACAGATATACGCGCGTTTGTTGTAGATGGAAAGGTAGTGGGCGCGATGAAAAGAACGGCAAAAGAAGGTGAGTTCCGCTCCAACCTCCACCGAGGAGGATCTGCCGAAATCGTTAAATTAACACGAGATGAGAAAGCCTCAGCGATTTCCGCAGCGAAAGCGATGGGGCTAACGGTCGCCGGCGTTGATATGCTTCCTTCCGTACGTGGACCTTTAATTCTTGAAGTAAACTCATCACCGGGCTTAGAGGGTATTGAAGCCGCAACAGGGAAGGATATTGCCATAGAGGTTGTACGATACCTTGAACGCCAATACGCTGTAAAACAGGCAGCCAAGCCAATATCGGTGAAACGAAAAATAAAGAAAGAAAGCAAGCTCTAAGTCTAATAATTTCCGCGGGGGCAAGCTCCAAGAGTGCATCACGAACAGCTTGTATACATCCGTCCCCCCTAGAGAGACGCCCCTCCCCCGCAAAAGCGCTCTCTAGTGTCTTCAAACAAAGCCTGCTCTATTTATAGTACTTGCATATGTCTTTAATCATGGGCACTACTACAGTCATTGCATTAAATCGCATGAAGCTCTACCTCCCTTAGCATCGTCTGCTGTATTATCATAGAACATAACTTAATCCAACATTCAATAATTTGGCGTCTGAAATATAATCGTCCCCTGAATCTAACTTTGCGATCACCTATTGGCTCTACTTTTATTCATCTGCAAGAAAGACGCACATTCAACCGATATATTTTAAGACAAAAAAGCAGTATCTTTCCAATTAGTAAGCTAAAACCAAATTATAGACTATACCAAATCATGTTTAGCACGCTTTCGCTTGAAGTAAACTTCACAAAAGTATCACATTTCCTTAACAACGATCATACGCTCGCAATATAACTTTGGACACACATATGGAGCATATCAAAGGATTAAAAGAAAATAGCGATCTAGCCTTCAGGGACGTGTATACCCGGTATCATGCGCAGATATATGGTTTAGTGTTTTCTCGAACTAAATCCGCATACATTTCCGAAGAAGTAACCCAACTTACCTTCATCAAGCTATGGAAACAGCGTGAAATTTTACGAGAGAATTTACCACTCAACGTCCAAATCTTTGGAATGGCTAGACAAGTAATGATCGACATCATACGAAAGGAAGCCACACGTTTTAAACACGAAGGATTGACTGCAAATACACCATTCACCGATTGTCTGATCGAATCTATTGAACGTAAAGATTTACTGCGCTTGCTAGCTAACGATATTGAGAATATGCCGAAGATGCGTCGTACAGTATTCGAACTTAGTCGGAATGAAGGGCTAACACACAAAGAAATTGCAAAAGTTTTTTCCATCTCACCAAAAACCGTCGAACACCATATCGGCAAAGCACTCGTGCAATTAAAACAGCATTTGTATTCCATTATGCTCTGACCACCCCTCCACAACCTATACACCTGCCTTTCCACTTGGCTACAACACCTTCAAAAACATATGGTATAACCGATAAATATTTTTTTTAAAAAACAGACTAGGGGATCACACCGTGAGCCGCGTAATATAGGTATGAGGTTCTTAAAAAGAAAACGCAGGAAAGCAAGTCCTGATAAAATTATCGATTCTGATCGTAAACGTGCGATCTGGAATGATCCGTCGTTCCTCGAAGATCTGTTTTCAGATACGCAATGGACCAGCTTTAAAATCGACGAGAATGTCGACAAAATTCCCACACAGCGAATGGAGGATCATATCTTTCAACAGTTACTTGAAACCAAAAAAAATGAAGCTAGAAAAAAAAGGCGAAGCAATACGATATATCAGCTATTGACCTATTCCGCTGCCGCATGCGTGATCGCTTTGATTTTAACCGGCGTTGATCAGTATCGAACATTAGACAACCCGCAAGCCGAGATAGCCTCCACTGACCAACCTACTATAAAGCAATGGAGCACAATAATAAACACGCACGATACAGCCAAAACCGTGACACTTCCGGACAGTTCGATTATAAAAGTATTTACCAATAGTAGCATCGAGTACCGCATCTCACCGTACCATGGACCTAGAGAAATCCGACTCATAGGGAAAGCCCTTTTTAAGGTAAAAAAAGATAAATGGAGACCCTTTAGTGTATACGCTGGAGGTACAAAAACGACAGCGCTAGGTACAAGTTTCACAATAAACACCGGTAGCGGCGCCGAACACACCTCCGTGGAGCTTCATTCAGGAAAAGTGGTCGTTGCATCCCTCTCCGCCACCACTCGATTCCAAGATATATACCTTGAACACAAAGGAGACCGTTTAACCTATGATCGCCGTTCGAATCATATAGACCAGCTACACAAAACTGAAGCCCTCAAAGAGGCACAACCGGTACATAAATTCGCCGCACTTGCTGATGTGGCTAATCGAAGTGCCATTCGCATCGACAACAGGCCAATTACCGAGGTTTTCGACCTATTAGAAAATGTATATCACACAAATATCCAAATTCAAGGAACCGATATTTCCCATATCAAATATACGGGGCTGATAGATGTCGACATGGAAAATCTAAACGATGTGTTAACCCTGATTTGCCATATCAACGACCTCGAATACAAGAAAGAAGACCAAAACAGTTACATCATTACACGTAAAAAACAGTAAAATAAAACCTATAATTAAAACACCATGTTTAACTACAAGTACCAGCTCAAAAAAAGAATGCTGTTGGCGACCTTTCTTGTTGCGATCGCTGCGCACTCGAATGCCCAGCAGGAACAGGTCAAAGGAGCCACCCAAAATGAATCCGGCGAATTTCTATCCGGAGTGAGTATAAAAGCAACGCATCAAGGAACGGATCAGCATTTCACGACAAGTTCCTCAAACAATGGGTTATTTAACTTCCGAAATCTACCTTTGGGAGGCCCTTATCAATTTATCTTCAGTTCTGTCGGCTACAAAACTGATACATTATCGGGCTATCAAATTCAACAAAACCAAACAATTGCCCTTAGCGTCAAGCTGCAGCAGTTAACCACCACCATCGAAGAAGTCATGATCGGTTACGGAACGATTTCTCGTAAAGACCTTACCAGTTCCATCACGACGATCAAACGAGAAGACATGAATGACGGTGTGTTCACCTCCCCTGCGCAGTTGCTACAGGGGAAGGTTCCCGGATTAACCGTTTCTTCCAACAACAGCAACCCTAATAATACGCCTTCGGTTACCTTACGAGGCTCATCCACGCTTCGGTCGGGCGAAGCTATGGAACCTTATTACGTAATTGACGGTGTTCCCGGCGCTTCATTAAGCTTGGTGGCACCAGATGACATCGCGAGTATCGATGTACTTCGCGATGCTTCGGCAACCGCTATTTACGGTTCCAAGGCAGCAAATGGGGTTATTATCGTCACTACCAAGCGTAGCGAAAATGGGCAGACGAGTATAAATTACAATGGCTACCTGGCAGTCGATAAGGTCGCAAAACAATACGACATGATGGACGGTGATCAGTACCGTTCATTTATTAATGATAACGGATTTTCCATGGAGCCGACCGATGATCTAGGCGCCAACACCAACTGGCAAAAGGAGGTCCAGCGAACCGGGATTTCGAACAACCATAACATTTCTTTATTGGGCGGAACCGAAACGACGCAATACAGTGCTAGTGTAAATACATTGCAAAACAACGGTATTATCGAAGGCACGGATATGGCCCGTCAAATAGGACGTGGATTTGTTCAAACTAAAGCATTGAACGACAAATTAAGTGCATCGTTCAACCTCAACACCAGTATTACCAAACAAAACGATGTACTGGCACTTGGTGATGGCGTAAGCGTCTACGACGCCATGTATTATTATTTACCCGTCTCTCCGGTAAAAAATGACAACGGAAGTTGGTTCGAAAAGACCGATCGTTCCCAGTACGTAAATCCCGTATCGTTAATAAAAGAGAATACAAACTTCACCAAGACGAAGGTAATCCAAGCGCACGCGAAACTAGGCTACGAAATTTTACCCAGTCTAACATACAACATCGACTTATCGATGCAGAACCGACAAATTAACAATTCGCAGTACTATACAAGAGCCTCCATGGCCGCACGAAATCAAAATGGCAAGTCTATTCGTGCTGCTGTCGAGGATGATCGTAAAATATTAGAAATGAACCTTGCGTACGACAAAACGTTTCGGGAGCGCCACAAAGTATCTGTTCTAGCTGGTTACTCCTGGGAAGAGAACAACAACAATGATGGCTTTCAACTCACGACCTCTGATTACTACGATGATGGTTTAAGTTATTACAATCCGGGGATGGCAAATGTCGTTGACCTGCTTGGCTTTGGCGATTATTACCTATCGACGCTTCGAATGATATCAGTTTACGGCCGTATAAACTACACCTATAACAGCAAGTATCTATTCCAAGCAACCCTACGCCGGGACGGTTCTTCTGCCTTCGGACAAAACAATCGGTGGGCGACGTTCCCTTCGATTTCGGCAGCATGGCGTATCTCTGACGAACCATTCATGCAAGGATCCGCCTTCAATGATTTGAAGTTACGTGCAGGATACGGAGTGAGTGGAAACTCGATGGGGTTCGATGTCTTTACCGCCAGACAGGTTTACGGTGCGACGTCAAGCTTTTACACTGACGCTTTGGGAAATCAGTTACGTACTTTAGCTGCGTTACGCAATGCAAATGAAGAATTGCGTTGGGAGCGTACCGGGATGCTCAACCTCGGTGTTGATTTTGGCTTATTTAATAATCGGCTAAACGGTACCTTGGAAGTATATGACAAAAATACAACCGATTTAATCTATGACTATGCGGTTTCCACCACCAAATATCTATATGAATCACTTACGGCAAACGTGGGCGAAGTCAACAATAAAGGTATTGAACTCGCGCTAAACGTAGTACCTGTAAAAAACACAAATTTCACATGGAATACAGGGATTGTCGCTTCGCACAATAAAAATATAGTGAAGGGAATTTCTAACCAAGAATTTTCAGTCGATTACATTGACCTATCAGATCTGGGGGGAGCCGGTCAGAGTAGCGCGTTTCAACAACGGTTAGTGGAAGGATCTCCCATCGGTCAGTTTTATACGTGGGAATGGGCTGGTTACAATGAAGAAGGAATATCAACATTCTATGAGCGTGATGAGAACACGGGGGAGCGCACAGGGGAAACAACGATCACACCGACTTTCAAAGATCGCGCCGCTACGGGCCTAGGACAGCCTAAATTTACTTTGGGTTGGAGTAACAACTTGGCCTATAAAAACCTTACGCTTAACGCGATGTTCCAAGGGGTGTTTGGCAATAAAATAATGAATGCGACAAGAGCACGTCACTCCAATGTCGTCGGAAATGCCGGTATGAAAAACGTACTTGCAGATGTTGTAAATACCGAGAAGATGACGGACATAAATGCACATTATCTTTCTGATCGATACTTAATGAATGGCGATTACCTACGCTTAGCGAACCTATCGTTATCTTACAATCTCCCTAAAATCTCCTCGCAAATCAAATCGCTACGCATTTATGCAAGTGTAAACAATGCTTTTGTCATCACCGGATACAAGGGGATAGATCCTGAAGTTGATTTAGGTGGCCTCACCCCTGGGATTGACAATCGTCAAGTATATCCACGCACCCGCACGTTCATGTTCGGTGTCAATTTAACATTATAAAGCTAATAGAAGAACTATGAAACCAATAAAATATACACGATATATATCAGCCGTCGCATTAGCGTTCACGCTGTCTTCATGCACCGATTTAGATGTTGACATCAAATCACAATATACAGAATTCCCGACATCCGAACGCGCAGCGGAGGCAATTTCAGCTGATGTCTATGCGGCGTATCGCCGGGCATTGGGTTATAACCACTGGATGTCACAAACGTTGACTTCCGATGAAGCAGTCAGCCTTGCGCTGGGAACAGATTATTACGACGGGGGGCGCTTCCGCGAGCTACATGTGCACAACTGGACGGCGGATAATGGAATCATACCTGGGATGTGGAATGATGCAATGAACGGTATCAACCTAGCCAATAATGTCCTAGCAATATTTGGTGATGATCAGAGTGAAACGGCTGCGCCGATGCGTGCTATGCGTGCATTTTACTACTTTATTCTCATGGATAATTTCGGCGACGTCCCTTTGATCACTGGAAAGGTTGACCAAATTCCAGATCGATCTTCCCGTTCTGAAATATGTCATTTCATCGAATCAGAGCTGCTCGAAATCCGTGATCGACTACCCGCAGATGTTACTGTTGCCAATTACGGACAAGCAACACGTTACATGGCAGACGCTCTTTTAGCGAAACTGTATTTGAATTGGGCCGTCTATACCGCTTCCGATGTAGCGAGTTATATGCCTGGGGTCAGAAATGAGAAATTGTCCAATGTTATTGCCATGTGTGACGACATCATTGAATCGGGGTTCTACAATTTGGATAGTCATAAATACCTAGAAAAATTCAGACCAGATAACGGACCTCAAATTAAAGATTTTATTTTCGCCGTTCCCTATGATCGTGAAAAGCAACAGGGAATGACCTATACGCGCTATTGGATTCACCGTAATGGGCAAAACCAGTTTGCACCCCTTCCTCAAAGTGTGGCCGGAACGCTAAGGGTCCTGCCCACTTTTCTCGAAAAATTTAATCTAGAAGGCGATCAACGAAACGACATTTATATTGGTGGGCTGCAATACTATTGGTCAGATTACGGCCCCGACCTGAATCGACCTTTTTTAATAACAACATCCAAAAAGGGAATTGATCAAGACTATAGTGGAGGTGATGCTAACGACACATTTGAATGGCACTTAGAAACGAGCAAAGAGATTACTCTCCGCCCCGATGGAGGGCCAACGCTTAATGGAGGAAATGACCTAAAGGGACGATCGATGGGCTACAGGTCGATCAAATTCTATATGGACGTCGAGGTTACCGCAGCAAACAATCGCAGTCAAAGTAACGATGTGCCAATCTTTCGTTATGCAGATGTGTTACTGATGAAAGCAGAAGCTATTTTACGCGGAGCAACGCCGACTGCTGGTGAGACAGCACGCACACTAATCAATCAGATCCGAAATTATGTCGGGGCACCTGAGTTCACCACAGAGCCTACGCTCGAGGATCTACTTGATGAAAGAGCACGCGAATTTACAGATGAATCATGGAGACGAAATGATTTGATCCGTTTCGGTAAATTTGAAGACAATTGGGGTTTTAAATCCTTATATACCGCTGGATTTACAGAAAAGTTCCGCCGAATTTTCCCGCTCCCAACGAGCGTACTTAACGTGAACACAAATTGGGAACAGAACCCAGGTTATTAGGTGATAGAAATAACTTTAGAACGATTTGTTAGGCGTTAGATCGCTCACCAAACACTTCATTTCTAAAATAAATAAACGAAGGGCCGTATCATTGATACCGGCCCTTCGTTTGTTAAAGATGGCGTGGAAATTATCTTTTGCTTGGTTTGCTGCTCATTACAAATGTTAACTTACCACCGTTCACGATCTCTGAATGTTTAATTTTGAAATCATTTACCGTTTTACCATTTAATTTCACCTGTTTGACGTATACATTTTTTTCACTCTGGTTAACGGCCTCCACCTGGAAAATTTTACCTTCCCCGAGGTGCATAGTGGCTGATTTAACGATCGGACTTCCGATCCAATATTCGTCTGAAGCAGGACTAACCGGATAGAAACCTAAGGCATTAAAAATATACCAAGCGCTCATCTGACCACAATCATCATTACCACCTAATCCGTCATGTCCGGTATGATATTGATTATCCATTATCATACGAATTCGCGACTGTGCTTTCCAGGGCGCACCTGCGATGTTGTATAAATACACGACATGATGAGACGGCTCGTTGCCGTGGACGTAGTTCCCGATAATTCCCTCTCGTGTAATGTCCTCCGTGTTGGCGAAAAATTTATCCGGCAGGTGCATTGAAAATAAAGAATCCAAATAAGTTTGAAACTGTGTTTTACCACCCATAGTTTCGATTAAAGCAACGGGATTATGGGGCACATAAAGACTATAATTCCACGTGTTTCCTTCGATAAACCCTTGTCCGTGGGTCTCCAAAACATCGAACTCCTCTCTAAATTTTCCGTTAGTATCTTTAGGTCGCATAAACCCAATATTAGCATCATATAAATTTCGCCAATTTTCGGAGCGTTTTATAAATGTGTCATACACATCTTGGACGTCGAGATGTTTAGCCAACTGTGCAATACACCAGTCGTCGTACGCATATTCTAATGTATTGGACACCGAAGTTCCTGACACCTCATCGGGCACATACCCGTAGTCAATATATTCCCCAATCCCTTCATAATTTCTTGTATTAGCCGTTTGCACGCAAGCCGCGAGGGCCGCCCGAGCATCCCCTTTGTAGACGCCTTTTAGAATAGCATCTGCAATAACCGAAACCGAATGGTATCCACTCATACACCAATTATCGTTTGCATAATGTGACCATATCGGAAGCATTTTTAAAACGCTCTGATCATAGTGCGCCATCATCGAAGAAACCATATCGGCATTTCGTTCTGGGTTAATCAAATTAAGGTAAGGGTGAAACGCTCTAAAGGTATCCCAAAGTGAAAAGGAGGTATAATTTACAAAACCATCGGCTTTATGCACTTCGTGATCCAAGCCCTTGTATTCACCATTCACATCCATATAGACAGTAGGCATGAGAGCCGCGTGGTACATTGCCGTATAGAAGTTTACATAATCATCTTCCTCCAATAGGTCGACTTTGATCTTTTGTAGTTCCGCTTCCCATAATGCCTGGCCAGCATATTTTACACGCTCAAAATCCCAATCTGGAATCTCGGCCTCCATATTAGCAAGCGCGTTCTTCATACTCACCGGACTTATCGCGATCTTCATTTGTATCTGCTCTTGGTCTTGGGTGTCGAAATCAAAGTGCATCGCGATCTTCTGGCCAGCGATGTCAGGGAAATTTTCGTTTTGATTAAACTTACGCCAAAACCCTTGATACGGTACCTTCTCACGCGTCGATGAAGCCCCATAGTTCTTAAAGGGTTTAGAAAATGTTACTGCAAAATACACTGTCCTTGTACGTGCCCATCCACTGCTTTGCATATACCCTGTAGCAACAGAATCATTCAAAACCCGCACAACAGTCCAAATATTCTTTTGGTCATAGTTATAAATAGCAGATTTAAAATCAAGAATAATATGTGACTGATCTGATTTAGGGAAAGTATAACGATGGAATCCTACACGCTCGGAGGTGGTTAATTCTGCCAGAACCTTAGGTTCTTCCAACATCACCTTGTAATAATTGGCCTGTGCCAGCTCCTTACTATGTGAATACGCTGACCGATATCCCGTTTCAGGTTTATCCGCCGTACCTGGGTTGAGCTGCACTTCCCCGACCGTCGGCATTGCCACCAAGTCACCTAAATCAGAATGTCCTGTACCACTAAAATGGGTATGACTAAAACCTACAATCGTGGGGTCATCATATTGATAACCGGCGCAATAACGATAAACCTCACCATTATATCGATCATCAACTGCATAGGGTATAGTATCCGTGTCGGGACTAAGTTGAATTGCACCAAACGGCACCGTCGCTCCGGGAAAAGTATGTCCCATCTTCGCTGTCCCAATAATCGGCGAGACATAATTGACCAATTTTTTATCTTGCGCTGCGATCACTAAGGGCAGCATGAGCAGCACCAGGGCTTTAAAAAATAATTTTATCATAGTGTTTGACATAAAACTGCTTGCGCTATTTTCCAAACAAGCAGGTGTAAATTTAAACTAAATCATTTTAACTTAAGTACATCAAACGATTTAGTTTTATACGATTATACTCGTGCCATTCTTAATTTGAAATTAAGAACCATTGCACATTTCTCAAATAGATTATAAATTGACAATTCAAGGGTACTGCGAAACAGGAAATTAACGGTCTTTTTTAAATAGGAGATGAAAACAATAACGTTATTTACGTCCTAAAAAAGTTACATACATTTTCTGAATATTTTTATTGAGTAATTAAGCGGAAATGGGCGGAGCTAAATGTTGCTTAATTTTTTGTAGTTCGTAGCGATAACAGGTCCTACAAACCCATACTAATAGCGCTTAAGCGTCAATCTCAGGGACAATACGAGGCGTTAATGCACAGGATTATTCCAATTTAGACACCCCAAAAATAACATGCATAAAGTTCTAATAAACAAGCAGTGTAAATGAAAAAAAATATTAAAAAGAATTTGATATATAAATAAAAATTCACCAATTTTATATCAAACTATTTAATCACAAATAAGACAAAGTCTACTATGGCACGTAAAAAAAAGGAATCTGCGCAAGGGATCGAAACAATCCCTGAAAAAAAACCAAGAAAAGTAGTCGCTGGCCCCATTAGAGATAAAGAAAAAACGAAGCGACGGTTAGTTGCTACGGTTGGAAAAGTTTTACAAAAATACACTTATTCCGGACTTACGATTACTAACATTGCAAAAGAATCTGGTTTAAACCCCAAGTTGATCTATCTTTATTTTGGGAACTTAGACGGCCTAATTCAACAATACATTTTAGAAAAAGACTTTTGGTCCGCTAAATCAAGAACACAATTGGCTGAACTCGTTGAACATCCTGATTCAATTGGTGCTGAGGAAACAAACGAAGTATTCCAAGGACAGTTCGACACTTTTTTAAAGGACAAGACTATTCAGCGGATAATACATTGGGAAATGGGGATGAAGAATAAGCTTTTAAGAAAAGTTGCTGATGACAGAGAGGAACTCGGAGGACATCTTCTATCGACATTAGATAGCAAATTCAAGAACACAGGTGTTGACATTAGAGCTTCTCTTGCGATAATTCTTGGAGGGATCTACTACCTTACGCTACACGCAAAAAACAACGGAAGCACCATAAGCGGTATCGACATCAACGAAGATGAAGGTAGAGAGCGTATTGAGAAAGCTATCGAAAGAATTATCCGTCGTGATTTCGAAGATGCAGAAAGAAGTGGATTAGAAAAAAAGAATTCAAAGAAAAAGTAATTCATTTTCTTTGAATAAAAACAGCATAAACAAAGCTCCATCTAGCAAGACTAGTTTGGGGCTTTTTTCGATATAAAAATTGCAAAGGTGTCCCCAAAGACAGTGCATCCCTATATTTTAAAAGTTCCTATTGCGTAACAATAAATAATAGACAGCAACCAAAACTACAACGAGTATTATAATTAAACCGATCAACATTTTTATAATAAATTGGCACTATAAATATAGTAATTTCCTTAAACTTTACAAAATACTCTTATACAATATTCTTCTACATATTAGTAAAAAAAATATTACACAACGGCAATTGACCGTGTTTAGGCATTCCAAGTAAAAATTGTAATTTTATATCATGAGTATTTTAAATCAACAATTCGACACGGCGTATAATTCTGCGCCGTTTTCTCGAATAAAAATAACGGACTACATCCCTGCTTTTGACACTGCGATAGCAAAAACAAAAGCTGAAATTTTGAAAATCACAGAGAACCCAAGCGCACCCACATTTGAAAACACGCTCGAAGCGGTGGCTTACTCTGGGCTAGAATTGGATCGTATTGCGAACATCTTTTTCAATTTGCATTCCGCAGAAACTAACGATGACCTCGATCGACTAGCCCAGGAAATCGCACCCAAATTGGCTGCCTTATCAAATGATATCACATTAAATTTCGATCTCTTTGAACGAATAAAAGAAGTGTACGATCAGCGTGACGGCTTGACTTTAAATGTGGAGCAAACTACGCTTTTGGAAAAATCATACCGAGATTTCGTACGTAACGGAGCACTTCTTGGCGATAATGAGAAAGAAGAGCTCCGAAAAATTGACGCCGAACTAGCCGTACTCAAGTTAAAGTTTGGTGAAAATGTGTTAACAGAAACCAATGCGTACGAATTGCACATTACAAACCGAGACGACTTAAAAGGTTTACCCGAGGGAACCATAGAGGGTGCAAAAGCTGCAGCAGAAGGTCGCAAGAAAACGGGATGGGTATTCACGCTGGACTACCCGAGTTACGTCCCCTTTGTCACCTACGCAGACAACCGGGAATTACGCAGGGAAATAACTCTTGCCGCCGGCAGGAAAGCCTTCCAAGAAAATGAGTTCAACAATGAGCAAAACATCCTAAAAATAACAACTCTACGTCATCAAAGAGCGAATCTTCTTGGGCATTCCTCTCACGCCTCATTTATCCTCCAAGAACGGATGGCCGAGAACCCCGAGAAAGTGAATGCATTCTTAGGTACGCTACTAAACAAAGCTAGGCCAGCGGCCCAGCGAGAATTCGATGAGCTAACAAGCTTTGCCGAGCGTACACAAGGAATCTCAAAGCTCGAACGATGGGATGGTAGTTATTTTGCCGAAAAATTAAAGCAAGAAAGATTCAATTTAGACGATGAACTTTTAAAACCATACTTTAAGTTAGACAACGTTCTTAACGGTGCTTTCTCCGTTGCACAAA
Source organism: Sphingobacterium sp. JB170 (assembly GCF_900163865.1). Taxonomy (GTDB): domain Bacteria; phylum Bacteroidota; class Bacteroidia; order Sphingobacteriales; family Sphingobacteriaceae; genus Sphingobacterium. Next base: position 16,363 of record NZ_FUKU01000066.1, read on the forward strand.
AACTATACGGGATTCAGTTTAGGGAAATAGACACGATTGATAAATACCACCCGGAGGTGCGTACCTACAAAGTTGTCGATGATAACGAGACCTTTGTTGCGCTGTTCTATGCAGATTTTTTTCCTCGAAAAGGAAAACGCAACGGCGCATGGATGACATCCTTTAAACCGCAGCATATCCGAGATGGTAAACAGGAACGTCCCCACGTGTCTATCGTATGCAATTTCACAAAACCCACCGCCACCAAACCTTCATTATTAACATTTAATGAAGTCACAACACTGTTCCACGAGTTCGGGCATGCGTTACATGGGATGCTGGCCGACACAACCTACCCTACGCTCTCGGGAACTTCCGTTTATTGGGACTTCGTAGAACTACCTAGTCAAATTATGGAGAATTGGTGTTACGAAAAAGAAGCATTAGAACTATTTGCGAAGCACTACCAAACCGGTGAGCTAATTCCAATGCATATCATCGCTAAAATCAAAGAATCTGCCTCTTTCCTTGAAGGAATGGCTACGTTACGACAACTGAGCTTTGGCATGCTAGATATGGGCTGGCACGCAAGCGATCCCCGTGGTATTCAAAGTGTAAAATCGTTCGAATCTGATATCTTTGAAGCCACAGATCTTTACCCACAAATCAAGGAAAGTGCCATGAGTCCTGCATTTTCGCATATTTTTAATGGCGGTTACTCTTCGGGATATTACAGCTACAAGTGGGCGGAAGTACTAGACGCTGATGCTTTTTCCTATTTTCAGCAGAAAGGGATTTTCAACAGTGAGATTGCCACATTATTTAAGGACTATATACTATCAAAAGGTGGAACGGAGCACCCGATGATCTTATACAAGCGTTTCCGTGGACAAGAGCCTACGGTTGATGCACTATTAAAAAGAGCGGGCTTGATGGAATAATTTATACACTAAAATTTAGTGTAGATATCTTACTTTTTAACGAAAATCATGCGTAACTTTAAAGTGTAATCAATAATCATCAAAAAAAGTAATTATGAGTAAACTAGAAGAAAAAGTCGCTGCATATGTTGCAGAAGCAAAAAAACTGAACCTCACGCTTGACGAAAAGCTAATAGCAGCCGTTGCAAAAGGTCTAGGACCATCGATCTATAATGCCGATGCCGAAACTGTCGCTGGTTCAGACAAAGCAGAGCTTGATCGTCTAAAAAATAATTTTTTAGTTAAAAAATTAGGTTTAAAAGATGGTCCTGAACTTGACAAAGCAATCGGAGAAGTTATTGAACAAGTAGGAAAGTCTAATCGCAATAAATATCGCGCGATAATCTATGCACTCTTAGTGAAAAAATTCAAGAAAGAAAGCGTATACGCCTAATTGACATACTCCCCCCCAGCCAAAGCACAAATCCATGCAAGGCCGTTTAAGGATAGGGAATTTGAAAAATTATCTTTTCAATGGAGTCGAATAAAAAAATGGTCAAGTATGAGTCGCTCTCAACTTGACCATTTTTTTGATATGTTCGGCCCTCCCAATCGGGGTACGAACCAAACAAGCTCTCTCCAAAAGTCAGAAATTATTATAATGAGGCCCCACAATAAAAATTGCAAGGTTAATCGCATATAATTAAATATCTCTAAGGATTTCCCCTAGCGATTACTTAAGGTTATCACGATATACTTTTGCCTTTTTGACTTCCGTCTGAATGTCTTTCCGCGACGCATCAAACGTTAACACCTTTTCGTAATCTGACACTGCTTTATTATACGCGTCAGTAGCCTGTGTTTTATCATAATTGTCCGTACCACTTGTTCCTAATAAGATACCTAAATCACGATAAGCAATCGCTCGGTTTTGATACAACTTCGCATCGTTTGCAGTAATGGAAATCGCTTTGCTAAAATCTTCAATCGCCTTTTTTAACAATTGTTCTTTCGCAGAATTACCTAACTTCCCCCCTGGGGTTACCGCTAAATTATTACTTGCTTTCGCTTTGTAATAATACGCGGAAGTATGATTAGGGTCCAACGCAATTACCTTTTTAAAGGTTTCAATTGCATTGGTATAAGCACCATTATGGAATTGTGAATACCCTAGTAAATAATACACATCCGGATCGTTCTCTTCCGCAGGCAATGCTTTTTTTAGATGGGCTGCCGCCGCCTTAAAATCACCGTCTAACAAGGCTTTTTGACCCAGACGGACGTTTGGGTTACTATGCTGCTCCTGTTCTTGCGCTTGTACGCTCAAAGTCAACAAAGCTAAGGATGCAGATGCTAAACCCAATTTCATCAATTTCCACGGGTTATTCAAAGTTCTACGTTTCATATATACTAATTTATTCATTCTAAATAATTAACTAACTCGCATTATTACTGTTGGATATAAATCTCCATCAAATAGTTTAACGATACAATCGCAAGTTTTAAACATTTCCACATTTAAGGGGTAAACCCGCCAAATTTACACACCGAAAAAAACGAACAAGTACGATAATAACTTTATTAACACAAATAGTACCAATTTTCAAAGTTGGCACCGCTCTTGCAATTATAGCGTTAATTATTTATTAATAGGAAAACAAACTCAAAATCTGACATTTTGTCGGATCAGAATATATATACATGAATAAAAACGACACATTCGACATAAATCAGGTCCTCTCTGTCATCAATGAAGAAACGGAATTTTTTCCATTACTAAGTTCACAAGACGAGGAAGAAATGAGCAAAGCGGATATCCCTGAGGTGCTACCTATCTTACCGCTTCGCAACACTGTTCTATTTCCAGGAGTGGTAATTCCAATTACTGTTGGCAGAGACAAGTCTATTAAATTAATTAGAGAGGCGTATAAAAACGATCGTACCATTGGTGTAGTTTCACAAAAGGATATGACTATTGAAGAGCCTTCAGAGGACCAGCTTCATCAGGTCGGGACAGTTGCGAATATTATTAAGATATTGCAAATGCCAGACGGCAATACAACAGTCATCATCCAAGGAAAACAACGATTCAAAATAACGTCGATGGTTTCCACCGAGCCGTATTTAAAAGCGAGGGTAGAGCGGATCCCGGAGGATAAACCAAAAGTTTCCAACCGTGAATTTAAAGCCTTAATTGCTTCGATTAAAGAGTTGGCATTGCAGATCATTCAGCTCTCCCCAAATTTACCTAGTGAGGCCGGACTCGCGATTAAAAATATCGAAAGTCATACCTTTCTAGTGAACTTCATTTCTTCCAACATGAGCTTGGAAACAGATCAAAAGCAAATTTTACTAGAAACCAAAGACTTCGTAAAAAGAGCAAAAATATTACTCGAACATCTTACGACCGAGATCCAGCTTCTTGAGTTAAAAAATCAAATACAAAACAAAGTTCGTGTCGACTTAGACAAACAACAACGGGATTATTTTTTAAACCAACAATTAAAAACAATTCAGGAAGAACTGGGCGGAACGAGTCCTGACCTCGAGCTCCAAGAGTTAGATAAAAGGTCGCGGTCAAAAAAATGGCCGGTTGATGTAAAGAAACATTTTGACAAAGAATTAGAAAAGCTTGCCCGAATCAATCCAGCCGCCGCCGACTACTCCGTACAGATCAATTATCTTGAGTTGCTGCTTGATTTACCATGGGGAGAGTTCACAAAAGATAATTTCGATTTAAACCGGGCAACCAAAATACTTGACAAAGATCATTACGGACTTGATAAGGTTAAGCAACGTATAATAGAGTACTTGGCGGTACTTAAGCTCAAGAATGATATGAACGCGCCAATACTTTGTTTAGTCGGTCCTCCGGGAGTCGGTAAAACGTCGTTAGGTAAGTCAATCGCGAGAGCGTTGGGAAGAAAATATACTCGTATGGCATTGGGCGGTATTCGAGATGAAGCCGAAATTCGTGGACACCGTAAAACATATATTGGAGCCATGCCGGGTCGGATTATACAATCCCTAAAAAAGGCGGGTGCATCCAACCCTGTATTTGTACTCGATGAGATCGATAAACTAGGCTCCGATTTTAAAGGAGACCCTTCGTCTGCCCTACTGGAGGTCTTAGATCCCGAACAAAACACGAATTTCTACGATCATTATGTAGAAATGGAGTATGATTTATCCAAAGTTATGTTTATCGCTACGGCAAATTCATTAAATGGGATCCAGCCCGCATTACTGGACAGAATGGAGATCATTGAAGTGAACGGCTATACTATTGAAGAAAAAATAGAAATCGCAAAGAAACACCTGTTGCCCAAACAACTCGAGGTTCATGGGTTGACTAAAAAATCGGCGACATTAAATAATAAAATTCTCGAGAAAATCATTGAAGAATACACACGAGAATCCGGTGTCAGGGGGCTCGAAAAAAAAATTGGTTCGATCATACGTGGCGTAGCGACTCGAATTGTGATGGAAAAAGAGTACAACACTCGAATTGACGTCAGCTTAGCGGAAGAAATATTAGGTGCACCAATATTTGATAAAGATCTTTATGAAGATAACGAAGTCGCCGGTGTTGTAACGGGACTTGCGTGGACTTCAGTGGGCGGTGACATCTTATTTATAGAGTCTAGCTTAAGCCCCGGGAAAGGAAAACTGAGCCTGACTGGTAATCTGGGGGCTGTCATGAAAGAGTCTGCTGCCATTGCCATGGCCTATCTCCGTTCCCATGCGGATTTATTTGGAATTGATTACAAAGTGTTTGATAAATGGGATGTCAATATCCATGTGCCTGCCGGCGCGACGCCGAAAGATGGCCCTTCTGCGGGAATAACGATGCTCACGGCATTGACGTCGCTGTTTACACAAAGGAAAGTAAAAGACAAACTAGCCATGACAGGAGAGATAACGTTACGCGGACGAGTCCTCCCAGTTGGCGGCATCAAAGAGAAAATACTCGCCGCCAAACGTGCTAATATCAAAGAAATAATTCTTTGTAAAGCAAATGAGAAAGATATTTTAGAAATTAAAGAAGATTATATTAAAGATCTAAAATTTCATTATGTCACACACATGGCCGATGTGATTAATCTCGCATTACTCGACCAAAAAGTAAAAAATGCAAAAGATCTTAACTACACCGTTAGTTAATTATAACGGAGGGGTAATTCCCTCCGTTTTTTATCGACTTCACCAGCAATTCGACTTTTATAGATTACCCATCTCACGCTATCGCCTCCCCCTTTTTGAACTGAAACGCCTACAAATGCTAAAATCCCTTTAATAATTCTGGCACATCTTCGTATAATATGTATTTTTGACCCAATGATTGAACTATATACAGACGGTGCTTCGAGCGGGAACCCTGGTCCGGGTGGCTATGGCACAATTTTAAGAACATTATATAAAGGAGATAACCCCGAATTTCAAGGCAAATTGATCGAAAAGGAGTTCTCCGGAGGATTTCGTAAAACGACCAACAATCGCATGGAGCTTCTTGCAGTTATTATTGGGTTGGAAGCTTTAAAAAATCTTAATCAGCAAATCACTATTTTCTCGGACTCTAAATATGTCATCGATGCGATTGACAAAAAATGGGTGTTTGGTTGGATAAAAAAAGGGTTTCACGGTAAAAAAAACAAAGATCTATGGATACGTCTTATCAGTGTTTATAGTCGTCACCAGGTGAAGCTCGTTTGGGTCAAAGGTCATGCTGGTCATCCGTTGAACGAACGTTGCGATCAGCTCGCGGTTAAAGCATCCAAAGATAAGGCAAACTGGAAAATTGATTCGGTGTTTGAGCTCGACAGCCAAAAAGCCTAACATGCACGGCCACGTCGAAAGATTGGGTAGTAAACATTGCATTTCACTACCCAATACCATCTCATTTTTTATTGATAATTTATTTCTTGTCTTGCCCGGTACGGCGAAGAATCGATACCGCACTATATTTCGCGGTATCGTAATGTGGTGGGTCAATCGCTAAACTTGTCGGAAAGGGTTTCGATTTATCGAAAAAATAAATCTTTGTCACACTTCCATAATCGTTCACGGGAAACAGTTCGGCACAAGCATCGTATTTCGCATTAGCCATATCCCCAACGGTCACTGCATATATACGAACAATCCCTCCCTTATTCTGTTCATTACGAACAAATGCGACCTCACTAAAATCCCCGGGTAAATCTTCGACACTCGGCTGATTGAATGCGTCCCATACTCCATAGCCTAATATGATAATCAATCCGATCGCAATCCACCAAATTCTTTTACTTTTTTGCATTATACTGTAATAGTTATTCCGAGTAATTTATAAAATTCCTTTAATATTGCTTGATGACCGGGCCATGCTGGAGAAGTCACAAGATTTCCATCTACGACCGCCTGATCGGCTGGTATATTTTTCCAGATTCCACCCGCCAGTTCGATATCTGGTCCTACCGCTACATAGGCCGTCAATGTCCGGCCACTCAGCACGCGCGCTGTGGTAAGCACCTGAATACCGTGACATATTGCAGCCACAGGTTTATCGGCCTTAAAAAAATGCTGGGTATATGCGATAACTTTATCATTTAAGCGAATATACTCTGCAGAACGCCCCCCCGCAATATACAGTCCGTCATAATCCTCCGGGTTTACCGCGTCAAAATCATAATTTATAACGAAATTATGACCCCGAAGTTCTTTATAGGTCTGATCTCCAGTAAAATCATGAACTGCCGTTGGGACAACGTCTCCTTTTTTTCTATCTGGGGCAATTGCGTGAACTTCAATCCCCACAGAACCCATTGCCTGAAACGGAACCATAGCTTCGTAATCTTCGACATAGTCGCCAACTATCAATAATACTTTCTTTGCCATATGCATGTGTTTTTTAAAACTAACTAATTCTTATTTAACGCGCCTTTTAAAAGCCTTTTCGTCTTACGTACTTTAGCCTCCAGCTGTGCGCGGTGTATGATCGATATGACCCCTTTTCCTGATTCAAAATTCTGATGAAATTCGGGAAGACTAAATGTTTCCAAAATATCAGCTCCATCCAGCGGTAAACGAGCATTGACAATATCTAATACACTTTGCCCACCTCGCTTTCCGGGGCTCGTTGCCATGATAAAAAGGGGTTTGCCGTTAAATATTTTGCGGTTCGGGATCCGCGAAATCCAATCGTTGATGTTTTTATACGCGGCATTCAGGTTACCGTTGTTTTCCGCAAAAGAGATCAAAATAAAATCCGCGTGATCGAGCTTAGCCGCAAAATCGGTAATACGTTCAGGAATTCCCCCCGTTTTCTCTCTATCGACTGAATATATCGGCACCTCATAGTCATTTAAGTCAAGGATTTCCACCGTGTCCTCGAGCTCTTTGTAGTATTTACTAACCGAGATAACTAATTTTTTATTAATGGATTCTGAACTATTGCTCGCTGCGAATGCTACTATTTTCATATACTAAAATTAACAAAAATATTTCTACTTATTTATTCAAATAAAAAAAGCGCCCAGGAAATCTGGGCGCCGCACTTATTATCGGATGGTTAGTAGTAAATACTATCTTAAAAATAAAAGTTCACGCAATTTTGGTAGAGGCCATTTCTTATCGTCTACAATCTTTTCTAATTTGTTAACGTGGTAACGAATATCATCAAAGTAAGGTTTAACGACCTCATCGTATGAAATTGCCTTCTCACGAACATCTTCAATTACATTAGCAGTTTTACGTGCTTGACGCATGGCTTCAACCTGTTCTAATATTAAATTAGTATGTTTAGAAATACGTTCAACGAGATTCAACTGCGAGCTATATGCAGCTCCATCTAACCCCATCTCTTTAAGACCTTTAACATTCTCAATTAATTGATTCTGATATTGAAAACAAGCCGGAGCGATCTGACTGGTCACCACGTCTTCAATCACACGTGCTTCGATCTGAATCTTCTTATAAAAGTTTTCCAGAAGTATTTCGTGTCGTGCTTCGGATTCCCGTCTCGAATACACACCTAATTTTTCAAAAAGCGCTAAGCTTCCCTCCTTCACGTACACATCCAAAGCTTTCGGTGTAGTCTTGTTATTTGCCAGTCCACGAGCCTCTGCTTCGACGGCCCACTCATCACTATATCCGTTACCTTCGAAACGAATCGCTTTCGAATCTTTGATGTATTTACGTACGACGTTTAATAAAGCGAGGTCTTTTTTAGTGCCTTTTTTTATCTGCTTATCCACCTCTGTTTTAAATTCGATCAATTGTGCTGCAACGATGGCGTTTAAAACGGTCATCGGTGATGCGGAGTTCGCCGAAGAGCCGACGGCACGGAATTCAAATTTATTCCCAGTAAACGCAAACGGAGACGTACGATTTCGATCGGTATTATCCATCTTTAATTGAGGAATCTTAGGGATACCATGCCACAAATTAGCTTCATTTTTAACTTTCTTTGCTACGCGTGCGGATTCAACTTCTTCTAAGATTTCGTCTAATTGTGATCCCAAGAAAATAGAAATAATCGCTGGAGGAGCTTCATTCGCACCTAAACGATGATCATTACTATGGCTAGCGATTGAAGCACGCAGCAATTCAGCATTGTCAAATACCGCTTTAATCGTATTTACAAAGAAGGTTAAGAACATTAGGTTATTCTTCGGCGTCTTGCCTGGTGATAGAAGGTTAACACCTGTATTGGTAATAAGCGACCAGTTGTTATGTTTTCCAGAGCCGTTTACTCCACTATAGGGTTTCTCATGCAAAAGGACTTTGAAGTTGTGACGAACAGCTACCTGCTCCATCACATTCATCAAAAGTTGATTGTGATCGATAGCGAGATTGATTTCTTCAAACATCGGCGCACATTCAAATTGGGATGGTGCTACCTCATTATGTCTTGTTTTTAACGGAATTCCTAATTTTAAGGATTCATTTTCAAGATCCACCATATAGGCGAGAACACGTTCCGGTATAGCTCCGAAATAATGATCTTCTAACTGTTGTCCTTTTGCCGAAATATGACCAAACAAAGTCCGTCCTGTCATTTGAAGATCTGGACGTGCATTAAAGAGCGATAAGTCTACTAAAAAATATTCCTGCTCAATTCCTAATGATGCTGTTACTTTGGACACTGATCGGTCAAAATATTGAACAACATCGATAGCAGCTTTGTCAATGGCTGCTGTCGCTTTTAGTAAAGGTGTCTTATAGTCAAGTGACTCCCCTGTGTAGGACACGAAGACGGTCGGAATACACAATGTTTTTCCGGCAACTGTTTCAAAAATAAATGCTGGAGATGATGGATCCCAAGCAGTGTATCCACGCGCTTCAAAAGTGTTACGAATCCCGCCGTTAGGAAAAGATGACGCATCAGGCTCTTGTTGTGCTAATGAGTCACCAGTGAATTTTTCAATAGCATTTCCATTCCCGTCTGGCTCGAAGAATGCATCGTGCTTCTCTGCTGTAGTACCGGTAAGTGGTTGGAACCAGTGAGTGTAATGTGAGGCTCCGTTTTCCAGGGCCCAAACTTTCATCGCTTGCGCAATATGATCTGCAATATCTCGGGAGATCTGCGAACCACTCTCAATTAACTGAAGAAGTTCCTTGTATGTGTTTTTGGAGAGATAATCGTTCATTTTTGCGATAGTAAACACATTTTTACTATAGATACTAGTCGCTTTTAATGATTCAACTTTCCCAACATAATCTAGAGATCGTGAAACTGCAGCCTCTGCTGCTTTAAATCGAAGACTTGACATTTTTTATATTATATATTGTTAATTTATACAGTTCCTAGTGTTATATCAATGTAAATGTACGTTATTTTTTAAAAAAATATGATAAAAATATGAAAAAACATATAAATCAGCATATTTAAAACACCGCAACCTAGTTAAATTCCATTTTTTAAGCATTACGGCAACAAAAACATCAAATCACGTAAGCCATTTTTAAGAATACATCGATCTTTCGAATACTAACAAGCAGCTAGAGTCCGCAAAAACAGGCGGTATCGGGCAGAATTCACACAAAATTACACGTGGAATTATCAACCGGCAAACTAATCAATGCCAATACAAACCGTCAAATTGAAATAATACCGCCCGCGGACATGCTTCTACGGTAATTCAATCGATGACTGCAAAATAAATCTAGAACCGAAAAAACAGCTATTTTTTGCTTTGTATCCGTAGGGAAAAATAGACAAGAAATAAATTTTCCCGCCATTTAACAGAATAAACTTCCTAAGTTGCTAGAAACAATCCGTATATTGGCGTATAAATCTAATGTTATGAAATACAATAACCTCATCATCTCAATAATTGCCGCGATAGCTCTTATTGGATTCGGCTGTATTTTAGCTAATGCTTATAAATACAAATACAAGATGGGTAATACTATTAGTGTTACGGGGAATGCGATGAAAAACTTTGAGTCAGATATCGTTAAATGGTCTGCTTCCTACAGTCGCAAATCTATGGATCTAGCTTCTGCATCAGGGCAATTACAGTCAGACCGCGAATTAGTTCGCCAATTCTTAATAAAACAAGGAATAGATGCTAAAGCAATTGTTTTTAACGCCGTAAACATCGGCCGGGATTTCTCCTATCAGACCGACGGTTCAGGAAAAAGCTATAATACATTTACCGGTTATAGTTTATCACAAAAAGTGAGCGTAGAATCCACGGATTTGGCGAAAGTAGACAATGCCTCACGCGAAATTTCAACATTAATCTCGCAAGGTGTCGAACTCAGCTCCAATCCCCCGAACTATTATTATTCGAAATTGGAAGATCTTAAATTAGAACTTATATCCGAGGCTTCTAAAAACGCTAAACAACGAGCTGCAAATATTGCCGCCGAAGCGGGGGCTTCGCTTGGAGACTTAATTAAAGCGGATCTCGGAATTTTTCAGATTACAGGTCAAAACGAGAATGAAGCCTATTCTTCTGGGGGTGCACTAAACACGACTTCACGGAACAAAACAGCAAATATCACCGTTAGAACGAATTATATTTCAAATTAGAAAAAGAGTGTCTTACATACCTCCCTGTTACAACGCACAAACAATAATCTTATTTCTCTACAGAATGGTTCGCAATGAACACGCGTGGTGAGATATGCATGATACTTCGAAATACGCGGTTGAAATGGACAGCGGTGTTAAATCCACAATGGTATGCCGCTTCAGCAATACTCTCTACGCGTTGATTAACCAACATTTGGCAAGCTTTTTCTATACGTAACTCGTTTAAAAAAGAAATGAACGTTTTCTTGGTATGCTTCTTAAAAAACTTACAGAATGCGGTAGGTGTCATATGCACCAATGCAGCGACCTCGCCAACAGTCACATTTTTTTTATAATTATTAATGGCATATTTTACAACGGAATTTATGCGTACGCCGTCAAAATCTTGGAAATCCGTTTTGTTTAGCCCTGAATAAAGCGAAATTAATTCATTTTCGTGTTGACGAATAAAATCAAAAATTTCTAATATCCGGATCAGTTTACGGGGACCATCCTCATTATGAAGTGCTATAAAAGCACCTTTAATGGGTAGCGCAAAATTCGCGCTCAACATCTGACTGGAAGATATATTATAGAATAAATTTCGAATAGTATGCAATTCGCTCATATCAAAAAAAGGCTCCAATTTCTCAAGCGAAAAAAATAGATGCACGATATGGACGCCGGTCTCCTCTGTCGTATGCTCTTCTTTAAAAAACAAATGGGGATCATTGGGCTTCAAAAGGAAGACTTCATTTTCTGCACACGGGCGTAAAAGATTTCCAACGATCAGCGAGCCATTACCACGAACGATGTAGCTTAATTGAAATTCGCGATGGCGGTGGTAATAACCATAAAAATCACTACTTACATCGTTCATCACATAAAATGCACCATCGCCATGGGCAGGTACGGTGAACTCAATTGGTTTTCTATGTTCGGGGCTTTTCATATACACTTGATGTTAAAAAAGAGGACCGACTAATCTTATTGATACAATAAAATAACTTCGGTCCTTTTTCTAGAAACTTATCATATGATGGATCTACTTACCCTGCCTTTCGAGACTAACGAACGAGAAATGGGTAACGGAAATCTGTATCTGGATTAAATGTTTCTTTAATCGTACGTGGAGAAACCCAACGTAGTAAATTAATCATCGAACCCGCTTTGTCATTCGTTCCTGATCCACGCGCACCACCAAACGGCTGCTGCCCAACCACAGCACCAGTACATTTATCATTGATATAGAAGTTACCTGCCGCATTACGTAGGACTTGTGTAGCGCGCTCGATAGCATACCGATCTTGAGAGATAATTGCCCCTGTTAATGCATAAATTGAAGTCTTATCGACAATCGTTAAGGTTTCTTCAAACTTATCATCTGGGTAGATATAAATCGTCAATACAGGACCGAATAGTTCTTCAGATAGCGTTTCGTAATCCGGTGTCGTAGCTACTATTACCGTCGGATGGATAAAATACCCATTCGATTTATCGTAATCCCCTCCAATTACAACCTCTGCATCTTTAGATTCCTTCGCGCGATCGATATACGAAGTTATTTTATCAAATGCTTTTTCGTCAATAACAGCATTTATAAAGTTACCGAAATCTTCCACACCACCAATTTCGAACGATTCCACGTCACGCTTCATACGCTCCAGTAAATCATCCCACAATGAAGCTGGAATGTATGCACGAGATGCTGCAGAACATTTTTGTCCTTGGTATTCAAATGCGCCACGGACCAATGCTGTATTTAATGTCGCTAGATCGGCTGAGGGATGCGCTAAGATAAAATCTTTCCCACCTGTCTCACCAACGATGCGTGGATATGTCTTATAGCGGTGGATATTTTCACCGATTGTTTTCCATATATCTTGGAAAACGCCGGTTGAACCAGTAAAATGGATACCGGCAAAATCAGGGTGTTTAAAAATAACTTCACCTGCAACAGGCCCCGAAACATAAATCAAGTTGATTACCCCGTCAGGAAGTCCCGCTTCGCGGAAAACTTCCATCAATACGTTAGCCGAATAAATTTGACTATTCGAGGGCTTCCATACCACTACATTACCCATCATCGCTACACATGAAGGTAGGTTTCCTGCAATAGCCGTGAAATTAAATGGCGTTAAAGCAAAAACAAATCCCTCTAATGGGCGCTGCTCCACTCTATTCCATACCCCTTTGCTGTTCGCCGGAGGTTGTTGTCCATAAATTTCACTCATATAAGCAACATTAAAACGGAGAAAGTCGGTAAACTCACATGCCGCATCAATCTCTGCTTGATATGCATTTTTTGACTGCCCTAACATCGTAGCAGCATTTAATTTATAACGATATTTGGTAGAGGCCAGTTCCGCTGCCTTCAAAAAGACTGCTGCCCGTTGTTCCCATTCCAAGCTTTCCCAATCGGCTTTCGCGCTAAGCGCTGCATCAATAGCAGCATTCACATGACTTTTATCTCCTTTATGGAAATACCCTAGAACATGTTGATGATCGTGGGGGGGGGTAATTTTACTTTTATTATCTGTTCTTATCTTCTGGCCGCCAATGTACATGGGAATATCCACTTGTTCTGCTCTAGCTTCTTCAATCGCAGCTATTAATAAATCGCGTTCGTTTGTTCCCGCAGCATAAGTGTTCACCGGCTCATTAGTCGGAACAGGAACATTAAAAAATCCTTTTAACATATTTTCTTCAATTTTAAAATGTAGGATAAAGTTACAGCTTCCATCAGACAAAGGTTTTACAAATCCTGCCTATAAATAAACATATATTGCCAAAACTAAGCAACTTTCCAAAATATAAGGCAAAAATACGTTATTTTATTAAATTCAAATAGACCAGCTTATCACACGCTATGGATTATTCGTGCCGTTTTAATACTTCATATTAAACTTCTTAAAGACTTTCGAGCAGCACCAAATTGGGCCGATTGTAATTAGAGTCCCCATTTCTTTCCACGACAATACAGGTGACTCTTTGCGTGAATTCAAATAAACGCCCGTCAATCCCGCTAAAACTGAAACGAGGCTAACTAACCAAACCTGCGGTCCTCCATCGCGTTCCAAATACTCTAATTGAACGATCAGGAAGCTCATCGCGCCGATCGCAAATAAAATGAGATACGAGAGTGTAGGCGCCATCCGTAGATACAAATAAATTACTATCGCAATGTAGAACGAGCCCCAGTTTAAAAAAGTATGCATTTCCATCGCAACAAGAAAATCGAACTGGGGAAATGGAATCATCCAGATCAAGCCCATCACACCGAAAAATATTAAAGCAACATTCACGAAGTAAAAGAATAAACTCCCTGCTACATAACGTTGATCCATCATGCGAAAAATTTGATCGATCTTTCTTTCCTGTACGGGCTCTGGTGTGTTATACTTGACCTTCTTCTTCATGTCACAAAGTTAATAATTTTTACAAGACGGCCTGTTGAGTGCATGTAAAATAACCACCAAAGGACGCCGATATACGGGCGTCCTTTGGTTCAAATCGAAATATGTATATACCTATTTCGCGAAAGAGACAGAACGGGTCTCCCGAATGACAGTTACCTTTATTTGTCCCGGGTAAGTCATTTCCGTCTGAATACGGTTGGAAATATCCGCAGCTAAAATTTCAGATTGCGCATCAGTTACTTTTTCAGACTCTACCACTACGCGAAGCTCACGCCCGGCTTGAATAGCAAATGTCTTCTCCACACCAGGATATGAAAGCGCTAATTCCTCCAATTCTTTCAATCGTTTGATATAACTTTCTACAACTTCCCTGCGAGCACCTGGGCGCGCACCTGAAATCGCATCACATGCTTGCACAATCGGTGAAATAAGCGAAGTCATCTCAATCTCATCATGGTGAGCACCGATTGCATTACATACCTCGGGGTGTTCTTTGTATTTTTCAGCGAGCTGCATTCCTAAAATCGCATGCGGAAGTTCTGGATTATCGTCTGGAACTTTCCCAATATCATGCAATAGGCCAGCGCGCTTAGCAAACTTCACATTAAGACCTAATTCAGCCGCCATCGTGGCTGCAAAATTTGCGACTTCTCTAGAGTGTTGTAATAAATTTTGTCCATAGGAAGAGCGATAACGCATACGACCAACCATCCGAATCAACTCCGGGTGTAATCCGTGAATTCCCAAATCGATCGCAGTTCGTTCACCTATTTCAACAATCTCATCCTCAATTTGCGTTCTTGTTTTAGCGACAACTTCCTCGATACGAGCAGGGTGAATACGTCCATCTGTAACCAAGCGGTGGAGTGAAAGTCGCGCAATCTCACGACGTACGGGATCAAATCCCGATAAAATGATCGCCTCTGGCGTGTCGTCAACAATAATCTCAACACCTGTTGCGGCCTCTAACGCCCGAATATTCCTACCCTCACGACCAATTATACGCCCTTTAATCTCGTCATTCTCAATATTGAATATGGAAACCGTATTCTCAATTGCAGATTCCGTCGCCGTACGTTGAATCGTCTGAATAACGACCTTCTTCGCTTCTTTAGAAGCCGTGAGTTTCGCCTCATCCACTACATCTTTAATCTGCATGATGGCTTGCGAGCGCGCTTCTTCACGAAGTGAATTCACTAACTGATCACGGGCTTCATCAGCAGACAATCCCGCGATGGTTTCGAGCTGTTTGATATGTTGATTTTTAATCTGATCTACCTCGTCGCTCTTCTTTTGATTGACTTCAAAAAGTTGATCAAGTTTCTTGCTTTTGGTATCAAGATCTTGCTTCTCGCGATTCAAATTCTCCAGCTTTTGATTGAATGATTGGTCCTTTTGGCGCAGGGTATTTTCTTTCTGTGCTATCCCATTATTACGCTGATTGACTTCCTTCTCATATTCAGACTTTAGCTGTAAAAACTTCTCTTTGGCTTCTAAGCCGCGTTGCTTTTTATAATGCTCGCCTTGTTGCTCAGCTTCTTTAATGATACGTTCCGCCTTTTCTTTTGCTGCATGTTCCTGTTTTTTGAACAACAATTGTAACAAAAAACGGCCAATAACAACACCAATAATTAGCGAAACTATAATCGAAATTGTTGTCTCCATTTGTGTTTATTATATTATGATTCTAATTTTTCTTCAAAAAAAAACCGCAATTAAATGAACAGGTCCCATGTATTATTAAACTTCGATTACACATGATTTGAGCGATTGATCATGACCTAGATGGCTTTCGCAAAATGGCCTACATCTTGTTGCGCTCGTGATATTGAAGCGTTAAGTTTAAAATAGTGACAACCTGAATTTAATTGCGGCAAATTCGTTGTTATAAAGCTCTGATATAAAGAACGATAATCTTATTTACTAAAGAAATCACTTAAGATATCATCAAGTTCGTGAACCTTCTCCTCCAGTCCAACTTCATGCTGCTGCGCGTTACGTTCCGCTTTAATCATTCCCGTGGCATATTGCAATACACACATGGATAATAGATCTTGTTTGTCGCGTACAGCGTAATTATCTTGCAACTCTTTAATCTTTTCATTAACCAATTTCGCAGCGTGTCTAATGACTTCTTCTTCCTCTGTCGATACCCTTAATGGATATACACGATCTGCGATATTTATTTTTATGGAGATCTCTCCCATGGTCGTTGAGCTTAAATAACGTATCTGACTAATCCCTCTTCTCTAAATTCCTACTTAAGTAAGCCGATACATCTGTCTATTTCTCGCACAAAATCGTTAATTTTTTGCTTTGTGTCAAGTATTTTTTCATTTATTGCTGCGTTATCTGTATTTGGTTCTTCTAAGGATTTTGCAACTGCCATAGCTTTAAGCTTTTCTTCGGACTGCTTCACTTTATCAGTGCTCGTCTGAAAAGCTACCTGTAAAGACTGAACTTCCAATTTCAACAAGTCATTTTCCTCTTGAAGCGCATCGCACAACTGAATAAGATTTTTCGTTTTCTCAACGATGATATTCATCTGTGTAGATAATGTAGCCATATTTTACTTCGCAATTAAACTTAAAATTCCGAGCCTATCGTATACTAGCACCCGTCTCTTTCTCAAAGTTAAGCATTAATTTTTTAATTATTCCTTCAATTTGCTTGTCGTTTAACGTTTTTTCATCGTCTTGAATGATAAAGCTCAACGCGTACGATTTCTTTCCTTCAGGGAGCTTGTCACCTTTATATACATCAAAGATATTTACTTCCTTTAAGAGTTTCTTTTCTGTCTTGGCGGCAATTTGCATTAGTCGATCAAACGTTACCGACTCATCAACTAAAAGAGCCAGGTCACGACGTACCGAAGGGAACTTAGGCACTTCGTGAAATTTAATTTTATTCTTACGTATGATCTTAATTACTAAATCCCAATCAAAACTCGCGAAGTAGACTTTCCCGTCCACATCCGCTTTTTTAAGGTTCGCAGGCGATACGCTCCCGAATGATACCAATTCCTTCTGCCCCTTCATATAGCGTAAGCCATATTCGAAGTAAAGGCCGGTAATTTCTTCAACACGTATTCCGCTAATGTTAAGCCGCTTAATAACACCATCGACAGCAGATTTAATATGGTAAAAATTCGACTTAGTGTTGCTTGATTGCCACTGTTCATCAACCAGATTTCCCGCGATTGTGAGTGACATATTTTGCTGCTCAGCATATCCACCCTCCGTTTTGAAATACGTTTTACCATATTCAAAATACCGAGCATTTCCATTCTTCCGTTTCTGATTGTATGAAACGGTTGTTAGGGCTGAAAAAAGTAAATTTTGCCGCATGGTATCCAAATCCGAGCTTAACGGGTTTACAAGTCGCACAGCAGTATCTGGATTATCAACATACGCTAGATTCGTTAACGAGTTGTTTAATATCTCTCGGTATCCGTTTCCAATCAAAAGATCGGCAACTTGGTTTAACACAACCTCCTTATCCGGCTTCTCTGTCGTATTTAACGATGATTTTATTTGCGTATTTAATTCAATATTATTATAACCATAAATGCGAAGAACCTCTTCAATGACATCTACTTCACGTGTCACATCCACTTTGTAGGCCGGAACGCTCACTTGAAATTCATCTTGATCCCCGCCAAGAACACCAATGCCCAAAGATTCAATTATCGCCCTGATCTCCCGATTTGGAATCTCTTTTCCGATTAATTTTTGCACCCGGCTGTAACTCACGGTAAAATTAAACGAATTTACTGGATTCGGATAAAAATCAGTTACCGAAGATTCAATAACACCACCAGCAATCTCCTGAATAAGAAGAGCAGCTTTATGTAATGCGTAAACTGGTATATTGGGATCCGTCCCACGTTCATAGCGAAAAGATGCATCAGTTTTCAAACCGTGGCGTTTGGAAGTTTTACGGACCGATACCGCATTAAAATAAGCGGATTCCAAAAATATTGTAGTGGTTTTTTCATTAACGCCAGACTCCGCTCCTCCAAATACTCCCGCAATACATAAAGGTTTCTGCGCATCGGCTATGACAAGATCTTCTGCCGATAACTTTCGCTCAACACCATCCAAGGTGGTAATAAGCTCATTCTCGGCCGCGCGGCGAACCACGATTACATTACCGCTAACCTTTGCTGCATCGAATGCATGCAGCGGTTGACCTAAATCATGTAATATATAGTTCGTGATATCGACAATATTATTAATCGGGCGAATCCCAATCGTATTTAAAGACCCTTTCAACCAATCTGGTGATTCGCCTACAGTTATTCCCGAAATCGTGACGCCAGCGTAACGCGGTGCCCCATATGAATCGCGCACATCGACAGCAACACCTTCTTGTTTGCCTTCCTGAAACGCGGAAACATCACGCAGACTGTAGGGTATGCGGAAATAAGCCGCTAAATCGCGAGCAACGCCCAGGTGGGATGCAGCATCTGCCCGATTTGGCGTCAAACCGATCTCAAAACGATAATCGTCTTTACTATTATAATAATCTTTCACCAAGGAGCCAACAGCCGTAGCATCAGCAAGCTCTACAATCCCTTCATGCGATGTCCCAAGTCCGATTTCATCTTCGCCACAAAGCATACCTTGGGAGACTTCACCTCTTATTTTCGACTTTGTAATTTTAAATGGTTCTCCATTGATTGGATGACAAATCGTACCAACTTGGGCAACAATCACCTTCAAACCTGCGCGCACGTTAGGTGCTCCACAAACAATATTTATAAGTTCAGGACCGCCTACATCGATCTGCGTAATTTTTAGTTTATCCGCATTCGGGTGTTGAATACAAGTTTTAACTTCTCCAACAACTAGCCCCTGAAGTCCCCCTGGTATGGTCTGCACTGTCTCGAGTAACTCTACTTCCAAACCAATATCAGTTAAAATAAGCGACAGTTCTTCTGGACTTTTCTGGGTATCTATATAATTTTGAAGCCAATTATAGGAAATATTCATTTAAATCTATTTTAATGCACAAAGATAAAATTTTAGAACGTTGTAGACCATTTAACCCCGATAAAATTTAAACAAAATTATTTTCGCTGTCGGCGAGCAAATTTCTCTGTTGGATTTTGCCAACAATTCCTACATGGTTACTAGCGTATATTTTTTTATGAGAATAACAAATTAGTATCAATCAAGGATAAAAATATTGCGTAACTTTGTACTTTGATTAGAATAACGCCAAAATACACAGTTATAATGATTCATTTCTTCGTGAACCCGAGCAACACCTACTACGGTGTGCAAACTCAGCAAGAGCTTTCTGCAGAAGACACAGTTAAACTCAACTGGCTCTTTGGAAATTCCCAACTTCTTCCAGAAAAAACCCTCAACAATAATTTCGTCGGTCCACGTGCCACCATGGTAACGCCGTGGAGTACCAATGCGGTAGAAATAACCCAAAATATGGGCATCCAGGGTATTATTAGAATTGAAGAGTTCCAAAAAGTAGCGGCTGATTTTACTGATTTCGATCCTATGATTGCGCAAAAATATGCAGCATTAACTCCAGATATTTTTATGATAAAAATCAGCCCAGAACCTATTTTAGAAATTGAGGATATCGATAAATACAACAAACAAGAAGGGCTCGCATTAAGTGACGAAGAGGTCAAGTATTTGCACAATCTATCGGTTAAGATTGACCGCAAATTGACAGATTCTGAAATTTTTGCTTTTTCACAAGCGAATTCCGAACACTGCCGTCACAAGATCTTTAACGGTACATTTGTTATCGACGGTCAACAACAACCTTCGTCCCTGTTTAAACTCATAAAAAAGACGTCAGAAACCAATCCAAATGGAATTGTTTCTGCCTATAAAGACAATGTTGCCTTTATCAAGGGCCCGACGGTAACCCAGTTTGCACCCAAAACAGCCGACAAACCGGATTTTTATCAAGAAATGGAGTTTGATTCGGTAATCTCGTTAAAAGCCGAAACACACAACTTTCCGACCACCGTAGAACCATTTTCTGGGGCAGCAACAGGATCCGGAGGAGAAATCCGTGACCGACTAGCTGGTGGACAGGGATCACTTCCACTCGCTGGAACGGCCATCTATATGACGGCCTATTCGCGCTTGATGCAAGACCGACCATGGGAAAATGCAACCGATGAGCGTCCATGGTTATACCAAACGCCCGTGGATATTTTGATCAAAGCTTCGAATGGTGCTTCGGATTTTGGCAACAAATTCGGTCAACCCTTAATTACGGGTTCTGTACTGACGTTTGAACATGAGGAAGGTGGCCGCAAGCTAGGTTACGATAAAGTTATCATGCAAGCCGGCGGAATTGGATATGGTAAATTAGAACAAGCGAAAAAGCAAACACCAAAAACAGGCGATAAAATCGTCGTGCTGGGCGGCGATAATTACCGCATCGGAATGGGTGGCGCTGCTGTTTCGTCAGCGGATACCGGTGCGTTCGGATCGGGTATCGAATTAAACGCCATTCAACGTTCTAATCCTGAAATGCAAAAGCGTGCGGCAAATGCGATACGTGGATTTGTAGAATCTGATGACAACCCAATTGTATCGATTCACGACCACGGAGCGGGCGGACACTTAAACTGTCTTTCGGAACTTGTAGAAGAAACTGGTGGACTAATCGATTTAGATAAATTACCTGTGGGAGACCCTACCCTTTCGGCAAAGGAGATTATCGGTAATGAATCGCAAGAACGGATGGGACTCGTTATCGGCGAGAAAGACATTCAGCAACTGCAAACCATTGCAGATCGGGAACGTGCACCGATGTATCAAGTCGGTGACGTGACGGGCGATCATCGTTTTACATTTCAATCAAAAACGACGCGCGAAAAGCCAATGGACTACGACTTAGCAGACTTCTTCGGTTCCACGCCGAAAACAGTTATGAACGACAAGACTATCCCGCGTAATTACGCGGAACTAGTCTACGATACTAAAAACATCCCCGACTACGTAGATCAATTGCTTCTGCTGGAAGCAGTAGCGTCTAAAGACTGGTTAACGAACAAAGTTGACCGTTCGGTAGGTGGACGCGTTGCAAAGCAACAATGTGCTGGATCACTCCAACTACCCTTAAACAACGTTGGAGTAATGGCACTCGATTATAAATCAAGTCAAGGTATCGCCACAACAGTCGGACATTCCCCATTAACTGCGCTCATTGACCCGGTTTCCGGTTCTAGAAATGCGATAGCTGAAGCTCTGTCAAACTTGGTATTTGCACCTATTCAGGGCGGTCTGACAGGGGTATCATTGTCCGCAAACTGGATGTGGCCCTGTAATAACGAAGGAGAAGATACCCGTCTATATAACGCTGTGAAAGGATGTTCGAATTTCGCAATTGAACTGGGGATTAACATCCCCACAGGTAAAGACTCTCTTTCTATGAAGCAGAAGTATCCAAATGGTGACAGCGTAATTGCGCCGGGAACACTTATTGTATCTGCGGGCGGTCCTTGTGTAAATATTAACAAAGTGGTCGAACCTGTTCTACAAAAAGGAGCTGGGTCGATTTATTATATCAACCTTTCGCAAGATGAATTTAAATTAGGAGGGTCATCGTTTGCACAAATCTTAAATAAAGTAGGTTCACAAGCACCAACTGTCCGTGATGCGGCCTACTTTCGGGCGGCATTCAACGCGATCCAACAACTCATTCTCGATGACCAAATTGTTGCCGGACATGATATCGGTTCGGGAGGCTTAATCACAACATTACTCGAGCTGACTTTCGCAGAAGTAGACTTGGCTGCAAACTACGATCTTTCGAATCTAGGTGAAACAGATACGGTAAAAACGTTTTTCAACGAAAATATCGCTGTCGTGTTGCAGGCGGCCGACGACAATACTTTCGAATCCGCACTCCAAAAGGTCAATATATCGGCCGTTAAGATCGGGCAAGCAACTACCGGCACGGAAATTACGATTAAAAATGGGAGCGAAAATTTCACATTTAATGTGAACGAGCTTCGCGACCGCTGGTTTCAAACGTCGTTCTATTTGGATCAAAAGCAAGCAAAAAATGGGATGGCCGAACAGCGTTTTTCGAACTATAAAAACCAGCCCCTACGTTATACATTCCCCGCGCATTTCAGTGGGAAGAAACCATCACTTGCGGATGTATCACAACGACCAAAGGCAGCGATTATTCGTGAGAAAGGTTCGAATTCGGAACGGGAAATGGCTAACGCAATGTATTTGGCCGGATTTGACGTAAAAGATGTCCACATGACTGACCTTATTGCTGGTCGCGAAACACTCGAGGATATCCAGTTTATCGGTGCTGTCGGTGGATTCTCCAATTCCGACGTTTTAGGATCGGCAAAAGGGTGGGCAGGTGCGTTCCTTTATAACGCGAAAGCCAAGAAAGCACTCGAGGACTTCTTTGCTCGCCCAGACACTTTATCAGTTGGAATCTGTAATGGCTGTCAGCTATTCATGGAACTAGAGCTAATCACTCCTGAACATCCAGAACACGGCAAACTGAAACACAACACATCGGAAAAGCATGAGTCAAACTTTGTCTCGGTACATATTCCAGAAAACAACTCGGTAATGCTTTCTACGCTAGCAGGCAGTACACTTGGGGTTTGGATATCGCACGGAGAAGGGAAGTTTCACCTACCTGAAAGCGAAAATAAATACCAAATCGTTGCCAAATATGCATACGACCAATATCCACACAACCCAAATGGTTCCGATTATAACACCGCGATGATATGTGATAAATCAGGTCGTCATTTAGTAACGATGCCGCACATCGAACGGTCGACTTTTCAATGGAACTGGGCGAACTACCCAAATGGACGTCACGATGAGGTGACTCCTTGGCTCGAAGCATTCGTAAATGCACGGAAATGGCTCGAAAAAAAACATAAATAAGAGCCCCTAAAGCATATAAATGAAAAAAGTCACAAAGGTTGACTTTTTTCATTTTCTGAGAAATAGTTACGGAGCCACCTTTCCAAAAGTATTGGATTTGGGCTGTCCGACTTCCTGCTCGACCTTAACAGGTTGATATTGGACCATACAAAAAGATAACGTTGGAAGTAACACAAAAACAACGAGTCCCATCCAGAACCCCAAAAACAAAGCAACAAACCCACTCAGACAGAATACCAACAACGGGTACGACACAAAGAGAGCCGCAAAAAGGATCGAATCATAGAATATTGTCCCTTCGGTTTTTTTACGAACATAGTCACGCCACAATTTATAGAACCAATAATGCGAATAATATCCCATTTTTGCAGGCACACGCATCCATTCATTCTCCTTTCGATCTACCAAGGGCGGAACGTATGGTTCGTCGATCATATTTGTCAATAGACGCGCGCGCAGTAATTTGATTACGGCGACTGTTTCCACCCGGCTATCTACGATAAAATCCGTCGTATCGAGTGGGTCGAGTGCTATAATTTGCATCGCCTTGGGTACAAATCGAAAAGAACTGTATCTCAACACATAGGCTTGTATCTGCAAGGGAATATCTGCGCGATAGGCGCGATCCATGATTGCGGTAATGCCACCATTCATAAATGGTCTTAATTTCCACATGTTATCAGATCGACCTTCGGGGAAAATCAGAATATGCTTACCATCTTTTAGGTAACTGAGGCAGGCGTCAAAAGTAAAATCATTCTTCACCTCAAACTCCGGATCTTCACCGCGTTTGTAAATAGGTAGCATGTATAAGCTTCGAAGAACCACATTTAAGACCGGATGTCGAAATATATCTCCACGTACCAAGTAGCGAATTTCTCCAGGTGAATATACGGCCAATACCAAAGCATCGAAAAGTGAATTGGGATGATTGGATAGAATAATCGACGGGCCGGCGAGCGCATGCCCGTGTAGTTTGCTGCGATCTAAATCCGCGATAAACCAACGAAGACCTTGACGGACGAAATACCTGAATACTTTGTAAAACATAGACGAATGTATTTATTTTTTTAGTTCAGTTCAGCCAAATACGGAAAAAAAATAACGTTCAATTGTTGTTCTCCAATCACGCCGCAAACAGGACGCCAAAACTCGGGACGCTAGTAGTTATGCATTGATTTGGTAATCTTATCGAGGTTCAAACTATTGGCCATCGCATTAAATATTTGATAATAGGTACTGAGGTTCTTATAAAGTTCATTATGCGTTCCATCTTCCACAACTCGCCCTTTTTCCATCACGATAATATGCTCCGAATCAATAATTTGTGAGATGCTATGAGAAACAACGATCACCGTCCGTCCTTTTTTTATTGCATCCAAACTCTTTTTAATTTGTTCTGTTGCGATCGCGTCAAGGTTTGCCGTTGGTTCATCTAAAAAGATGATTGGTGGATTCTTCAAGAACATACGCGCGATGGCAATCCGCTGCTGCTGCCCCCCAGACAACAGGTGCGCCAGAGAGTCATATCCATCCGGCAAATCCAATATCTGTTCATGAATATATGCTTTTTGTGCAGCATCCTTAATCTGATCTAGAGTCGCATCACCTTTACCGTAACGAATATTATCGGCAATACTTCCTCTAAAAATATGGTTCTTCTGCAACACTAAGCCTACATTTTGACGAATATACTCTGTGTCGTAATCCGCCAAATCAACACCATCGAGTAAAATCTGTCCTTTTGTAGGGGTATAGAATTTATCCAGAAGATTAATAACAGTACTTTTTCCCGCACCTGAAAGGCCGACAAAAGCTGTGTTTTGATTAGGATGAATTGTCATGTTGATTGCCGACAATGCTTGGTAGCCATTAGGATAAGAAAAATCGACATCACGCAGCTCTATTTTACCCGTAATGCGTGCTGGCCGGTAGTCTCCGGTTCCCTCCTTCTGATCCTCCGATTCCAAAATATCGAAGAAACTCTCCGAATATATAAGCGCGTCGTTGACCTCGTCGTATATCCTATGTAACTGCCGGATCGGTGCAGAAACGTTACTAAATAGCATGATATGAAACATTATTGCCCCGATGGTCATCTGTTCATTTAACACAAAATATGCCGTGAGGATAATCACTAAAACGACACCGATCTGTTCTATAAAATTTTTTATACTGTCAAATAAGAAACTCGTCTTGCGTGTCATCATTTGGTTTTCGGTCATTTCGTATTGAATCTGCTTATGGCGAGCCGCTTCTGCATCTTCACGTACAAATGACTTTATCACTAAAATAGAATCGATCAAATTAATAATTTGGTTACTTTTATTCTCCCGGTAACTTCTCATATTCCGGCGAAAACCAGATAATCGTTGTGCTTGTATTTGCGAGATGTAAAAATAAATCGGAATGACAAGTAACCCCACAAGACCAACGTAAAAATTAGCGATGAACATACATGCAAGAGCGACAATAGCATTGGTAAAAAGTGGCAATATATCAATAAAGAAATTCTGCACTAACCGTGTTAAGCTGCTAATCCCTGCATCGATTCGCGTCTGCAATTTCCCAGATTCATTTGTTGGCGAGCTATAAAAAGCCATCTTATACGTTAAAATTTTTTCAATGATGGACTGCGAAAAATCGCGAGCGATCATAATACGCAGCTTCTCCCCATAAAATTTTTGTCCAAATTGTAAGCCTGCATACAAAACCTCCTTCCCCAAGAGAACCGCGGCAATAACACCCAAAAGGTAAAAACCTTGAGAGAGGGGCTCTTTATTGACGAGTAATTCAGAAATCGAATCGACTGTATATTTTAAGATGAAAGCGTTAACCTGAGCAGCGAATGAACCAACAAAAGTCAATACGAGCGTATAAAAAATAAGATTTTTATACGGCTTGGCAAATGGAAGAATTTTTTTGTACAGTCGCCCAATGGTCATCGCTTATTTAAACACTAAAAAATGTAAAAAGTTTAATGTTTCACAATTAATATATTTACAAACATCCAGATGCCGAGAAAGGCATATCAAGAATCTCAGAAATTTCAGAATTATTAGGTAGTCACCTGACGATCGCTAATAAATATTTTTAATTTCGCTATTTTACTTGTTAATTTGGTGTATGAGAATAATCGGTATTATCCCAGCGCGATACGCTTCATCTCGGTTTCCTGGCAAACCACTTGCAGACATTGAAGGTAGATCCATGATTCAACGTGTATATGAGCAAGTAAAAAGCTGCACAAGCCTTTCGGAGGTCGTCATTGCCACAGATGACCAACGCATTGCAGACCATGTCCGATTATTCGCCGGAAACGTGATTATGACCTCAGACCAACACCAATCTGGAACGGATCGCTGTTCCGAGGTAGTTAAAAAAATTTCTGGTTTCGATGTTGCTATTAATATCCAGGGTGATGAACCCTTCATCAACCCCTTACAAATTGAACTTCTATGCTCGCTTTTTAACGACCAATCTACTGATATAGGCACTTTGGTTAAAAAAATAGTTGACCCCGAGGACCTATTTAATGAGGATATCCCGAAAGTTATATTCAATACCAATCAGCACGCCCTCTATTTTTCGCGTCAAACGATCCCCTTCAACCGCGGTGAAACCCAAGATAAGTGGCTTGCGAGAGGAAACTATTACAAACATATCGGGATGTATGGATACCGCGTTGAAATATTAAAAAGAATCACAGAAATACCTGTTTCCACATTGGAGAAAAGTGAGGCTCTTGAACAGTTACGCTGGCTCGAGAACGGCTATACGGTTAAAGTTGCGCAAACTGAACACGACACCATAGCGGTAGACCGTCCCGAAGACATTGACTTGATCCGCAAGCGGTATTTTAATAGGGAAATCTGAAATTGAATCAATACTGATCTTCGAGTGACCCGTGAACTTCATGTCATCTTTTCACCGAAATTAAACGAAAAACAGGCAGTTATTCCTTATCACGAGCTCTTGCTGGACAATGTGGGCCGGAAGAGAGCCTCCTTTATGATCGGTACCACCAGGTCTAAACAATACGCGACTAGATCAAAACAAATTTGGAAATCGGCTTGTTGAAAAGTAGCCCGAAATGTGAATCAACATATCAGCACCATTGATTATAGCAGTAGTTTTGAAGTGCTAATAGTAAAAACAGGGACTTCAATTACCGGTGCCTGCAGTGCTATAAAAACCGCTGGAAAGATCGACTGCCCGTCCCCACCCATTACAAAGGGCCTACTCGCTCCATTATGAAATTGTAATATATCAGTGTATCTTTGCAAAAATTTATCCGTAGCAAAAACAGAAAAAATTGGTCATTCAAATGGTCGTTCAAACTTGATTTTAACTTTTCTGCAGACGTTCGTCGTACCAACTGTCATCGCCAGAAAGGAGAATAATAACAAAATTTTTAACAACGAAAATGAACTCACTAGAAACAAAAAATAAATTTGCCGTAATATTTGATATGGACGGAGTAATATGTCACACTAACCCCTTCCATGCGAAAGCGTTCACCGTCTTTTTCGACAAATACAAGATACCCTACACGCAAAAAGATTTCGAGCAGCACATGTATGGCAAACACAATAGCCATATCATGACGCATTTCTTTGGGCGCCCAATTGCAGGCGCCGAACTGAAAGAGCTTGAACATGAGAAAGAAGCACTCTTCCGTGAAATCTATAGTGAGAACGTTGCAACGATCCCTTATTACAAAGAGTTTTTAGATGATTTAAAATTCCATGGATTGAACACAGCCGTTGCAACTTCTGCGCCACAAGCGAACTTGGAACTCATATTAGACAAGTTACAAATTGGAAATAAAATGGAGTCGCTGCTCGCTAGTGAAGACGTATCACTCCACAAACCGCATCCAGAGGTGTATCTAAAATCGGCCGAAAAAATCGGCGTGCCCCCTAATAGATGCCTGGTATTTGAAGATTCATTCTCTGGTGTCACCGCGGGACTAAATGCGGGGATGAAGGTAGTGGGGGTTTTGAGTTCTCATAAAAAAGAAGATCTGCCACCTTGTTCGTTATATATCGAGAACTACAGCGAGATCAACGCTAGTAAAGTCCTAGATATCTTAATGGCTGTATAAATGACGGAAGCCTGGCAACTCATATCTTCACCGTGGGGATGGATACTATATTTTTTCTGTGCGATATTGATCGGTATGTCTAAAACAGGTGTACCAAATATTGGTACTATTGCCGTTCCATTATTTGCCCTTCTATTTGGAGCAAAATATTCTACTGGAATTATCCTGTTACTCCTGTGTTTTGCAGATCTCATTGCTGTCATATATTACCGAAAGGAATTCCTTTGGAATGAAATCAAGATGCTGCTTCCGGCAGCGGTTGTCGGTATGGCCATCGGTCTTATTTTAGGAAACTACATCAACGACTCGCTTTTTAAGGTTGTTATTGGGAGTTGTATAATTGTAGGTATATGCACGATGCTATGGCTCGAACAGGTTTCCAAAACAAAACAGGACGCACTCGTTCGTAAATCTTGGTATTCCCCTGTATTTGGTCTTATACTCGGTTTTTCCACTATGATAGGAAATGCGGCTGGGCCGGCACTCTCAGTCTATATGTTATCCAAGCGCTTAAACAAAATTACATTTGCCGCAACATCGGCCTGGTTTATTATGCTCTTGAACTTCACAAAAATACCCCTTCAAGCTTTCGTGTGGAAAAATTTAAGTTGGCAGGGATTCTATATCAATATTGTCGCCATTCCATTCATCATACTAGGAGGAATTTTAGGGATATGGATTCTTAAAATCTTACCCGAAGCGAGATTTCGACAACTAATAATATCCTTAGTCTTGCTTTCAGCGGTGATGTTGATCATAATATAAGGATCGCTCAAATACACCAAATGTTTCATAAAAAAAGGGGAAAAAATCCCCATATCCACTTCTATGATAACTACGCTTACTGAGCGAAATAAACGGTAATAGCCTAAAAATTAAGAAAGAAGATCCTGTTGCTCGGGAAAGCGCTCGAAAACAGTCTTCGCAAATGAACACGCGGGCGTAACTTTCAGTCCGCCATCTCTTGCTTGATTAATGGCCGACAGCACCAACTCTTCGGCAATTTTATGGCCTCGATAATGTGCATCTACCTCTGCGTGCGAAATTGTCATCGTTCCTTCGGCAATTTCGTAATTGAGCTCGCCTATTTGAATTTCATCATTTAATGCTAACCACTTATTTTGTTTTTTGACATGTACCACTTCCATATATCGTGTTTTATTATTTTCATCTATTTTTCTATCGCTTCTAATTCAGCTTTCAGAAACTTTGTCACTCCGAATTAAACCTGATATTAAGCGATCTGCGACCAGTTTTTTTTCATCGATAGGTTGTCGCTAGACTCCTTGTAAACACAGGAACTCCTATACCAATATAACGAAAAAATGCTTAAATAGTTTTACGAACAAACTAAAAATACAAAACACGAATCACGGAAACAGAATCAGCTCATTCTGCTATTCTTCTTCGGACAAACATTTCAGACTAAAAAAAATCCTATGTATCTTTGTTTACGATGAATGTAGATCTTTTACTTAAACGAGCCCTAAACTTTGAGTTTCTAACCCAACGGGAAGGGGTATACCTTTACCATCATGCAGCAACAGCGGATTTAACCTATGTTGCGAACGAGCTTCGAAAGATTCAGGTTCCACATGGAAAAGTTACCTGGCAGATTGATCGTAACGTAAACACGACGAACGTCTGCGTGGCCAACTGTAAATTCTGTAATTTCTTCCGTAGGCCAGGTCATGAAGATAGCTATATCACAGATATCGAAACCTACAAACAAAAAATTGAAGAAACGTTTAGATTGGGTGGTGACCAGCTACTGCTACAAGGTGGACATCATCCAGACTTAGGTTTAGAATTCTATGCTACGCTATTCAAACAACTTAAGGAACTCTATCCGGCACTTAAACTGCATTCTCTTGGACCACCAGAAATAGCCCACGTTGCTAAACTCGAGGGTATGAGTCACCTGGAAGTGTTAATAGAACTACAGGCTGCGGGACTTGATTCTCTTCCCGGGGCAGGGGCCGAGATCCTGAACGATAGAGTGCGTCGATTAATTTCCAAAGGAAAATGTGGCGGCCAGGAGTGGCTCGACGTGATGCGAGCCGCGCATAAAATCAATCTCCCAACTTCCGCAACAATGATGTTCGGACATATAGAAACAATTGAAGAACGTTTTGAGCATTTGGCGTGGATACGGGAAGTTCAGTCTGAAAAAGCACCAGATGCCCACGGATTTATTGCATTTATACCTTGGCCTTTTCAAGATGACGGCACGCTACTTAAGCGATTAAGAGGTATCACAAATGATGTTACGGGTGAAGAATATATCCGAATGATCG
The DNA here is from genome assembly GCF_900163865.1 of Sphingobacterium sp. JB170. GTDB lineage: Bacteria > Bacteroidota > Bacteroidia > Sphingobacteriales > Sphingobacteriaceae > Sphingobacterium. Next base: position 47,000 of record NZ_FUKU01000066.1, read on the forward strand.
CTTTGAGCCGAATAATGCTACCGAATATAAAAAACATACAAGCGTCATGGCTGACCGTTGGAAAGCGAACTGCACAATTGTGTTTACATGCTGGAGCGAACGATTTTGGTTCGATTATGATTGAGGAGAATGTCGTTTCTGCAGCGGGTGCACCGCACCGATTTACCTCCTCTTCTATTCAAGAATCGATCACCGAAGCGGGATTTATCCCACAACTGCGCACCCAAAAGTATGAGTTTAGGGAGCTGCCGGAAATGGAGGAACAAGTCATAAACTATTAAACGCTTAAGCTTTTGAAAGATATCCAATTAAATATTGAAGCCGCTATCTTCGCCGCGGAAGAAGGCATAGGCATAAATGAATTAAAACAAGTTCTCCAAGAAGCATTAGCTATTGACATCAATAGACAGGAAGTTCTCAATTTTATCAAAACAATTCAAAAGAAATACGATGACGACGATCAAGTTTTCAACCTGAAGGAAATAAATAACCATTATCAATTTCTTACCAAGGCAACGTATCATGAAATAGTCAATCAGCTCCAAGTACAGAAAGACAGAAAAAGGCTGAGCCAGTCTGCTTTAGAAACACTTGCAATAATTGCATATCGCCAGCCAATTACCAAATTGGAGATCGAGCAAATTCGAGGTGTAAACTGTGATTATTCGGTGCAGCGATTACTGGAAAAAAATATGATACAAATTGCGGGCAAGTCGGACTCGATCGGTAAACCACTGCTTTATACGACAAGTGATGAATTCATGCAGCATTTCGGTCTCAATTCATCGAGAGATCTTCCAAAGCTAAAAGATATCATCTCCGATGAAAATCAGATAGGAGAAACCAGCGCATAGCGACACTCCGAGACAACAAGTTGAAATTCAGTTAATAAAAAAAATAAAAAAATTTCAAGTTCCCATATTCTTGTTTAATTTTACGTTTACAAAAACACACAAGGTTTATCCCTTTTAAACTGGTAACGACTATGGAGCAAGTGGTAGAAAACGACATTTTAATTGATGAAATCATCAATTTTAACGGTCCGGAAGATGATGCAGATGACACTTTTGACGATGACTTCGATGTAGAGGAAATCGACCCGATTGAGGAATTCGGAGACTTTGACGACGACGACGACTTATAGAAATTCATCGTCAAATTCATGCGATTTTGAGCAGTTACAATAGTTTCGGAAAACGATTTGTAACTGCTCAATTTGTTCACAAATAGGGCGTATACCGACATCGACCCCTTGCCCCTCTCACTAGCGTCGACGAGCAATTATACTATCTAAAAATCCAATGACGGATTCAGTAGTCATGTTTCAATTAAAAATTCACCTGATTCGCCGCTTTTCCAAATATATTAAAATAAAAAAAGGTCATGCTGGATATACATGACCTTCTCATTTGACTTACGTCAAATTTACTTTTTATGTAATTGCTCGTATAAATCTATTACCTTTTTCTGTAAATCAATCACTTCTGATTCCCGAAATTGTAATTTCTTATTTAACTCGTTAATTTCATCTTGTACATGTTTTTCCTCTTCTGAATCTGAAGTCGATAACAATTGGACAAGTGATAAACCGAAAAGTTTAGAAATTTGATTCAATCTTGAAAGATTGACATCCGTAATTCCTGTTTCGATTTTCGAAAAAGCAGGAATAGATATATCTAATCGCTTTGCCACGTCTTCTTGACTCCACCCCTTCTGGTGCCGTAATAGACGAATTTTCTTTCCTAATGCATTCATTGGTAAATTGTTTTTCTATTATGTTTTTCGTAGACCAAAAGTAATAAAAAAAATATTAAAGAAACATAAACGTATTCGGATAACTATTTGTTTTTAAAGAACGTATCCGCCAAGCTTGGAATATTAAGGCTATTTTGATTCGGCGAAATCATAAATAAAAGATTGAATCCCAGTGATTTAAAAGATTCCAAATAATTTTCTAGACCTTCAACTTCCGTCAGAAATGTGAAATTCGGATGATTAATCGCCTCCCTAACCGGACCTTCTAAATTTCCTAATATTATATTTTTATCCTTTACAACGTCTTTATTAACCAAAATAACGACATGATCGGCCTCATCCATGGCATCTCTATACTGATAAAGAAAATTTTTATCGGATACATCATATGGATTTAACTCAATGATTGTGACCAGCCCCTGTTGCGGAAATTGCTCTTTCACCGCGTGGATGCTTGTACGTAACTTATAGGGTGAATATAAATAGTCTTGGTAAACTACTGTTTCGTTATTACTAGCTACAAATTCGAGGTATCGAATCGAACTTCTAAAATCTTTTATCGCTTCGTAAAAGTCCGCCTTCTTTACGCCCAACCACTCACAAACGGTGTACGCTCCAGCGATATTAGATAAATTTAGTTTACCAAAAATCTGTAATGGAATGCGATCATCACCCAAATGTAAGTATGTTATACCTTTGTTAATAGAATATTCGGGCAATGTATAGCCGTGCCTGTTAATTTTACACTCAGAGGTCTCCTCTACGGTCTCGCGCAGATTTGCATTTTCCTTATTATAGATTAATGTGCCTTTGTTTACGATAGTATCAATAAAGGTTTCAAATTGCTTAAAATATTCTTCCTTATCGATATCAATACTTCCTTCTACCCATTCTACCCCACTTATTAAAGCGATATTCGGGTTGTAAAGGTGAAACTTTGATCGATGATCAATCGGCGACGCGTAATATTCATCGCCTTCTAAAAGAATGATCTTGTTGCTCGTTGTCAATTTGATTAAAGAATCGAAGCCTTCTAATTTCGACCCTACTAAATAATCAAAATCTCTACCCACTTTCTTAAGCACATGCATGATCATGCTCATAATGGTCGTCTTACCATATGTTCCAGCAATCACAACACGTGTTTTATCTTGACTTTGCTCTTGAATAAATTCAGGAAAGGAGTAAATTTTTATGTTAAGCTCCTGCGCACGAAGTAATTCCGGATTGTCGGCTTCGGCATGCATTCCCAAAATTACCGCATCGATATCGTCGGTAATGCTATCAGGAAACCAACCTAGTTTCGACGGTAGGAGCTTCGCATTCTGTAATTTTGATTTGGATGGTTCGACTATCTGATCGTCAGACCCAGTCACTTGATGCCCCTGTTCAGCTAAAGAGATAGCTAAATTATGCATCACTGCTCCACCGATTGCGATAAAATGAATCCGCATGCTTTTTAAATCTTAGTAAATTGTGCTGCACACCAATTGTCCAACACTTTATAATCGTCAAATCTGTACCCAACAGATGCAGCTTTTGCTCTCAATATGCTCAAATCTTCATGCGCATAAAAACCACTGATATAAAGAACACCATTAGCGCTATGACTCCGTGCATATTGATCAAACTGGTCCACGAGGATATTCCTGTTTATATTTGCTAAAATTACATCAAATTGCCGCCCTTCTAACTGTTCCTTCGAACCAAGAGAAGCGGTTAATGGTGCAACATTATTCAGCACTTTGTTTTCCTCTACGCTGGCAATACAAATATCGTCGAAATCCACCGCATGTGCGCTTTTTGCGCCACGCTTCAACGCCAATATAGCTAGAATCCCCGTGCCACAACCCATATCAAGAATATCCTTACCCTGGAAATCTCCTTCAAGGATATAACTAATCATCAGCGAGGTTGTTTGATGATGCCCGGTTCCAAACGACATTTTAGGATCAATCACAATTTGATAAGCCATATCCGGACGATCTTCATGAAAAGTCGCCCGAACATAACATTGATCATCTACCGTGATCGGTTTAAAATTACTTTCCCAAAGCTCGTTCCAATTCTCCTCTTCGAGATCCTGCGCAATGTACTGAACGTCAAAACCATTGACATCCCTCAATAATAGCGTTTCTAATGCCTGCACGTCAAAATTAACAAATGGAATATATGCAGTGAATCCTCCCTTACTATCTTCAAAAGTATCGAATCCGATATCGGCAAGCGAGGATATGAGCAAATCCTTCTGCCACTCCTGCATCGCTGTCGAGGTGAAAGTGACGGATGAATACTTCATTATTTTGCGTTAAAGACCTTAACGATGTCCAGGAAATCACGTGACTTCAGTGATGCGCCACCAATTAGTCCACCGTCGATATCGGTCTGCGAGAAAAGATCCTTTGCATTTCCGGGGTTACAACTCCCTCCATATAAGATACTGGTATTATCCGCAACATTTTGATCATATTTAGTGGCTACAGTTTTGCGAATGAATGCGTGCACCTCTTGCGCCTGCTCGGGGGAAGCCGTAAGTCCAGTTCCAATCGCCCAAACCGGTTCGTAAGCTAACACAAGCTTCGAGAATTGATCAGCGTTCAAATGAAATACAGCATTCGTTAATTGCGATTCTATTACGTCGAAAAACTTACCGCTCTCACGTTCCTCTTTGGTTTCGCCAATACAAAAGATAGGCGTTAAATCGTGCGCTAATGCCGCATCCACTTTTTCCACCAACGAAGCGTCGGTCTCGCCGAAATAAGCACGTCTTTCGGAATGCCCTAAAATAACATAATCTGCTCCGGTCGATTTGACTTGCGTTGCAGACAGCTCGCCCGTGAAGGCACCTGATTCTGCTTGATGGATATTTTGCGCGCCTACTGCAACGTTGTTCACTCCAGTAGATAGTTTTGCGACACTATATAAATGAATTGCAGGGCTACAAACAACCACTTGTTGATCTCCTACAATCTCATCTTTAACCATATTTACAATTTCTGAAAATAAGCTAACGCCTTTTTCATAATCTAAATTCATCTTCCAGTTTCCTGCAACAATGTTTCTACGCATACTATTATCAATGTTTCTTAGTTATAAATTCTTTCTAATTTCTTCCGTTAAAGTATAAACTTCCCGCAATATACAAACATCGCGCTCATCTATTGCTTCTTTTCTTACCTTCGCCCGGCTTTCTAACATCGACTCGAATTTATCAAGCCGGTACTCTTCCTGTTTAAAGTCTGTAAGCCAAGTAAAATCAGCGACAAATTTCGGAATTATATTTGATTTTGCTATTTGAGCGCCAACGCCAATGATCGTCCCTGTGGATATTGCTGAATTAATACCGCACATGGCATAATCCCCCATCACAACGCCTACTTTCGCCTGGCCGGTCTTCCGGTAACCTTTCAAACTGTAATCATAAACCGATACCTCCCCCCAATTGTTTTGCAAATTGGAATTATTCGTACCAGCGCCTATATTACAACATTCTCCGATCACCGAACAGCCCAAGTAGCCATCATGCCCCTTCGCGCTATTCCCCCAGATTACCGTGTTGTTGATTTCACCTGAAACCGTTGACCCAGGTCCTATGGTAACATTAGGATAAATCTTGGATCCCATTTTCAAACGCGACCCCGAACCAATAGCAACGGGGCCTTTAATGTGGCACCCTTGTTCAATTACCGCGTGGTCGTCAATGAAGATTGGCCCGTTAACGGTATTAAAGGTACTGGCCAACGCTTCGACATGTTTACCGACAAATAACTGATCGCCGTGAACGAAATTTGAACGATCCAATGGCGAGGACTCTTTTCCCGAAATAAGCAACGTATAGTCAAGCTCAATCTGCAAACGGTTGTGTATAAAGATATCCGTTAACGTTGAAAGTTTATCAAAATCGCCCCCATATTGTATCCTATCGATTGTATACCTATAAGGGTCATCACTACGATGCGCAGTTCTATACGCGAGCCAATGTCCATTTTTCTCCAAAACGGTTTCATCGGGCAACGTAGAAAGCGCCTCGATCAGTTGCTTATTTGGAAAGATGTTTGCTGCGATAACCAAATACTGCGTGCTTAAGGGTGGTGACGGGAATCGGCTTTGTAAATATTGCTCGGTATAAAAAGTGATCTGGCTTCCGAATATGAGCTGCCACTTCTCTCGAAATGTCAGAATCCCGACGCGCAACTCACCTACTGGACGGGTAAAAACCAAGGGTAAAAAATGTTTACGCCATGCAGCGCGATCATGTAATACAATTTCTAACATAGGCCTGAATAAAAATACAATAAAAAATCCCGATAAGTGCACTTATCGGGATTTTTTGTCTACTTATTACGCAGCAATATTACTTTTTGTTGTAACGGCTACGGAATTTATCGATACGACCTGCCGTATCAACAAGTTTCATTTTACCCGTATAAAAAGGGTGTGATGTATGTGAAATCTCTAATTTTACTAGTGGATATTCATTACCATCTTCCCAAGTAATTGATTCTTTTGTATCTACACACGACTTAGTTACGAAAGCGTAGTCGTTAGACATATCTTTAAAGACAACTAATCTGTAGTTTGATGGATGTAAATCTTTTTTCATTTTATTCTTATGATTACGTAATGTTCTACTCAACAATTGAGGTGCAAAGATAATCTATTCTTTAAAAAAAACAAAAGAATAATTATCAACAGTTTTCACGTTCATGCCTACACCCCGCAGTTATTAAATGCAAAGGTAGTATTTTCATTATTACTTACCAAATAAACCTCTTAAAACGTGCCACTTACAGATTCAAATATGCGTGCTACCGAGGGGGCAAACTCGACAAAAAAGAAAATACTCGTAATCAAACTTTTCGTCCGATGTACTTTACCCCACCCGATCGGCCGATTTTTAGTTATAACCGGGTGCATCATCCTTTTTTTTTGCTACTTTTGCATTCAAATTTAGCACATTACAACAACATGAGTACTGTATTATCCGAACAGGAACAACAACGCAGACAGAATCTTCAAGCCATTATCGACTTGGGTATCAACCCTTTTCCGGCAGACGAGTTTAAAGTAAATGTTTCTGCTGCTGACATTTTAGAAAATTACGAAAAAGATAACATTAATTATAAGAGTATCCGCTTTGCAGGAAGGATAATGTCGCGCCGAGTAATGGGTAGCGCTTCCTTTATGGAGTTGCAAGACTCAAGTGGACGTATTCAGGCGTACCTAAAGCGTGATGATCTATGTCCTGGAGAAGATAAAACGCTTTACAATACCGTTTTCAAAAAGCTTTTAGACATTGGAGATATTGTTGGTATTGAGGGATACGTTTTTACGACTCAAACGGGTGAAATCTCGATTCACGTCGAAAAATTAACGATTCTAACTAAATCACTGCGCCCCTTACCGATTGTTAAAGAAGCGGACGGCAAGACTTTCGACGCATTTACCGATCCAGAGCAGCGCTACCGTATGCGCTATGTTGACCTTATTGTCAACCCACAACACCGGGACACCTTCGTCAAACGCACTAAATTATTCACCGCAATGCGTGGTTTCTTCAACAACGCAGGTTACATGGAAGTAGAGACACCGGTATTACAGTCCATCCCTGGTGGAGCAGCTGCCCGGCCGTTCACTACACACCATAACGCACTCGACATTCCGCTATACTTGCGTATTGCGAACGAGCTTTACCTAAAGCGTCTAATCGTTGGTGGGTTTGAAGGTGTATATGAATTTTCCAAGAACTTCCGTAACGAAGGGATGGATAGAACGCATAATCCAGAATTTACCGTTATGGAAATTTACGTAGCCTATAAAGACTACAACTGGATGATGAATTTCACAGAAAAACTGTTAGAGCATTGTGCGATCCAAGTAAATGGCACCACCAAAACAAAATTTGGTGAACATGAAATTGACTTCCGTGCACCATATAAACGTGTAACGATGGCACAATCCATACTCGATTTTACCGGGTTTGATATTTCCGAAAAAAGCGAGGAGGAAATCCGAGAAGCCGCGTTAGGAATGGGAATTGCCGTTAACCAGACTATGGGTAAAGGGAAATTAATTGATGAGATATTTGGTGAAAAATGTGAAGGAAACTACATCCAACCGACGTTCATCACAGATTACCCCGTTTCTATGTCCCCTCTAACCAAAAAACATAGAGACAATCCAGAATTAACTGAACGATTTGAACTTATGGTTTGTGGTAAAGAGATTGCTAACGCATACTCCGAGCTAAACGACCCAATCGATCAACGCGAGCGGTTCGAAGAACAACTCGCTCTTTCGGAAAAAGGAGACGACGAAGCAATGTTTATTGATCAAGACTTTTTGCGCGCTTTAGAATACGGGATGCCACCTACCTCAGGATTAGGTATCGGGATGGACCGACTTACGATGTATTTAACCGACAATGCTTCGATTCAGGAAGTTCTGTTCTTTCCGCAAATGCGACCAGAAAAAATCGTACAAGCCGCGAGCATTGAAGATTATCTCGCTGAAGGAATACCAGCAGAATGGGTACCAGTACTACAAAAAATGGGCTTTAACACGATCGAGGAATTAAAAGCAGCCAATCCAAATAAGGTATTTAACGATTTGGGAGGTATGCGCAAAAAACTCAAACTTGAGGTTAGTATGCCCGCTAAAGATGATGTGCTGAACTGGTTTAATTAAGCACTTAATATCAAAACACGGCAATACACGGTTACACGATATTCGTATACCCGCGTTTTGATCTATAATAATCGAGTAGGAAGATAGGGATTATTTCCCTATCTGTCCTCTCACACCACCCGGC
>NZ_FUKU01000065.1 GCF_900163865.1 Sphingobacterium sp. JB170
GTAAGCATCCGGTGAATACCCTCAAACGGGGATTTACGGGGTATTTTTCCACCTATGTGGCATCAAGTCGCTATATGATCCTTCAAAATCAGGATCGTTAATTTTGTAGAGGACATCGGTTAACCAGTTTTGAGTGTCGACATTATGCCGTTTACAGGTTTCAAAAAGGGAGAAGATCATCGCGGCATCCTGAGCCGTTTGATGTGTACCACTAAAGAGGCTGTTCTTGCGTGAGAGGGCAATTGGCCGCATGGCATTTTCGATTTCATTATTATCCAGCATAAGGTCTCCGTGGAGCAGGTATGTGTACATGTTCTTCCAGATCTTCAAGCCGTAAGCCAATGCTTTCCCAATAGGGCTTTTGGGCAATATTTTGGGGTATTCCTGCTCCATCCAACCCTTCATCTTATCCATGATCGGCAATACTTCCTTATTTCTCAGGAAGACAATTTTATCCTCAGCCATTGCGGGCTGGGTTTCCCGGATTACTTTCTCAATGGCATACATCGACGCTATATAATCAATGGCAGTCTTGGCGCGCGCAAGATCATTGCCCGCACTTTCATCGAACTTCCGTCGTAGATGCGCTAGGCAGAATAAGTGCTTAATATCCGGGTTACCGGACAATGCCTTACTGTATCCAGCATAAGCATCGGATTGAAGAACCCCTTGAAAGTTTTCCAACATTTTTTTGGGATGAATATGCGCCCTGCTTTCACAGTATTTGAAAAAGAGTAATCCGTCAGGGGGTGAATGAAAGGCCCACATATATCCGTTGTGGCATTTCCCTTTTGTCCCCGATCGCAGCACTTTATAGGTGGTTTCGTCAGACTGAAGGTACTTCGCTGCTAAGGTTTCCCTTATTAAAGCTCTATAGATTGGTTCCAGTGCCCGGATTGTTGCAGCTACATTGTCCGAGAGTGTAGAAGATGAGATTGGGATTTTCTCACGGGTAAACATCTGCTTGATCCGGTGCAGCGGTAAATGGTATGTATATTTACTTACCAGTAAGAAGGCCAGTACAGACTCATCAAACAGGCCACTTTTTACCGTACGGGAAGGTGCCGGCGCTATGATGATACCCGTTTTGTGGATATCCATACTATTCTTAAGTGCCCATTTACGGCGGACAATGTGCTTAACCCACATTTTCAGGGGTTCAATCACCAACACCTCGCAGCAATCACTACCGATTACTTTATAGTCTGACAAATCCCCCTTAGGGTCAATAACCACTTCTTTACGCTCTATGTGCTCAGGAAGTGACATCCGTTTGGGCTTCCTTGGCGCTTTATGTGCTTTGTCCTGTTGCTTTTTAATCGCTTCTTGCAGTTCCTTGCCGACCTGTTCAATCAATGGCGCTGGCGCTTTTAGGTTAAACAGGTCTAATTGTCCCGCCACACCTAATTTTACCTGCTTATCCGAACGGATACCAAAAATTTGACGGCGGAGGTTATTCAAATCAGCGATCAATACCGACCTTTCTTCTTCCAAAACTGCCTTCTCCTTGGCCCAAGAAGCTCGGTCTAAAGCATGCGATTCTTCCAAGTCCATGCCCGCTTTTTCCAAGGCAATCTTTTCTTCTTCCAGTGCTGCATTTTCTCGCAGGCTGGCTTCATAAAGCGCTTTGTAATCGATGATTCCCACAGCACAAAAATAACCTTTAAGCAGGTAGTAGCCTTATAATAAAGGATCTTTTTACTAACCTTTTAGAGCCTCAAATGTGGATAACACCATAAAAATGATCCACTAACTTTACAGTAGATAAAACATACGAAGCCCGATACCCTGACCTGCTATGCTTTGCATTCAGCATGCGGAATGCAAAGCATAGCGCTTGCGCCGCCGGACACTTTGTAGCTGGATGCCCTGCAGGATTAATTGCAGGCAGTCACTGCTGATACGAAGATCTTCGCCTGGGTTGCCGGAAGGGAGCTCAAAAGTACCCCGCTCCAAACGTTTGTGATACAGTGAGAAACCATCACCTTCAAAATGAAGAAGTTTTACCTGGCTGCGCGATCGGTTGAAGAAAATATAAATAGCACCATTCAGGGGATCCTGTGCAAGTTCCCTGCGTACTAACCCGCTCAGGGAGTCCATACCACAGCGAAAATCCGTAACACCACGGTAAAGGTAATACTGAAATCCAGCGGAAAGTGAAAGCATTATAGCAGCGATTTGATGAACGATGCATCGAGGACTTCATAAAAACTGAGTCGGTGACCATTACTATGGTGAATTTCAAAAACCGGGGTGTTGCTGTTAGGGGTAATAACCACCGGAGCAAAACCCGACTGTTCCTTGACCGTGGAGCGCTGCCCGCTACGGAACTTGACTACCCAATAATTGAATTGTGCCTGATGCAAACCGCTTTGCTTGCTATAGGCACGCTGGCTAAGCCCACTGGACTGCCAAGCAAGATAATGCCGATGCATCCGATCCCAAAGATTACTTTTTACCATTTCTAATTTCTTTTAATGTGAATAGCAAAAGTAAAAAGCAAAACTCTCTAGTCATACAGGGGGATAACCGGATGCTTAC
>NZ_FUKU01000062.1 GCF_900163865.1 Sphingobacterium sp. JB170
GACGTTCTTTTGCTTCTCCTATGTTTGTATAATATAATCTAAGTGAGGAAAAGTGAGATAGATTTTGCTTTAAAGAGCTTAATAGTATTTTCAAGCGAAGAAACTGCCTCTTCTTCTTTTACCTCCTATGTTTGTATAATATAATCTAAGTGAGGAAGAGTGAGAGCAGATTTTGCTTTAAATAGCTTAATAGTATATTCAAGAAAAGAAACTGCCTCCTCTTCTTTTACCTTTTAGAATCTGAACAGAATGTAAGGAATTCACCCACAAACATTGGGTTGTATAGCCAGTATATCCATTCAGGAGAAAAGATGTAGAAAGGTTATCACTTACCTAAACCAGATAAGATGAAGGTATTATTAAAACAGACAGTAGGAATTGATGTCGCACAAAATGAATTAGTTGTATCGCTTGGTCGAATGGATCAACAGATAAGCATAGAAGTTTATGCCTATAAAGTATTTCCCAACACACAAAAAGGATTTTCCAGTCTTGTATCATGGGTAAATAAGCAAACATTAACTAATGTAGAGGTACGGTATGTGATGGAAGCTACCGGAGTTTACCATGAATCCTTAGCTTATTACCTTTGCACTAATCAAAAACAAGTTAGTATCGTTTTACCAAACAAAATCAGTAATTATGTAAGGACACTTGACATAAAAACTATTACCGACAAGAGTGCTTCACAAGCCATTGCAAGATTTGGCTTGGAAAGGCAATTAGAAGTATGGCAACCTCCATTAAAAATATTCAATGATTTGAGACAGCTTTGTCGAGAACGAGAACAACTGGTACAGGAACGGACTATGTTAAAAAATCAGCTACATGCTGAGCGTACTTCTGCAACATCTAGCGAAAAATCAATAAAACGTACCAAGAAAAGAATTGCCATGATTGATAAGCAGGAAAAGGAAATAATGGAGGAAATTGCTGCACTTATCAAAGGAGATGAAGCTATAGCTAAAAAGATGAAAGTAATAACTTCTATACCAGGAATAGGAAATCTGACTGCTGTCACCATTATCGCTGAAACCAACGGATTTGAATTAATAAAAAATAAAAGACAGTTGGTAAGCTATGCTGGATTGGATGTAAGGGAAAAAACATCTGGAACTTCTGTGAAATCTAAACCCCGAATATCCAAGCGGGGTAATCGGAATTTAAGGAAAGTAATGCACTTCCCCGCATTGGCTGCAATCAGAACCGATGAAAACTTCAAATGTATTTTCTTAAGATTGGCTTCAAGGCATGGCATTAAAATGAAAGCAATTGTTGCCATTCAAAGAAAGCTTCTGGAGCTAACGTATATCCTATGGAAATCAAATACGTCTTATTGCCCAAATTATCACAATCAGAGTACTACAACAGAAACAATAACCATGTAATAAAATGAAAAAAGGGTAGCTGTTTTATATGCTACCCAATAATAAATATGCAAAACAAGATGAATTCTCAGTAAGAAATTCATCCGCAGTGTTATGCTTTCTCACGAACAATTCTGTTAACCTTCATTATTATTTTGCAAGTTTTAGAATGCGATACGCACCTTTTGCCACAATTAGGAATACAAGCGCTCCAATAATAAGATCGGGATAACTTGAATTGAGCCAATTAACTAAAAGACCAGCAACAATAACTCCCGAATTGATAATGACATCATTTGATGTGAATATCATCGAAGCCTGCATATGCGCTTCTTTACTTTTGTTCTTTTGTAAGAGATAAAGGCAAAATACGTTTGCAATCAATGCTAAAACTGAAACGACAATCATTGTTTTGAAATCGGGCATAGCTTCAATTCCCATAAAACGTCTGATCACTTCAACGAAACCTACAATAGCAAGTAAGACTTGGAAGTATCCTGCAAATCTGGCGATGTTGTTTTTTAGGGCGATTGTTCCACCAACAGCGATTAATGCCAATGCGTAAACGACACTGTCTGCAAGCATATCCAAGCTATCGGCTATCAATCCCATTGAACCTGAAAAAATACCGAACAACATTTCCAGTCCAAAAAACAGGAAATTGATAATCAACACGATCCAAAGTAATTTCCGTTGCTTGTTGCTTGTATCTGTTTCAACAACAAAATTGCTTTTTTCAGTTGAAACCAATGTCGTATTTAGGTTCAGTGTTCCCAAAGCCAAAAAAATTGGCTCTGGGTTTCCATTGTGATAAACGTCCAATTTTCTATTGGCTATATCAAATTCCAATCCTTTTACCGTATCAAAGTCTTGCAGTTTCATACGGATTAATTGCTCCTCGCTTGGGCAATCCATTTTAGTTATATTGAATATGGTTTTTTCCATTTGTTTTAAAGCTTGAATTTTATTCCTCCGTTAATCACAAATCCGTCCAAAGGTGCATAAATGTCTTTAAAAACCGGATTGGTTATTGTTCCTGTATAAATGCTACCAAAGCGTGTTTGTCGGGTGTCAAGGAAGTTTTCAAAGTTGATGTACAGAGAAAATCTTTCCCAAATCTTTTCAGCCATAAACCCGGTAATAAAGTAACCTTTGCCCGTAGTTCCATTATTCAGTTTTTGAGGACTGAAATAATAGGCTTCCAGACCAACTTTCCATTTGTCTTCTATTTCATACATCAGGATGGAATTAATGCGGTGCTTTGGCGTTAACGGGCTTTCTACAGTCATTCCATTTTGGTTTAATCGAGCATCTGTATAAGTGTATCCCAAAAATAATTTCAGGTCATCGTAACCAATTTTAATATTGGTTTCTGTTCCTTTAGTATGAATATAACCTGGAGAATTAACGAACTGATACAGATTTGCAGAGGGGTTTTCAAGTAACAAGGGATTATCCAGATAGGTGTAAAAGAACAATTGGTTTATGCTAAATGACCAATCTTCCCCAATGTAGGTGCGGTAATTGATGTCTGCATTTGCTCCATAACTTTTTTCCAATTTATTGATTTTATTGTCAATAGGCATTACATTTTGATATTGTAGGCGTTCGCTTTCTTCTGTAAAAATGGTTGGTGTTTTATACCCAAATCCACCTCCAATACGTGAAGTCAATCCGTTTGCAATCTTAAACAATGCAGATACTCTTGGCAAAAATACAGCTCCGTAATCTATCACGTAATCCGTTCTTAAACCCGCTTCTAATTGAAGCCAATCAGTAGCCTTAAAAGAATTTTGAACGAAAGCTCCGAATGTGTTTTGGCTGTAATCCCTCAACGGAAATGCAGTAATCTGCTTTTCTTTAAAATTGTCTGTCCAAATATTGACCCCTGCTACCCATTCCGATTTTTCTGTACTGTTGGTATAATTTGCTTCTGTAAAAGTTGCGGTTTGTGTTCCCTCAAACTGATAGTTGGGAATTGTTGTATTTCGGTTAAAATAACTCACGCTATTTTTAATTTGAAAAGAACTTTTTTCATCAATTAAGTGGTCGAAAACAAATTGTGTGGAATAGCGTTGTGTTTTATTTTTCTCGAAATATTGATGTGTGTTATCTCCTTTACCTTTGATGTAAAGCATATCACCTCCCAAACGGTTTTCGATAGTTGTATTGACACCGAAATTCATTTTTGTTTTATCATTGAAATAAACAAACAATTTAGGGTTCAGTACAAAACGTTCAAATTTTGGAATGGCAGAAAAACCAATTTTTGCAGGGTCGTAAGCTCCGTTTCTATTATGCGAAGCAAATATGGTTGTTCCGATTTTCTTAAACTTCTGTCCGTAAAAACCGTTGATGTCTAAACCTCCACCTGATGTTCCGTTTAAATGAAAACGCAAATCCCTTTCTTCCGTTGGTGTCTTGGAAATCAGGTTTACCAAACCTGCTATTGCTCCACCACCATACAGCGTAGATGTAGAACCTTTGATAACTTCAACCTGCTTTAAGTCAAGCGGTGGAATTTGCAACAAACCTAATCCGCTTGAAGCACCCGAAAAAATAGGAAAGCCGTCTTTCAAGATTTGCGTATATCTTCCGTCAAGTCCTTGAATACGGATACTTGCATTGGCACTTGTGGGCGAAGTGGTTTGTACGTGAATACCTGTACTTTCCGCCAAGAGCATACGAATATCCCCAGGTTTCATATTGCCTTTTTCGCCCAATTCTTCACTTCCGATAAATTCAATGCGGGTAGGAATATTTTGTATGCTCCTTGTACTTCTTGTAGAAGATATAACCACTTCCTCTAACTCCTCTGAACTTTCTTTGAGTAAGATTTCAATAACGCTGGTGTCCTTTAATGGAAATTCCAATGTATCAATACGTTCATTAAAGCCTACGTAACTAAAATGTATTTCCTGTACACCGTCAGGAACATTTACTATTATGATTTGACCATTTTCGTTGGATGTCGCTGCAAGCGAGGTTCCTTTTATAGATGCCGTCACACCAATCAAAGGATCTTTGTTTTCACTGTTTCTAATAACAGCATTTAAATTGTTTTGTGCAAATACACAGAGATTTAGTGTCATAAAAAATGACATAAAGAGTATTTTTTTCATTATATGAAAAATTATTAATGTTTGAAAAATAAGAATTGACGGTTTGTAGCACCGCAATTTGTTATTGTGCCGAAGACACTAAAAACATTAATTAATCTTAGGCGGTTGCCAAATGGAAGAGAAGAAGTCTGAAACAGCTGACGCAGTTATTACACCTAATTTCTTTTTAGGTTGTTGGACATAATTGGATGTTAAAGCATAAAAAGAAGTAATTACAAATCCAGTACAGGTATTGCATTTAGAAAAAGGCGAGCAACATTCCATACCGCAACCGTCGCTATCTTCTTCCTGACTATTTGTTGTTTGATGTATGACGTCAAAGCATTTATCTTCCATAAAGCCTGGCAAGATCGATAAGACCAAGACCATTAATGCTAATATGAATGATAAATTTTTCATTTGGCAAATGTATAAATTTATGCTCAATTTCACACAGTAATAAAGAATTAGAACATCAACTGTTATTTTTAAATAATATATAGCGAGAATTAGAGAAGAGATAGTATTAAATTTCGTAACTACTCAGGTTGTTTATTTCATATTTTGATTTTTCTAAAAATGTCTTGTTTTTATCCACATTTGACTGTATAACTTTCTATTATATTTCTAGGATTATTTTCTTAAAATCCTGTTTTTTGTAAAAAAGGAAAGCTCTTGTAATGGACAACGATAAGTTTTTAGTACTAATTGATTTACTCGAAAAGGAATCAGCGGCACGTCTTTCAGCCGAGTCATCCAAGGCCCTTGAAATAGAATCTATGCGTCAGATTATCGCTTCGATGCAGGTATCATTTAACCAGATAATCGAAGACCTTAATCTTACAATCACGGATCTGAATGCTACCATTGGCACTCTTTTGGAGCAGAACCGTTTATTAAGTGCTCCCAAAAAGAATAGTGGCAACAGCTCGATCCCCCCTTCTAAGGATGAAAACCGTCCGCTCAAGAAAACCAATAGTTTGCGTAATCCCAGTGGAAAGAAACCAGGAGCTCAAAAAGGTCATAACGGAAGTACTCTTCTGATGTCTACCACTCCAGATGTTATTGAAGACCATGAGCCACAATTCTGCAATTGCTGTGGACTTGGTCTGGGTGCTTTTCAAGGTGAACTGTTGAATCGACGTCAAGTTATTGATATACCTGCTGTGATCCCTAGCTTTACCGAACATCGCATATTTGCGAAAAGTTGCAGCTGCGGACATACGACCCGTGCCAGCTTTCCTAGTGGTGTAAATGCTCCTATCAGTTATGGACCTAATGCCCATGCACAGGTCGCTTATCTGCACACCCGTCAGTATATGCCAGTAGCACGTATCGCCGAACATTTCAGCACGCTTTATAACATGCCCATCAGCCAGGGTACGGTCTGCAATATGCTGGAACGCTTTGCTAATAAAGCATTACCGGCCTATAAATTGATCAAAACCAAAGTGATGGAAGCCAGCGTTGTGGGTGCCGATGAAACAGGAATGAAAATCAATGGCGATAAAAATTGGTTCTGGACCTGGCAATGTAAATTGGCTACCTACATCGTAGCTGCTACCAATAGAGCATATCAAACTGTTATTGATCATTTTCCTCTTGGATTTCCAAATGCCATATTGGTTCACGACTGCTGGTCCAGCCACCTCAAAACAACTGCCCAAGGGCATCAGTTATGTATAGCTCACCTGTTAAGGGAACTTAACTATTTTAAAGAAAAGTACAATTGTACATGGACCAGCAAGGTTTTCCAACTATTTATGCAGGCCCTGGAACTCAAGAAAATACTGCGACCCGAGCAATATGATAATCCAATAAAAGAACGGTCTGAAATCGAAGCCATACTCAATGAGCTCTGCATGCAAGTTATAGAGCCTGTGTATCCCGATGTGATAACCTTTCAAAAAAGGATACTTAAATACAGGGATCATATGCTGACCTTCTTGTATCAATACGATGTTCCTGCCGACAATAATGCATCCGAACAGGCCATCAGAAATGTAAAAGTAAAACAAAAGATATCTGGAATGTTTAAATCATTCACAGGAGCAAACATATATGCAATAATAAGATCCATAATAGATACATGCATTAAAAACAACCAGAATATCCTAAACACATTCATAACAATAGCTAAAAACTAGATACCTGAATAGTTACTAAATTTCTATCATTTTTAAAAAATATATTTGGTTTATAACACAGAATCTTTTCTTTGGTCGC
>NZ_FUKU01000061.1 GCF_900163865.1 Sphingobacterium sp. JB170
AAAACACTCCTTAAGATTCTAAATTATCATGTCCACTTTTTGCTGACGATTTACATTCCAAGTATTCCACGGACGTTCATAGCTACGTCGTATGTTTTTTAGCGATGTTTCGGACGCATTCGCAATATCAAATGTATCCAGCTGATTGTTCAAGGGCACGTTTCGGGCGCCTGTAATGAAAAATACACCCACGGCGTAACCGACACATGCGGTAAATATCAAATAAAATTTAGGTGATCGAGGGTCAAAATACATGAGCGAGGCGATAATGAGAAGAATTAACGTTCCCAAAAAACAGATGTAGAATACAGGATTTAAAACCGCTCTGTTGATATTTTGCATTGCGGATAGATATGCTTTGTCTTGCAGTTTGTGAAGGCCGCGATTAACTGAAAAAGTATATGCAAAAAAGAATCCCGACATTAAGGCCGACAAGATTATTGCTGCTGCTAATATTATTTCTTGTATGTGCATGCGTATATTAATTTGATGTGGTGACCGGCTATTTAGCGGTTTCTCGTTCAATTCTAATATTTTGTTCCGATTAAAGATCCGATAATATTGTCTTAAGATTGCATAATCGACATCCTTATTGACAAATTATGGAAATTAAAGCGCCCGGTAGCCATCCGATCAAATGGTTCGCGGAAATATATTCTTTAACGGTGGGGTTATCCGCGTCCGCCCATCATAATGTAGTAATTAATCGGGTGTCACCCAGCGAACTTGCACATGCACGAGCGGTTGATGCACCCCTGATATTATCGATCATTGGAACGGGTAGAGACATATTTTAAAATCAGTATACCGATGTTCGACCCGAGTTTATTCTCTACCAAGTTCAATCTGTATGCCCAATTCCTCCCGAATTTCCCTGAAGACAGTCGGTTTTAGATTCGCCCGGTCCTATCTTGCCGCCAGGAAATTACTATTTCAGCGGTCGACTCATCGTAGCGGGCCGCTGGCAGATCAATATTTTAAGGTCGTCTTGTAGTATGGCGCAAGGGAGGTTAGGCATAATCATTTAAAGATAAGCTGAAAAGTACAGAATCTAACAATTAAATGAGCATTTATGGTGCCAGATAAACGAAACATTTATTGATTGAAAAGGCTTTTTGTTTTATAATATGGCAGATCTATTGTTGTGCTATCGGACAAGGAGCCAGTTAATTTGCCAATTTCCACAGCGTGCTCCGGTATCACGATTCTCGAGGTACCGTGGCTGTTAATTTGAAGATCTTTGACACTGGTGACATTAGCTTCATCACCTCGCTTTTCAATTATAAAATTGAGACTCGAATTTTTTAGATCAACATGCATGGTGTTGTAACTTGAGGGACCGATGGAAATTGCACTATTATTAACGTTAATGTCGAAGTTCTGAAGATCCTTCAAAAACGAATTGACCTGGTTCGAACTTCCGATACTAATTCTGGAATCATGAATAGTAAGTTGTAACGATTTTAAGCTGCTATTCTCCCCGAAATTAAATTGATTGTTGATGTTTGAGGCGTAGATATTCATGTTCTCGAAATTCGTGTCAAATTCCGAAACCTGGAGCTGCTCTAAAGAAAGGGAGTCGATATGGGGAACAAAGACGTATATCGCGGAATACTGATATCCCTGGACTGAGTCAACAGCTATAGATAACGTTCCGGAGGCATCAACTGATGTCCTGAATAGCGATTCCGTATTCTTGGCGAATTTAACCTTGGGCTGATCTGATTGGACGATCGATATTTTGGTGTATAAATTGTTTGTGCCTTGAATAATGACCTTATTGAAGAGTTTCACTTCTCTACTAACTAAGAATCGATCTTTTGTATTAATATTTCGCTCCTCAAGCTCGAGTGCAGCGGAAAACTGACTTGTATTGACACGACTTATTTTTGCATAATAAACCATTCCACCTACTGGAAGAATAAATAGGGCAATTCCCAATATGATTAATAATTTACTGCTCGTTTTCATGCTGATTAGGGTTAAAGTTTTGATCTACAAATTCTTGATAACGATCTTTCAATTCGTCCAAGCTAATATTCAATAGGTATATATTACGAAGTACCTGCGGTAATTCTTCTTCCAAAAAGATTGCTTTTTTGTACAATTTCACTGCTTTCATAGCCTCGTGCGAGATAAAAAAGCCTATTCCGCGTTTGTTATAGATGACTTCTTTTTGTTGTAAGAAATCGTAAGCTCGCATCACTGTGTTTGGATTTACCTCAAGATGTATCGCGAGTTCGCGGACGGATGGTATCTTTTCTTCTAATATCCAGACATTAAGCATTATTTTCTCGCATACATGCTCGACGATCTGTAGGTAGATTGCTTTATTTGAATTAAATTCCATGCTATACTTCCTTTTCTTTTAGTCGGAGAAATGAGATACCCCAT
The DNA here is from genome assembly GCF_900163865.1 of Sphingobacterium sp. JB170. GTDB lineage: Bacteria > Bacteroidota > Bacteroidia > Sphingobacteriales > Sphingobacteriaceae > Sphingobacterium. The sequence goes on from NZ_FUKU01000061.1 coordinate 2,395, forward strand.
ATCAGCAGTGTCACTAAAATGCCGACAGTACAAAACGATTTTATAATGTTTGATTCCTGATTAAAAAAAGCGCCACTATCGGTAACGATCGATACGGTGTCGCTTGTATACCATTCCATAATTTTAACCATAAATATAGCATAGAGCGCACCGTAGACCACAATAATAATAGCAGTTTTTATGAATTGAAAGTTGTTAAAATAAATCGACCCGAGTAGAAACACGGCACTAGATAAGAATGGTAAAAATAACAACCAGTATATTTCGTCCGCCAGCGGAATCTGAAAGAAGTAGTTCAATCGATTAAGGTTGAAGCCTTTGTCCGTGTCTGGTGAGATGAACACTGGTGACGCTTCGAAACGGCTACGTACATATGATACAAAACTGAAATCGATAATGTAGAATAATAACACATACGAAACTGTGGTCAGTAGCGCCGTATAAAAAAGCGCCGAAATAAATTTCTCGGTTCGCGACGCGGGAATGAGGATTTCGGTTATAGCTTTCGATTTTTGTCCCAGAACAGAAAAGTAGGAGCTAGAAACAATCGAGAGGAAGGCCATCCCAATAACAGTAAATAGGTACGGTCGGAATGAAAATATTGTGCTGATATCCTCCAGATTTTGTGATTGGGCGACCTGATAAATTCGAAAGCTGAAAAATGCCACAAATATCCCAGCAATTATACCTAAGGCCATCAGGTAAATTTTTCCAAACCCTATCCACTGCCTATTGATTAAACGAACAAGTCGGCTAAAAACAAACGTGTTATTCATGATTTATGGGTTTTAATACGTTAGCAAATTCTAATTTTTGTTGTAACAGCGCGTTAAATAGTAATTCTAGATCGACCTTCGATTGTTCACCAGTTGTATTGGGAAGTATAGCCGAATATCCGCCCATTGTTTGTTCCGCGTACAAAACCTCTGGTGATAGCACAGATACTTTTTTGAACATAAGCCGATCAGCTAGTTCGAAGATAGAAGCATTCAGTGCTATTTTATACTCATCTAGGACAATTACGGCGTCAATGAGATTATCGAGATCTCGTACCTGATGAGTCGAAATAATGACGCAACGTTCCTCATCAATTGTAGAGGCCATGATCTTTCTGAACTGGGTCTTTGAAGGGATATCCAGCCCATTGGTAGGTTCGTCCATAATGACCAATTTTGTCTTCGTAGCCAATCCAAATGCGATAATATATTTCTTCTTTTGCCCATAGCTCATATCGCTTAATTTTTGTTGGTCCGGGATATCAAATTCCCGGATCAACTCCTCGAAATACGCCCGATCAAAATTAGGGTAAAAGCCCGCGGTGGTTTTAATATATTTCTCGGATTTCACGGAAGGTAAATGGAACTCCTCGGGAATAAAACAAATATCCTGCAATAACGACACTTCGCGCTTGCTCGGATCGTGGCCTAACACGGAAATATGTCCACTTTGTGGGTACACCAAACCTGCAATATTTTTTAATAATGTAGATTTTCCCGCGCCATTTTTCCCGAGGAGTCCATAAATGTGAGCATTATGAAGCTGCATATCCATATTTTTAAATAATGGACGGTTTTTGCCGTAGCTGAAATTTAAGGTTTCAATAGTTATCATATTAGTGTACTATTTAAATAATACACTAATATAGGTGTTATTTTTAAAATTGCAATTTTTTATTGCTATTATTATTTTAGAAGGCACAGTATAATTCATAAATTATCAGTTACTTGCAGGGAGAAAGGGGAACCGATGAAAATGGATTTGAAGAAACAGCCGCTGATTGATTTGGAAATATTGGATAATCCGATAGGAATTGTAACGAATGTATATCGGGCACTTTCTGGTGTATTTTTACCTATTTAAAAAGGAAAACAAATGAAAAATTTTCATTCAATTGGACAATTGTTCCTTCGGTTCGCATTAGGGATCGGATTTTTACTACCTGTGCTTGATCGAATAGGTTATTTTGGAGAAGCTGGAGAACCTAACGTCGCATGGGGGGATTGGACTGCTTTCGTTGTCTATACCCATCAATTGATGCCCTATATTACTCTAAAAATGGCATCATATTTTGCTTTTATAGCCACCATTCTTGAGCTTGTTTTAGGCATATTACTATTGGTTGGCTATAAAATTCGCTATGCGGCACTGGGAAGTTTCGCATTAACGTTAATTTTTGCGTTGAGCATGATGTTTTTTCTTCATTTTCGAGCACCATTCAACTACTCGGTATTTGTGGCTAGCTTTGCGAGTTTACTGTTAGCTGGGTGCAATAATTTTCCGTGGAGTATTGATAGTCGCATCCATAACGGCCCAAAATCAAAAAGTTAATTGAAGTACAATTACATCTGATACCTTCTCGCTCTTCAGTTTCTATGTATGATCTTTGTTTGTGAAATCCAGGTGATCTAAAAATAACGGACACCTGTAAGACGTTAGTTTACAGGTGCTATGCCTGATTTTGGCTTTTAAAGTGTTTACTTGTGGTCGTCTACTGTTGCCGGCCATTGTAAGTGAATGCAACACTGTCGGTCACAATCAAGCCGCTCATGTTCTGGCCCGTGTAAATAATGGTATATTCTCCAGAATCGATAAAATCATATCCTTTTAATAGATCGACGCGCGCTGTAACACTGTCTTTAGACTTCACTTCGATATAGCTATCGGCTGGTGGCGGCATCACTCGCTTGGCCATTGCGCCCTTGTAATTAACTTCTTCGCCGCTCGCTGATTTTATTTCCAAATATTTGCTTATAAATGGTTCAAATGGGGTATGCCATTTACAAAAACGCTGGGCGGTGTCTGCCCGGTTGTACACGGTGAAGGTTAATTCGACCGGTTCATCAGCGGTGACAACATCGTTTATGGAAATTTTAGCAAATAGTCCTTTTTCCAATGTGTCCTCGTGAACGACTGTATCCGACGAATGTGTTGAACTTGCATTAGTTTGGTTTTTATCATTGCTTATTCCGCAAGATGAAAACGCCAAAATGATAGCGGCTGATGATAATATGCACAGATGTTTCATGGAATAAAAGTATCGTTTTTATCCGGATTTATAGCTGCTTTTTTGTTTTTAAAATCCCTTGTGCCTAGGTGTGGGTAAACAAAACTAATGTCATTTTCTAATCATTGGAAATTGTGAAATCCGGAGTGTAGTGCACCCATACGGTATGAGCCGCACTTGAACTTCTTTTAGTTTGTTAATATCCACTCCATGCATATCTGCCGACGGCATTGGTCCAGCCATTCCGTTATATAGATTCCAAAAGGGAAGTTGTCGTGCGCTTGCGGTAAGCTCTATGGGCGCATTTTCACGGTTCCAAGGGTTTAGCTTGTCTCGATTTGCGATCTTTTTAACTGAAAATAGGGTGTTCATTTCCTCTTTATTAAAAAGTGGCAACCCATAATTCCAGTCCGCCTTCGGCCGTACTTCGATAAAAGAGTTTCCAAATTCAATTTTATCTTGGCCTTCTAGAAACACTTCCTTTTCCTCACCCGGGATATCTAGCGCATAAACCAACGGGCCTCGCTCGATGGATCTAGAGCTCTCATGATACGTTCGATAATTGAATTCCATCGGGAAAGTGAGCGAAAGCACGTCGCCGTCCTTCCATTTACGCACAATTTCTATTATCGACCCCGGTTTCGGGCTGCTTTGGAACGCCTTTCCGTTAATAAGGATCACAGCATCTTTAGTCCACGAGGGAATTCGAATTTGATAGGGAAATTCAATAGATTTTTCCTGGTGCGTAATGGTGAGGTTTATCTTATTTTCGAACGGGTAAAATGTTTCTTGCTCGATATGAATAAATTTATCTTCTTTCCCAACTTTTACGTCAACGCTCGATGGCGCAAATATCATCGAAGCGACCCCTTCGTTGGCTGTTGCGTAATATAAGTTTTGAGTGAATTTAGGCCATCCTTGATGCATATTGGAGGTACAGCAGGGGTAGCCTGTCAGTAATCCAAAAACGAGATCTGTACCGCTATGATTCACGTCGAAATTGTACATTTGACGAGTGATCTGTACTTGGTTTGCCTGTTGGAAGTATTGGCGGCGCATGAAATCATCGGATATCTGCGTTGGCAAGGCGTTGAAAGCTATTTTTTCAAGATGCTCCGCAAACCCAACATCGCCGGTGATTTCCAGCATCTTTTCCAGCGAGAACATGAGCTCAACTGCTGAACATAATTCTGAGCCTTGCGTTGGGTTGCTTCCATGCAGCGCTTCATCACCGCCGTACATTCCCTGGGCCTGACCATTAAATAACTTGATGTCGGAAAGTCCTTGCTTTACTGCCGAAAGGTATTTCGGGTCGCGGTTTTGCTGATAGTAAATTACCGGTTCTTTTAATCCTTGTGCTAAGTTTACACAATGGATACTGCGGTGGGTGGCAAGCATATTTCTGTCGATAAACTTTTGTGTAAAATCAAACGCCTGTCCGTGTAATAATTCCGCTAGATCTATTAATTTCGGATTTTTAGTGATATTATAAAGCCAGTATACTGCCTGTAGATTGTCCGCTGAACGATATTCTGCCCAAAAGGTCCAATGACCAAGAGGCTTCTCTTCGAGCGTTTTAAGCTGGTAATCGAAATACTTAGTAAATAAAGTGACGATACGTGGGTCCTCCGTTGCGGAATAATACTGTTGCAATATTTTAAGCATAACCATTTTCGGCCACCAGTCGTGTGCGTTGTCACGCTGCACACCGGGCTCATATTCATAGTCCTGCGCCGGTCCGAAATATCCTTCTTTGGTTTGACTCTGAATGGCCCATTCTACCCACTTTTGTGCTTTCTGTTTCAACGTGTCGTCGTCCAATAGATAGGCTAATGGTAATAGCCCGTCGACCCAATACGGCCCTCGTTCCCATTGGTCGCCATCGCCACCCAGCCAGCCGTTGCGCTCGCCCATAACCAAAGGGTACAATTTGTCCAGCTGGCCTGTTGCACCGTTTCTTTGGCTCACTAGCATTTCCATAAGCCACCCGCTGGGTTTAATCGAACCCAATGGCAATTCCATGAATGGCTTTTGATGCAACGGCAATTTATTCTGCACGTAGGGTTGTGCATGAAGATTATTGCAGCCTATAATGGTCATGATGACTGGTAGAACGAAGTGACGGAAATATTTATGCATAGGTTTATTTTTTTTTACGTGCCTTGCAGTTTACAATTAGTACAGCTAGGAGCGAAGAACTAAAATTCGCATATTTATGCTTCGAGTTATACGTGATATACCGGTTACGTTTTGTTTTAAACACATAACCGGTATAGTACGTTGAATTTGCTATATACGCTTGTTTAACTGATCAATGGATCGGTGTAGCTTTCTTTTCCCGTTTCTACACGACCAGCAAAACGCTGCCGGTAGGGCCCTTCAGCTGCTGTGGTAATAGCAAAATCATACCATCCGTGAGACCCTTGAAGTTTGATCACTACTTTTTGAGATTCTCCAGCCGGGATTGTCTTAGTATCCAAAAGGCCTGTGTCGTAACTCAAGTCCGCGAGTGTTATACTTACCTCATGAGACGTGTTGTTCGTTAATAACACTTCTAGATTTCCAGTTGCACCTTTGGTGAGTGATTTTCGCTCGATACGGGGACTTACAGTAAGTCCGGGATCATTTGAATCACCGGAAAATTCACGATAAAACCCGTTCGGTCCATGAACGTGCAGCTTATAGCTATTGTTCTTAAATGCCTTAAGTGGCCATTGATAGTTTAGCTCTTCTCCCGCAGTTACTGCAAAAGACCAGTTACGGCAAACTTCGGAGTTACCCGCCTCATCCGTATAGGAATCCGGCGCATATACTGTGTATGGAGACCCCGCGGCATTATCGCCGAAAAGTGAATTGTCAGCCGCAAACTTGATGGTAAATATGTTTTGATCTTTTTGCAGGACTCCGTCAGTTCGAAGCTCATAGGGAAGCGAGCATGACGGTCTTTTTCCAGATTCCTGTTGCGACATTAGTTCCTTGAAAGATCCCGAGCGTTTTGCCTGTTCAATTTGATCGCTGTCGATCATCTTAAAGTTGCCGGGGTCGTCCTTAAACTTAGCACTGAATATTGTCTGAATAAAAGCATCTCGATCAATGAATTCTATTGTTTTTTCTTGTTTGTCAAACGGTGTGAATGCTGAGGTTAAGTTTCCACAAATTGTGCGGCGCCATGCGCTGATATTGTCAAGGTGAATATTTTTATTGTATTTCTTGTTTACAAAATGTTCGAGAAATTGTAGCGTGGAGGTGTGATCGAACACCTGTGAACAGACCTTCCCCCCGCGGCTCCAAGGAGAAGCAATAATCATGGGAACGCGAAATCCAAGACCGACGGGGGCTTCGCGTGCCTGTTTTTCTGGTACCCCTTGTGCCACTTCGCTTGCCAGGCGTACATATTCAACTTCCGTGTCGATCGAAGGGGACACTTTTCCAGTTTCGGGTTTGTTTTTATCAGGTATCGAAAAAGGTGGGATATGGTCGAAGTACCCGTCGTTCTCGTCGTAGGTTACAATGACGATCGTTTTCTTCCAAACTTCGGGGTTTTGCGTTAAGATATCCATCACTTGGGAGACATACCACGCGCCATACCACGGTGCACTCGGGTGATCGGAAAAGTTTTGGGGACCAGCCATCCACGATACTGTTGGTAGTGATCCATTTTCAACATCGGCGCGGAACTGGTGAAACAAGTCGCCTTTTGGTATAGCGAGCTCGCGGTCCACTCCACCGTCTTTGTAGGCAAGTTTATCGAGCGTGCGGTAGTTAGGATCCGCTTGATTGGTGACAAAGGCACGTTGATGTAAATTTTTTTCCGAGGGAAGTAAATTTTCAAAATTTTTCCTATTCCATTTCTTCAACTGCCCCGTAGCATCGTCCAATGCTTTTTGTTTGTTACGGATATCCGCTTGTACTTTTTGTGCACGCTCTTCGCTCGATGGGCTCTCTTGCTGCAGCGTATTTATTTCTCCAGGTAGTGTGTTTACCCGTTTCTGAAGACTTTCGATATAGCGGTTTTGGAACTTCACATTGTATGGGGCGAAAAACTCCAATAGATTGCATCCGAAGTTACTCAGCCAGGAACGTTCTTCGCCCGAAAACCCGCCGTTCGCACTGAGTTCGTTTTGATAGAAGCTCCAAGAGATGCCGTTCTGTTCTAATAATTCAGGAAAGGTTTTCCAGGTGTGCTTGCCGTATGAATAATCTTCATTCCGAATGTTTGCTTTTTGTAGATCGTTTTCGATATTGGTGATCTTTCCGGTCCAGAAGAAAGACCTGTTTGGCGTGGTACTAGTCATCGCCGAGCAAAAGTTTTGGTCGCATACCGTGAACGCATCAGCTAGAGCGAAATTGAATGGTAAATCATCTCGTGTATAGTGACCCAATGTGAGGGGCATGGCAGCGTATTTGGCGTGACGTGATTTTTTTGCAGGCAGCCACTTATCATATTTCCCTTGGTTAAAGGCGTCGACCTGACTTGCCCTAGAATGCGGGAGATCGCCAGTCCATGTACTTTTACTGTTTTTGATGTTTAAGCGAAACGGAGCGTAAGTTCTACCCATCCCATCGGTTTGAAACCAAACCGGTTTTTTATTAGGTAGGACCACTGCGCGCGGATCATTAAAACCGCGAACACCCGAAAGGCTCCCGAGGGCATGATCGAATGAACGATTCTCCTGCATTAAAATAACGATATGCTCTGCGTCAAGATAAGTGCTGCCTGGTGCGGGGTTTATAGCCATAGCTTTTTGGATGGCCGTAGGCATCACATTGATTAAGCCTGTGCTTCCGGAAAGTAATATTGCTTTCCGAAGAAATTCTCTTCTGGTATCCATTTATATTCAGTGTAGGTTTATAGTCTAAATTTAAGATATTCAGATTCCTTTGCCTAAGCAATTTAGTGATTAATAGCTTAAGTGACAGAATTGTTACGATTGAAAAATGCGGTTACTGATGACTATTTCAGACTGTCTTTTTTGGAATTATTGATGAGTAGATGAGCCATTGGGATAGTTCATATTTGTTTCTTATGAAGGTGACGAATTGAATTTATCGGGCGCAGCAACGCCGAAAAAAGCGCGCGTTTATGCAACGACTATAACAGCGGAATGGGTGATTGGCCGCTGGAAAGTGGGGCCTTAGAATGTTTTTTTTCAGACGTCTGCGTCGAGCAGCTCGTTGATGGGATTAATATACTGCCCTAATGGCGATGGAGATAAAGCCTAAAAAGTGTATCTTACGCTCCACATAACCTTCATAAATCAAAATTCTAATTGTTGCATATGACACTTAACGTTAAATCTCTTTTTTTATTTCTTTTTATATTAATGGTTACTCCGTTGCCGCTTTTAAGAGCGCAACAGACCGCGCATATACCTGGTGATTTTGCAGACCCTTCGGTTATAGCGGCGGGCGGAAAATATTATAGCATTGGCACTTCGAGCGAATGGGCACCGCATTTCCCAATTTATAGTTCGGACGACTTGAATGAATGGACTCAAGAAGGATTTTTATTTGAGAAGGCCCCCGAGTGGACGGGATCATCCTTTTGGGCGCCCGAATACTTTTATCATCGGGGGCTGTATTATGTTTATTATTCCGCCAAACGTAAAGCCGATGGAGTATCCTGTATCGGTGTTGCAACCTCGAAATATCCCGATCGTGGATTTGTGGATCACGGGATTGTTGTTGCCCACGGCTCCGAGAGTATTGATGCCTATGTAGTTAAGCAAGGTGAAGAATTGTATATGACCTGGAAAGCATATGGTTTAGACGATCGTCCGATCGAGATATTGGCTAGTATAATGGCACCCGATGGGATGTCACTTGTTGGGCAGCCATTTACCCTATTAAAAGATACTCAAGGTGTGGGTATTGAGGGGCAAAGCTTCGTGAAAAAGGACGGCTACTACTATCTTTTTTATTCACTAGGTGCATGTTGTGGCTCCGGTTGCGACTACCGCGTACAAGCGGCACGTAGCAAAGCAATCGAAGGACCTTATGCGCAAATCGGAGAAGCTGTTCTTCTGGGTGAAAACCAGCGATGGAAATGCATGGGGCACGGTACGTTCGTTCACAATGTCCAAGGGAAGGATTACTATTTATTTCACGGCTATAATAAAACGAGCCAAATAAATACCGGACGTCAGGGTTTGTTAGCGGAGCTAGTTTGGTCCGACACAGGTGTACCTGCGTTTGAATTTATCGCACCCGAAGCGCCACGTACTCGCAAGTTTGAGGTCGATTTCCGTGCGCCAGATTCGCACGAGTTGTTATGGCAAACTGATTTCAAATATTCATCATCCCAGCTTAATAGGAGCGAAGAAGGGCTGGTGGTTAAGGCTGAAATAGGAAGTGAAAATAAAGTAGGTGCCGCATTGACGCTACGTCCTAGCGCGGCAACATACAGTTTTAGTACCCAGATCGATTTAAATGCCTCGCCGGTGGAGGTGTTGAAAGGCCTTGTTATTTATGGCGATCACATTAACGCCATTGGCGTCGGTGTTCAGGGGGACAAAACAATCTTATGGCGCGTGCACCAAGGGAATTATGAGGTGCTTGGGGAAGTGTCTCTTGAAAATTCGCCGAGTACCGCAATGCTAAAGATCGAGGTTAGGCCCGACAATATTTGCGCAGCGTTTGTGCGCTATACGGAAGACGATGAGTGGCGAGAGATCGCGGCCGTCGAGCCGTCCGATTTTTCCTTAGCCGGGCTTGCCCCGTGGGATAGAAGCCCGCGTTTTGGTCTGCACCTACAAGCCAGCAATGGTGCACAGGGACGTTATTTAAAATTTGCATATCAAGAAGAAGCGACAAATTAGCATTGTAAGCGTGTACTAGATATCGGGAATCGCAGGCGGGGTGGCCATTAAACTAGATTTATCTAGCACACAGTAATTCCTGTGGTAGATAAATCTGTATGCGCGAGCCTTGGGTAATCATTTTACGCTTTTGGAGATGTTAATTTATCGGGATGGTTCCCCTAGCCAGTGCCAGCGTGCAGCCCAGTCGGACAGGTATTCTGCGCGGTGTACCGATAGAGTCTTAGCTCCTTGTTGCCCTTCTAAAAAATAGCGCGAATCTGTCCTGTCGCTGTACCAATTACCGCCCAACGGATAGTCATCTTTGTTTGGAGTTGCAGGCCACGGTGCGGTGCTTACAAATTCACCTTCGAGACCGTCGAGTTCGGCGATGTCGCTTAGCGTTCGGTACCGAAATGTTCCTGCCTTTTTCGGGCTGTAACGTACGGCATAGATTCCTTCCTTGATATAGAACCCTGGAAAAGTGTCGCCTTCAATAGCGACTTCAAAACAAGCGCTATCCGATGGTATCACCTTTGTTGGTCCTTTGAATTGCCATTCAACCACGCCGTATGTGGGGACGGTATCCGTACCGGTAGACCCCTGATTAAAAATGTGTTTTGAGCTGTAACTAACAAGGGTGTGCCGTCCGCCCCAGCTTGGTTTTGTCGGATCTTCGGGTTGCCCATGTAGCAGGTAGCCTAGCGACGGGGTATCGCCCATTTTGATTTGTCCATCGTAATAATTAAAGAAATCTGCACCCATATGACCGTGACCTTTGATGTGATTTTTATAATAGTTTTCCTGACTCAACGGGCCACCGGTATTTGCCTCCTCCATAAACCAACCACGATACGTTGCATTTGATTCAACGAACCAGAGGTCCGCGTGGTGAGTGGCGATATAGTCATAGGAGTTGACGCTCCATTTCTTATTGGGACCGCCGATCCAGAAAACGCGCAAGTAGTTCTTAATTTCCGGTTCATCATGCAGAGCCTGCGCTAAATCTTCAAGCCCACCCCATACGAGCATCCAGAGCGGCCCTTTGTCTGTTTGTTTTGCTCGTGAAATAATCCACTTGGAGCCCTCGGTTGATACGGAATAACCCTTGTAGGGAGCTATGTCTATAACGCCTTGCTTAGTCACTGCGCGTAAATGTTCTGGGGAAGCAAGTTTATCGTTGTGTTTTTTTAATTGAGGATAGTCTTTTTCATATATATCAATCATACGAAGTATTTCTTGCTTTCGGCCATTACCATAGGGCGAGGAGAGAATTCCTTCGATTTCTACCTTGTCCGAATACATCATCAAGTGGATCAAAGATTGATTATCGTCTGGATCCGTACCGCCAATGTCAGTACTCACAATAACACGAGGTCTTTGCGACTTACCAGCTGGATCGGTGCAGGAAGTTATTGTTGGCAATGCGATAAGCAGTAGATATAGAAAAGGTCGATACATATTGGTAGTTAATTGTCTTGGTACTAAGTTAAAATATATTTGCAACATTTGTACGTTGGGTTTAAATTCGAGGTGGAATCATCGGACGATTTTTTATATTTTACCTCTTATATACTACGTTTCTAACTCTTCCAATTTTAATTGCCATGGCAGTTGCTTTTTACGATCAGTATATGGTACTATCAATCGTGCAAATGATTGGGTGTTTGACTGTGATAGCGTCATTGTTGAGTAAGTATGTGTATTTCCCGAGAAGCTTGCCAATACCTGACGCCATTCTGTTTCTTCTGGGCGTAATCTTTGTTCCGTCTGTGCTCGTGTTTATTCTGTATTTTTATGTTAAATCACGAGGGAATCTTAAAGCAATATTGAAATGATTTTAATTCGGAACTTGTCGAAAGGCTATGGTGCAAAACGAGTCTTGAAAGACATTAATTTCACCTTCAATCGGGGGGAAGTTCATGGGATTGTCGGGAACAATGGCGCAGGTAAATCTACCTTTTTTAAATGTATTGCGGGCATTGAGAACTTTGAAGGCAGTGTCGAGTCGGAATTTAACAGTATTAAAGATCACATGGGTTTTCTGAGTACTGATCCTTATTTATTTTCGAAAATTACAGCCGAAGATACTCTTCGGCTGCTTTGTCACGCTAGAAAAGTTAATGAAACCAATTTTTCTGGAAAAAACATCTTCGATCTACCGCTTCAGGAATATGCTGTGAACTATTCGACAGGCATGCGGAAAAAACTAACGATAACCGGCATCCTTTTGCAAAAGAATGATTATTTTATTTTTGACGAACCTTTCAATGGACTTGATCTTCAGAGCAATATTATTGTGACAGGTGTAATTCACAGGCTCAAGGACCTCAACAAGATCGTGCTTATTAGTTCTCATATTTTTTCGACGCTAAAAGATTGCTGTGATGAAATTCATTTGTTAGACAATGGTTCGGTATTAAAAAGTGTTGGTAAAGCGGGTTTTGATGCTGTCGAGCAGGGGATGAAAGAATTGACGCTGGGTGATAGGATTGCGATGCTTGGTCTGGAATGATGAAGCAAATTTGTGTTCGTAACACGTAGCCTTCTGTTTCAACGATTTGATGAAATTATTAATCAAAACATGACAGTATCACTGGAAACAATTAGGCAATCAAAAAAATAATACCTAATTTAAAATTAATTAAACTATTGCTTATGAAATCTATTGCACTAAGTTGTATACTGACACTATTTGTTTGTAGTGCTTTTTCGCAGACACCACTAAGAGTCGCTGTTGCTGGATTAAGCCACGGACATGTTGACTGGATATTTAATCGCGCGGAAAAAAGTGATATTGAATTGGTTGGGATCTTCGAGGAGAACCCCGATTTGGTCGAGCGGTATGCCAAACGCTATAATATTGACAAGTCACTTTTCTTTTCCACGCTCGAGGATATGTTAAAGGAGGTAAAACCTGACGCTGTATCGGCCTTTGGGGCGATCAGCGATCATGTCACCGTGGTGCGTGCCTGTGCGCCTCGAAAAGTCCACGTGATGGTGGAAAAACCCTTGGCAACAACGCTTGCCGATGCAAAGGAAATCGAAGTATTAGCGAATAAAAATAACATTCATGTTTTGACAAATTTTGAAACATCGTGGTACCAAAGCAATCAACAAGTAAAAAGCATGCTTGAGGACGGTCAGTTGGGTGATCTTCGAAGAGTTGTCGTTAATGACGGCCATGAGGGGCCTAAAGAGATTGGCGTGAGCGATGAGTTTTTTGACATTCTTACCGACCCCCAAAAGAATGGAGCCGGTGCCCTAGTAGACTTTGGATGTTATGGTGCGAATTTAATGACTTGGTTGATGAAAGGCGAGAGGCCAATCTCGGTAACAGCGGTTGTACATCAGAACAAGCCCCATATTTATAAAAACGTGGACGACGAGGCGACCATTATTCTGCAATATCCCCGGGCGCAGTGCGTCATTCAGGCATCTTGGAACTGGCCTTTTTCGAGAAAGGATATGGAAGTTTATGGTACCAAAGGGTACGCCATTGCGGAGGATGCGACCACTCTCGCTACGCGTTTGAAGCACGGAAGCGAGCGGCAAACAATTGAGCTTGCTGCGCGCCCGGCGCCGTTTGATGACCCCTTTTCGGTTTTAAATGCGGTCGTCAAAGGTACATTGGTGTTAGAGGAAAACGACCTTTACGGCCTGCGAGTCAATGTTGCTACAGTTGAAATTCTTGAAGCGGCAATCCGTTCGGCAGAAAAATCGAAAACGGTGATCCTTTAGTACATAGTGGAGCGGGAGGGTTGTAGCTTGCTGTTAATTTTTGAAATAAAAAATCGATGAACGAAAATAGAACGAATGACCACCTGGCAAATGAACGGACATTTCTTGCCTGGGTCAGAACGAGTATTGCGGTGATGGGGTTTGGCTTTGTCGTCGTGAAATTCTCTATATTCCTCACGCAGATCAAGATGATGTTGGATACGGAGATTCGATGGCAGTCCGGCCGCCAGTCCGAAACGATCGGTATGTTTTTGATCGCTGCCGGCGCACTGTTAACCTTAATGGCATATCTGACGTATATCAGAACCAAACGGCAAATCATCACGGGTGGTTATGCTGGTTCCAATCCATTAATTTTGTTCGCCGTGATCGCAACGCTTATCACCAGCGCATTTCTCATTGATTATGTGCTAAGTACTATATAGCCCGCCGTATACCGAATTTCCGTTAGACATTGACGGATCGTCAGACTAATTATTGCGTTCTGTGTTCAAAATTGCATTTGCCAGAAAACAGTGACACAGGCCTTTAATTACTAATCTCGAGTGCTTTCAACCGTATACGTAAAGCTCTCTGCGTTGTAATATCCAAGATTAAACTCAATCGGACGGCCCCCTTGATCGTATACATGCCGCTTGCGAAAAAGTACGGGCTGGTGAGCGTCGATTTCAAGTTTTTCAGCTAAAAAGTCTCCCGCCGCGCGGGCGCCAATTTCTTCCATCGATTTATCAGCAACTACCGCGTGGGTTCGCTCAAGCATCTCATACAGCGGCAGCTTAAAATCCTCTTCGCCCGTTAAGTTGACTCTTGGGTGGAAATAAGATACGAAATATACAAATGGACCTTCAATAGTCCCACGCAAGCGCACGAGCTTCAGAATTTTTTTATCTTTTTTTATTTCGAAGAAATTCGAAAGCTCTTGGTCAGGGGTGACCCAACTTACATGGAGCTCAAAGTTCCGGATAGGAATCCCTCGCGCAGCCATCTCTTGGGAAAAGCTAAGCCAGTTTTTGGATTTGGTACTCAGCGAACGATTGTCATTTACCCATGTACCAACGCCCTTCTTTCGAATTAGGAGTCCTTCGTAAACCAATTTATTTATTGCCTGCCTCAACGTAGTCCTTGAAATCGCCAATCGCTTGGCTAAATTGACTTCATTGGGAAGAAGTTTGCCTTCACTATACTCAGTGGAGTCTACCATTTTTCGCAGTAATTGTTCTACTTGGATATGCAAGGGAACCGCGCTTGAATGATCTATACTTACTTTCATTATCTATTCGTATTGGCGTAAAAGTACTACAAAATTTTCAATAAATTAATATGTATATACATAATGGTTTTTTTAGCATAAAATAGTCTCTAAAAATTTGGTTGTGGATTTAATTTACTTAATATTGTATCTGCTAAAACCTATTAATGAGTCAGATTGCCATTTGTGTATGCCTTGTTAATACGTTTAGAAGGTATTCTATGTAAAACCTATATGTATATACATGATAATAAATTTTAAATGAATAGTAAAGAAAACCAAAGGAAAACGAATCAAGGAGTCATGCCACAAATTCTTCCCGCGCCGGTGGCACGTGAGAAAGGATATAATTTATACCCTTCTCATTTTTTGCCATCGGGAGATATATTTACCGGTTACGATTCCTTGGCAGATTGGATGACTACCCATGCGGTGGTAAAAATAGACGGTTATGTCGGTGTGAACTGGGTGACGGCTAGAACCGCTTTAGCGGATGCGTTCGATAAACGCGGAGTGCGTGTCAACTGGATTGAAATGGAGCAGTTTTTAAAATCCGAAAGTGAGCTCGATGAGCTCATCGCTCCTTATTTAGGGGACGCAGATTCGGTATGGGGTACCAATACGAAGTTGGCGCTTGCGGACCTTTTAGTCATCGAACAGCTTCAAGACGTAAAACTTGATTCGAGCTTCCAGGTTAATATTATTGTAGGCGTGGGGGCAGCGCTTGCCCCAATTCAGGCGCCGCTTGTGTACCTTGATCTTCCGAAAAATGAGCTTTTGTACCGTATGCGTGCGAAATCCATTACAAACATCGGGTCGGCCAAAATAGCGGATGACCGTACGATGTATAAGCGGTTTTATTTTGTGGACTGGGTCGTTTTAAATGCACATAAGCAAACCTTAATAAATGAGATAGCAATTTTCGCGGATACACAGTGGGATAACACACTTTCCTGGGCGCTATCGGAAAATATTTTTTCAGCAATGCGCAAAATGGCAACGAGCGTTTTTAGGCCACGACCATGGTTTGACCCTGGCGTGTGGGGTGGACAGTGGATGAAAGAACGGTTTAGTCCGCTCGGCGCGGAGGAGCAGAACCTGGCCTGGTCATTTGAGATTATCGCCCCAGAAAATGGGGTTGTATTTCAAAGTGACGGTGTACTTTTGGAACTCAGCTTCGATACGTTGATGTTTCGCGAGCAGCAGTCTATTCTGGGGGAGCATGCAACGCAATTTGGACATTATTTTCCAATACGTTTTGATTTTTTAGACACCTTTGACGGAGGCAATCTTTCGATACAGTGCCACCCTCGTTTATCGTACATACAGAAGAATTTTGGAGAGAAATATACGCAAGACGAGACGTATTATATGTTGGATTGCAAGCCAGGTGCACAGGTGTATCTTGGCTTTCAGGAAGACATCGTCGCAGCGGATTTTCGGCAAGCGCTGGAATACAGCGTAAAAAGCAATCAGCCGGTAGCCATTGAGAAATACGTCCAAAGATTTACCGCTGCTAAGCATCAGCTGTTTTTAATTCCCAGCGGCACGGTTCATAGCGCCGGCAAGGACAATTTGGTGCTTGAGATAAGTGCAACACCATATATATTTACGTTTAAGATGTATGACTGGCTGCAGAAGGACGCCCAAGGTAACCCCAGACCAATAAATATCGACCACGCATTTCATAATCTGGATTTTGAGCGTAAAGGTGCACGTGTCGCGGAGGAATTTATTTCAGTGCCGAAGCTTCTTGATCAGGGCCAAGGCTGGAAGGTGGTTCATCTGCCTACCCATGCGGAACATTATTACGATGTTCACCGCTTGGAATTTGATTCCAGTATTGAGGTGCAAAACGACAATGTATGCCATATTCTAATGCTTGTGGAGGGAACATGCATTCAGGTTATAACAGCCGACGGATCGGCCAGTGAATTCAATTATGCGGAAACATTTATAATCCCTGCGGGGGCGCGGAACTACCGCTTAGTGAATACCACAAACCACCCAGTAAAAGTCATCAAAGCATTTTTAAAATCATCCGAACAACAAAGCGGATTGCGAGATTCATATGTGAATAATCAAGGAGGCGATGGAAAAGACTAGCTCATTTTTGGCCCTAATATGTACTATTGCCTCAATAGGAGGCTTTCTGTTTGGCTTTGATATGGCAGTGATTTCAGGTGTTCTGCCACTCATGCAATCGCAATTTGAGCTCTCCGCGGGCCAAGAAGGGTGGCTCGTTTCCTCCGCGCTTGTTGGCTGCATTATCGGTGTCGCGCTTTCGGGAATGATGACCGACAAATTCGGACGTCGAAAACTGCTTTTTGCTGCGGCCATTTTATTTTGGTTTTCGGCGCTAGGCTGCGCACTTCTGGACACTTTTTCAAGCATTATTGCGGCACGAATTGTCGCCGGAATTGGCGTAGGTATCGCTTCTAATATTGTGCCGCTTTACATCTCCGAAATGGCCCCCGCAGCAAAACGGGGGCGGTATGTCACCTTTTATCAGCTCGCGATAACAATAGGGATATTAGTAGCCTACGTCAGTAATTACGTGCTTCTACTTAATGATGGACACGGCATATCTCCCACAGGGTTGTGGAACTATCTTTTTATAGAGCAGAAATGGCGAGCCATGTTTTTAGTGGGCTTAGTCCCCTCCACACTATTTGTCATTGGACTATTTTTTGTACCCGAGAGCAGCCGGTGGCTAGCACAAAATAAAGCGCCTGGTGCCGAACTAGGCGGTCGGACGGACCAAAGTGACATCGATAATGCAGCGAATAAAGGAAGCTATAGTATGCTTTTTTCGAAAGCACTACGCCGCCCGATGCTTCTGGGTATACTTTTGCCGCTTTTTTCGCAATTTTGTGGAATCAATGCCATTATTTACTATGGACCGACCATCTTAAAAGACGCAGGCATTAGTATGGACAACTCGTACCAAAGTCAAATTCTATTTGGGGCGGCCAATATGCTTTTTACGTTCATTGCGATCTGGAAGGTGGATCAGCTAGGACGCCGTCCACTATACCTGGTTGGCTCTTTCTGCGCCGCCCTTAGCCTAATTCTTACCGGTATTTTCTTTTACCTTGGTAATGTTCCAGGGCTATGGATTCTCGTGGCGGTTACTTTGTTCTTGGCCAGCTTTGCATTTTCAATTGGTCCGCTTAAGTTTGTAGTTGCCTCGGAGATATTCCCAACGGCCGTCCGCGGTAAAGCTTTAGGGATAAGCATCATGGTTATGTGGGTGGCCGATGCAATTATCGGTCAGCTTACCGCCGTAATGATTCGTGAGCTCGGCGTGGCGTATACCTTTTGGCTGTTCGGCATCTTTTGCGTCATCGTTTTTATCTCCGTCTATAGGCTGCTGCCCGAAACTAAAGGGAAAACATTAGAAGAAATTGAAAAATTTTGGAAGAAATCGAAAAACTAACCTATGATGATTACTATAAATAAGTTGTTAAACGTATTTTTTTATCTCGTACTATGCATGACCTTTGGGGCATCATCGCTCTATGGACAGCAATCCGTTGTGTGGTCGATCGGCAAGAACGATAATCAGGCAGCAGATATGGCCCTTTATCCCGATGCATATGAAGATTTTCTCGGCCACGATTTTGGCTACGAAGATCGATATTTTATGATCGGCAGCAGCGAGAGCAAAACGGATTTTCCGTTTGTACTTCCTGGACCCGATAATTCTTGGGGAGGTACAGGCCGCACCGCGGGTATCCGTTCTCATTTCATAACGCTTGGTTTTGAATTAGCCACTGCTAGTGAGGAGACGGGCAATAGCTCGGCAAACGAGAACGACGGCGCATGGCGTTTATCGTTAGATCTCCTAGATGTCGACCCCCAGCATGGGGTCGTTTTAAAGATGCAGGTCAATGGGAAGCCTTTCGTGTATAATTTATCGAGCAAGAAAAGTAGCGCTACCGCACGTACGACGCAGGAAGCTAAAAAGACGGAAACTCCGCCGGTCGGTCCTTTTTCAAACCAGGACCAACAGCTTTTGGATATCGCTTTACCCAGCGGGCTTATCAAACCCGGATACAATGAAATTATAATTACTTCCCTGGACGGGGGCTGGGTGGCATTCGATCAGCTTAAACTTACGGGTGCTGGCTCGGCGGCAATTAAACCAAAGGCCGGTGCTATTATCAGAAATGTTAGTGCAGCGAAGTTTCAAACAAAAGAGGGCGCACAGCCGCTTCTCGTCGATGTTATCCATGCCCGTGCCAACACCCGTCTATCGGTGATCCTGGATAATGAAGAAATATATAATGTCAATTTGGATAGCGGTCGCTCGGTACTAGAAGCGCCGATGCCGGTTGTGATCGACGATAAAGAGAGCAGTTATGAAATTTTTGTCGACGGCCAAAAGCAAACTGCGGGCAACATCAACCGTAGTGCGCAGCCGATTGCCGGGCCGGCAGATTACGTCAGCACAATGATGGGGGCAGCACATTCCCGATGGATGATTGCTCCAGGACCGTGGATGCCCTTTAGTATGGTGAAGCTGAGTCCCGACAACCAAAATGGAGGATGGCAAGCGGGGTATGACCCAACATTTGAGTCTATCGGGACTTTCAGTCATATCCACGAGTGGACGATGGCAGGCCTGGGCACATTCCCTGTACGTGGCGAGCTAATAACGGATGTCGGCGATCAAAGTGGGGCGCACGGAGGTTACCGCTCGAGAATTGATAAAACGACTGAAGAAGCTCCGCTAGGGTATTATAAAGTTGACTTAACCGACTATGATATTCAGGCAGAGCTTACTGCACTTACTCGCAGCAGCTTCCAGCGGTATACCTACAATCAAGGTGATACCGGACGCGTAATGATTGACCTCAAGATCCCGTCGGAATATAACTACGACCTCCATAAAGTAAATATCACAAAAGTGAGTCCGCAGCGCATCGAAGGAACAAGTGAACAGTTCTCTAAGCATGTTTGGTCAGGCGATGTAAACCAGGATTATACTATCTATTTCGTTATCGAATTTGATCAGCCCATAGTCCGCTACGGGTCTTGGTTGAATGATCAGGTTAGTTTAGGTAAGGAACTCCTTGCCGACAGCGCAAATACCGCAGGGTTGTTCGCTGAATTTGATCTTCAAAAAAGTAGGACCGTGCAACTGCGTACCGGGATATCATTTGTAAGTCTTGAAAATGCTGCGGAAAACCTCCAACAAGAGATTGCGGAGCCATACGGCTGGTCTTTCGACGCTGTTAAGCAACAGAACCTCGACACATGGAATGCGCTGCTTAGCCGCGTGGAGATTAGCAGTGATAATTGGCTTCAGAAACACAAGTTTTACAGCAACATGTACCGCACGCTTGCGAGTCGTAATACCTTCAGTGATGTGGATGGTCGCTGGCGATCGGCCGATGAAAAAATACAGCAATTTAGTGATAAGCAGGATGTTGCATTGGGCTGCGATGCTTTTTGGAATACCTTCTGGAACTTAAATCAATTTTGGAACCTAGTAACGCCCGAATGGTCTAACAAGTGGGTACGTTCGCAGCTCGCTATGTATGATGCTAACGGATGGCTCGCCAAAGGACCCGCCGGGATGGAGTATGTGCCTGTAATGGTTGCTGAACATGAAATACCGCTTATTGTGGGCGCCTACCAAATGGGGATCCGCGACTACGATGTTGAAAAGGCATACGAAGCGGTAAAGAAAATGCAAACCACAAAGGCCACTTCGGTAGCCGGAGGTTTCGCTGGAAACCGTGACTTGGAGACCTATCTTGCTCATAAATATGTCCCTTACGATAAGGGCCGTTTCTCCAATTCAATGGAATATAGCTTTGATGATTGGACGGTCGGGCAGCTGGCTAAAGCATTAGGGAAGATGGACGATTATGAGCTTTTTAATGACCGCGGTCAGTGGTGGAAAAATGCAATCGATTCCCAAACCGGTTACGCGCGACTTCGGGATTCCAAGGGCGACTGGCTTGAAGATTTCGACCCTTTTAAGTCGGGCGCGAATAAACACTACGTAGAAGGCAATGCATGGCAGCTCACTTTTTTCGTTCCCCAGGATGTTCCAGCGCTGGCCGAAACGATTGGTAAAGATAAATTTGTCGAACGCCTAGAGTGGGGTTTTCAAGAGAGCACAAAATGGCGTTATAATGGCCCGAACGATCAATACTGGGATTATCCAGTAGTACAAGGAAACCAACAATCAATGCATTTCGCTTATCTCTTCAATTGGGTGGGCAAACCTTGGCTAACTCAGAAATGGAGCCGCTCAATTGGCGAACGTTATTACGGTTCGGGTGTTTCCAATGCTTACCTAGGTGATGAAGATCAAGGACAGATGAGCGCTTGGTATCTGATGAATGCCCTCGGCTTGTTCCAAACAGATGGCGGTACCAGCATCGAGCCACAGTACGAAATAGGTAGCCCCTTGTTTGAAAAAGTTACCATAGATCTAGCTGGACAATACGGCCGTGGTGAATCATTTACTATTGAGGCAAAAAACACAAGTAAGACAAATATATACGTGCAGCGTGCACTGTTAAACGGCAAACCGCTCTATGACTTTAAATTCCCCGCATCGGAAGTTTTAAAAGGAGGGAGCCTCGTATTAGAAATGGGCCCTAACCCTAATAAGTCCTGGGGTCAGGGAGATCTTAAGAAGCAGATTCAGTCCGATGGACGCTTACAGGCGGTCAAAGACAAAGCAACAGAGCTGGTGAAAAGCGGTTTCACCGCCGGCGACGGGTATGCTGAAGTATGGATAAGAGACTACAATACATTTATTAGCTTGGCAAGCGGGCTGCATGAGCACGAAAAGACGAAAGAAAACTTACGCGTATTTTTCCGCCTGCAAGGCAAAGATGGTAATATCGTCGACGGTTTCATCCCGGCCGAGAAAGCCAAACAATCCAAAGTTAGTTACCAGTACATTTATTCGGACCTCGAGCCAAATTATGCTGGCCACAAGAATACGGTTGAAACCGATCAAGAATCTTCGCTGATTCAAGCGGTTTACAAATATATTCAAGCGAGCGGTGATGATGCCTTTTTGGCCGAATCAATTGCTGGAGTAACCGTCAAGAAGCGGTTAGCGCGCGCATTAGATTTTTTGATGGAGCACCGCTTAAACAAGAAATATGGTTTACTCTGGGGTGCTACCACCGCCGATTGGGGGGATGTGCAACCGGAACATCCATGGGGCGTAGTGTTGGATGAGAATTCGCATTTAGCCATCGATATTTATGATAATGCAATGTTTTTAGTGGCCCTCGATAACTACTTAACAATGGACCCCGAGGATGCTCCAAAATGGCAGAAGATACGGGCAGATATTGCCCGTAATACGATGGAACATCTGTGGGATGAGTCCCGCACCAAGTTTAAACCACATATTTATCTTAAAAATTCGCCATTTGCGAAAACATTTAATGAGGATGAGGTCTTTTATCATGGGGGAACAGCTATTGCACTGGAAGCTAACCTGCTTTCCAAAGCACAGGCAAGGGCATCGTTTGACAAAATGATCGACAATGTCCAAAAGTCTGGCGCCCCTTCGGTTGGCCTAACGTTATATCCAACTTATCCAGCGGGGAGCTTTCAGAATAAAGGAATGGCACCCTATGACTACCAGAATGGTGGAGATTGGACTTGGTTTGGTGGCCGAGTTATCAAACAAATGATAAAAATGGGGTTCTACCAAGATGCATACGAGCAGCTCGTTCCAATGTTGGATAGAGTGCTTAGCAACGACGGATTTTATGAATATTATAGCCGAGATAATCAACCTAGTGGGTCCGGTTCATTCCGAGGTTCGGCAGGTGTGTTGTACGACGCAATCTTGCTATTACAGGAATATGCCGCTCATTAAGGCCAATTATATTAACAATTATATCAACAAACTAAAATGTTATGATTACTTATTTACAAGCAAATCGAATGAAAAGAAAGTTTGGCGTAGCTGCATTTTCTTTGTTAGCATTTTGTGCGCACGGTGAGGCTTTCTCGCGTGAACCAATTAAAATGCTAACAGTAGCCCCGGTGCAACAGACCGTTTCCGGCGTTGTCAAAGACGCCGAAACAGGAACGCCAATTCCTGGGGTAACAATTACCGTTAAAGGGACCACCGTCGGCGGGCAGAGCGACGCGGAAGGCCGATTTTCGGTACCGGCGGAGGTTGGGCAGACTCTGGTGGCGACATCCATAGGTTTTGCGTCAATGGAGCAAACGATTACAACAAACACCGTAAACTTTGAGCTAACCCAAGACAAAGCATCGCTTGAGGAAGTGGTGGTCGTGGGCTACGGTACGATGCGTAAATCGGATGTTACCGGGTCGATCTCCATGGTAAAAGGCGAGGACATGATTAAAGCACAAAGCTTTAGTCCGCTCGACAACCTGCGTGGTAAGGCCGCCGGAGTAAATATCTATTCGAACTCTAGTCAGCCGGGCGCGTATGCAAATCGGGTGGTAATTCGGGGGACAGCGACAATCAACTCTTCATCAAACCCTCTTTATGTTGTCGATGGTGTGGTGATGGAAGACTTCCATCTGCTAAACCCAAATGACATCGAGCGTATCGAAGTATTGAAAGACGCCTCCTCGGCAGCGATCTACGGAGCGCGCGGTGCAAACGGTGTGATATTGGTAACCACAAAGCGTGGAACTAAAGATGGTAGCAAAAGAGTCAGCTACCAGGCCTCAGCAAGCATAAGCTCGCCGCAGCGTTTTATGGATGTGCTAGATGCGAACGAGTGGGTTCAAACGTTTATGATTGGCCTGGAAAACGAAAACAAATGGCACGGGAAAAATTGGTCGCTGAATAAAGGAGACTGGTTCGACGATCCGGATTATTTTGATAGCAATGGTGATCCGCTCTACAATACCGACTGGCAGGAGGAGGCGACAAGGACGACGCTCTCGCACAACCATCAGCTCAACATTCAGCAAGGGGACGAAAACTCTTCTATCGGTGCGTTTATCAACTACACTGATCAGCAAGGAATCGTTAATAATACCGATAATAAGCGTATCAACGGCAAGCTCGCCTACGATGTGACACCAAAAGAATGGCTAACCACCAGTATCAATTTGACGGCTAACCATACCTGGGGTCGGTATACGCCGGAAGATGGTGGCGGTCAAGATGCTAGACGTACAATGATCGAAATGCTCCCGTGGTATCCAATTTATGACCCAGCAGGCGAGTACACATCCTCTTCTTCCTCTTCAGTTTCCGATGTACTTGGATTTGAAGGAATGTCCAATCCGGTAGCGATCCTGGATAAGCAGCGCAGAATGCGTTACAACACGCAGATTTTTGGTAATGCCGCATTAACATTTCATCTCGCTGAAGGGCTTGATCTAAAAACACAGTTCGGTATTGATAGTCATAAGAAAGCTTATAAGGGCTATTCATCAATCATCTTAAATAATCTTTCGATGCCAAACGGTTGGGCGGAAATAGAGAACTCCGACATCTTGTACTGGCAGGAGGAAACTTATCTGACATATAACAAAGAGTTTGATAAACATCGCATCAACGCAATGGCGGGTTTATCTTGGCAAGAGCGTACCTATAGCGTGAACGGTTCACGGACTGAGGGGTTTACCAATGATTTCTTTGAATGGAATAATATGGCAGTAGGAAGTACGCCTGACGCACCAACTTCTGCTTGGGACCGCTGGGCGATGAATTCGTATTTCTTACGTGGGGCCTACACCTATAA
Organism: Sphingobacterium sp. JB170; assembly: GCF_900163865.1. Classification (GTDB taxonomy): domain Bacteria; phylum Bacteroidota; class Bacteroidia; order Sphingobacteriales; family Sphingobacteriaceae; genus Sphingobacterium. The sequence continues at coordinate 26,911 of NZ_FUKU01000061.1, forward strand.
CGACCGCTACTCTGTCACCGTAACGGGGCGTTATGATGGCTCCTCGAAATTTGGGACGAACAACAAATATGCATTTTTCCCGTCCGTTGGACTCGCGTGGAACGTCTCCAATGAAGATTTTATGGCGGACAACGAGTGGATAAGCAACTTGAAATTACATACGAGCTACGGTTTGACAGGTAATTCCGAGATCAGCCCCTACCGTTCGCTCGCGAATGTTACTTCCGGAACGATTCTGATGGATGGTTCGCGTATGCCATATTCTTATATTAACAGTATTGCCAACCCAGATTTGAAATGGGAGAAGACCAGTACTTACGATGGGGGTATTGAAATAGGACTATTTAATAACCGGTTAAACTTCGACGTATCCTATTATTCGCGCGAGACGAGTGACTTGTTGCTCGACGCGCCGCTACCTAATTCGACAGGATTTGCATCGGTCATGCGTAATATTGGCTCAGTTTCCAATAAGGGATTTGACATAATGGTTAACGCCTCGCCAATCCAGCGTGAGGATTTCTCGTGGACCACAACGCTAAACATGAACTATAACAAAAATGAAGTATTGGAGTTAGGTGTTAATAACGAAGATATCTTACTTAACAGCTGGGTTGGAGGCCCCAACAGTATTATACGAGTAGGGGAGAACTTAAACAGTTTTTATGGGTACAAACGCGACGGCGTCTACACGATTCAGGACTTCGAGAACGGTGATATTGAGCAAAATCAGATCGGTAGACCGAAGCGTTCTTCAACACAAGAGATACTCGGTAAGGGTGCACCGGACTGGTCGGGAAGTTTTATTAATAACTTCAATTATAAGTCGTTCGACTTCATGGTCGATTTACAATTTGTGTATGGTGTAGAAACGATGCAACAATTTTACCATTCGACATACGACCGTTTTGGTTTAACCAATGGCTTGAAAGAGATTCTATACGATGGGTATGACGGAACGAACCCAAATACGAACCAGCAAGCCATTGTATTGACAAACGAAGGGCACGCAGGGCAAGACACGAATGTCGATTCCTCGTGGGTCGTTGACGGTTCGTACCTAAGGGTCAACGTTCTTCAATTAGGCTATACCTTCAACCGAGATGTTGTTAGTCGTCTCGGAATTTCAGGACTAAGGATTTATGCCAGTGCAAATAACCCGTTTTTAATTACCTCAAAGGAGTTTAAAGGGTATGATCCTGAAGGAACTTCACAAGGAGATGGCAATAAATTCGGACAGAATATGGTGTTTTTCGCGTATCCGCGTGCAAAAACATTCACATTCGGTTTAAACCTAACATTATAATTGAAAGAGGAGAACTTATTATGAAAACTAAAAATATAATAATAGCACTGTTATCAGCGACCTTATTGACGACAACAGGGTGTGAGAGTTTTTTGGATGAAGATCCGAGATCGACAATCCCATCGGGAGAATATTATAAAAATGCAGCACAGGCGCAAGAGAATATTATTGCGATGTACCGGCTTGGCGCCCCTGTCCGGTATGGTGTTGCATCGTCGGCCTATATTGGCCCAACGGCATCAATTAATACGTTTTTAACCGGTTATTTTTCAAATAACTATGAAGGGCAGGAGCTTGTTTGTTTATATTCACGGCAGCTTACGCGTCAGCAAAATGCTCGTACGGTATCCAACACGATGAACTCGATATGGAATGAATCCTACCAAGCAATAAATGTTGCAAATGGCGCAATTAAACATATTCCGGAGATTGATATGGATGAAAACCAGAAGAAACGTCTTATCGCTGAGGCGAAATTCTTTCGCGCGTTTAACTATTTCTATTTAGTTAAAACTTTCGGAGACGTGCCATTGACAGTAGAACCATACGAACTCTTGGAGAATCTCTTTCTTCCACGTACGCCGAGTGCCGAGGTGTATGCTTTAATTGAGTCGGATTTAACTGAAGCCGTTAGTGTGCTTCCGGCGGCAATGTTCACCAGTAATGGCTATCGTCTAACAAAATATGTAGCGGCCATGGCGCTGTCGAACGTCTATTTGCAGCAAAGTAAGTACGCCGAGGCGGCGAGCAGTATACGAATAGTAACAGATTCCCCACATAAGTTAACGGCCAATGAAGATCTTAAACTCGAGAGTGCGTACAATCAGTTACGCACCGACGATAGACTTTCGGAAGTCATCTACTCGTATGAGTTTGATGAAGCTATTAGCAATAGCGGGCGCTGGCCGAGCTACGCGTTTAGTTCCGCAGCGACATCTGTGTTTGATACCTATTCCATTTTCGAACGCGTTTATGGACCGTCGAACGCTTTTTTAAATGTTTATAAGGCGGACGATTTACGAATACAACCTAATCAATTCTTTCATTGGAACTATACAAATCCCGATAACGACAAAAAGTGGAGTTCGGATGCGGCGGGCATTTGGTATTTCTATGACGAAGATGCCGTTCTTGAAACGGGCCTGGGAACTAAGGATTGGAATATATACCGTTATGCAGAAGCATTATTAATTGCCGCAGAGTCTATAGCGAAATCGGAAGGCGTCACCGCCGAGGCTGCGGGATACCTAGCGGAAATTAAAGCGCGTGCCGATACAAAAGGAAAGACTGCAGAAACCTACAGTAGTGAACTTCAGGGACTTTCGGTGGATATGTTTGTCGAAGAATGTTGGACAGAAAGATTACGGGAGCTTCCTTTGGAATTCAAAATGTGGGACGACTGTCTGCGCACCGGGATGTTTCCTGTTATCTCGGAGACCGAAAAAGGAAAAGTCACTTACCAGCCTCTAATCGGCGCGAAGAATGGTTCGGGAGCGACCATTAAAGAGTCGGATCTGCTGTGGCCAATTTCAATGGATGAACTGCAACGTAATCCGGAATTAACGCAGAACGAAGGTTATAATTAAGATCTTTTTCCAGGGAAATTTATTCCTATATTTTACAAAGCCTCCCAAGAGTTCGTTACTCGGGGAGGCTTTTTAATGGTTTATAGAAATTCTAGGAAAGTTTTACCATTGGATATCGTTCACCGTGTGGCTAAAGTCCATCAATATAGGCCAGATATTCAGGGACGCTTTTTTCAACCCAGAGCGCGCTCGTATTGAATTCCAAGTCATAAAATGCGAATGGACTGATGAATTTTCCTTTGATGTATGCGATAGAGAGTGCAAAAGGGCGGGTAAGCTCCTCAAGTGTATTTTTTAATCGCCCGGAAGGGCCGAATGCATCGGCCGATTCGCCGGCAGAAATTGCAAGAGCGAATTTCTTGCCCGAAGCTTTATGTCCGCTGTTACTGCCATAGGCCCACCCGTACGTCAACACTTGGTCAAACCATTGCTTTAACAGCGGGGGGCTACTATACCAATATAATGGAAACTGAAATATTATTTTTTCATGTTGCTCGATGAGCTGCTGTTCGGCGCTGATATTAATTTTACCGTCCGGATAAGCCGAATATAATTGATGTACCTTATATTTTTCAGGCTGACTTTCGAGGGCTTGGATCCAGCGTTTATTGATTATTGAGTTTTCAATATTGGGGTGTGTAACAATGACTAATGTTTGCATATTATAAATTTTTATTTTTTAACAAATGACACTTCTGTTTTTCGTTTTGTTCATTCCATAGGCCAGCCTACACGCTCAGCCGGCCAAGATGGAATTTGAATTAAACAGTTCGTTTTCTAGGCTACCGTTTTTCCGGAAGCGAATGCACGATAGCGCTTTTTGATATTATTTCGCGTCGAGCGCTTGATGGGCGTCTGAACTATTGTTCATTATTGAGCGTTGTCAAACGCTTATCGGCCGCCGTTGACGTATCGACAACTTTTTCGCTATTCCATCCACCGCCGAGGGATCGATAAAGATTCACGATAGCGGCAAGCTCGTCTTTTTTTATTTGCGCAAGTTGAAGTTCGGTTTGTAACACATTACTTTGGGCGGTGATTACTTCCAAATAATTTGCCGATCCCGTTTCGAAAAGAATCGTTGCGTGCTTGTTCGCTTGACGTAGCCTTTCTGTTTTTTTGTCTGTTATCTCGTGTCTTTCTTTTAGTTTTTGTATGGAAATCATCGCATCGGATACTTCACCCACAGCAGCGACAACAGACTGCTGGAAAACCGCGATACTCTTATCTCTTTCAATTTCGTTAATCTCGAACTGTGTTTTTAGAGCTCGACGCTGAAAGATCGGTTGGGTGAGGGAGCCAGCCACGGCACCAAATAGGGCACCAGGTAGATTGAACCAATTGCTTGTCTTTAGCGCATTAACGCCGGCCTCCGCGCTAATAATAAGTGAAGGGTACATCTGAGCTTTGGCTACCTGCGTGTAGGCTATATTTGCGCGCACGGAGAGTTCGGCTTGCTTTACGTCGGGCCGGTAACGAAGCAGTTCCGCCGGAACACCACCAAGGAGATTCTCGGGCAACTTAATGTCAGCTAATGATGTCGCAATTTTAATCTCTTGTGGCAGTTCGCCACTCAACACCCGTAGTGCATTCTCTTGGAGGTAGATCTGCTGCTGAAAATCTGGAATTAGACTTTCTGCCGCTAATTTTTGTGCATGTACTTGTTCTAAAGCGAGTAAGTTGCTTTCACCAATTTCATATTGCTGCTGAACGACATTTAGCGTGTTAGTACTCAGATCAAGGTTAAGGCGCGCTATTTCCATAAGCTCATTCAATAATAGCAGTTGATAATAGCCGTTTGCTACCTGTGCGACAAGTTGGGTCTGAATGACTTTTTTTGCCTCTTGGCTTTGTAGATATTCGGCTAACGCCGCGCGGTTTTTGTTCTTGAGTTTACCCCAAAGATCGATCTCCCAGCTCAGCCCGATGGATGCTGAATAGTCTTCGATGTGGTTACTTCCTAGTGTCTGTCCCAGATTGAGCCCGTTCATGCTATAATTGGAAGGGTTCGAGCTACTCGCACCAAGCTGCGCGGAGATCTCAGGCAAATAGTTTGCTTTCGATTGTTTTAAGAGCAATTGAGAACTTTCGATGTTTTTTAATGCAATTTGCATATCGATGTTATGGGAGATCGCTTTTGAAATAAGCCCGATCAGTGTCGGGTCACTAAAAAAGTCCTCCCAAGGAACCGAACCGATACTTTGCGCAGTATGTTCGTGATCGCTTTGCTGGTCATGTCTATAGGCGGTCGGCAGTTCAGGAGCTTGCTGATTTTGGTCAGCCAGCTCTCCTGTCTTACACGCGGTAAACAGGAGAGTGAATGCGAGTAGCGCCAATAAGTTTGTATTATATTTCATGTTGATGATTAATTGCTGATGGTTGAATCGTTTTCTTATTCATTTCCCGTTTTTTCTGAAATGCTCATTGTATACCATGAACATTTCAGAAGGTGTTAGCCTCGTCCGAACGGGACTTGGGTTGCCTTTAAATCGGCTCGACCTCCGTCTGCATCGGTGAAGCTATTTCTCGCTTGGCACGATGCTGCGGGGACTGCGGTTTTCCACTTACTTTCTCATGTAAATATTGAAAGACAATAAATAGTACCGGTATGATCAACACACCAAGCAACACGCCGCTTAGCATGCCGCCTGCAGCCGCGATACTTATCGAATGGTTTCCTTGAGCAGACGGCCCAATGGCGCGCATCATTGGAATCATGCCCACAATAAATGCTAAGGACGTCATGATGATTGGCCGTAATCGAAGCCGTGCGGCCTGCAGCGCGGCACGCGTAATGGGCAATCCGCGCTTACGAGCCTGTATCGCGAATTCGACGATAAGAATTGCATTTTTGGCAAGTAACCCGATAAGCATTACTAAGGCGACTTGCACATAGATGTTGTTGGCAATATCCATCATACCGATGGCAGCGAATACACCAAAAACTCCGGTGGGAATGCTCAGTATCACGGCAAGCGGAATGATATAACTTTCATATTGTGCGGCCATTAAGAAGTATACAAATACAAGGCACAGGGTGAAAATTAATGCAGACTGACCGCCCGATACAAGCTCCTCTTTAGTCATTCCAGAAAATTCGTAGGTAAACCCACTTGGAAGGTGTGTTTTTGCTACTTCTTCTACTGCTCGTATTGCATCACCCGACCTATAACCTGCGTTCGGTATTGCATTGATACCGATCGAATTAAATAGATTGTAGCGTGAGGCGGTCTCTGGACCATATACTCGTTGTAGATTAACCAGCGTGTTTATCGGTACCATGTCGCCTTGACGGTTTTTTACGTAAACGCCGTCAAGATTCGAAGGATCGGCACGCCCGCTAGCTTCTGCTTGCATGACCACGCGATAATACTTTCCAAAACGGTTGAAGTCCGATGCTTGCATACTTCCAAAATACCCTTGCATGGTTTGTAGAATGCGCTGCGTGCTGACGCCAAGCTGTTCAGCTTTAGCATCATCGACTTCAAGCTCGTATTGCGGGTAGTCTGTCTTGAAGGTCGAAAATGCCATCATAATTTCTGGGCGTTTCATCAATTCTGCTATGAATTCTTGCCCGATTCCGCTAAACTTATTCAGCGGACTACTGGTGCGATCTTGCAGTACCATATCTAACCCGTCCACATTACTAAATCCAGGGACTGTCGGGAAAGTAAACACAAAGAAATTGCCCCCTTTAATTGCCGAAAGGCGTTGGTTTACGTCCCCCATAATGGCATTGATATCTTTTATCTCGCCACGTTCAGCGTGAGGCTTTAGAAGAATGAAAATAACGGCCGAGGAGGGACTTGTCGTCTGCGTTAAAATATTAAACCCTGCGATGGTATTTATTGTTTTGGTAAACGGCGCCTCTTGGACATGATCTTCCACCTGTTTTAATGCGCTCGAGGTACGATCCAACGAAGCACCTGCGGGCATGCTCAGTGATATAGCGATAAATCCTTGATCTTCTGAGGGAATGAAGCCTGTCGGCGTGTTCTTTACCATTGCAATGCTGGCGGCAATAATAAGCGCAAGGGCAGCGAAAGTAACCCATTTATAACGAATAAGAAAACGCAGTGATCCAAGGTAGTTCTTCGTAATCCGCTCGAAGCCTACATTGAATCCCGCAAAGAACTTATCTTTAAATTTTAACGGTTTGTGCTCAGGGTTATGATGTACTGGCTTTAAAAATAGCGCACATAAAGCAGGGCTAAGAGTCAGTGCGTTGACCGCAGAAATCACAATCGCGATGGCCAGAGTGAAGGCAAATTGGCGGTAAAACACGCCGGTTGATCCTTCCATAAACCCAATAGGGAGGAACACTGCTGACATTACGAAGGTAATTGAGATAATGGCACCGGTAATCTCACTCATCGCGGATGTGGTAGCCATCTTTGGGGGCATGCCGGTCTGCTCCATCTTCGCGTGGACGGCTTCAACGACAACGATCGCATCATCGACCACAATCCCGATGGCCAGCACAAGGGCAAACAATGTTAACAGGTTAATCGAAAATCCGAAGAGCTGCATGAAAAAGAATGTTCCCACGATTGCAACAGGAACGGCAATGGCCGGGATTAATGTCGAACGGAAATCCTGCAAAAATATAAATACGACTAAGAAAACCAAGATAAAAGCTTCAATGAGCGTAGTCTTTACCTGATCAATGGACTGATCAAGTGCATCCTTGGTATTATAAAGTATTAAATGTTTAAGTCCCGGCGGAAAATCGGCCGAGGAGCGGTCTAAGAATTCTTGGATTGCGATTTGTATCTCGTTCGCATTGGATCCCGCAAGCTGCATGATTCCGATATTAACACCAACCTTCCCGTTAATACGCGTTTCGCTCCCGTAGGTATATGCCCCCAGTTCAACACGAGCCACGTCCTTGAGACGCAAAAATGAGCCGTCATTGTTGGAACGAATGATGATATTATCGTAATCTTCCGGTTGGTTGAGCTTTCCTTTGTACTTGATGACAAATTCGAACGCTTGTTTGCTACTTTCTCCAAATTTTCCGGGCGCCGCTTCGATATTTTTGTCCTGTATGGCAGCCATAACCTCACCTGGAGTCAGTTTATAAGATGCCATCCGGTTTGGGTTTAGCCATACCCGCATGGAATAGTCTTTACTTCCTCCGAAAATAACGGCTTGGCCCACGCCAGGGATACGTTTAAGCTCTGGAATAATATTAATTTGCGCGTAATTGGTGATAAATGTCTGATCATATTTGTTCACCTCGTCGGTGTATAAGTCGGCCACCATTATTAAACTGTTTTGCTGCTTGGCGGTGGTGATCCCGGCCTGCACGACTTCGACCGGCAGTTGGCTGGTAGCTTGCGATACGCGATTTTGCACGTTGACTGCCGCTTGATCTGGATCTGTACCGAGCTTAAAATAAACAGTTATGGTTAACGATCCGTCATTGCTGGCTGTAGAGCTCATATAGCTCATATTTTCCACCCCGTTGATCGACTCTTCGAGTGATGGCGCTACGGCGCGTAGCACCGTTTCGGCATTCGCCCCTGGGTAGAGCGCCATCACTTGAACGGCAGGAGGAGCGATGTCGGGAAACTGTTGAAGAGGAAGTTTGATTATCCCGATGACGCCGAGTATCACCAGTAGTATGGAAATGACTGTGGCAAGTACTGGTTTTTCTATAAATTTCTGAAACATCTTATTGTAGGATTAGTGTATGCTGTCTTTTGCTAGTGGTTGAGGTGTTATTTGTTGTCCGTCTTGTAACAAGTCGATTCCTTTGTATACAATTCTATCGCCTGCACGTATGCCCGATTCAACCAGGTAGTTTTCTCCGCTCTTCGCGAGAATTTCGACAGATTGTTGGGTTACTTTGTTGTCCGGACCAACGGTGAAAACGAACACTTTATCTTGCACCTCCCGGGTAGCGAGCTGCGGAATAAGCACGGCTTCGGAATATTCCTTCTGTAGAACGATACGTCCAGTATTACCGCTGCGTAATATCCCCTGCGGATTATCAAAGGTTGCGCGTAAAGTGATGGCCGCGGTGTTCTTATCAAACTGGCCATCGACCATATCTATTTGGCCCTGATGCTCGTAGACATTTTCATCCGAAAGTAAAAGGCTTACCGGCGGCAGGTTTTTTAGTTTTTCTTGTAGCGTATTGCCAGGTGTAGCATTTTTGAATGCAATAAAGTCATTCTCGCCCAAGGAGAAATAGACGTGCAATTTTCCGACATCCGAAAGCACCGTTAATGGCTGCGGATCGGCCATGGTGATGAGGCTTCCTTGCTTTTTTTCCAGCCGGCCGATATAGCCGTCGCTAGTTGCGCGGATAGACGTATAGTTCACATTTATTTTTGCTGACTCGACTGCGGATTCCGCTTGGCCTACGCGCGCCTTGGCCGCGTCTCGAGCAGCGAAAGCTGCTTTTAGCTGGTATTCGGTGACTATTTTATTATCCACGAGTCGCGTCTTTTTTTCGACTTCAAGTTCTGCATTTTGAAGGTCTGCTTGGGCCGAGGATAGATTTGCCTTCGCCTGGTTCAACTGTTCTTGATAGGGGTGGTCGTTGATTTTAAATAAGAGCTGACCCGCCTTGACTTTGGATCCTTCGTCGATGTATATCCGTTCCAGAATGCCCGCTACTTGCGCCCTGATTTCAATATTAGCCGAAGCTTCAATGCTCGCAGGATACTTTTGTAGAATCGTCTGATCGTCTGTTTGTACAGCCATTACAGGCAATCCTATTGGCGCCGTGACGGCTTCTTTACCCGTGCTTGATGTGCAAGCATAAAAAAGTAAGGGACTAGAAAGTAGAATGTATTTAATGATGTTCGTTAATTTAACAGTGTTAAATAGAGGTTGTGAAATTCTGAAAGATTGCATGAGTTGATTATTTTATGTTGAAACTAGATTGATGCTATATTTAACAGTGTTAGATGATTAAACACTGTGTTTTTTTTCGTAAAAAAATTTAGTCTGATAATGTTTGTGTTATGCCCGAAATGGCATCTTTTAAAATTTCTTGATTGGTGATTTCACCGTTGCCCTGATTGACCAAGTTAATAGAAATTAATCCATGGATAACCGACCAAAATGTAAAATATTTTCGACTCACCGTTTCTTCGTTGCCATTTCGCTCGATGATTATTTGACGAATTACATTAACGATAATTGTACAATACGCGGTTGGCATTTTATAATCGTCACTTTGCGCGCAGCATTGTGTTCCGACGCCAAACATGAGTTGATAGAGTTCTTTTTCTTCAAAAGCGAAATCCCAGTAACTAAGCCACATTGCTTCGAGTTGGTTTTCTAATGTTGTCTCGCTTTCTTTTGCTATTTTAATTTGTTTCGAAAGGAGAATGAACCCTTGTCTGGCAAGCTCGTTGAGAATTGCTTCTTTGTTGGCGAAATATTCATAAATCATGGGGGCGGTGTACTCAATAATATCCGCAATTTTACGCATACTAAGAGCCTGCCAGCCCTCTTTCTTGACGATTTCAAGAGAGGCAGTCAGAATGTTAATTCTGTTGTCGTCTTTTTGTCTTTGTATGCGTTCTTTGCTTCCCATTCACTAATTAGTATAAAACTATTTAACAGTGTTAGACAAAGGTGCGGTTATTTTAGAAAATTATTGACATGAAAAAGTCATTTACATAAAAAATCTAAATTCCTATTAATAGCGATTTCCAAATTATAGCCAAATTTAATATTAGACTTCGTTATCAATGACCTTTTTGTCATAATTTTTTAGTTCAAATCGTCCTCGATTATAGGCGCGAACCTGATAGTAAATGGGATCTCGGTTACTATACAGTTGCTCAGAATCTGGTGTATGTGGAATTGGGTGTGTTGACTCCAAATAAGGTGAACATTAGATTATAAAAACTGGTCTCAACGAATTTCTTTCCAAAACAACATGGCATAGGTTGATGCAGTAAAGAATTGCTTTGCGCTTGCGTCGTAATAATTATTCGATTTTTGCAAAACTCAACCTTTGGAAGATATCTGTAAAATACCTCTCAAATGAAATTTACAATAACCATAGAAAGTTCATCGCTATTTGGGGAGCCCAAAGTAGGTCCACAGATACTAAAGTGTCGAATTGCTAAAACAGGGGCGGGGGTTGAAAATAATAAAAAGTTAGAACAGTATTGCCGCTAATAGGTTATACTTAGTATAAGGACAATCACTTTTTAAAATATTCACTATGGCACAGCAAAGACAACCGGTAGCGGCAGCGAAGGACGAGCGCATCTCCAAAGACATTCGTGACTTTTTAACAGAATTGAATAGCGGCGATGATGCGCCCATAGAATCTCTAGCGCCTGATGAAGCTCGTCAAGTTTTAATCGGCGCCCAAGACTCCGTGAGGTTCAATTATTTGGATATACAGGAATCTGAACAGACAATCTCATCGGAGGGCATTGATGTCAATATACATATTATCAAACCAAAGAACGCTGCCGAAATATTACCGGTATTTATGTTTTTTCATGGTGGTGGGTGGATCCTGGGGGATTACCCTACGCATAAGCGGCTGGTGCGCGACCTGGTCGTGAGCAGCGGGGCCGTAGCTGTCTTTCCTGATTATACCCCTTCGCCCGAAGCACAGTTTCCCGTAGCGATCAATGAAGCCTATGCGGCCACTAAATGGGTACAGGAAAATGGAGCGCAAATTGGTGTTGATGGTAATAAACTAGCTGTAGTAGGAAATAGTGTAGGAGGGAATATGGCTGCTGTGGTCGCCTTGATGGCTAAAGATATGCAAGGACCTTCGATAATGCAGCAGATACTATTGTGGCCCGTTACCGACGCGGACTTCACCCGAAGCTCCTATACGGAATTTGCCCAAGAGCGTTTTCTGACAGCCCCAATGATGAAATGGATGTGGGACAATTATCTTCCAGACCTAGATGCTCGCAAAGACAAGTATGCCTCACCACTTCAAGCGCAAGTCGAGCAGCTCAACGGTTTGCCGCCAACACTAATACAAATAGCAGAAAATGATATTCTACATGATGAGGCCGTCGCATATGGACGAAAGCTTGATCAAGCTGGGGTACCCACAGTTATTAGCGAGTACCGTGGATTTATTCACGATTATGGTATGTTAAATCCGCTAGCACATATTCCAGCAGTACAAGTAGCCATTCAACAAGCGGCAAGCGTGCTTAAAGGCGTATTATTTAAATAGCAGGACTTCTAGATGCGCCGCAGCGCGATGAATCGCCGAAAGCGGCCTTTGGATGAAATTCTTCGCCCTAATTTAGTGATCGCGGATCGATCGTTATACTCGTCACATATCTAGCTACTTGACTCTATGGGTGTTTCGGATAGCGATGAACTAATCCGCAAATTTATGCAGGTAATTGACTAACGAGCCAGCTATTTTTTGTCTCGCTGTTGAGCGGTATATGCCGCGTAACTATTTTTGATATAGACATGCGAGTCGTAGCTCGTCCACGCGCGAACCTGCTCGTAGTGAGGGCGAAATTTGTCCATAAATTCGTTTACCTCCGCGTTGGATAAAGGGACTATAGACTGTATTAAATCGACATTAAAGAATTCGTCTACTTTTTCGTCGTTCTTTCCTTTGGCGATAGTTTGGGACATTTTGCGTGCATGCTTTCCATGTTTCGAAAGGAGTTCATAAAAAAAAGTGATTGGCTTTCCACCAAACGGAGACAGTAACGCGATTGGCGGCTTGCCTTGATAATAGATGCCGTTTTTCTTGTTGTTCTCTTCCGCGATGTTTTTGAGGTTTTGTAGTGTCGAGTTTCCACTGCGGCCGAAAACGATAACTTGATCGAGTTGAATCCTTGTCCTGGTAAGCAATATCGTGTCGGGAAGATCTTCCGCAACTTCCCCGACGGTATTCCAACCGTCTGCGCGTAATTCAAGGCTATCCCCCGGACTACACAAGATGCTGAAGTTCCCCCGGTTATCGGACAATTCACGAATATTTCGAGTGAGGTTTGATATAGCGACGCCTTCCAATACCACGGTACGGTCTATGGATAATACGGTACCTGCCCGAACAGTTGGCGATTGCGCACACCCCGGATCAGGGTAAAATAATACTGAATATAGGACGAATAACCATAAGTTGCTCCTCGTGTAGTTTAGTTGCATAGCTATAAAAATAACAAGCTTATCCCAATAAAAATACGGTTAATTCTACTTCTTTCGGGGTTAAGTTTTGTTAAAAACTCCCGCAAAGATTAACAATTGATGCACCGAAGAGTTTAGGTGGGCTCCTTTACGCCTAATTTATCATGCAGGAGTACCGGGTCTAGTCCTTTTTCATACTTGGCGATGACGATTGTTGCGGCAGCATTTCCGATAATGTTGGTAATTGCGCGAGCTTCGCTCATAAACCGATCGATGCCGAGTATCAAACCGACCGCTTCAACCGGTACATGTCCTACTACAGGTAGCGTGGCTGCTAACGTAACAAATCCGCTGCCAGTCACGCCGGCCGCTCCTTTGGAAGTAAGCAGTAGAACGAGTAACAACGTGATTTCTTGCTGAAGACTCAGATGCATGTTGAGCGCCTGTGAAATAAATACTGCAGCCATCGTAAGGTAGATACAGGTGCCATCTAAATTAAAGGAGTATCCCGTAGGAATCACTAAGCCTACAATTGGCTTTGAACATCCTGCATGTTCGAGCTTTTGCATCAACCCAGGCAGGGCAGACTCTGAGGATGAAGTACCAAGGACAATGAGTAATTCTTCCTTAATATATTTTAGTAGTTTGAAAATATTCACCCGCGCATAGATATACAGTACGCCGCCGATTACGCAAATAATGAACACCAAGCATGTAGCATAGAAGCTAACCATTAACAGACCTAGTGAGGAAAGCGCCTCGATACCATACTTCCCAATCGTAAACCCCATCGCACCCATTGCGCCGATTGGCGCCAGGTACATAATGATCCTTATAACCGCAAAAATTCCCTTGAGGAAAGACTGCAACACCGTGATAACCGGCTCTGCGGAATTTTGGCCTATCTTGGTCAGACCGATACCAAAAAGAACCGCGACGAGCAGCACTTGCAGTAGATTATCCGAGGCAACTGCGGCAATCACATTGTCAGGTATTATCCCTAACAGGAAGCTCATCACATCATTTTGTTCGGTAGACTTTTGTACATAGTCAACTATTGCCGTGGGGTCTAGGCTCTTCGGATCGACATTCATTCCCGTGCCCGGTTGAATGACATTGACAAACACAAGACCGATCAACAGCGCAACCGTCGTCATAATCTCAAAGTAAATCAAGGAGCTTAAACCAATTCTTCCCACCTTCTTGACATCTTGCATACCCGCAATACCGATTACAATTGAACTAAATATCAATGGCGCAATAATCATCTTGATGAGCTTGATAAAGCCATCGCCAAATGGTTTCAATTCAATCGCAAAATCGGGATAGAATACGCCGCAGAAAATTCCAATAAGTATACCCAGAATAACTTGGACATATAAGCTGGAGAAGAATTTCTTCATAGTTTGTGTGGTTTATTAAAAAACGTATAGTTTTAAAATAGTTAGCTATATTTTGATGTCGTTAATATACGGGCAGTACATTTAAACCGTTAGGCGCATTTTAAGGATACCGATCATGCAATTTAGGCATCGGCGGATAAATATACAAAAATGGTCTAGATCTGCTGCGCTCGCATGCTACTTTTTCCATGTAGCGGATTTTGCCCCAGCAGGAGCGAAGGTCTTAACAGTAAAAGGTTTCAATGTATAAGTCTTCTACTTTTTTACGCGCCCACGGGGTTTTGCGTAGGAAAGTTAAGGAAGAATTCATACTCGGGTTCTCCACAAAGCAATTGATTCTTACAATTTGCCCTAAGGGTTTCCATCCACCGTAATGCGCTAATAATTCTTCAATTATAGTGTCCAGTCTTTTACCATGCAATGGGTTGTTCTTTTGTGTTTCCATTACTCAAAATTACGCATAAAAACGGTGTGTGGTAAAATTCTTACCGTTTAATTTCGCCTATTTATATCTCAATTTCGGCTAAATAGGCAGGGTTAATCATGAGCGACCCGGGATTATATATTATTTGACAAGATCGGAGCAGACTAACAAACATCCCATAATATTTTTCTATATTTACGTGCCTGGGGAAAAGAACAACTAGTGAACAACCGAATTGAACTAATTGATAATGATATTGCTGTTTCCTAAAACTTCGGTAAGCGTTCCTCGATTATCGACATCCGTTTAAGTTTATATGCGTTTGATCCTACAGGCCGTAGATTGTGGGCGTTTGGTCCGGAGAAAACAAATTAAACAAACCCGACGTGAAAAATTTTGATAGATTGGGATCTAACGCTCGCTGTGTGGTCGTGCCGCAATCTTACAACACGATAAAAAAAGACTTCTTATGAAAAAGCTACTATTTACGATTAGCGCTGTAGCCATATTTTTAATAGGCGGCTGTAAGTCAAACCAACGCGATTCGCAAAAGGCGGACCTAATCATATACGGCGGGACATCAGCGGCCATCACTGCTGCTGTTCAGGCTAAAAAATCAGGAAAGTCCGTTATTATCGTCTCGCCCGACAAACATTTAGGTGGATTATCGTCAGGTGGACTTGGATTTAGTGATACGGGAGACAAATCTGTGATTGGCGGATTGGCACGAGATTTTTATCACCGTGTATATATGCACTACCAAGATAGCTCAGCCTGGAGCTGGCAGCAGCAGGATGAATATGGAAACCAGGGACAAGGGACACCAGCAATGGATGGCGAAAATCGAACGATGTGGATATTTGAACCTCATGTTGCCGAGTCGATATTCGAGGATTACGTTTTAGAATTTGGATTAGTGGTGCACAGGGACGAATGGTTAGACAGGGAACGTGGCGTAGAGTTAGAGGGGAATCGTATCGTATCCATCACAACACTTAACGGAAAGACTTATGTCGGAAAAATGTTCATTGATGCGACTTACGAAGGTGACCTGATGGCGGCCGCAGGAGTCAGCTATCATGTAGGACGAGAAGCCAGAAACACATACAACGAAAAATGGAACGGCGTACAAACGGGTGTCCTTCATCACGGACATTGGTTTAAAAGTGATATTAGTCCGTATCGCACTGCGGGAGATAGCTCCAGCGGCCTGTTATATGGTGTTTCGGGGGAGTTTCCCGGCAACTATGGTGAGGCGGACGAGCGCATACAAGCCTACTGCTTTAGAATGTGCTTGAGTAACGTTCCCCAAAATAAGGTGCCATTCGAAAAGCCAGAAGGCTATGATGCTGAAAATTATGAACTCCTAGCGCGGGTGTTTGCATCGGGCTGGAGCGAGACCTTTGAGAAGTTTGATGCCATTCCTAATCGGAAAACAGACACAAATAATCACGGTCCATTTAGTACCGATTTTATCGGAATGAATTATGGCTATCCCGAAAGCACCTATGAAGAGCGAAAAGAGATCATTAAAGCGCACGAACGCTATCAAAAAGGATTAATGTATTTTTTAGCTAATGATCCTAAAGTGCCTGACGATGTGCGCGCCCGGATGTCCCTGTGGGGGCTTGCTAAAGATGAATTCGTGGATAACGGTAATTGGCCGCATCAGCTTTATATTCGTGAAGCGCGGCGGATGGTGGGGCAATATGTGATGACCGAACACGATACGTTTAGTGATAAGGAGGTGGCAGATCCCGTCGGGATGGGGTCCTATGCCCTTGATTCGCATAATGTGCAACGTTATGTAAAGAAAGACGGGTACGTACAAAATGAAGGGGATATCGGCGTCGCGCCCAAACGTGGGGCATACAAGATATCCTACGGTTCACTAATCCCTAAAAAAGAGGAGTGTACAAATTTACTGGTCCCGGTATGTCTTTCCAGCTCGCATATAGCTTTCGGAAGCATACGTATGGAACCTGTTTTTATGATTCTTGCTCAAAGCGCGGCAATAGCCGCTTCGCTCGCCATTGATGGCGGTATTGATGTGCAAAATGTTTCATACTCGGATTTAAAAAAAGAACTCACGATGCAGAAGCAAGTGCTCGCCAAACCCTAAGCAAGGTAAAATATGGGGTGCGAACCACTTCATTTAAGATTTAGCGGACTTGTCACTAAATTATTTAAATAGTTTAAAGTAAAAGCGGGATTTATTCGTCTATACTATTATGGATAGGCTCTACCCAGAAAACATGGCGGAAAAAAATGCTCGATCATTTGCGGCGGTTGTAAAAACTTATAGCAACCAATTGATGCACTTTGTGAAAGCGAGGGTTAGCAAGGCTGTGGATGCGGAAGATATTCTGCAGGAAGTCTGGTATCAATTCTCCCGGATAAGTGATATTGATGGGTTAGAAAATACAGGGGCATGGTTGTACTCGGTTACACGAAATAAAATTACCGACAACTATCGAAAAAAGAAAAACGATTCGCTGGAAGATCTGACGGCAGCAAAGGACGAAGAAGACTTTTCCCTTGAGCATTTACTAGTTGCTGATGACAGTAATAATCCCGAACTTAAGATCTTTAAAGACATATTTTGGGATGAGTTAATGAAGGCACTAGCCGAGTTACCAGAAAATCAACGTACGGTGTATATTCGTAATGAAATTGAAGAGATGACGCTCAAAGAGATAGCCCTGCAGGATGGCGTGAATTTAAAGACCGTAATAAGTAGGAAGGGGTACGCGGTGAAGCATTTGCGTCTTCGTATGCGTGCGCTGTATGAGGAGTTAAATTATTAATATGATGTGCGATGAATAGAAATATGAAAAAAAAGAGCAAAGGAAAGATCGCGCTAATTGTCATAGCGGTGATCACAATGGTTCTGTTAGTTATCGCGGTCGTGCAATACTTATGGAACTGGCTTATGCCTGATATATTTGGGCTGAAGGAAATTACCTATTGGCAAGCATTTGGCTTGTTTTTACTCGCGAAATTATTTTTTGGCGGTAAGCCCGGAAGGCCGCGAAGATTTAGGCGCGAATACGATATAGATAGCGGAGATCAAGATGATCGATCTCCCGAAGATCGAGACCGGTTACGCGAGGAATGGAAAAGACGTTTTCAAGACAAATGTGGCTTTTAAGGTGCGTTTGGCTTAAAGTGGGGAATTAGATAAAAAAGGTTCTTTTATTTGGCACAATTCGCTCGATAAAAGAACCCTTTTTTGGACCTCTTGGTGCGGCCAATTTCGGTTATACGTACCCGCAACTATTTTGAAAGTTATAAAGAATGCGAGCCTATATATTTGACCCGATCAGTTAGTAAGTTGCTTATTTTAAGATAGTTGGAAACTGACTTTCTAAGTGCTTTATGTACTGCTGATGATAACTATCAACTCGTTTCGGTGTGGCGTTTTTTTCTAAATCGTGAAAATGCATTCCAGAAACTCTTTGCAAGTCAACAAACTGATTCATTTTGTGAAAGCCAAACAAAATCCCGTCGTCTACAGCAATTTGATCAAAAAACTCACCTTCAAGTGTAAATGCGGTGTCCGGAGCGTTCCAGGTCGTTGTGACCATATACTTTTTGCCGTGCATTAATCCGCCCGTCCCATAATTTATTGCCGGGTTTTTTCTACTTCGGCCGTCGCTTGAGTACATTCCGTTACGATGCCCTTCGTTGAAGACGTTGTCGATATACAACTTGAAGCGGTTGGGCAGTTGAAACCACCAAATAGGGGTATGATAGACGATAAGATCTGCCCACTTAAAATTTTTAACTTGAGCACTCGCTTCGAAGCCATCATTGATATTGAAAATACGTACTGAACTGCCCGTATTTTCGAAGAATAGATTTGTCCAATCGGTTAGTGAGTCATTGAATTTTCCCCCTGAATGAGAAAATATCTGTCCTGCATTAATGATAAATACATTCATTTGCGATAATTTTAATTATTGATAGCGCAAAGATCTATTAGTTTTATGTATATTTAAAATAATTTAAGTTTGATACATCTATTATATTAATTATAGTTATGCGCTGGAATTTAGAATGGTTAAGAACATTTAAAGCGATTTACGACACGGGTACGCTGTCAGCTGCTGCCCAAGAATTATATATCTCACAACCCGGTGTGAGTTTGCATTTAAACTCATTGGAAGCATATACGGGGTATAAATTGTTTGATCGGCAGGCACGTCGGATGGTACCAACTGAAAAAGGAAAAATGATATATAATTTTATATTAGATCCATTACTTAAATTGGAGTTGGCAGAACAGCAGTTTCATAAACGTACACTAGTTGAGCGCGCAACTATTTCAGTAGGGATGTGTTTTGAAACGTTTCAGTACACCTTGGAGGAGTACATCTCTGACTTGCCTTTTAACTTAATTATCAAATTTGGCTTATATAAGCAGATGCAGGAAGATTTGGATCATGGATTATTGGACCTCATTGTAACTTCCCGCAGTGGCAATCAGAAAAATTTGATTTATCAACCGTTTTCGCGAGAAAAAATTGTTTTAATAGCTGGAAGTAATACCGATACCACCGTGTTGGATAGGTTGATAGCGGGTGGAAATTTAAAAGAAGCGGTAGAATACTTGAAAAATCAATTATGGTACAGCACGGCAGCGGACATGGATCATTTAAAGGATTTTTGGATGCGACATTTTGGGGAACGACCAGATTTTTCACCCAATTATATTGTACCTAATATCTCTTCTATCATCCGTTGTTTAAGTAATTCTGAAGGCTATTCTGTGGTCCCTGATTTCTTATGTCGCGAGGCAGTAGAATCCGGAAAAATTGTATTGGTGTGGGAAGGGGACGAGCCGCTCGAGAATACGTTGTATTTTGGAACACGAAAAAAAACGATGTATCAATCCGAAATTGAAAAACTAGAACAACTATTAAAGGACAAATACGAAGGTGGCGCTGTCACCATCTAACCTGGCAATAATTTAGGTGCGCACGAACAGAGCAGCGTGTCGCGACGTACAATTCTGCACCAAGTTTCCTGCGTAAGATCGAATCTTTACTTCACTCTGATCTCAAAATACGTTTAGCATTGCGGTGCCTCGAACCGCTCATAGGGCTATGCGTCGCAATAAAAATTCGTCGTCCAAAATCATGCAGCTTTATTCGATACGCTGTATGTCTAACCACGCTTTCGTCTTTTTTCGTTGATTGTAGAATTTGGGTATCATCCCGGTTTTGCAGTTGTTCGTTGTGCTGTTGAAAAGAAAAGTGAAATAATTTAAAGTATATCCATAGCGGTATTCGTCTACAATACCAAAGGCCTTTAAAAATTCATAAAAAATTAAAAACATGAAAAATAAATTTCGATTCATTTTACCCCGACTACTCGTCTTAACGGTATTATTGGGGATAGCAACCCTAATTATTGGGACAATCTTTAAATTAATACTTTTTATTACCGTAGGTATTGGCGTAACTTCATTTGTATCGGCAAAAATAAGAAAGCGCAAGCGTTCGGTAACAAGTGAGCACGGCGCGATTAGCCCATATCCAATGTACGCCGTATACCGCCAGCAGCAAAGCGCTATAGTTCCGGTGCAACACGCATTTCAAGAAAATAAAAAAACAATCGTACCTATCTATTAATTCTTTAAATATTAAAACAACATGTTCAATAGAGATAATTATTCAAAAACCGGTTTCCAAGGCGAAAATAAATTCTGTAATGGAAATTTCAAGCAAAAGTTTGAGAAGCTTCAACAACATTTTTTTGCAGACAGTTCACCAGTTGGTGACTCCACACAAGGCCAACACGTTCCCGTGAACATCATGGAGAATGACGAGTTTTACCAAGTGCAGCTTTACGCCGCCGGACGTCGGAAAGAAGACTTTAAAATAAGTATTGACAAACAAATACTGACAATATCAGGTCTAGCGTTAGAAGCAGATGCCGCCGCAAATTTCATTCACCAGGAACAGCCCAATGCGTCGTTCCAGCGCGCATTTCAATTACAAGATGACATACTTACCGAACGCGTACACGCCAGTTATGAAAATGGCGTTTTAACAATCATTTTACAAAAGGATCTGGAACGTGTTAAACCGGCACAGCAGGTAAGCGTTTCTTAAATTCAAGCAATTTTACTGATGTGTTTTTTCGTGAAAGCTCGGCTTTTTTGCTGAGCTTTCTTTATTAAGATGGGCCATGAATAATAATTCGGTCGATTTAAATAATTCATGTCCTCACGGCTACGGCTTTTTAGGTTTGACGATTAATTGAAATTAGTATTTTTCGACGCCCACCCGGGTTTATTTTGCAAAAAAAAGTAACTATTCTTATTGTTGAAATCTGACATTTATATTACAAATGGCTGGATATTTGCTGTATAGGAAAATGTTATTGTTAAACACATTAATATGAGAAGAAATATTACCGTAATTACCTCTCTACTTGCTATTGTCGTCGGCATGAGTGGATTCCAACAAGAACAACAGGACGATCAACCAATCAATCTCAAGGTTCTTCCAAAAAGTATCAGCCACGCAGAGTTGGATAGTACAATGAAGTCTTTTAATGTAGCGTTGGGTGTGAAATGTGGACATTGTCATGCTGCGAAGCCGCACGGCGAGCGCGGTTTGGATTTCGCGTCAGACGAAAATCCAAAGAAAAATGTAGCGCGTGCAATGATAAAGATGACAAACAAAATCAATAAAAAGCATTTTAAATATGAACACGACGGCGTGCTGCGAAACATTTCATGTAAGACCTGTCACAACGGTCAGGACGAACCTTTTACAGTCGTCAATAATTAGTTTTGATGCGCAATTTAATGAAGCTGTAGCCGGCTAGCGAACCACGAATCTAGTTGATACACCAACTTAAATACGTACGAATTATTACGCTAATTGGTTAGAAAAATCTACCGTTATATGATTTATTTGGTTAAAGTCTTTTACCGGCCGCCATGGCTACCATTCAGGGTTCTTGTCACGTCCGTCCTATACAATGTGTAGGCGTTTCTGTCTTTTTTATGCTTTGAAAAATTCCAAGTTTAAACAAATATGAAAATAATCAAACTTGGTCGTATCGTTCAGAAAGTAAAATACTTATACCCTACAGGATAATACCAATTTGTTTTTGAGCAGTTAACGGTGGAGATGCCTATCACCGTTGTTTTCAGACCTGTTTTCCTCCTCTCGCATTAAATTGTATATTTGCTGCAACGATTCAGCTAATATGATATTAATGTTCGCCCGAACACTGATGTCTGATTTTAGCGGTTTATAAACCCATCGTTTCAACGCATAAACTATTTAAACTGGATGAAAACAAAACCTATTAATTTTAGGACACTAACAAAAATTTTATTGTTCAGTGGCTCTCTCTCTGTGCTTCCGATTACCGATGCGGCAGCCTCGACGTATGTACTTTCTGCATTCCAACAAGATGTAAAAGGGGTTATTAAAGACGCCAATGGAAACCCTTTACCCGGGGCAACAATCACGGTCAATGGATCCTCGCTCGCAACACAATCCGCCAAGGACGGTGATTTCGAATTACCGGGCGTCTCAAGCGGAGCAACATTGACCATTTCAATGGTGGGCTATTTGAACCAAACAGTATCGGTTGATGGAAAACAATTGGTGGTCACTCTCCAAGAAGATCCCCAAGGAATTGACGAGGTGGTAGTCGTTGGATATGGCTCGCTGGAGAAGAAGCAGCTAACAAGTGTGGTGACAACAATTCGGCCTGATGAAATGGTGCCAGGCTCTGTATCCCCGCTCATGGCAATGCAAGGGAAAGTTCCGGGTTTGAATGTCGTGTCTGAAAATGGTACTGACCCTAATTCTAGCGTAAGCCTGCAGCTTCGCGGGGTTAATTCCGTGAAGGCATCGCAAGGACCGTTAGTTGTTATTGATGGGGTGCCAGGTGGTGACGTGAATTCGGTTGCCAAAGAGGATATCGAATCAATTAATATTTTACGTGACGCATCAGGTGCAGCGATATATGGTACTCGGGCTTCGGGGGGCGTTATTTTAATTACCACAAAGCGCCCGCAGATCGGAAAAGCCGTTGTTAACTTTACTTCGGAATATTTTCTCGAGGGAATTCGTAAGCGGCCGGAGGTGCTTTCTGCAGACCGATTTGTTGAGCTTGGATTAGGGGATGACCTTGGACATCGGACTGATTGGTACGATCAGGTAACGAACGACAACCCTTTTAGTCATCGTCAGGTAATAAACGTTAGTGGTGGTTCAGAGAATGCCAACGTCTATGCGACGTTCACCAAGCGGGACGCAACGGGTATTGCCTTAGGATCCAAAAGAGGTGAAATTGGCGGACGTGTAAATACAAACTTCAAATTCTTCGACGGCCGTGCGGAGTTAGCAACTAATATAAGTTATAATGAAGCCGATGCTGATTTTACGAATCAGGACATCTTTAATATGGCGATGGTTTTGAATCCTACTGAGACGCCATTTAATGATAATGACATTACTGGTTACAACGTGCTCGTGGGTGGGTATGACTACTGGAACCCTTTAGCCGAAGTTAAGCTTCGTGATGATCGGCGCAAATATGATTACCTTTTAGCGAATACCACATTAAAAATTAAATTAAACGAATTCCTAACTACGAGCGCAACAGTCGGAGTGAAACGGAATACCGAGCACGGTTCTTTATTTCGCTCCGCACAACACCGTATATCGCGCGAAGACAACGTAGACGGCTTTGCTAGTCAGGACTACAAGCGATTTACAGATCGCGTTGTCGAGTGGTCTTTAACTTATGATAGACGATGGGAAGATCACTCTATAAATGCGGTTGGTGGCTATAGTTATCAGGATTTTAACGGTCAGGGTTTTAAAGGAGCTAATTCTGATTTTTCGGTTGATGGTATCCGAGAGCACGATTTTGCCTCCGGTAGCTATTTGTCGGAGGGGCGTGCAGAGCTCGGCTCATGGAAAAATCCATGGGTGAAATTGGCTGCTTTTTTTGGACGTGTAAATTACTCTTATTTGGATCGATATATCATTACCGGTACCGCCCGGTACGAGGGTTCGTCTAAATTTGCCCCAGAGAATCGTTGGGGATTTTTCCCAGGTTTATCTCTAGGATGGCGAATGTCCGAGGAATCGTTCATGAAAGACGTTTCGTTTATTAATGACTTGAAGTTTAGAGCAGGTTATGGTGAAACAGGTAATGAGGGGTTTGGCGCAGATGTATCCACTAGGATGTATCGTGCCGATTCCTGGTTTTTGCAAGACGGCAAATGGTTTCAAACCTATGGCGTTAAACATAATCAGAATCCCGGGATAAAATGGGAAGTTAAAAAGGAATATAATTTAGGAATGGATTTTTCCATCTTGAATAATAGGCTAGGAGGTCGTTTTGACGTTTATAAACGTGTAATTGACGATTTGATATACGATATTTCGGTATCCCAACCGCCAGCCATTCACGATAAAACAACGATGAACGTTGGTAGTATGGAAAATAATGGATTTGAATTTGAGTTAAATTATAACGCTATTGACAATGAAAACTTCACCTATCGCACAGCAATTGTCGGCTCGCATAACACGAGTAAATTAAATTCATTATGGGGAAGTCAAACATTCGCGGATAATAAAAATTTTCCAGGGCCGGGCTCTCCAGGTACTGCCGTGCGGCTATATCCGAATCAAGAAATTGGTAGATTCTTTTTATGGCAGTTTGCTGGATTTACCGAGGACGGTTATTGGATGTTATTCGACCAAGAGGGGAATGCATTTGACGTGCGTGATAAAGCCAAAACACAAGAAGAAAAAGCATTCGTCGGACAGGCGATCCCGACCATTCAGCTTTCTTGGAACAATCAATTTACCTACAAGAATTGGGATGCAAGCATATACATGCGTAGTTGGTTAGGTCATGACGTATTTAACATGATTAATATGTATTATAGCTTACCGAATGTGCAAGGACAGAACGTGTTAGAAGAGGCATACGAGGATCACAAGAATATTGTTGGTGAGAAAGAACTTTCCGATTACTGGTTGGAGAAGGGGAATTTTTTAAAAGTAGACGCAATTAGTATTGGTTACACATTCAACAAGGCTGCGATAAAACCGCTAAATAACTTGCGAGTATACGCCACGGGGCGTGATCTTTTCGTTTTTACCAAATATTCAGGACTAGATCCGGAAGTAAATATTAACGGCTTAGAACCTGGTTTCGAGGAAAAAAATGTATTCCCGAAAACCAGAACGTTCATGTTCGGATTACAACTTAATTTTTAATGAAAATAACGATGAAAAAATATATTTTATTTTTATGCACTGGCCTCGGTCTTCTATCTATCGGAAGCTGCGTTAAACTAGATCAGGAATTCTATAGTTCGGTGACACCAGAGACATTTTTTGAAAATGAAAAGGATATAAAGGCCGCATTATTTCGTCCTTTCACACACGCTAAATGGTACTTAGGTGAGGATCGTTGGCGCCTCCAGGAATATACGGCGGATAATTTCGCAATTACCACCAAAGGTCGTCATTGGTATAACGGGGGAGAGAATGAACGGTTTCATTACCATACTTGGACTCCCGACGACAATTGGGTTTGGGGATCCTGGCGTGGTACGTTGATGGGCGTAGCGCTCGCTTTAGATGCGAAAAGTGATTTGGAAAAACTCGATTATACACAATTTCAACTGACCGAAGAGTTAAAACTTTCACATCTGAGTCAACTGGATGCATTGATCGCGTTTTTTTATTTACGTGGTCTAGATTTTTTTGGTGGTATGCCGGTTTTTGAATCACTCGAAGGTGAAGGCTTGCCACGCAATACCGACGTCGAAACTTTTAACCATATAGAAAAGCTCCTGAGAAAAGCGATCGAAACGATTCCTGCAAAAGTGGATGGTGCGCCAGAAGAAGGTGCAATTACACAAGGGGCAGCCGCAGCCATGCTTGCTCAATTGTATTTTAATGCTGAGTCTTATATTAATAAGCCGATGTACGCGGAAGCTAAAGTATTAGCGCAGGGAATTATAAACAACGAATATGGTACGTATGCAATTGACAGTGATTGGAACGGGCCTCACGGGTTTAAAAATGATCGATCGCCTGAATTAATATGGTCTATGCCATCGGAATTTAAAAAAATGGAATACAAGTGGTTTTACGCCGATTTTTACCACTATAATACCAAACAGTATTTTAATCAAGATTTAGGAGGAAATAACGGAGCCCATTTACAGCCTTCGCGTAAACCCGACGGAACGTTTTATACAATGGAGTTTAAATTAGGCTCTCCCTTTGAAAAATTCGATCAAGGCGACATCAGAAAGCAACCATATCGATTTACTGGAAGTGGGCAATATGAAGGGATGTTTATAGTGGGGGCACACAAATCACCGGAAGGAGCCGAGATTATCGGCGGTGAAGAGTATAAAGATGAACCACTGGTATTTGTCGATCAAGTTGGACGTTTTTCCGAAGTTGGTGCAGGTAAGAAATATACTAGTGTAGATAAACTACCATCTAAAATATCGGAAGGTGAGGAAAACACAGGCATTCGTCTGGTCAAGGTGCCGATTCCAAATATAGCCGAAAATACACTTCGTTGGGGAGCTGACCTTCCAATCATTCGATTGGCTGAAATATATTATATGTTGGCCGAATGCAACTTACGCGAAGGTAATTCCGCTGAGGCAGCAAACTTGATTAACAAGGTCCGCGAACGGAACTTTCTAGATTCGGCGGACCCCAATCCAGTCACGGCAACCAATTTGGACAAATATAGAATGCTAGATGAATGGAGTATTGAGTTTATAGGCGAGGGACGTCGCCGTACAGATTTAATACGGTGGAACAGTTTTGTTACAGAGCAATGGTGGGACCACGCACCAAAGAATTCGGCACATTTGAACCGTTTTCCGGTGCCTACACAAGCTATTTCGGGAAATAATGCTCTAGAGCAAAACCCCGGCTATAATTAACAAGGAATATTTTTTTTAAAACTGCCTCTTTCAAATTTTGGAAGAGGCAGTTTTTACATATATGAGATGCCGAAAATCTCAAGATTTGGAATGATAACAGTATTGATTCCTTTTATGAGCGTTATGGTCGTGTATATACAAGAAATACATAATTGGACGAATTTTCGTCGTAATATTGAAGAATTTATCAATTTTTTATGTTAAGCATGGCATTTACGGCCGAAGTTTATTGGTTCGAAGAGCTGTTACGTTTTAAATTGAAAGAACGAGCTGATTTAGAAACTTAGATCGAAGGACGTTTCGCAAAATAGGAAAGAGAACAGTACTTTGCCATATTCTCTTTCCTTGATTTTAGCGCCAATTTAGTCCCGGGGCCACGTGCTTAATAATGGAATTGAGTACGTGAATATTATAATCGACACCTAAGGTATTTGGAATAGTTAACAGCACTGTGTCGGCTTCTTGAATAGCTTCATCTTTTGCAAGCTGCTCAATTAATTTATCCGGCTCCTCCGCGTAGCTTCTCCCGAAGATTGCACGTTTATCCTTTTCAATTATTCCGATTTGATCACTTCGCTCGGATTCTTGGCCAAAATACATGCGATCTTGGTCGTTGACGATAGCAAAAATGGAACGGCTCACGGAGATACGTGGCTCACGATCGTGCCCTGCAAGCTTCCACGCTTCTTTATATAATCTTATTTGTTCGGCCTGTTGAACATGAAATGGTTTTCCATTTTCATCATCTTTTAGCGTTGAACTTTGAAGATTCATGCCATTTTCAGCCGCCCATACCGCTGTCGCGTTAGAACCAGCTCCCCACCAGATACGCTCGCGGAGCCCGTCGGAATGCGGCTCCAAGCGTAGGTGGCCCGGAGGATTCGGAAACATGGGGTTCGGATTAGGTCGCGCAAAACCAATTCCTTTTAATTTTTGGAAGAATTCCAAGCCGTTACGCCGTCCCATGTCTGCATCACTTTCGCCTTGTTGTGGCTCGTAACCGAAGTAGCGCCATCCCTCGAGTACCTGCTCTGGCGAACCTCGGCTAATTCCTAGCTGTAATCGACCTCCAGAAATTAGATCGGCCGCACCAGCGTCTTCGACCATATATAACGGGTTCTCGTATCGCATGTCGATAACGCCCGTGCCAATTTCTATTTTGCTTGTTCTGGCGCCGATAGCCGCTAACAGCGGAAAAGGGGAGGCAAGTTGTTTTGCAAAATGGTGCACACGGAAGTAAGCGCCATCTACTCCGATTTGCTCAGCAGCGACAGCCAAATCAATTGACTGAAGCAATGTATCGCCCGCTGATTGCGTCTGATAAGAGGGGTGATTTCCCCAGTGACCAAATGATAAAAATCCGATATTTTTCATGTTTAGTTCAAAACTAAGAAAAACGCGAGCAGCTATCGTTGATCTATGATAAGATTTTTAGTATACATTTTTTGATTTGATGTTGCGCCTATATAGTATGCCACATAAGAAAATCTCTAGCCAACTTTTGGATTACGCCCGTGTTCATTAAGCGACTATTGATCGAATTTTTTACGGGTAAAGATTTTTAATTTAATTTTTTAAAAAATAATCAATCGTTTGACCTGGCTTCTGCGGTGCATTTTTAGTTTTAGAGCCCTTTAAGTTGTTATACTATTCTGAACAAGTATTAAAAATTTATTCAATCGCTGCTCGTGTATTGTTTTTTGAGAAGATCCTGAAAACTAATAGCAAATTTTTCGGCCATAACATTTTGATAATCTGTCGAAAAACGGTAATACAGTTCGTGCGCCTTGACCTCTTGTTTAATCTGAATTTTAGCTTTGATACAGTAGGATAGCGTTTGTTCATTAATAGGATCGAATTGAAAGATGCAATTGGCTATCTGAATCGTTTTATGAGGACGATTAAATTTCGCCGACTGTCTTAGGTCTTCCAACAACATAGGGATTACCTTTGATTCAGTTTCTTCTTTTAGTTTATCAAATACGATATCGTCTGTCCCAAGTAGGAACTTGCCACGAGATAAAATACTAAGGTATTCGTTCTGATTTCGCATTTCTGGTAGTTCATCGACTAGGCGCATGCATTCTAAGTAATCGCAGTAACACTCATCGCCAATAACCAGACGGAAATGACCTTTGCTAAACACAATCTCAACACCCGATAGTTCGCTTAACACTTTTCTTAGATGATTGATTGTTACCCCACGTAGAGTCTTTGCCTTTTCTTTTTCTTTATCTGGCCATAGCGTATAATTTAACAACTGTGAACTGACACCATTCTCACCGGTTTTGGAAAGCAGTAAACAGAATACCTGACGTAAGCGTAGACTGAAAAGATGCGAGATATCCTTCCCCGCTCGATTTATTACAGTAAAGTCGCCGAATAGTTGAACACTGTTAGGTTTGTGTCCTGTAGCTTGAATAGGGGCTTCAACTGGGAGGCTGTCCGGTAGAATATCACGTGGACGAGGTTTTTGAGCCTTACGGATGAGTAGTATTAAAGCCGTGCAGAGCAAGAACGCTAGGAGTGCATCAAGTAGTTTTGCACGCGTGGTGGACTGCTTGTGCAAAGCATTTAATGAAGCTTCGGATATAGGCGGGAAATCCAGAACGAACACTTTAAGCGTTGAGCGCACGTCGTCCGGAGATTCCTGTACGAGCGTGACTAACTTCTTTTGCGCATGGTCATAATATAATTTTGCTCGGGTGGATATGCGGTCAGAAAATATAGGAATGGAATCCCCTAAGATCGTGTGTTCACCGCGCGTTAGATCATAGCGATACAGTTTAATAAAAGAGTTCGTTAGATGCTCAGGGTAGCCTAAAACATACATATTAATGCTGTCGGGGATGACGATGCCGCGTGCTGGCACAAAATCTATTGGCTCTCCCGGGGCTTCCCATTTTTTGCGTATCTCTCCCTTATCTAGATCTAATTTATAAAGGTCGTAGAAATATTTTCTGCCGATGATATGTTTTCCTGCTTCGTTACCCATACCACCGAACAAATAAACAATATCTCGGTCACCCATCGGTTGCCCAGCGGAACTGAAATACCGTGGGACGATGTGATCTCCTTTAATCTTCGCAGTCCGCCAGGAATGTTCCAGCAAGGAATACGTGTAAAACTCGTTGCTATAGCGCATTGCACCAAAACCACCAAACACGGTGAAACTGCTATCGCGGTTGTTAAAAAAAGAACTGTGATGGTGCAGCTCAAGTCCAACCCTATCGTTACTCTCGGCCGTCCATACCAGAGTGTTTAAATCAAGGCTCGCCAGTGTTGGTCCGGAATAGGGCGGATCGTAGAACGTCTCATATACATACAGCTTACCGGCCCCTTCATCTACAAAGCTATTGCCCAGAACGATCCGAATGGGGCATGAAGACGCGAATTTGACGCTTTTGGTTTCGCCACTCTTGATGTTGAAGATGGTCATACCCTCGGCGTTAAAATAGTAAACCTCGTTTCGCGCGGCACTGTAATCAGATCCTGCATTTGTAAGGGATGCCTTCTCGAAAGTCTGCTTCCAGTGGTAGGAATCGTTAATTAGCCATATGGGGTTACTGACGTTCCCCATGACCACTCCGTGCTGCTCGTGCACGCGCGTTCCAGCATGTTCTCGAAAGGGGAAAAAGTAGGATTCGTTCGTATTTCCAATCCAAAGGTTCCGTATAGCCACCGGAGGCACATCAATCAAATGATCACTTTTTCCGAAGATAATCGATGGATTATATTCCTTGGGTAGTCCGGCTGCGCTGGACAGAGATTCCATGTTGTTTGCCGATAGCGAGGCTTTACCTTGATCCATATCTAAATGAATATGTACAGGAAACCAGCGCTGATTATGTAAAGTTTCCTTTTTCATGACAAGCGTAATGATACTCGCTTTTCCTTCCTCATTTAAACGTAGGATGGCATTTTCATTTTCTTCGTCGTAATGGAGATTTAGAATGGTTGCCCGCTGCTTATTTTTAATACGTAAGATATAGCCAATGGTGGGGTTGGCAGAGGTTAAACCAAGTTCGAATTTTATGTCTAGTTGGTGTTTGAAAGTAGCTTGATACTCCGGGAAAAGCTCGATCGATGTACGCTCATCGATCGGTTTGTGCCCACCGTTAAATCCGATGCCTTGAGCGCGGGCGCCGGCCATATTACACAGGATTAATAAAATAGGTCCTATCCTAAATAACATATAATGTAGGGTAGTGCGAAACTCCTCAATTAACCGCCAAACTCCTTTCACAATGATTCTCTCTAATTGATTTACCGTAAAATTAGCTAAATAATAACACGAAATAAAATCGATTTAGCTTTTCGATTCCATTAGAAATGGTTTTCGCCTTTGCTCAAATTACAATTGTTTGTTTATAAAGCGGTGGGTTAAAATTTTTTTTTGGGTTAAAAGGCTTTTTTTAACCCAAAAATTAATCTAACTGTATTAATATTGATTCTAATTATAAACGCGATACTAACCATATCGAATATTTTATACCTGTGTTAATGAATCATAAAAGAATACTCTCGGTACTATTGCTGGCGTTACTCTCGGTAACAGCTTTTGGATGTAAATCCCCTCGTAACGTTCAAACTAATGAGGGGACAATGGCCAGTAATAGTAATTTAGGCCTTCGCAATTTGGAGCGCGCTATAGGTCTTATCGACACCACGATGCTCACTTACTTCAGCGGTCAGGAGATGGTCATGAGCCGCTATTACAATCCTTTGACGAAAGTACGTTCCAGCGAGCAGGCTAGTGTATGGATGTATACAGCGGCAATAGAATCGATCAATACCGTATTACATGGTTTAACACTCGCTAAACAGAACGGCCACACCGAAATATACGATGCGCAGTTCGCGCGTTACGCCAAGCTGCTTGGCGATCTGTATCGTAATGCAGACTATTACCTTGGAACATTTGAACTTACTTCGTTTACCCAGACAAAATCTTGGTCGGTATACGCTGTCGACCGCGTGAATCAAAAAGGCGAGGCGAATGTCGAGGGAGTCTTCAATGTATACGACGACCAGATGTGGCTCATCCGTGAATTGCTCGAGTCGTATCGTTTAACCGGTGAACGTGCGTATTTGGACAAAGCGGAATACCTGACCGCTTATGTACTAGACGGCTGGGATACAACGATCGATCAGCACGGAAATGAAAACGGCGGAATACCATGGGGCCCGGGTTACGTTACCAAGCACGCGTGTAGCAATGGCCCTCTAATTAGCGCGCTGGTATGGTTACACAAAATCTACGCGGGTAAGCCGGATGAAATTGAATACCGTTACCTGGATACTCAAGACCGTAAGACTCGCAAGAGTGTGTATAAACCTAAATCGGCGTACTACTTAGATTACGCCGTAAAAGTTTATGACTGGCAATATAAGAAGCTGCTCGATGAACATGGGGTATACACCGATATGATGGGTGGGTGTGGCGATTGTGCGATAAAGTATGAAACGGTTGCAGGCGTCCGTTACCGCGCGAACACACAGTTGACAGATCCCGTTGGTGAGGTATTTAGCTACAATAGCGGCACCATGCTTTCCGGTGGCGTAGATTTATACCAAGCGACAAATGACGTGAAATATTCACAGCACACCAGAAATCTGTCCGAGGCTAGCTTCCGCGTTTTTGCGACCCTAGACAAGGATCTTCCAGGTTACTATACCTATGGCACCGACGGGTTTCAAAATTGGTTTAATGGCGTACTACTTCGCGGATTTATCGATGTGTATAAGAGTCACTCGGGCGCTACAGATGCTATCGCCAGCTTTCAGCAAAACCTAGATTATGGGTACAGTCAATTTAAGCAAGAAGGTTTGCTTCCGGCAGATTTGCTCAGTGGATGGGACGATCTTGCAAATGGCAATGGCGTAGAAGGCATGTTTCAGTTTACATTTGCCACAGAATATGCTTTACTAGCGCGTTATGAATTTGAAAACACAATTAATCAGAAATAATCTAATCATTTATGCTACTCAATTTATTTTCCAGGATAACCAGCAAGCCCCTTTTGGGCTTCATTCTGACGTTCCTGGTACCTACGGTACTTCTGGCGCAACAGACCGTGACAGGGGTTGTGTCGGATGTTAATAACGTCCCAATTTCCGGGGTTTCGATAACCCTAAAAAGTGCGCCTGAAGTGGGCACGAGCACGGACGGGTCTGGACGCTACATGTTATCGGTACCTGAAGGTGCCGTATTGCTGTTCTCATTTATTGGTTTCGACAACCTTGAGAAAGCCGTAGACGGCAACAACCAAGTGAATGTCATTCTAACTAGAAACGAAGAGTTTCTCGACGAGGTTGTTGTGGTAGGCTACGGTACGCAAAAGAAAGTAACACTCACGGGCGCTGTTTCAGATATTAAAGGAACCGAAATGCGTGCTACAAAAAATGAGAATCCGCAAAATATGCTTGCCGGTCGTATTCCCGGTGTTCGCGTATGGCAAAAGAGTGCCGAGCCGGGAAGCTACCAGTCGAATTTTGATATTCGTGGCATGGGGGCGCCCCTGGTGATTATCGATGGGGTACCGCGTTCGATAGAGGACTTCCAGCGACTTAACCCGAATGATATCGATAACGTATCGGTGCTGAAAGACGGTGCCGCATCCATCTACGGGGTACGCTCGGCAAATGGGGTGATGCTCGTCACTACCAAAAAGGGGAAACAAGGGAAGGTCGCCATTGGATATAATGGTTCCTTCACTTTCCAGCGGCCCTCAGGTCTGCCGTTTCTGGCGAGCGCGGCCGAGGCGATGACCCTTTACAACGAAAAATCGATGAATAACATTAATGGTGGGAGCCTCATTTACACGCCTGAGGATTTCGAGGCATACCGGACGGGGGAACGCCGATCATCAGACTGGACGTCATTGGTTTTCTCGGAAGTTTCCCCACAAACCTCGCATGATATCAGTTTTTCTGGCGGGAGCGAGAAGGTGCAATATTATATCGGTGGTGGGTATACTTCTCAAGAGGGGTTTTTTAAATCAGGTGATCTAAACTACAACAAAGC
Source organism: Sphingobacterium sp. JB170 (assembly GCF_900163865.1). GTDB lineage: Bacteria > Bacteroidota > Bacteroidia > Sphingobacteriales > Sphingobacteriaceae > Sphingobacterium. Next base: position 60,729 of record NZ_FUKU01000061.1, read on the forward strand.
GAACTTGCGTTCGAACATCAGTGCCGAATTAGCAACAGGGCTTAAGCTAGAGCTGAACTTAAGTGGGATGTCGGACGAACAAAATAACCCGTACTATAGTGCCGTCGATATCATTCGCAACTATTGGAAGCAGGGGATGCTATTTCCAGCGTACGCTGATCCCGAAGGAACGATGCTAAACTTCGAAGGGCTCGACCTTGAGCAGAATTCGGTAGCCATGATCGATTCGGATATATCAGGTTATAGACGCTACAAGAAAAAAAACCTGCAATCCTCAGCCGTATTAAATTTTGATTTAGGCGTGCTCAGTCCGTCATTACAAGGGCTGTCCGCTAAAGCGCTCGTATCGTACGACTACCGTGCGGATAATAACAGCAGCTTTCGTAAGGAATATTTTCAATATGCGCTGGACCCGGTATCCGGAGACTACAACCAGAAATTATTTGATTTGAGCAGTCCTAATCGTTTGCGCCGCGAGTTTTATGAAAAACAACAGGTTCTCGGGCAGTTCGTTTTAAACTATAGCCGTATATTTTCGCAGGATCATACCATCGGTGGCTTGTTAGGTTGGGAGGTTCAAAAGAACGACGGCGACAACTTCTACGGGATGAAAAATCTAGCGTTTGGATCCGATGTCCTGCTTTCAGGTGTCGAAGATGGGCAGATGACAGGAATGTCTGGGGGGTTAGGTGATTACTATGACGAAGCGAAAGCCGCACTTTTTGGACGTGCAAATTATGACTATAAAGGTAGATACATCATCGAGGGACAGTTTAGATACGACGGATCGTCGCGTTTTGCCGCAGGAAATAAGTGGGGCTTTTTCCCTTCGGCTTCCGCAGCATGGCGTATCTCCGAAGAACCATTTTTCCAAGATATAGTTGCTTTGGACTTCGTAAAACAGTTTAAAGTTCGTGCGAGCTATGGTGTGCTTGGGGACGATCTAGCTAACGAATGGGACTTCGGCTGGATTCCCGGATACATTTATCCAGCGACGAGTGGAAACGCTGAAAATGGCTACTATAATCAATACGCGCCGGGGTACATCCTTGGTGATAAATTTGTGACCGGAGTGACGCGTAAAGCAATTGCTAACGAGCAAATAACGTGGTACGAGGCGCGTACCTTTAATATCGGCGTAGATTTCGACGGATGGAATGATTTGTTCGGTTTCACGATCGATTATTTCGACCGTCGCCGTTCGGGATTGTTCCAACGTCGAACTGGATTATTTCCTACCGTACTTGGAACAACACCACCATTAGAGAATGCCAATAGTGATCAAAATTTGGGACTGGAAGTCGAGTTGCGTCATAAAAACCAAATTGGAGATTTCCATTATAGCCTCAAAGGTATAGCGACCATCACTCGTAATAAATACCTTACTGCCGTACAGAACGGTCCATATAAAAACTCCTATGACCGCTGGCGACATGATAATTTAAATAATAGGTATCAAGGATTTCAGTTCGGTTATGAGTCAGCAGGCAGGTATACCAGCTGGGAAGATATCCGCAATTATCCGATTTATACCGAGCGTGATATATTGCCCGGTGATTATAAGTATAAAGACTGGAACGGTGATGGCGAGATCAACGGAGAGGATGAACATCCTTTTGCCTTTGATCAGACACCATGGCTCAATTTCTCGATGAACATTCAGGCGGCATACCGAAATTTCGATGCTTCCCTTTTATTCCAAGGCTCTGCTTTAGGGTCGATGGAATACAAAGAGCCACTGTATGCTATTTGGGGAACCAACGGCGGCGGTACTTTAACGCAATATTTGGATAGATGGCACCCGGTGGATCCGACAGCCGACCCGTACGATCCTTCGATAGAGTGGGTAGAGGGTTACTATGGCTACACCGGTCGGTATCCGAAAGGAAACTCGCAATTTAACCGCGTCAGTACGTCCTATCTGCGCCTAAAGAGTGTGGAGCTAGGGTATACCTTACCGCCGATATCGACCTTACGGATGCGCGTATTTGCGAATGCGTACAACTTGTTTACCATTACCAAAGTTCGCTTCGTAGATCCTGAGCACCCCGACGATGACCTGGGGCGTATGTATCCACTCAACAAAACCTTTACCGTTGGTCTGTCAATCAATTATTAAAACTTAGTGATCACTCGATGGAATCATTTACAATAAAAGAATTACGATGAGAAGAATACTAATCATACTATCTATAGCCAGCATATTAAGCGTGTCGTCTTGTGTTGAGCTGGATATCACACCAAAAAATATAGTAACAGATGATGATCTGTTGAATACCCCGGCGGGGATGGATATCTATATTGCACGCATGTATAGTCACATGCCTTTTGAAGATTTTAAATATATGGCCCAGTGGGGCTTAGAGTATAACGGTTGGCTGGCATCCCTAGGGATCGACGGAACAGGTGAGGCCGTTAACAGAGATGGTATAACCACTTCATTTACTGGTGAGCGCACGGCCTATTGGGGGCAAGCATTCGAACTGATACGTGATGCCAACCACCTTATTGAAATGCTCCCCAACTACCAAGAAGAATTTGCTTCAGAGCTGTATGATCACTACCTAGGTGAAGCGTACTACGTGCGGGCTACCGTATTTTACGCGCTTGCACGCCGTTTTGGAGGTATTCCGCTGGTGACAAGCGTAATTCAATACCCGGCTGAAGCCGCACAGATGGAGGTGCCGCGTGCAAGTGAAGAAGAAACCTGGGATCAGGTTCTAGCAGATTTTGACAGGGCAGCAGCGCTGATGCAGGAGAAAAGTCCAAAAAAGGGCTATTCTAACAAATACGTAGCTTTAGCCTTTAAGTCCCAAGCGATGCTCTACGCAGGTAGTGTCGCAAAATATAATCAGACAGTTTCTGGACGACTAACCGGTCTGGGTGAAAAAACGAACGTTCGCGTGATTGGCTTCGAGAACGATAGCTGGCAGCAGGCGTCCAACCGTTATTTTCTTGAGGCCTATAAAGCGGCGCGCGAGGTAATGTCCGCGGGTGGATATTCGCTCTATAAAAAGCGCTGGCAGGCAGGGGACAAAGGTGCACAATACCAAAATATGATCGACATGTTCAGCGACCTAAGCAGTCCAGAGAACATTTACGTTAAAGAATATTTATATCCTACCTTGACGCATGGTCTGGACTCCTACAGCTCGCCCTTTACTTTTCGCTCGCCGCTGTCGGCGGGAACATGTCCCACACTGGACTTTATTGAACTCTTCGACGGTTTTCCTAGATATCCCGATGGATCCATTCGTGTGACAACGGGAAATAGCAATACCCAGGGGACATACGTAATGTACGATGACCCTATGGCTTTTTTCGAAGATGCGGAACCGCGCTTACGCGCCTACGTAATTTTTCCGGGTGATGAGTTTCGTGGTCAGCAAATAGAAGTACGCGGTGGTATCTATACCGGTGGAACGCCGATCAAACCCTTGTTCACCAACTACGCCTACAATAATGCTGATACGCGTTATCAGAATTTACCAGCCTATACGCAGAGTCCTAAAACGCTCTACCTCAGCCCACGCGACGGAGGTGGTCAGGAGCAAGTTGAATACCAAGGGCAGCAAATGCTTGCTGCGGGCGAAAATGGCCCTTTTTATGACAACCCGGAAGCAACATTGACGGGTCTCTATTTGCGTAAATGGCTTCAAACAAGTTCAACGGCAGATATCGGAGAAGGTAAGTCTTCGCAACCTTTTATTTTGATGCGCTACGCGGAGGTATTGCTGAATGCGGCTGAAGCTGCAGTGGAACTTCAGGCCGCTGGAGTCCCTTCACCCGATGGTAGCGATATGCTGCAGGTGGCTACCGAAGCCATCAATGAGATCCGTGAGCGCGCAGGGGCAGTGCTCCTGGATGCGCCACTAACGGTATCCATTGAGGATCGCAATGTGGTACGCAAAGAACGACGCAAAGAGCTCGCATTTGAGCATAAAACGAAATGGGATCTACGCCGGTGGCGCGTACTCCATTATGAAGGTCGTGATGGTTTTTGGGGAGAAGAACGCCCAAAGGAGACGTACAGCAACAATGAGAATTTTAGATTTCGCGGCCTTTATCCATTCTTTTCAACCGAGGATGGTAAATATTTCTTCGATGCACGCTTCCAGTGGGTGTCCTCTAAAACATTTGGCTATACACCATTAGATTATTATTTTTCTATCCCTAGTGGTGAAGTAGCTAAAAGTTCAGTGATAGATCAACAACCAAACAGATAGTTACATGAAACAGACAGCAATAAATAAAATAATTTTAAGTGGGTTTATTCTCGTGACGAGTTTATTGAGCGCATGCAGCCTATTTGAACGTGATAATTTTGAGGCACCCGATGTAACCTTAGAAGGAGAGGTCGTAGATGTGCTTTCCGGAGAACGCATCCTTACCGATCAAGGTGGCGAGGGTATACGCGTGCGCCTCACAGAATTGAGTTGGGGAGATAATGTGGAGCATAATCCTGATTTCTTCTGCAAGCCGGATGGTACATTTCTGCATACGAAGTTGTTTGCGGGTCATTATAACGTTACCGTCGATGGACCGTTTATCCCTCTTGTGCGTGAGACATCCAGCGGCAAATTGCTTGCCGATGAAAGTAAGTATTTGGATCTTAGTGGAACCAATACCGTACGTTTTGAGGTACAACCCTTTTTACATGTACGCTGGGTGGGTGAACCGGTGATTGAGGAAGGAAAGGTATCGGTGCAAGTGCGCGTTGAGCGTGGTGTAACTAAAGAAGACTTTCGCACCAAGGTGGAGCCGCTAGGTGATTATAACGAAGATTTTGTAAATATCACTGATGTACAACTCTTCGTTAGCTACTCTTCATCTGTCGGATATCGCGCACGTGATGAGCGCTGGTCAAGCAAGCTTGAATACGAAGGCTCTACGTTTGACCCGATGCTGGGCGAAACGATCACACTGGTTTCCAACGGTGAGATTCCTGCCGGAAGAACTGTATTTGTGCGTGCAGCAGCGCGTATTAACTATGATACACCGCGAGGAACGGGAACACGAAGATGGAACTATAACGAGGCTAAAGTTGTCGTTATACCCTAATTATCGAATTTAAAAACCTAACAATGATTGAAACTTCTATGCAAGTAAATTTCAAACTAACCGCTGTGTTCATTTTTTCGACCCTATCGATAAATCATGCAAGCGCGCAGACGGTGGATAAAGTAAAGACAACATTTCAAACCTCTCGCGAGTGGAAGCCTACCATAGATAACCGCGCCGACGCGGTGATGATTTACGGTGTTGGTGGAAACCCATCGGATAAGTCGCGGCGCGTTCCCTTCGTTGAACGTGTGCAGTCTTGGAAAGAAAGAGGGTATATTCCGCATTTTATGACCGGAATCGCTTGGGGAGAATATCAAGATTACTTTGTTGGCGATTGGGATGGAAAACCGCATCTCGATGAAGGCCAGGTAACCATGCAGCAAGATACAATCTGGCATGGTCATATGGTACCCTATATCGTTCCGACAGACAATTTTTTAACTTACCTGAAGGAGAAACACATTAAACCCGTAATCGATGCAGGCATAGACGCTATTTTTCTGGAAGAACCTGAATTTTGGGCTCGAGCGGGTTATAGCGACGCGTTCAAACAAGAATGGAAAAAGTATTATGGCTTCGACTGGCGTGCGCAGCATGAATCTCCCGAGAACACGTACCTCGCCAATAAGTTGAAATATGCGCTGTATCTCAATGCGCTGAATGAAGTGTTTACCTACGCCAAGGAATATGGTAAAAGCAAAGGAATGGACGTGAAATGTTACGTGCCCACTCATTCACTTATCAATTACTCGCAGTGGATGATTGTGAGCCCTGAGGCGCAGCTTGCCTCGCTTCCAGTGGTGGATGGTTATATTGCCCAGGTGTGGACCGGTACCTCGCGCGAGCCTAATTTCTTTGATGGCAAGGAAAAGGAGCGGGTGTTCGAAACTGCCTATTTGGAATACGGCTCCATGGAATCGATGACCGCGCCCACGGGACGTAAAATGTTCTTTCTGACAGATCCGATTGAAGACTGGTCGCGCGACTGGTCAGATTATAAGAAAAACTATCAAGCGACCTTTACCGCGCAGCTGCTCTACCCGCAGATAGCAGACTATGAAATTATGCCCTGGCCGGAACGTATATATGAAGGTCTGTATAAAACCGATGCTGGCAGCGATAAAAAGGAGAAGATCCCTCGCTACTATTCCACGCAGATGCAGGTGATGGTGAACTCCCTGAACCAAATGCCAATAAGTGAGAATAAATTATCTGGCTCCACGGGTGTAAGCATCCTGATGGCGAACTCTTTGATGTTCCAACGTTTTCCAACCCACGATGGTTACGATGATCCGCAGCTAGCAAATTTTTATGGGCTTGCCTTGCCGCTACTCAAACGTGGCGTTCCGGTGAAAACGGTGCATATGGAAAACTTAGGCTACCCAGAAGCGCTTGCCCAGACGAAGGTGTTGCTAATGACCTACTCGAATATGAAACCGCTCGATCCTAAAGCACATGCGCAAATCGCGAGCTGGGTCAAAAATGGTGGTAAACTGATATATTGCGCGACAGACAAAGACCCATTTCAGTCCGTGCAGGAGTGGTGGAATAGTTAAGGGAATAGCTATGCTTCACCCTCGGATCACCTTTTTCAGACAATGGGTATTACCGTCAAAGACAGTCAGATGGGCGGTGTGTTCGCCTATGGCAAGGGGGCGGTTAATATAATTCGAACCGATCCAAAGGACTTTGTCATTCGGGCCGATAATAGTGCTGCGCTGGTAGAATCAGTTCGTTCATTTTATGATACCCCTACGAGCAAGCTTACTTTTAAAAATAATTTCTATCTACAACGTGGCATGTTTGATTTGATTGCCGTGCTCGATGAAAGCGTAAGTGATGAACCGTTTAAGATCGATGGTGTATTCATTGATCTATTTGATCCAAAGTTACCGGTATACACTTCGCGAACGATAAAACCTGGCGAACAGGGTTATTTTCTAAATTTAGAACGCGTAGAAAATAGTAGCAAACCGCAGGTGCTCGCTGCAGCGAGCAGGGTATATGAAGAAGATTTTACAGCTAGCAGCTATAAATTTGTAGCCAAGAGCCCGATTAATACCACCAATATCGCCCGCGTTTTATTACCGCGGCAGGCAAAAAAGGTAATGGTGAATGGAACGGATCAATTTGAAAAAGAAAACTGGGATCCGACGTCCAAAACATATTTACTAGAATTTGAGAACGATCCCGATGGGGTCGAGGTAGCAATAAAATGGTAAAGAGACTAGATTAGGTGACGCTATCGATCAAAAAGGAGTGTGTGCCAATTTACAAAGAAAGTTTGTTGTAAGTTTTGTTTTAGTGAAAACCGAATGGGGTTGGTTTGATTATTCAAACTAACCCTGTTTATTTTATGGAGTCATGGCTTTAACAACCATCAGCACCCGCGGTCGATGCGGCACCGTAGCAGCCCATGAAAAGCATTCATTACCAACTCAATATTGTAATTGCTTCTATTGGTAAAATAGGGATTGATATTTTATACATTCGCAAACACTTGATAAAATAATAAAGCTTAATTTATTACCCTTGGAATATAGGCGAAATTTTTAAACAAGATGAAGGACAAAATCATTCTGTCCTTCATTGCGAATAAATACAGTTTCTAAGCTTTAACAATCAATTCATCGGATATTAAAATTAGCACATCGCTCAAAACAATGAAATTACTTTCATCAGGATGGACTTTTAGTTTGTAGTTTTCACTAGTAAAAAAACTATTAAAGTCGTCCATTGAATCAAAATAAATATCGGTTACACCATCATAAGCGGGCACTGGAAATCCTTCCAATGTGTTGGGATGGGAAACAACATATTTTTTTACATATTTTTCCGATTCGGGGATAGACATAAACAACGGTGCATGGCTATTTCTGTGATAATCTACAAATGCGTCTAGGTCCATTTCGGGGGGACGACGGATTAAAAATGAAAATTTTAACATTTTATTTCTTTTAAGTTTCAACAAAGGTATTGGACCTCAACATCAACTGCAATACCGCACAAATTTATGCGTATGTGATAACTATTCTTTTTTTGTAAATTCGTTTTTGAATTAACAATTTCCGTTTCAATGTATAGAAAGAAAACACCCGTTCAGCTGGATTGTGGTTTGCATTTTTTTAAAGAATTACTCAACGGTAAGTGGAAAATGATGCTTATCTATTACATTTCTCAAGACTTTAAACGACCGAGTGAGTTGCAAAGAGTAATTACAGGTGTTGATCGAAGAGTGATGGATAGGCAGTTGCAAGAATTGATCTTGCACGGATTTATCACAAAAAAAACCTACGATAGCAGGCACCCAAAAGTGGAATATGGGCTTACCCCGCTTGGCACAAAACTGTTGCCATTAATTATTACTATTGAACAATGGGGTGAAGAAAACCGGGCAATTTTGAAAAAAGCATTGGACAAAGACCCTAAGTTTGAAAATGTAATTTAAGTGTAATCATAAATTGGCGTTTTTTCTTTAATATAAATGCGTTACAGAAAATCAACTTTAGAAAAAACAAATTAAAATTATTAAAGACAAATGTTTTGCATTTGGAACTCCGAAACTCATTTAATTAAATTTTTTGGCCACACGGATGCAGAAGTAAGATCTGACCTTTGCTCTTAATGTTATTGTTCCGTATTCTTATTATTAAAAATGGGGGGAATACGGAATACCCCCCATTAATTTTTTTCCTATTGACCGGCTTAAAACCCGGGATTTTGTTCTATAGCAGTTTCGTTGATATCGATCGCTGATTGTGGAATAGGGCGGTATATTTTGTCCGCCCCATCGATCCCTTTAAAGGCATTATCGACACCCACTTGCTTGATATCATAGTTATACTTAGCGCAAAACTCCTTGAGCTTACCAGTACGACGAAGTTCTGGCCAGCGAATATATTCGCCAATAAACTCTTTAGCACTTTCTATTAAATAGGCATCGAGTGCCTCACTTTGATTTCTCGCACCCGAAATACTTTGAATAGGAGCGAGCACCATTCCGTTCTTCGCGTTTCCAGGTCTTGCTAAAACCTTGTCGACATATTGGCCCGCCATAGCGAAATCGTTTAATCCAATACAAGCTTCCGCATAAAGAAAATAGCTCTCCGCTTTACGCGCTAGCACGATGTCACGAACACTAGCTTTTGTATCAAATACATTCCTTGTTTTTGGACTATCAAATTTTTTAATAACAGGTGTACTCATATCGATCTGGTAGGCTGCGCGATAAGCCTGTTCGCTATATTTAAATGGATAATACCGAAAGTTGCTCGCTATCTGGTCACCTTTATCTTCCGCCCATGCTAATGAATCTGCTTTGGTGAATTCTCTTCCCCAAACGCGTGGGTAATATGCCCGAATTGGAATAGTAGCTTTGTCTTTGGTCGCGTCGTAATAGTCGAAGTATTGGTCGAAAATGGTTAACATAAAAGTTGCTTCGTAACGGGCATCGTTCTCCGTGTAATAGTTATGGAAGCTCCATGAAGGAATAAATGCCGAGGTCATGTATTTGTGATTTAGTTCGGCTCCACCGAGGTAAGGGCCAAATAAAGATTGTTGGTTGTTCCCAGAGCCCGTACTTGGAATTGATTCAATGTCGTACTGCACCGCAAGGATCACCTCATCATTCATCTCGTTGTTAGGGTCCCATAGCTGCTCATAGGGAATGCTGATGGTATAGCCGTCAATTGCTTCGCTCGCATATTGCTTTGCTTTTTCGAAATCTGAATTATTTTCTAGATCCCAACCACGCGTTAGGTATACTTTGGCTAAATAATGCATGGCAGCCGTTTTGTTTACTCTTGTTTTATCCTCGCCTAGTTGATCCACAACACCTTCCATTTCACTAATGATAAAATCGTATGACTCCTGCAGCGAAGCGCGCGGAAGTTCCATTCGTGGACCTCCTAAAGTAGGTTCATCGTTGATAACGATACCTCCGAACTGTTCCAAAAGTTGGAAGTGATAGAAAGCCCGTAGAAAACGCATTTCGGCAAGCCAAGTAGCTTTTTGTTCAGCCTCTGCCTCGACAACGTCATTGTAATAAATAGCAATATTAGTGGTCTGTATCGCGCTATAGCAATTCGAATAGAAGGCGAGTACATCGGCATTATCGGCATAAAGCTGCGTGTATTCCATCATTGCACGATTATCAAAGCCTCGGTTCATTTGGTAGGTGTCAGTACCAGCGAGCTGCAGCCAAGGGGTGTCCCCAAAGACGGTCCGTAGCGAACCGTAGGCCGCAGTGATAACTGTTGTATATCCTGCTTGGGTTTGGTAGAACTCGTCGTTGTTGGTTCCTCCTCGATTATCTTCATCTAAAAACTTGGAGCAACCGCTTAGCAGCAGTCCAGTAAAAAGTAAAATATAAGTGAATAGTCTCATGATTATTTTTGCTAATTATTAAAACCTTACGTTAACGCCGAGTTGATATGTAATACTACTTGGCCCATTTCCGTCTTGAAGCGATGTCGTCGCATATTCCGGGTCCCAGCCTTCATATGATGTAAAAACAAATGGGTTTAATACGTTTGCGTATATGCGGAATTGCGACATTTTCCATTTGGATATCACGCGTTCAGGTAAGCTGTATCCCAACACGATATTCCGGAGTTTAACAAACGATGCGGACGTATAACGTCCATTGTTACCATAGAATGGACCTTTGTTTTGTGGATGAGGATATTTTGCATTTTCATTCCCCTGCCCGCTGGTTCCCCAAACGGCCTCCGGCGTACCGTCGGAATTGGTGTCCCAATTTGTCCAGTCGTAACGCTGTACTCCCGGTGGTACATAATAATCGTATTTAATCTTCGGGCGACCGCGCTGCGTATTGTTTGGACCAAATTCATCTAGGAAAGCAGATGAGATAAACATTCCTTGTCTGGCGTAGAGGTTAAACGAGAAATCGAAATTCTTGTACTGGATATTGTTTGTGAAACTACCAATCCAGGAAGGATCCTGATTGCCTAGAATTGTTCTGTCGTCCGGCGTGATATTGTCATCTCCATTGACATCTTGCGCAATTGCCTGGCCAGGTTGCTGGCCCAAAGCTACTGCTTCTTCAATTTGATCGATACGCCATAGACCGGTGATACGGTAATCGTAGATCACGTTGATCGGCTCACCAATAAAACGCTGCTGTCCGATAACGTCTTCCTTTTTCCCATAAAGGCTGCGTATTGCGTTTTTGTTGTGTGAAAACATAAAAGACGTTGACCACCTAAAATCATTTTTTCGAATATTTGTCGTTGTTAGGCCTATCTCGATGCCTCGGTTGTTTACAGACCCGATATTGTCAATCATATAATCCACGCCAGATTCAACCGTTAGGGTGCGTTGCATCAGTAAACCGTCGGATAGTTTATCGTATATATCGAGGGTACCTTGCACGCGGCTATTGAACAAGCTAAAATCTAACCCAACGTTAACCTCCCGCGTTTTTTCCCAAGTAAGCGACTGATTAACAGGTCTCCCTGGAGCAAATCCAGACAATACCCTACCGTCATAATCGTACCATACTAACGAGCCTGTTTGCGGACCCTGCTGGGTACCAAAGGGGTTTATTCCGTTGTTATTTCCCGAATAACCCCAGCTGACGCGTGCTTTCAAATCATTGATCGCGTCCACCTGCATAAAAGGTTCCTCCGAGATGCGCCAAGCGAAAGCGGCAGAAGGGAATGCTGCCCATTTATCTTTTAACTTAGAGCTGCCGTCATAACGAATGGTACCGGTCAATAGGTAGCGTCCTTTGTAGTCGTAGTTCGCCCGTGCTGCAAAGGATAGTAGACTTGTTTCGTTATACGAGGAATTGGATCCGTCAGATACAAATTTTCCGCTATATAAATTATACCACCAAGAAGGGTAGGGAAGATCCATGGAAGCGGCCGATAGGTTTTCATAACGTGTTTTGTACGCACTTTGAATAAGTGAAACATCTAGTTTGTGATCTTCATGAAACTGTTTTTTGTAATTAATAACGTTATCCCACGTCCATTCTAAAAACTCTTCGTTGTTTTGAAATGCCTGATCTTGGTTACGCGTACCAGGGACTACACCAAAGTACTGTCCGGTGCGCGTTCTATTGAAGCGCGGAAGAAAGGTACTTCGTATCGATAAGTCTTCGATGGGGCGGAATTCCGCAAATATACTGGATAGTACGTCGTATTGACGGATTTCCTCCGTACCACTATTAATCTCATTGAGGGGGTTGGGTGAGCTGGTGAAGTTACCCAAACCATCGATCGCTGATGCAATGCCTGGTTGCGCGATAAGCTCTCCATTTTCGTCATAAGCACTCAGGATATTTGGCATTCTCAGAATATCGCGATAACCATACTGGCTTCCAAAGTTATTTATGCTGTGTACGAAGTTAATACTTGCGCCCGAGGTAAACACGTCGGAAAATCGATGTTGTACCGAGAGCTTGAGCGTATACCGGTCGAGCTGTTCTTTGATAAAATTCCCCTCTTCCTGTTGATATCCCACACCTAAATTGTAATCCAATTTATCGGATGCTCCAGAAATACCAATATAGTGGTTTTGTTGCTGTCCACTTTGTGTACCCAGACCGAGCCAATCTTCGTAGTCCTCATTATATAACCGATTCTCCAGTATCGGAGAGTTTTGTAATACAGTTTCCGGCGTTGGCAGGCCGTATGAACCGTCGGCATAGGTGTAGAAGGCGGAGGTACGAAAGTCTACCCATTCACGCCCGTCCATGAAATCGGGAATGCGGGCTAGCTTTCTAATACCGTAGTAGCCATCGTAGGTTATTGTTGATCGCGTGTCTCCAGGTCGATTGGCATTTTTAGTTTTGACGATCACAACCCCATTGGATCCTCTTGAACCGTAAATTGCTGTCGAGGAGGCGTCTTTTAAGATGTCGATCTGCGAAATGTCTGCTGGATTTAAAAAATCGATATTCGATGTCGCTATACCGTCGACGATGTATAGGGGACTACCTGCCTGAAGCGAGTTTTGTCCGCGCACCTGGATACTAAAGCTCGCGCCGGGGCGTGTCGAATTACTGCTAATATCCACGCCAGGAACAGTACCTTGAAGTGCTGCCATAGCGGATGTGGTGCCGCGTGCTTGTAAATCTTTACCCTGAACCGTTCCCACAGCGCCTGTAAGATCCGATTTGCGCACGGTGCCGTAACCGACCGCGACTGCTTCTTCCAGGGCAACTTCGTCACTTTGAACTAGGGTAACCTTTAATGGTTTTCCCGGCGTAGCTTGGAGTTCTAACGTATTATACCCAATGAGGGTAAACTGAAGTGTAACCGGTTGCAGATTTTGTGCGGTAAAATTAAATGTACCGTTATCCAACGTGCTTGTACCGCTGTTTGTGTCGGTGACGCGGACGCTCACACCGGCTAGTGCCGTTCCTTTCGGATCAGTCACAAGCCCGCTAAATTCGGTTGATTGTGCGCTTACATACCCGCCAAAGATGAGGAGTACGAACATTAATAATAGATTTTTCATTAAATGATAAGTTGGTTAATACTTTCGTTAATTGATTATTGGTTATTGGCAGCGTGTTATTCACGGTACACCGAAACAAAACGCTATATGTCTATCTCTATTATCGAACATAGTCATTGTTTATAAAGGTTTTATTGGCATGAGCTATGCCACTATCTTTTTGATTAGCTAAAAATGAAAGTAGGTAATTTAAAGTAGTAATCGTTGTTTAGCTGAGCAGAAAAACTACGCAATCGTTGCCGATAACGTTACCAATCGATCTAAATTAATATTCAATCGATGAACGTTCGTAGATTATATAATATCCAAATATAGACTTGTAAATTACGGTGTAGGGTTGCGGTGTCCCGATCCCTAGCTATTCCATTCGAAGCCGAAGAACCTGTATAATCCAAGGATATTGTCTGACGAGTTTACCGTCGAAAAATAACTATTGTTGATTTCGTTTGTTATTATTGCAGATCAAAGGAGAAGAAAAATGGATATTACACATCTCAGTCGAGAAAAATTGGAATACGTGATCGGTGTGGTAGATTCGGAATACGCATTCTATTTTAGCACACAAGAAGCCGATAGAGATAGTCTACGCGATTATTTCTTTCATAACACCCATGATGGTGGTGAACGATTTAGTTTGGATCAACACGCCTATGAGCAGCTCCCGCTTCGCATACGGACACGGGTTCAAGATTTAATTTTTAAAGTAGAATCTCGTTAACTTGTAAACGCCCTTATCTTATTATGGTGTTCACCAATTTTGGAAAAGTAGATATGTGGTTCGAATTACAGGCGAGTCGGGGCAAGCACAATTGGACGGATAGTGCTATCGCGTCATTAATAACGTTCTTGCCTCCGTCCTAAACTAAAGCGTGTACAGATACCTAGAAGTCAATTTATAAGCTTATTTATTTTATTGTTTTAAAGCTATCGGTCGTCGGGAGCTCCCACACGGTTTGGCCTTGTTGATGCGATACCGCTCGAGATCCGCGCTGGGTAGCGGCGGCAAACGGGTTGCCACAGGTTGCGGCTGACATAGCATATCGATACCTTCGGGAATACCAATGATGGATCGATAGGTCACCGTGATTAATTTTTATAGCTATACGTTAACAGTGCTGTTGCTTTTTAAGTAGTCAATCACTGTTCGTCCAGCGGATTCATAAAGAATTTTCGTTCGTAGCAAAGCACAGCAGCCGTTCCACTGTTTTGAAAACTGCGGAACCCTATGACGTGAAAAATCAATTTGGATTCGAGTTTGGTACCGAGAAAAATGTCAATTTCCTCAAGAATAGTCATTCATTAATCAGCAATCGACCATTTTATTTTTCACTTGCATTACCGGAAGGAAATTACCGAGTAACAATTGGGTATATAAGGTTATCTGATCGTGCGTATATCAGTACGGTACGTTCAGAATCAAGGGGTTTGCATTTGGAACAGATAAATGTTGAAAAGAACTCGTTTGTAGAGAAAAAGTTTATTGTACATACAAAGGACGCATTGATTCGTAAAGGAGAGTATGTCCGCCTGAAAAAACCTCGCGAACTCAAAAAATTAGATTGGGACAATAAACTTACGTTGGAATTTCAACATACCAGCCATATAGCCTATATACGGGTAGAGTCGGTGAGTGGTATACCGACGATTTTTTAGCGGGTAACTCAACAGTCGTTAATCAAGAGTACGAACCATGGGCATCTAGAGGACAAATGATTCCCCGTTTTTTTGATGATCAAGTTGCTATCGCCAATCACGCCGAATCCGGTTTGGCATTGAGTCCCTTTATATCGTCGAGACGACTCGTTAAAATTTTGACAATGGCTAAACCAGGGGATTATCTGTTCATTGAGTTTGGACATAATGACCAAAAGGAAAAGGGCCCCCAAGCAGGCCCATATAATGGATATACGAAGCGATCCCGGTGATCGTGACATCCACGGCTAGGCGTTCGTTCGATGCCCACGGACGGTTGCGATATACGCGCGATGATTACCCAAAGGCGGCGCGCGAAGTGGGCGAAGAACTGCAGATACCGATTATAGACTTAAATAAGATGACTCGTACATTTTACGTAACATTAGGTGTGAAGGGTTCTAAACGGGCGTTTGTTCACTATGCTACAAATACCTTTGCGGATCAGCCGGAAGCATTGCACGAAAATACCCACTTCAATACCTATGGTGCACATCAAATCGCTAAGATGGTGTTGCAAGGCATTCAGGATAATAGACTTCCGATAGGCGAACATATTGTTGATTTTAAGCGTTATGATCCTTCACAGCCGGATAGAGTAGACCAGTGGGAATGGCCGAGGAGCATCAAAAATAGTGACATTAAACCGGATGGAAATTAAATTTTGAGCGTACTTGTGGGTGTCACTATATGATGGAAAGTGTGATATAATGCATATATGTTTGCACACATTGACCCTAATCAATGGTGTTATTTAGCACCCCATGTAGCGAAGTTGCAAGACAATTCTTCAAATTATAGCCTGAAAATTATATATTTACATACAAAAAATTTGAAATTATTATGAAAAGACCAAATTATGGCTTCCTAATATTAATAGGTTGTTTATTTTTCTGTATAAATGCGCATTCACAAATTCTTAGAAAGCTCGGTAAAAAATTGGAACAAAAGGCAGAGAAAGTTATTGACAAGAGTATCGAGGGAGTTATTCCCGAGAACGAAAACCCTACAAATCCCTCTGCCGGAGGCGAAAAATCCAGTAATAATTCACGTCAAACGGGACCTTTTAAGAACATTCCGTTATTAAAGAATGATTTTGTGCGCGGCAGTGAAATGATATTTTTTGATGATTTTACAGCGGACACACCCGGTAAGATGGCTACAAAATGGACAAGCAATGGGACGGGCGCGGTACAAACCGTTGAAGGATTTGACGGGAAATGGTTAAAGTTGTACGATGCGAATACCTATAAGATTAAACCGCTTGTCCGTATTCCAGAGAATTTTACGATTGAGTTTGATCTTTTAACCTTGTCTTCGACCGAAAATAAATTTGAGGTAGATTTTGGATTTGATTACCAACGAGGGGTTGGTAGCCATTATTATCTAGCCTACCAAAACCCAGTAAATGTGGAAGCGTCGTATCAATTTAACCGCTTCAGCTTCACCAGTAAGGAGGTTTCTCCGAACAAAAAGAGCGAAATTGAAGCTAATATGTCCTATTTCGTGAACGACGTTATGAAAGTGAAGTTGAAGATTGAAGGTGATCGAATGAGCGCATACATTAACGAATTTAAAGTGTTAGATACCGAGATGATTGATTCAATGACCAAGAAATACTTTTATTTAGCGGTCAACAATGACAAGAATGAATCCGAAATCTATATCAGTAACGTTCGGATCAACAAAATTTAAAAGTAGTATGCGTAGGGGAATTTAGATATTAGGCGTTCTCGCTTGATGTATATGTTGAAAACAACAAAAAAAATCCTGAGGCGGGGAGCTTCAGGATTTTACCAAACCAATTATTAACCTAAATTATGAAATTATACTACTAAAACGGAATAATATTGATGGTAGTATAATGCAATGCGTTTGTTAACTTTTTTTAACATTTCTCTTGCGGTAACTAAAATAGAGAAGCCCAAAACGTAATTTTTTTGGGCTTCCTTAGGATTAATCGTAATACCCCATACATTTAGCATGCAGCTTACAACAACCACTTTGTTATAAAATAACGAATGACTCGCTTTTTTGTTTTACCTTTTTAGTAAATAATAAAGCAGCGGTCAAATCGTCCAATCATCGTCTGTATCTGCTGAATCGGATATTTGTCGAATAATTTCTGAGGCTTCACTATCGGCAGAGATGCCGTATCCATTGACAAAAACGCCTTTTGAGCCGTCGTTCTTATTATGCATGGCGTACAAAATTGCCTCATCTTCGACATTATTCATCGGGGCAAACCGGTAGGTTCGGTCAATCACAAGGTTTTTTAGGCTAACTTTCTCGCCTCCGGTTATATAGGAATCTTGTACTTCCAGCAAGTTGTAATCCATTGTGTAGCCGCGCTCTCTTAAAATATTAAGTACTTCGCTTAATGTCTTCTCAGTATGAATCATAGTTGGAATCTTAATTAAACGTGTTGATTTACGATTAAAGATAACGAATATTAATAATATTTAGCGGATTTAGAAGGGATATAGGTACAAAAAAAGGTTTTCAAACGGGGAGAATGAAAACCTTTAGCTAACCAATTATAAACCTAAATTATGATGAAACAAAGATAGTGTATTTTGTACACTATTCAAAATGTTTTTTCGCATTTTCAACATATTTTAAATATTATTTTTTGGCCCTCTATTCTGAAGAGGATAACCTAACATACCTCTTAGCTTTCCGCGGGAATATTTGTGATTCCACTGTTATGATTTGTTTGTATTACTTGCAACAAAAAATGCATTCTGACTGTATCATTCAGGATGCATTTTAGATTTTACATGTATATTTTATTTTCCTCCTGGCGGGCAGTTTTCTTTTAGAAAGCGTGTATAGGTTGTCGCTAAATGAGCGGAAGTACCCTTACCTTCGTTGATAGCATGGCTTCGGTTAGGGTAGGACATCATTTGGAAAGGAATATTATTCTCAATCAGCGCATTGATATAAACTTCTGCATTTTGATAATGCACATTATCATCTCCCGTACCGTGAATCAAAAGTAAGTTTCCTTTCACATTTTGTGCATATTTAAGGGCTGATCCTTCGATAAAATCGGCTTTATTCTCTTGAGGCAGTCCCATGTAGCGTTCTTGATAGATGTTGTCGTATAGAAGCTGATTGGTGACAGGCGCCACAGCGATTCCGGTTTGGTATATATCTGGATATTGTCCGAGTAAATTAAGGGTAGAGGCGCCTCCTCCAGACCAGCCCCATACGGCCACTCTACTGGTGTCGACGAAGCCGAATTTGAATACTTCTATGGCACCCATCGCCTGATCGCGAATATTTAATCGTCCAATTTTTCGGTAGATGGATTTGCGCCACGCGGCGCCCTTGGGTGCCGGTGTGCCTCGATTTTCAAGAGAGACGTAAATGTATCCATCGGCGGCCATGTCCCCATTGTAAAGCCTGTTTTTACCGATGCCATAGCTATCGGTAACCGTCTGGGAAGCGGGTTCGCCATAAACATAGAATACGATCGGGTATTTTTTATTCGCATCGAAATTAGTCGGTTTGACCATCCATCCGTCGAGTGTCACGCTGTCTGCTGTAGTTACTTGAAAAAATTCTACTTTCGACTCGTCAGCCTTTGCGTGAATTTCTCGACTGGCAGCCTGTAGCTGTTTGTGCTGAGGCAGTGCTATCACTGCCCCTCCTAAATAGCGCTCGGTATTGCTCGAGGTAAAAAGAGCGAGGTTCCCGTTGGGCGATATCGTGTAACTATTGCTGCCTGAATATTCTTGCGGTGTCACGCGTTTTGCCTTTCCACCGTTCATATTCACGCTATATAGATATTTCTGCGTGGCATTCTGCGGAGAAGCAGTGAAATATATTGTACGGTGGTTCGGGTCGATTCTCTCGATATTAATTACATCAAAATCGTCTTGAGTGATTCGCTGTTCCTTGCCACTAAGATCAATGGCATAAATCTGTCTCCATCCACTTTTTTCAGAGACCCAAAGGAATTTCGTGTTTTGGTCGATCCAGTCCCATCCGCTTGGGTCATTATTATTCCAACGTGATTTGATATCGATCCAGGTATCGCTGGATTCCTGGTGTATTACTTTTGACTCACCAGTAGCCGTGTTGCTTAGAATTATTTCGCTGTGGTTTTGCTTGCGGTTTAGCTTTTGAAGAATGATTGCCGAGGAGTTGTTTAACCACTCCATACGCGGAATATAGATTTGGTTTTCCTCGCCTTGAACGATTATTTTAGTCTCGTTTTTTGTTGTGATATCTGCAATCCACACGCTTACGCCCGAAGGAGCCATGCCTACTTTAGGGTATTCTACAGGTATCGTGAAAGAATACAGGCTATCGGTGTTGTTAATCATCAGGAAATTTCGTGTATCATGTGCATCTAATTTCCAATAAGCAATTTTCTTACTATCGGGAGACCAGCGAAAGCCGTCTTGCGTTCCAAACTCTTCCTCATATACCCAGTCGAAGGTACCGTTGATAATACCTTTACCACCATCTTTTGTGATCTGGTTGGTGGTATGGTCCGCTAAGTATTCAACGTAGATATTGTGCTTAAAGACATAAGCAACCCGCATCCCATCAGGAGCGAATTTAGCAAACATTAAATTCGACTGCGGATGTTGCGCACCAAGTTGGTGTAATTTTTTGGTTTTGCGGTTGAATATCCAATAGTCGCCCCGTGTGTGCTCGCGCCATACCCGCTTTGTATTGGTGAACAGTAAGAGTTGATCACCTTGGGGCGAAACCTGGAAGCTTTGCACGTCTAAAGGTTGTGTTGCACCCGTGGGTATAAGCTCTTGTTGGGTTAAAAAAACGGAACTTTTAGTTGGATCGAGTAGGTTCACGATCTTTACTCCCTGCTCAGAAAACGAATAATATCCGTTTCCGTCCGGCGTCCACTGTATTTGCCCCTGCACGCGTTGCATGCTGAACGCAAGCAGGGTGCAGGTAATGAATAGGATTGCTTTGTTAAGCATTATGCGATCTATAGTTTTCAATTTCATCTACTGTTTTAATTAGTTCTGGACCTAACAAACGATATCCGTCTTGGGTGATCAAGAAATCATCTTCTATACGGATTCCGCCAAAATCCCGGTATTGGGCTAGTTTATTGTAGTTTATGAATTCAGAAAGCTTATTTTCTGACTGCCACTGGTCAATTAATGTCGGGATAAAATAAATTCCGGGCTCCACGGTCACGACGAATCCGCTTTCCAACGTTCGACCTAACCGCAATGATTTTAATCCAAAGGTATGCGTATCCTTTGGTTCTCCCGGTGTGTATCCGACATACTGCTCGCCCAGGTCCTCCATATCATGTACATCCAATCCCATCAAATGACCTAGCCCACACTGGAAAAAAAGGCTATGTGCGTTCTGCGCTACGGCCTTGTCTGGGTCGCCTTTCATAATCCCAAGTGATACGAGCCCCTTCACTAGCCGCTGGCAAGCCAAAAGGTGGACTTCTTTATATTTTATCCCCGGTTTAAGTGCGTCTCTAGCCGCTGATAACGCATCGAGGACAATATTGTATATTTCTTTTTGTTTACTGCTAAACCGTTTGCCTACCGGGATCGTTCTCGTTAAATCCGCGGCATAGCCCATCTGAGTTTCTACTCCCGAATCATTAAGCAACATATCGCCATTTTCAATAGTATTCAATTGATGGGAGTTATGCAATATTTCCCCGTGTTTGGTTACAATTGGCGGGTAAGCCAGTCTACAATTGTGGTTCGCAGCAAAACATGCTATTTCACTCGCTATATTTCCTTCCTTAATCCCTGCTCTGGTAAGCCGCATGGCTAATAAATGCATTTCGGTGGAAACGCGAACAGCCTCCTCAATTTGCTGTACTTCTTGATCTTCTTTAATCGCCCTTAAGGCAACGAC
This sequence comes from Sphingobacterium sp. JB170, assembly GCF_900163865.1. Lineage (GTDB taxonomy): Bacteria > Bacteroidota > Bacteroidia > Sphingobacteriales > Sphingobacteriaceae > Sphingobacterium. Next base: position 81,843 of record NZ_FUKU01000061.1, read on the forward strand.
CGCTTTTATGAACGTCGGGGACGCTTGTAATTGCTTCACCGGCTGACCTAGTAAGTCGCTTAGCAAAAGTTTATTGGCAGATTGATAGGGCGGTAGAAAATGGACTTTTCGTCCCTTATTTTTTGCGTTATTTAAATATTGACCTAGCTGCGAATAGGGAAGGGTATGGCTCACCCCAGATTTTTGACTTTTTGATTTTAAAGTCTCTAATTTACCCGTCCATACGATTTCGTCTAGCGTGGCCTCATCGCCAAAGACGATCGTCTTTTGTTCATCTAGATCAATAATCGCTGCGATGGCAGGTTGACTAATGCCGAAGAAATATAAAAACGTGCTATCTTGACGAAATGGATAGGCATTATGTTCAAAGTTAATGGGGTTCTCGATGTTACCTAAAAAAAGGAAAATCCCCTCGCTATTAGAATTTGCCAATTTGTCTCTTCGCCGCTGGTAGGTCTCCGTTGAAAACATAGATTTGTGTTTTTATTTATGCTGCTGTATTGCAATGTAAATATGGGAATTTGATCTGGAAAAAAACGATCTTATATTGTCAAAATCTTAGCAAAAATTGCTTTAACGGAGTGTACTCCTATGCTGCGAAGGCTAAAATTATCACTATTATATCCGTATACAAAAAATACAAAATAGAAATAAACGTTACCAGCTAGCGCTCATTGGGATAGCGATATGTAATTGTTTTTACCTATAAGGAGGTATCCAAGGCCTGTATATTTTTTGTAGATTTGTCTTAGAAGAAAGGGACAGAAACTAGTATGTATTTAATATTCGATACGGAAACCACGGGGTTACCGAAGCGCTGGGACGCACCAATTACGGATACCGAAAATTGGCCGCGTTGTATTCAGATTGCTTGGCAGTTACACGATGAGATGGGACGCCTAATTGAACATCAAGATTTTTTGATACAGCCCGACGGTTTTAATATCCCATACGATTCGGAACAGATTCACGGTATTTCCACCGCGCTCGCGGAACGTGATGGTGTGCCGCTTCAAGGTGTGTTGGAATTATTCAATCAAGCGCTTAGTAAAGCTAAATTTGTAGTCGGCCAAAATATCGGGTTTGATATCAACATTATGGGTAGTGAGTTATACCGTTATGGTGTTGAATCACCCATGGCAAATATGCCGGTTTTAGACACCTGTACGGAAGTTACTGCAAATCTGTTGCAACTTCCAGGGGGGCGTGGGGGACGATTTAAGCTGCCTAACCTTACAGAATTGCATAGCTACCTGTTTGGTGTGCCGTTTTCCGAGGCTCATAACGCGACGGCTGATGTGGAGGCTACCACGCGCTGTTTCTTTGAACTTGTACGCCGGGAGGTTTTCACCACAGCGGAGCTACAGGTAGACCAAGGGTACTTTGTGAATTTTGTTGAGCAAAATCCGACAACAATTGATTCCGTAGGCTTAAAGCATATTAATTTAAAAGCTGCCTCGCAGGAAATTCTCAAAGAGATCGAGGTAGAGACGCCTGTTGTGAAGATTGATGATGCTTTGAAAGAAGCGCTAAAGGCAGCTGAATTTGCGCATTTACACAACCACTCGCAATTTTCCGTACTGCAATCAACAATTGCAATCGGTGCACTAGTGGAGGCTGCCGCAAAAGCCGAAATGCCCGCTGTAGCGTTGACCGATCACGGAAACATGATGGGGGCTTTTCATTTTGTAAGCAAAGCGCTTGGTTATAATAAAGAAATTGAAGCAAAAAATGAACAGGCGATCCAAAATGGCGAGGAGCCTACAGGTAAAATAATAAAACCGATTGTAGGTTGTGAGTTTTTCGTATGCGAGGATCATAATGATAAAAAACGTAAGGATAACGGCTATCAAGTCGTTTTCTTAGCAAAAAATAAAGCCGGATACCACAATCTGGCCAAAATGGCCTCGATAGCCTACACTGAAGGGTTCTATTATGTCCCAAGGATCGATAAATCGGTGATCGAGCAGTATAAGGGCGATCTCATCGTACTCTCGGGGAATCTCTATGGAGAGGTGCCTAGCAAAGTACTAAACATAGGGGAGTCGCAAGCGGAGGAAGCTTTACTTTGGTGGAAAGAGCAGTTTTCGGATGACTTTTACATTGAACTAATGCGTCATGGGCAGGAAGATGAGGATCGGGTCAATCAAACATTAATCGAGCTAGCAGATCGTCATCAGGTTGCACTCATCGCAACCAACAACACCTACTATTTGAAAAAGGAGGATGCTCATGCTCATGATATCTTATTGTGTGTGAAAGATGGCGAAAAACTTTCCACGCCAAAAGGCCGCGGTAGAGGGTTCCGGTTTGGATTGCCAAATCAAGATTACTATTTTAAATCCTCAGATCAAATGAAGGAAGTCTTTTCAGATACTCCTTCTGCGGTTATCAATATTCAGTCGCTCCTGGATAAGATTGAAATATATTCTCTCAACCGCGACGTGTTGCTTCCTAAATTTGATATTCCCGAAATATTTCAGTTTGCAGAGGACGATGTAGATGGAGGCAAACGCGGTGAAAATGCATTCCTCCGCCACCTGGCGTACGAGGGGGCTGCACAGCGCTACCCCGAGATTGACGAAGTGATAACCGAACGGCTGGATTTCGAATTAGCCACGATTGAAAAAACTGGATATCCGGGCTATTTCTTAATTGTACATGACTTTATAGCAGCAGCGCGCAACATGGGCGTCTCCGTCGGCCCTGGGCGTGGATCAGCCGCAGGGTCTGCCGTCGCCTATTGTTTGGGAATTACGAATCTAGACCCCATACAATATGATTTGCTATTTGAACGTTTCCTAAATCCTGACCGTGTATCGATGCCCGATATTGACATCGACTTTGATGATGAAGGGCGCGGACGGGTCATGCAGTACGTAATCAATAAATACGGTGCCTCACAGGTTGCGCAAATCATTACTTACGGTACGATGGCTGCTAAGTCATCAATCAAAGATACCGCACGCGTATTAGACTTGTCCCTGCAGGATGCCAACGAAATTGCGAAGCTAATTCCAAACCTCAAATTAGCCAAGATATTTTCGTTAGACGAAAAAGCACTCAAGGAAACTCTGCGCTCTGAAGAACTCGAGGCTGTTAATCGTTTAAAATCACTTGCCGAGGGCGCTGGACTGGAAGCCGAGACAATCAAGCAGGCAAGGGTCCTTGAAGGGTCGATGCGTAACACTGGGATCCACGCTTGTGGCGTCATCATCACGCCTGATGATATCACAAAATTTGTTCCCGTATCCCTAGCCAAAGACTCCGATTTATTCGTTACGCAATTTGACAACTCGGTGGTAGAAAGCGCGGGCCTGCTCAAGATGGACTTCTTGGGGCTCAAAACATTAACATTAATAAAAGATACCGTAAGCAATGTTAAGCTACGTCATGGTATCGAGCTTAACCCCGATAAATTTCCGATCGATGACCTGCTGACATATGAACTCTTCCAGCGCGGTGAGACAGTAGGTGTCTTTCAATACGAATCGCCCGGGATGCAAAAGTACATGAAGGAGTTGAAACCGACCGTTTTTGCGGATTTAATTGCCATGAACGCGTTATATCGGCCCGGTCCGATGGAGTATATTCCCTTGTTTATTAAGCGTAAACACGGTATAGAAGAGATTAAATATGATTTAGAAGCCTGCGAAGAATACCTACAGGAAACATATGGTATTACCGTATACCAAGAACAAGTAATGCTTCTATCGCAGAAGCTAGCAGGTTTTTCAAAGGGTGATGCCGATGTTTTGCGTAAGGCGATGGGTAAAAAGCAAAAGGCGGTCCTCGATAAAATGAAGCCGAAATTCGTTGAACAGGCAGCAAACAATGGTCATAATCCAAAAGTACTGGAAAAAATATGGATTGACTGGGAGGCTTTTGCGTCGTATGCATTCAATAAATCCCACTCGACCTGCTACGCTTGGGTTGCCTATCAAACGGCCTATTTAAAAGCACACTACCCTGCAGAGTACATGGCCGCAGTATTGTCCAACAACATGAACGATATAAAACAAGTGACATTTTTTATGGAAGAGTGTAAGCGCATGGGCTTACGTGTCTTAACTCCCGACGTTAATGAGTCGCATTATAAGTTTACTGTGAACGATCAGGGAGCGATTCGGTTTGGTATGGGCGCAGTGAAAGGGGTGGGCGCTGGTGCGGTGGATACGATCGTACAAACACGGATGAAAGATGGGCGCTACAAGTCTGTTTTTGACTTGGCTAAACGTATCGATTTACGGGCAGCAAATAAAAAAGCATTTGAAAGTCTTGCATACGCCGGAGGCCTTGATAGCTTTATCGACACCCACCGGGCGCAGTATTTTTACTCGGATGGGGATAACAGCACTGGCTTAGAAAAGGCAATTAAATATGGGAATAGGTTTAAAGAAAATGAAAACTCGGCGCAAGGAAGTCTTTTTGGTGGTTCAGCTGCAACGGAATTACCCGAGCCCATCTTCGCGCCATGTCCACAATGGGGCTTAATCGAGAAATTAAAATATGAACGGGATGTGATTGGAATTTACCTTACCAGTCATCCATTGGACAACTATAAATTTGAAATAAAACATTTTTGCCAAAATCGCGTACGCGATTTGCAACTAATAAACAAGGCTAAGGCCAGCGAAGTTGAAGACGAGGTTTTACTAGATTTCAACAGAATAAAAAACAAGGAAGTGGTGATTGGTGGCGTGATCGCGCTGGCAAATCACCGAATTTCTAAGAACGGTAAACCTTTTGGATCCTTTGTAATAGAGGATTATGGAGATTCTTATGAAGTAATGGTTTTTGGAGAAGACTACGTGAAATTTAAGGGATACTTACAAGAAGGGTTCTTCGTGCAAATAAGAGGACTCGTCCAAGAACGTTTTAAACAGGTTGGTAACTGGGGCTTCGAGCTCAAGAATATCCAACTGCTTTCGGAGTTGCGCGATAAGATGGCTAAAAGCTTTACCATTCAGATGCCACTGCATCGGCTTGATACGGAGTTAATCCAGACAGTACAAAGTTTGATTCAAGAGGCTAAGGTTGAAGGGGCGGAATCGAATTGCCAGTTGAAATTTAAAATTCTTGATATGCAAGATGAACTCGCTATTGAAATGCCGGCCAAATCGCTGCGCATAAATTTAACGAACGAATTTCTCGATGGTATTGAAAACCTTGAAGGGCTCAAATATAGATTAAATTGATAAGCAATAGAATTTTATGAACGCCCGATGACGAATATAACTTGTTAAATTTTTATCTTTGTATAGTAGAGATAGAATATTCAAAAAATTAAAACGAAAATACTATGGCATTAGAAATTACAGATAGCAATTTTGACGAATTGGTGCTAAAATCAGATAAACCTGTTTTGCTCGATTTTTGGGCTGAATGGTGTGGTCCATGTCGTCTAGTGGGACCACTAGTAGACGAAATCGCCTCCGAATACGAAGGTAAAGCGGTAGTCGGAAAAGTAAATGTGGATAATAATCCAGATATTTCCGTCAAATATGGCATCCGAAATATCCCAGCGTTATTATACTTCAAAAATGGTGAAATCGTTGATAAGAATATTGGCGCAGCGCCTAAATCTGTTCTTAAAGAAAAATTAGATAAACAAATTTAATTTAATAAAAGACTTATATCAGCCGGTCCTTTCGCGAGAGACCGGCTTTTTTTGGTGTGCCCAGCATGGGCAATAACTCTAGGGTGTAAGTCCCGAACACGCCT
>NZ_FUKU01000057.1 GCF_900163865.1 Sphingobacterium sp. JB170
CAAATAATAGAACCGAAATCCGACTATTCGATATACCTTAATCCTGCTGTTCAAAACCGTCCCTCCCTCGCGGAGTGGTGCAAAGGTAACAAAACATAAACCCTATTTCCAAATCAAAAGCCAAACATTGTTTAACAACAAACGCAAGAACCTGAAAACCTGAACAATATTTTTCTGAAAAACACGTGCTAAACAGGCAATCTAGTGTCGATCTTTACCGGTCCTGCTTAATATTAGGCAAAAACCCTGTGACCGCTCCGATCAAAGGAAGGAAAGCGCACACCTGAAAAACATACGTTATACTCGTCTGGTCTGCCAGCCAACCTAATATTGCGGATCCAATTCCGCCCATTCCAAAGGCAAAACCAAAAAATAAACCAGCGATTGTACCGACACGACCTGGAACTAGGTCCGTCGCATAGACCAAAATAGCAGAAAAAGCGGAGGATATAATAAAACCAATGATTACAGCAAGTACAACCGTACCGGTAAGCCCAACATGCGGTAGCATCAGCGTAAACGGGGCGGCCCCCAAAATCGATACCCAAATAATTAATTTACGACCGTAGCGATCTCCTAAAGGACCACCCAATATGGTACCTCCGGCAACCGCAGCGAGAAATGCAAACAAATAGTATTGCGATTGCTGAACGTCGACTCCAAATTTCTCAATCACATAAAATGTAAAATAACTCGTCATCGAGGCCATGTAAAAATACTTCGAAAAAATAAGCACTAGAAGAATGCCTATCGAAATCGTAATTTTTCGTTTACTTAACAATGGGCCATTAGATTCTACGCGTGCTTTATCTTTCCTTAAATGAACATTCCTACCATACCACCTACCAACGAGAGATAACATTGCAATTCCTAGTACAGCAAATAAACAAAACCAACGAATATAGCTTTGCCCATGTGGAATAATAATCAACGCAGCCAGAAGTGGCCCAATTGCACTACCAGCATTCCCTCCTACTTGGAATATAGATTGGGCCAGACCTTTTTTACCTCCCGAAGCGAGTTGGGCAACACGCGAGGCTTCGGGGTGAAAGATCGACGAACCGATTCCAACCAGCGCTACAGCACATAGAATCATTAAAAAGCTAGGTGCTAATGACAAGAAAAACAACCCTAGTAATGTAAGGGTCATCCCTAGTGCCAGAGACATCGGACTTGCCTTTTTATCGGTATAATGCCCAACAAATGGCTGCAAAATAGATGCCGAGAGTTGAAAAACCAAGGTAATAATTCCGACCTGTGTAAAACTTAAGTTAAAACCATTTTTTAACATCGGATATATTGAAGGAATCACAGATTGCATGAGATCGTTCAGCATATGGCCAAAACTAATTGCAAACAGGATACTATAAACAGTAGCGTTAACGCGTGGATTTCCGGATGTAGGTATTGGTGTTGATGTTTTCATATTAAATAGAAAGAAACGGTTTAGGTGGGTTAAATATGTTCAATAATTGACCCTAGAGCGGTCCGGGCTCGTGCGACATCACTATCTTTAATCGCGTTGTAAAGTTCTTCGTGCGAGCCGTGCGTCTGAATAAACACCGAAGTATCAACGTAGAGTTGAATAAAAGCACGCTGCATATGCTTACACGATTCGCTATACAATTCAGCCAAAATACTATTTCCGCACGCATTGGCAATTTGTTGGTGAAACTCGATATCTGCGGCTATGCATTGTGGAAGCTCACCTGCATCCGCTCTGCGTTTTCGCTGTGCCAAGCAGCTACCAATATTCTCTACATCAGCAGATGTACGGTTCAAAGCAGCTTTCTCCACTATACGTCCTTCTAGCAGATAACGTACTTCAAGCAATTCATCCAAATTAGCACCGCGGAACGCACGAGTCAACTCTTCGCTCCCTTCGTTACTCAAGACAAAAGTTCCCTTACCTTGACGTGCCTCGACGTAACCGCCGTTGGCTAAAATCCGGATTGCCTCTCGCACACTCGAACGGCCCACCCCAAAGATATGCATGAGCTCCGGCTCAGTTGGAAGTTTTGCATCCAAAAGATAGACACCGCCCCTTATTTTTTGCCGAATACGAGTAGCAACCTCTTCGGCTAGTGATGTTTTTTTAAGCATAATAATTCATCTGATGACATGATGAATTGCGAAGGTAATACAATACTTTGAAAAAATTGTATCAGTCCTAGATAATTTGGTGAGACTCTTTAATAGTGTTCATCACGAAAATACTTTTTGTTTGTCCAATGCCATCAATCTCAGAAAGACGATTCACAAAAAAATCATGAAAATCATCCATGCTAGGCGATACAATCTTCAATACGAAATCAAAATCTCCGCTAATATTATGAAACTCGAGCACTTCTGGAAGTGCTTCAACGCCTTTAATGAATTGCGATGCAATCTTTTTGTTATGTACACTTAAGGCAACCATAACCAGAACCATCAATCCCTTATTTACTAACCGGCGATCGACCACAGCTATGTATTCTTTTATTATCCCATGTGTTTCCATTCGCTTAATCCGTTCGTGTGTAGGTGTGGAGCTCAGATTAATTTGTGCAGCTATTTCTCGAACGCTTAATTTGGCATTACGTTGAACGAGACGTAAAATCTGTTGATCCTTGTCATCGATGAGATAGTTTGTGTTTTCAGTTTGTTCTTTATTGATCATATCATTTAATATTAAAGCAGAACGAATTTCTAAAAAAGGTCTACATAAACATTCATTTGTCCTAAAAATAAATAAAAATACAAAACGTATGACTATTAAAAGTAATTTTGACGGAAAAATTGGGAATGACAACATCACAAAATAGGATTTTAATTTTAGCGTCGGTAGGTACCTTTGTTGAAGCGTTAGATATCGCAATTATCAATCTTACTATCCCAGCCATCCAAGAGCAATTTGCCATTGACAACGATACGGTTCAATGGTTGCAAACATTGTACGTCCTGTTTTTTGGAGGATTTTTGATCATCGGAGGAAAACTGACCGACCAGATTGGTCGTCGCGCAATGTTTCTTTGGGGTTCCTCCATATTCTTACTTGCTTCCCTTGGCGCCGGTCTTGCTAATGAATTTATCAGCTTGGCTGTATTCCGAGCATTACAAGGATTAGGAGCTGCCTTACTGATGCCGGCATCACTCGCACTAGTTACCCATACTTTCCAAGAACCCAAAGCGCGTAGCCGCGCAATAGGTATATTCAGTTCATTTGCGGCGATCGGCTCAGGAGCCGGGCTATCCGTGGGTGGGCTCATTAGCACGTACTGGAGCTGGCATTGGGTCTTCTTAATTAATGTCCCAATACTAGGACTCACTCTACTAGCCGCGTTAAAGTTTTTACCAAAAGACATCAAACTCACCACGAACAACCCAAGCGATATCTTTTCAGGAATTATATTGGTTCTAGCACTATTATTATTGACATTCGGATTGCACGATCTCATCCACTTTGAAGAGCGCCCATACATCATAACGGGTTGTTTCATTGTTTCGATATTACTAATTAGCATATTCATCCGTAGACTACATACGCATGAAACACCGTTAATTCAACCGCAGATTTTTAATAATACTTCGCTAATTATATCTAACATCTCATTCTTTTTACTTGGCGCGTTGTTTATTGGATTCTTGTTTTTGGTATCATTATTACTCCAAAAAGACTTAAACTACAGCGCTGCATCTGCGGGACTTATGCTCGTGCCTTTTAGTATTCTCTCCGCTTTGATTGCAAAATTTGCTATTCCAACAATTACAGATCGGTTTACGACTCCACAAGTCGGTATTTTAGGAATGGGTTTTATGTTCGCTGGGGCCGCGGCGTTGTTCACTTCGATATACGTCATTCCAGCGCTACCCTTCGTATTACTTGGCGCAGCATGCATCTCGGGGATTGGAATGACCTTATGCTTTACAAGCCTTTCTGTACTAGGCGTAAAAGATGTTGCAAAAGAGAATTATGGAATCGCTTCGAGCCTAACAAGTACAACTTACTTTCTCGGGGCGGGTATCGGGCTTTCCATTATGACCTTGGTTGATAAATTAATACCATCAAATCTTGCCGCAAGTCCAGTAAGTTTAATCGTGCTAGGAAGCTATGCAATGTTTGGAATTGGACTATTAGTATTTCTAAATTATAGCGATAACCGAAAAATATCGCCTGCGCCTTCGCCGGTAAAGCAAGCTGTGTCATCACAGAAAACATCGTAAATGAGAGTAATGCGCATACAACCATATTGCACTGAACTCTTGAAATTACGCTCGAAATACAATATTTGCCGTTTATCTCCGGATACAAGAGAAACCTCGAATTCCATTCATTAACCAACTAGACGTATCCGTAGTGGCATTCGAGCTAGCCGCACTTATTCAATAAGATGTCAACTATGGTAAACACTCTGTCTATTATTTTAGACAGATACCAACCAAACCAGAATAAACACCGCATTGCCGAGTGGAACGATGGAATGTATGGCGTTTAATCAATAAGTAAAGTATAAAACCCGATAAAAATAAATTCAAACAACAAAAAAAGTATTTGCAATATTTCGCGTTCAAGTTTATACACAACGCAATATAACGCATTTGTGTGTTTTTGACACTAATAAGCATCCCTAATCGTATTATGAACCTTTATTCGGAATCCCAAGGCCTACAAATAAAAAATGAAGGAAATTAAAACGGCGCTAAAAAAAGAAGCCCCAAGTCGAGCGACTTGGGGGCTTCTAAACCAATTATTAACCTAAATTATGAACTAGAAAACATCCAAACACTGTGCCAAACAAACTCTAGCAACCATAATTTTTAAATTCTCTTCTAGGGAGTCGGCTATCTTGACAACCACCAACGCGCTAAAAAACAAACCGTTAAGCCTCTTTGTAAGAATATACGTTATAAGGACATAAAACTTTAGAACATAAGAACGCAACCAACGAACCCACAGCGAGTGGAAAGATCAACGCATATCCGTTGGGGGCAGCACTACACATTAAAAAAATAGCCGTACACGGCCCATGAATTGCACCTGAAAGTGTTGCCGCAGCACCAATTAAAGCAAAATTTATGATCAGAAATTCCGTTCCAAAATAAGAGTTGCATAGATAAGCGAACAAAATGCCTAAAAATGCACCGGCCACAATACTCGGCGCAAAAACGCCTCCATCACCACCCGCACCTAATGTCAGCGATGCCGCTAAGGGTTTCAAAAATATAAGAAGTGCGAGGGTTACGGGAACTGCCGTTACAATTTCCGTTGTAGTAAAGGAACTTAACATACTAGCAAGACCATGATAACTATCTCCATATAGCGTAGGAAAAAACAGAATCAGCACTCCTACTGATATTGCACCTAAGTTCACCCGAATAAAATTGCTTTCTATATGCGCAAACCAAGTTTTACAATGTATGACGATTTGTGTGAAATAAGTTGCAAGTAACCCACCAAGCACACCAAGAATGAGCATGTACGGAATGGCTTTCCATTGCCATTTCTCGGCAGGCATACTAATCAAAAATGTGTGATCAAAATAATGCACGAAAACAAGCGACAAGATAGCCGCTACTGTACAACTAAATATCACCGTCTTTTGCATCCTTTTTGCTATGACTTCCATTGCAAATAACCAACCTCCAATAGCACTTCCAAATAAAACAGTAACGCCAGCAACCACGCCAGCGCATATCAACTCCTTTTTAAACGCAAGAGGCGACAATCCTCTTTTATAGGCTTGATTCCCAACGGTCGCAGTTGCGACCACAGTAGACACTTCTATCCCGGTGGAACCGCCAAAAATTACCGTTAAAAAACCGTTAATGTAATGCGAGGGAATTTTAAAAAATGGAAGGTGATCTTTTCGCGTCTCAAGTGTCGTATAGATTTCTTTTATTCCTTTATTTTTCCGATTGCGAAATACATATTTACGCAAAAAATAGATTGCTGTAATTCCCACTGAAGGAAAAATAATAAACAGCAGAGAATTTCGACTACTAACCTCGTTAAATAAGAAATGTTGGGCATACTCGGTGATATGTTTAAGAGAGAATGCTAGTAAGCAGCAGAGTATTGCTACAAGTAATGAAGCTACAGTGAGTTTTGTGTAGCTATAAAAAAGAACTTTCCGACGCATGATTAATACAGTTTGCTCGGCAAAGGTAAGACAAATGCACCCAATAATGGAATATTCCAATATAACTTTGAGCAGATTACATTAAAGTGAACAGCTTCTACTAATGAATAGGTGATCACTTGGAGAGAATGGACCTAACGTGCATTTGTAAGTTAGGTATTATTTCTTGGTCAAACCATGGATTCTTCGATCGCCATATAAAATTTCGCGGCGAGGGGTGCGGTAAAGGAAAATAGTGCGGCAAATATTCCTCCCAGTTCAGTACGGTCTGCGTGAGATTTTTCCTACGATCCTTCTTTAAATAATAGGCTTGCGCATATTGCCCGATTAGAAGCACCAATTCGACTTGTAATAATGATGAAATAACGGCACCATGCCATTGTGGAGCGCACTCAGGCCGCGGCGGTAAATCCCCTTTACCAGCTTTGCCCGGGTAACAGAACCCCATCGGCAAAATCCCAAAATTATCGGTATTATAAAACTCTTCATTTGAAACGCCTAGCCACCGCCGTAACTCTTTCCCACTTAGATCGTCCCAAGGTATGCGCGATTTATGCACCCGTAAGCCCGGAGCTTGTCCTATTATCAGTATTTTAGATCGTTCACCAACTGAAAATACGGGGTTTGCGCCGCAAGGTAGTCGAGATTCGCAAATTCGGCACTGCCCAATCTCTGCAACCAGCTTATCTAATTTCTGAAACATTTAACGTTTAAATTACCTACAAAAAACGACTCTAAGTTAGCCATCATTCTTACAATTCAAAAAAATCAGTCATAACAAACAGCACACAAAATATGTAATAAAGTGTTATTAGGCGCTCGCAACCAGTATTAAGAAGTATCTTTCAGTTAGTTTGAAATTAGGAAAGGAGTTTTTTAAAGTAAAAATGCTCTAAAAAACTCCTTTAATTAAGGTGTATGTTTAATTTACTTTTACGTCATACAACGTTTGATGTATGCTTTTGAGTGTCGCTTCAGGGATCTTAATAACCTTACGATCGTAAGTCATAAGACCATTAGTTTCCACCTCTACATCCGTAGTTTGTGTATAAACAGCTCCTGATAGTCCACGAGAAATCAACGCCGCTACATTCCCAATTACCTCTTTGTAACGATTTTGCAATTCCTCTGGATTCTTAAATGATTGGTAACCCCAGTTATCCTTTTGTTGCCATGTATGTCCATCCACAGGAAGACCTAATCCACCAAACTCGCCTAAAACAAGCGCATACTTATCGCCGAACAGTCTTGCATCCGGCATCGCTGCATCTGGATAGTTGTGGATATCAAGAATATCTCCGACGAAAGCAAAGTTCCCACCACTGGCACTATTAATTACGCGTGACGGGTCATACGCCATTGTCCATTCCGTAATTTCTTTTGTTTTAAACTGTCCCCAAGCCTCATTGAATGGCACCCATACAACGATACTAGGAAAATTATGTAAAGCATCCATTATCGCTTTCCATTCTTTACGGTAATAACCTTCGGATTCCGCAGAACGTTCTTTATCGTGAACACCATTAGTAACTTTACCGGGTTGCATATCCCAGTTATTTCCACCCAAATCACCGGATGGCATATCGGCCCACACTAATATACCTAGGCTGTCGCAGTGTCTGTACCATGTCGCAGGCTCCACTTTAATATGTTTACGTATCATATTAAAACCCATTTCTTTGGTTTTAACAAGATCAAACTTCAGCGCTTCATCAGAAGGTGCCGTATGTAAACCATCGGGCCACCACCCTTGATCTAGCGGGCCGTATTGAAATAGAAACTCATCATTCAATGCGAGGCGCATAATACCCTGACTATCGGCTTTGCGCTCTATCTTACGCATCGCGAAGTAGCTATCCACTTGATCGACAATTTTACCCTTGCGCAATACCTTCACAGCTAAATCATATAGCTTGGGGCTTGATGGGCTCCACAGCTCCGCGTTCGGAACTGAAAGCTTGGCCGATTCCGCCGCATTTACGGTAATTTCAGAAATTTTCTTCCCTTGATCATATGCCTCAATAAGGAGCTGATCTCCTGATTGAACGGATTCTACGTTCGCAGAAATCTCGAGAACTCCGGCATCAACATTTGGTGTTTGCTTGGTCGATGCGATATAAGTTTCTGGAACATTCTCCAACCAAACTGTTTGCCAAATCCCCGTAACTGGCGTATACCAGATGCCGTGAGGGTCGTTAATTTGCTTTCCGCGCGGCTGAGGGCCATCACTTGTTGGATCCCATACGCGAATAGCAACCTCTTGCTTTTTGCCTTTCTTTATAGCTTGCGTTATATCGAAAGAGAACGGGTCAAATCCACCCTCATGCCGACCGATATGCTCCCCATTTACATAGACATCACATTGCCAGTCAACAGCGCCAAAATGTAATAAAACGCGCCCGCCTTTCTTGTTCTTCTTGCTCAGCTCAATCTCGCTATTATACCACAAGGCCTGATCTTTATTTACGGATTTACCCACGCCCGAGAGTGCCGATTCTACCGCAAAAGGGACTAAGATGTCGCCATCCCAGCTCGTGGGTGTTTCGCTTTGATCTTTGGCTGTAATTTTATACTTCCACAAACCATTGAGGTTTTGCCAATTCCCTTGTCTCTTAAGTTGTGGTCGCGGGTACTCCTGGTGAACGTTGTTGGGATCCAACTGTTCACCCCAACTCGTGAGAATTTTATCACCTGCAGGCTTCCATTGCTGGGCGAAGGTGACCGAAACGGAAGCAGCGATCACACACGCCGCTAACATTGTTTTTTTCATCATAGTCTAGTTATTATATATTTATTTAATTTTACTTTTACTAACGGGCCGAAATTTTTGCGGTTTTAACTCACGATCGAGCATTGCCTTTAGCGTTAAAAATGCAGGGTGTTTTTCATCCCAAATATTTTCCTTCTCAATCAGGCCATTTCTATAGTCAAATAACTCGTATTGTGGTTTATCAGACTGATCTATTTTCTGCCACGCGACAAGCCGATACCGATCGGTGCGTATCGCCCGCCCTAATTTCCCACCTCGTGGAAAGCAGTGATATACGTAGTGGCGCGGTTCCGATGCGTGCCCCTTTAAAAAAGAAGCATAGCTTACCCCATCGATTGGTTGGGGCACAGCAAGCTCAGGCAGCCCGCAAAACTCGGTCAAAGTTGGAAAGATATCGACAGTTTCAATTAAGGCATCGATCTTTTTCCCTTTCAGCTCTGGTACGCGTATCATAAGCGGGATTCTGTTTGCTAATTCATGGTTCACATGTTTTGTCCACATCCCCATCTCCCCCAAAAGATAACCATGGTCTCCCCAAATTACAACAATAGTTTTACTATCCAGACCCGTTTCCTTTAGTTGATGTAGCAATTTTGCTATTTGCTCGTCTACGTAGCTAACCCCGGCATAATAGCCATGAATTAATTTTCTTGTCAATGAGTCGGGAAAGGGATCCGCTTCATTTGCGTTAGGAATTGACAAATATTGCGAAATTTCACCATCACGCTTCACCGCGAAGGGGAGCGAATTAACGGGATTGGTTTGCTGGCTGGGCATCGGGATATCATCTGGGTTATATAGGTCCCAATATTTCTTAGGCACCGTAAATGGTAAATGGGGCCGCGCAAAACCGACCGCTAAAAAGAAAGGCTTCGCGGTCTTAGAAAGTTCCGCCAGACGAGACACCGCTTCATTGGCAACCCGGCCGTCAGCGTAGGCCTCATCAGCTATATCTAAACACTCCCAAGGCGCTCCCTTTGGCAATACGGAAGCCTCTTCCCAAGAAGCATTTTCAAATAGCGCCTCTTCGCGCGTGGGTCCGCATCTATTTTTTGCAGCATATTCAACTACATTATCGTAGAAATGCGGCGCTGACCAAGACTGTTCATCATTATATGTTCCATGACCTACATGAAAAACTTTGCCTATTGCGGCCGAATAGTAATCATTATTTTTAAAATTCTCGGGCATGGTTACCGCATCGGGGTAGTAATCTCGAAAAGCGCGTCCAAAATCATAAAGACCCGTAGATGTTGAACGGGCGCCAAGTAGTAAGTTGTAGCGCGAGGCGATACATACGGCTTGATTGCTATATGCCCGGTCGAATACTTGTGACTCTCCCGCCAAACGATCCATCGCCGGTGTTTTGGCAAACTCATCATCATAGGCTCCTATTGTTGGACGTAAGTCATCCACGGCAATAAACAGCACATTATACTTCTTTTGTGCCATAACATTACCGGCAATAAAAAAGATAAAAATCAACAAAGAAACTCGTTTGTTCATTACAATAAAATTCAAACCAACGCGCAAGTTATTTAATTTTCTCAGGTTGCAGGTCATACACCGCTTCGGTAATGCCGCTAGGCTTAACTGCTACACGAGCAAACAAAGCACTCGAGGACGCTAGTTGGTCTGCAATATTAATAGATATTGTTAACATTCCAGCCTCTTTTTCCTCACTATTTTGTCTCGCTGTAAAATGTCCCATATCGACAAATTGGGTGTCATTAACCAGTAAACTTACTTCCTCCGGATCGCGTGTTTCATCAAGCTGCTCGATCGTGAAAGTAGCCGTAAGCACATCTCCCTGCAGCACGTATTTCGTGCCGGAAATCACAAAGTATGGTTCAATGTGAAAATCAACATTTGTGTCACCATTTACTTGAACCTCCATCGTATCTGTTGCATGTTTCCATGGACCATTGCCAGGTACGCTAATCAATTTATAAGTACCGTCAAAAAGCGTTGCTTTAAAGGAGCCATCTTGGGTAACATACACATCAATCGGCGTGCGTAAGGCGTATCCATCTTGCCAAAGCTGCAACCGTACAGAATTATTCGTCCCGCGCACGCCGATAGGGTCACCATTATATACAACCTTCCCAGAGAGTGTAGAAGAGGGAGAATCGTAATTATCTTTCCCACAAGACACCAATAGAACGCAAAACGTTGCGAAACGAAATATATTTAAAATCGATTTTTTCATAATGCTATTGATAAGGATTTCTGACCAATTTCGGGTTTTGGTTTATCCAATCTTGATCGATGAAGTTATAGTAATTTTGAAAACGGAAATATCGCGGATATAAGGTGTGGCTGGCTTTTCGTTTTTCAAACACCCATTTGTCGTGATTGGCAGTGCCCGGTGCGTATATCCGGTAAGGAAATAATGCGTAATGTGTCGCCGTTGGCGTATCTTGGCCGCCCCATACTTGGTGTGCTATTCTCCAGCGCTTAAGATCCCAGTAACGATGATCCTCGAATGCAAATTCAACACGGCGCTCCTGAATAATATCGTCCAAGGTAACACTCGTTAATGGACTTATTCCCGCGCGCTCGCGAATTTGATTAATATAGCCCGCTACTTCAGTCTGCGACTTGCCAAGCTCTAGACCTGCTTCAGCAGCGATCATTAGAAATTCGGCATAACGGAAGCGTACAAACCACATATCGCTCCCCCGACCACGCGTTGATGCATCGCGGTTCTCCTCCACAAATTTACGGATGTTAAAACCGGTTTTATTAACAAACTGATCGTTAGATGTCGTTGGACCGTCTTCACTCGTTAAGAGTCCCATCGTCGGATCTTCGGCACCCGGTATACCCGTTTTGACGCGCCACTGCCCATTATCCAAGTAGCGAACGCCGGCTTGATAGGTTATTGTCGTACCCAGGAAATCTGCCCCAGAATAAATAACAGTTCCGTACAACCGAGGGTCTTTGTTTGCAAATACATCTTGTGGATTATCGTAATAGATATATTCTCCGGAAGGGTCTTCTAGTTTTAGTGCGCCATTTCGATCATCGATATATTCAAAATCTTCAACCAGATTTAGAATCGGCGTTACGATATTGGCATCAATATCTCCACGCACTGAAGATGCAATTACATTATTTGCAAACATATGCGTCTGACCAGGATAAATAAAATCCCGTGCCCATATCACTTCGTTGCTGGACTTACTACTAATAGCCTCATAAAAATTACGCCCTTTGTCCTCATTTTTATCGTAAAGCGCATAAGGACTTTGCTGTATGATTTCTTGAGCAGTTTCATAAGCGATTTGAAAAAAACCGTTTGCTTTATCCGCTGGTATTCCAACCTCACCTCCACTCGTTTTTACCTCAGGCGTCCGGTAATTATACTTAGCGATCGAACCGGCATACAACGCAGCGCGTGCTTTTAATGCTAAGGCAGTCCATTTGTTTGCCCGGGCGGAATTGGTATTAGTTGCTTCCGACATTATCTCTGCAATTGCACTACATTCCTCTATTATGTAGTTATATGTCTCTTCCTCTGTCGCGCGCGCAACCTGAAGAGACTCCGGATCTGTTCCTTGTTCATAGTCGTATATTTCATCTCCTACTAGCGGCACACCACCAAGGCTTCGAACCATATTAAAATACGTCCAAGCACGAATAAATCGAGCTTCGCCTTCGTATTTCAACTTGGTTTCATCGGCCAATGTCGACCCTTTCACGCCATGTATAAACTCGTTAACGTTTCGTACTAACCGGTAATCATAAACATACCATAACGAATCCGTATATGTTTGCATATTGTTTGGTCCTCCAGAAGAGAACCCTGCCTCGTCGAGTAATGCAAATGATCCTGGATCCGTTAAATTCTGGGACCAATCCATACGCCCGTAATAATTAGCCAAAACAGATAAAATCATTTTCTCATCTGAATAAACCTGTTCCTCGCCGAGAATCGATTCTGATTCGCGATCCAAAAATTTGGAGCATGCTGATATCCCAACTAGCATCCCAAGTATTAATATATATTTAATTGCGCTCTTCATGGTTAAAATGTTATGTTTAGACCAACATTCACTACTCTATTGGTCGGATATTGAATTCCCGATTCGCTTGTGAGTTCCGGATCAATCTTCATTTCGCCGAGGTTATCGATGCTGAACAAGTTCTGCATCATCGAATAGACGCGAAGGTTTTTTATTCCCCAGCGTTCTGTTAACTTTGAAGGTAAGGTATAGCCGATTTGTAGATTTCTTAATTTAAGATAGGTCACATTTTCGACCCAGAAGTCACTATGCCAATAGTTACTATGATTTTGATTGCCCCGAATCAAAGTTGGAAACTCTCCCGGGATAAGTTCACTATTTGGATCCGTTATATCGCTAAGCATCCACTGGTTTTCCATGTAATAAGCTGCATTATTCCCTCCATCATGGAAGGGCAGCATCCCTTCAAAATTTGCGCGGTAGGACGCAAATGAGGCGCCGGTAAAATCCATAGCCACGTCGAACCCTTTGTACTGGACGCCCAAATTCAAAGCAAAGTTCAAGTACGGAAGACCAACATCTCCTTCACCCTCACCCTGATCACCCTCTCGATACCCGATAGGACGTTGATCCAACTCATTAATAACCTTGTCTCCGTTAACATCATCGTATTTTATATCTCCTGGTCGAAGTGTTGTATTACCTTGTCTATCGTTGTCCACATCGTAGTTTTGAATCTCTTCCCAATTTTGAAATTGACCTATTGCATGGTATCCCCAATTAATATAGGCATAGCGGTCGGTAATCGAATTACGATATGTATCCCACGAATTTCCAAACCGCGGCTTATATTGTCGTCCATCCAGCTGTCTCGCATAAGTGAAATTCCCACCAACAAAATAATTAACCTCGTGTATATTACTGCTCCACTTGATGCTTCCATCCACGCCACGGTGCACATCGGAATTTAAATTTTCATAAGGGAGTCCAAACCCAACTTCTTCAGGAATGAGAATATCGTTACGCGAGGCTGGCAGTCCGGTACGTTTACGATTAAAATAGTCCACGGCTCCGGAAAGCTTCCCGCCGAGTAGGGCAAAATCAAGTCCGACGTTAAAGCTGTTTGCGCGTATCCAAGAGAGAGTTTTAACGGGCAACCCGCGCGGCTGCGACCCCACCACGTAGTTACCATCGATAGCCGCTCCACCAGTATTATACGTATAGCCCGGCATAAAGCCAAATGCGTAATAATCCCAGTCGTCCAGATTGTCGTCGCCTAGCACCCCGTAGGACGCCCGTAGCTTCAGTTCACTGAAAGTGTTTCCCACAAAGGAATCGGTGATAAACGATTCTTGTGCCAGGCGCCACCCAGCTGAAACCGAAGGAAAGAACCCCCATCGGCTTCCGGGAGGAAATTTCCACGAGCCGTCGTAACGACCAGCGAACTCGACAAGGTATTTACCGTCGTAATCATAATTTACTCTCCCGGCAAAGCCAGCTCGTGCCTGCGTGTTCAATCCGTCGTCATTAAATTGGTCCATCGTTTGAAAATAGATTAGGGACAAGCGGTTTGAGGCGGGGCGATCATGCATCCAAAACCCTGGTTCTTCACGCGTAATCGCTTCGGCTGCCACGAGCGCGGTCAGGTTATTCTTCCCGAAACTTTTCGCATAGTTCAGCGTACCCTGGTAACTAATCTCTTCAATTTGGCGAACATCACGCTCGCGCCACGGGTTGTCCATGCTAAATACGACGGGATAGGTGTCGGTTTCTTCATCGTAACCATACAGTTTGTAAGTAAATTCCTGATTATCCATTCGCTTATTCGACAGATAATATCCTACAAGTCCACGAAGCTTCAGATCCTTGGTAATTTCATATTCAGCATTAAAATTCAATTGCATCACACGAAAGGCTTCGGTATACTCACCTGAAAGATCGTAGTTTAGCATCCCAAAGTTAGTCTCCGTGTTGGATGCGGTACGTGCGGGATACAATGGGTTATCGTTAGCAAAGGGACGTGCTGTGGGCAGATTACGATAGGTCGCAAACAATGCTTGCCACGTATCATCGGCCCCTGGCACTCCCGGCTGTCGACGCTTTTCGATACGGCCATTGAGATTCGCTCCAATCTTCAATCGATCGGAGATATCCGCTTCAATATTCATTTGTACGTTTGTACGGTTGAATCCACCGTAGTTCCGAATTATTGATTTTTGATCGAGATGACCGGCACTAATGTAGTAATTGATATTCTCCGACCCACCGCTGGCTGCACCAGAAATATAGGTCTGCGGACTCGTTCCTAAAATATAGTCGTACCAATCAAATGGACGATATCCTTTTTCGGTCCCTTCTTCCCATTTTTGAAGATCATCCATCGTATACTGCGGATCACTCACACCCAAGATGGCGTCCGATTGAATATAGCTCTTTATATACGTTGTAGCACTTGCCGGCCGTGGGTACCGAAACATATTTTGCCAACCGTAGTACGAATTGATCGAGAATTGACTCTGCTCTCCCCGCTTACCTTTCTTTGTGGTGACCACCACTACGCCGTTGGCCGCGCGGACACCATATATTGCGGCCGAGGCATCCTTGAGAACCGAGATTGATTCGATGTCGTTAAAATCGATGTTATTAAACTGTCCGGCATCCTTTTGTACGCCGTCAATTACGTAGAGCGGATCCCCCATGTTACGAATATTGATACTTGTCGATGCTCCGGGACGGCCGTCTGCCATTCTGCTGTTTACCCCCGCAATCTTACCAACAAGAGCACCCGAGGTCGTTGTTGCTACCGAACGAGATAAATCATCGGCCCCAACCGAAGAAATCGCGCCGGTGACCGATTCTTTCTTTTGCGTACCGTAGCCGACGACTACGACTTCATCGAGGCTCGCATCCTGGGACTGAAGGATTACCTCAATCTTATCGCCCGAAGGGGTGACCTGTTGAGTAACAAATCCGACCGACCGAAATACAATTACCGCGTTCGGCTCCGTCAAGGTCAACGTGAAATTGCCGTCAACATCGGTCGTCGTCCCCGCGGTCGGGTGATCTTTGGGCTCTACAGTCACGCCTTGAAGCGGTTTCCCAGAGGCGTCCTTAACCGTCCCCTGTAGATTTTGTTGCTCCTGCAAAATAATCTTTGATGCTCCATACCGGACGGGGGAAGCAATTGCCGAACTTGCAACTCCTGTCACAAACAAGCCGCAGAGCAACATACTGGGTAAGCGCCAAGAATGAATTGAAGTAACTCTCATTAGGTAAAAGTTTAGTTGTTTATAATCGATATCCAAAGTTAATTCTCTAGGCAGGCAAAATATTCCCAAAACGTCTCAATTTATCGCCAAATTGTATCACGCATTTTTAACCATCAGGTGTCATTGATTCTTAAAACCCGCGATGCTGGCTGCATGTAGCAGTTACAGCTGTATATTGCCTCATAGAATAGAATAATAACGCTCGCGTGCCATCTATCAATCGGAGCCGTTGTTAACCAAAATGTAGTATAGAATGTTTAATTTGCTGCTTATAACATCCGTAAACAGGAACTGACTGAAACAAAAACATCGAAATGCATCACCTGATAGGAACAAGAACCAGAAACAAGCGCCTATGGTCCGCTATACCCGACTTATTGTATATTGTTTTGTTTATCTGCGGACTAAGTAACAATGCACAATCAAATACACCAGCCCTTTATTTTCAGAAATACGGTGTTGATCAAGGTCTTTCTAATAACGCCATTCTTTGTAGCGTACTGGATAAAGATGGTTTCTTATGGTTTGGGAGCAAAGACGGATTGAACCGTTTTGATGGTTATGAATTCAAACATTACTACGCCTCGGCAGATAGCCTAACGGGTTTAGGTAGCAACTTCATTCATGCGTTGCACGTAGATCAGAAAAAGAATATATGGGTAGGAACCGACCAAGGGATGTATATTTTTTACCCACATTTAGATTCCTTCCGCCCTTTTCGCGGAGGCCAACAGGGGGAGGTTCTAGACATCACCGCTGACAAGCAGGGACAGGTTTGGTACATTGCTGAAAACAAACTATTTAGTTATAATATGCAAAACGACACGATCGTTCAACATAGCCGTAGGTCCGACTTGACCGCCTCTGCGCTATCGCTCGATGAAAACGGGACGCTGTGGCTCGGGGCACTAGGGCTCATAAAGAATGTGACTACGGGAAAAGTATACCCGCTAGATGATGCGACGCGCGGGGATCAATGGATCGAAGACATTTATACGGATCAACAAGGTATCCTATGGGTTGGAACGACAAAAAATGGCTTATATAAATTCGATCCGAAATCCGAGAAGATCAGCAACCCTTTACCCCGGCTGCCGATCGGTCAATTTTATATACGCGACATTATTCAATCGGATTCCCAAACGCTATGGATCGCCAGTGAAAGTGGTCTCATTGTTTACAATAAACAAAACGGAAGTTTCCAGCAGCTGCTCCACGAGGATGATCACCCTTGGAGTCTGTCGGATAATGCTGTATACACGGTCTGCAGCGATCAGCAGGGCGGAATCTGGATAGGTACGTTTTTCGGGGGGCTAAATTATTACCATCCGCAGCATAATGTGTTTAGAAAATTCTTCCATCGCTACGCCAGCTCGTCAATATCGGCGCACGCTGTACGCGAGTTTGTGGAAGATCGGCAAGGGAATATGTGGATCGGATCGGAAGATAATGGCCTAAGCCACTGGAACAAGAAGACAAATAAATTCACGCAAGTCCGGAACATCTCGCACAGTAACGTCCACGGTTTGTGCTTAGTGGGTGACACGCTGCTTGTGGGCACCTTCGATCAGGGCATGGACTGCATCGATGTAAACTCGGGACAGCGTATCGCTCATTTTGAAATCGCTAATGCAGAGTATGGGCTGGGAAGCAATTTTATTGTACACATTCTGCAAACCCGCGCAGGTCGAGTTTTTCTGGCTACCGCCCATGGGCTATATGAGTTCATTCCCGGATCGAACAAATTTATTCCAATTCGCCAAGTCCCCGACCATATATTTTATACTTCAATTTTTGAAGACAAGAAGGGAAAGCTATGGCTATCAACCTGGCGGGATGGACTTTTCACGCTAGACCCGAAAACCGGACGATCGGAAGTGTTCACCCACCAGACCAACAACTCGCTATCCTTAAATAGTAACCGAGTCAACCGTGTCTTTCAAACTAGAAATGGTGATATATGGATCGCGACCGAAAATGGACTTGCCCGCTGGAGCAGCGATGGAAAGCCTATTCGCCGAATCACCACCGACGATGGGTTACCGAGCAACCTTATTTTAACTCTCCAAGAAGATGATTCAGGAAAACTATGGATTAGCACTAGCAGAGGCTTGGTATGTATGAATCCGAACACCCTGCGCATGCAAACTTTCACGAAATCCTCGGGACTATTGAGCTTGCAATTCAACTACAATTCGAGTTTCATCGATCGTCAAGGGAACTTCTATTACGGATCAGCAGGTGGATTTATTCGCTTTCACCCCGACTCTCTTTCGGCATTCTATCCCTCGAAAATAAGATCTAACCTTCTAATTACCGGAATTAGCGTGCTGCAACGTGAATTGCGCGTGGGAGCAGCGGGGTCAAAAATAGCGGAAGCGGTACCATACCTCGCGAAGTTAAAATTACCGCATGATGAATCAACCATAACATTGGATTTCTCAGCGATGAACTATGTATCTGCTAAGGAAGTACAATATAAATATATGCTAGGGGGTTACGATTTGCAGTGGACCACACTCAGAGGGAGCCATACGGCACACTTCACAAAAATTCCACCCGGAAACTACACCTTCCGTGTACAAGCCTTAAATAGTGTGGGGGAACCTATTTCCGATGAGCGGACCCTGGCGATACAAATCAGCCCGCCCTTTTGGGCAAGTATTCCTGCCTACATTTGCTATTGGTTATCGGCCGGCTTCTTAATTTACTACCTAGCAAACTCTTTCGACCGAAAAATAAAAGAGAAAAACAGACGACAATTAGAGGCCGCAACTGTGGAACGCGAACGCGAACTTTATCAAGCGAAAATGAACTTCTTCACCCAGATAGCGCACGACATTAAGACGCCTCTGACGCTAATTAAGGCTCCCCTAGAGCGGCTTATCTCGCGCGGAGAGGCAAATGAACGTACCGAACGCTTATTAAACACGATGCATCGCAATACCGAGCAGCTTGTTGAACTAACGAACCAGTTATTAGATTTTCGCAAAATCGAAAGTAGCGAACACAGTTTAAGCCTTTCAACGCACGATCTATCCTACTTTGTAACCGAACGCTTAAAAGATTATCAACCTGCATTTGAGCAGCGAGAACTATTACTCTCTTACACCGCTAACGAGCCGCTTATCGCCCGCGTGGATATCGAAGTGGTCGAGAAAATTTTCGACAACTTGATGACCAATGCCTTAAAGTATGCCGGGCGCAAGGTATGGGTGGAGCTCTCGTATGAAAAGCAAACCCAAGCATTTAATATTCAAGTTACAAATGATGGTCCCCAGTTAACGAATGAGTCCATCGGACTAATTTTTAAACCATTTCATCGAGAAGCTAATGCGCCAGGCATTAAAGGTGTTGGCCTCGGTCTAGCCCTCGCACATTCTTTTGCGCAACTGCATGGTGGAACATTAAAATTTCTAGAAAATTCAGAAAAATTGAATATATTCGTTCTGCGCATACCAACCAATGGGATCTATGATTAATATTATACATAACAAGCCGACGATATTGGTAGCAGATGACCATCTTGAGATTTTAAACTTTATTGCCGATGATTTGGGCGATGAATATCA
Source organism: Sphingobacterium sp. JB170 (assembly GCF_900163865.1). GTDB lineage: Bacteria > Bacteroidota > Bacteroidia > Sphingobacteriales > Sphingobacteriaceae > Sphingobacterium. The sequence goes on from NZ_FUKU01000057.1 coordinate 19,699, forward strand.
TATTGTTAAAGCTACCGACGGCAGAAAAGCACTTAAACAGTTACAAATACAAGATATCGATCTCATTGTAAGTGACGTGATGATGCCAGACATCGACGGCTATGAACTATGTGCACGCCTCAAGGAAGACCCCAAACACAACCACATCCCCTTTATCATCCTTACGGCAAAAAACAGTCTACAGTCTAAAATTGAAGGACTGGAATATGGCGCAGATGCGTATATCGAAAAACCATTTTCGCCGAGCTTTTTACAAGCTCAAATTGCAAGCCTATTACGTAATCGTCGCAATATGAAGGCACACTACCGAGAAAGTACTATACAGCCACTCGCATTGGACCCGACCGAACTTAACAAAGCTGATCAAGACTTCTTAGATAAGCTCAATAGCTTTATTCTAAAAAACATCAATGAACAAAGTCTATGCGTAGATTTTTTGGCCGACCGCATGCACATGAGCCGACCGACATTGTATCGGAAAATAAAAGCACTATCGGACTTATCTCCCAACGAGCTCATTAATCTTACTAGGCTAAAAAAAGCCGCTATCCTTCTACGTGAAGGTAACCACAAGGTATATGAGGTCTCCAGTATGGTTGGATTTAGTTCCTCCTCACACTTCATTCGAAATTTCCAAAAACAATTTGGCGTCAGCCCTAAAGGCTGGGGCGAACAGCACCGAGAATTTCATATTATTTCCTAGCGACGTTCTTGGAATATGTATAAAAGGTAAAATGCTTTTATTTTATAATCTTTCCACTGCGCGCGGGAATTTAAATCGGTAATACCCGCGATTTCCAAGAAAATATATCGACATTTCTAATATTGTACTATGCAATAGTTTTGCTAGATTAGGTCAACTTTTTATTTTTGTAAAAAACAAACTATCACGATCAAAATTTTATGGACGAGCTTATCGCCTATTTATCTGGTATATCACCGGTATTGGCTGCTTTCTACGCAACTGTATTTACTTGGGCCCTTACCGCCCTAGGCGCCGCTGTCGTATTTCTCTCAAAAACCATGAATCGCAATTTCATGGACACGATGTTAGGTTTCACCGGAGGGGTAATGGTTGCAGCTAGTATATGGAGCTTATTAATTCCCGCTATCGACCTCACGCCTGGCGAAGGCTTCAGCCAAGTGGTACCTGCTATTATCGGATTTTTAATGGGAGCGGGTTTCCTTTTTATGCTCGATAAAGTCCTTCCACATTTCCACGTAAATTTCCAAAAAGTCGAAGGCGTGAAATCCCCGTGGCAAAAAACGACACTACTCGTGCTCGCTATTACGCTACACAACATTCCCGAAGGCTTAGCTGTTGGAGTTCTTTTTGGCGCCGTTGGCGCAGGCATTCCTGAAGCAAGTATCGGTGGAGCTGTTGCTTTAGCATTAGGTATAGGACTTCAAAATTTCCCTGAAGGGATCGCTGTCGCTATGCCGCTCCGTCGTATGGGGATGTCACGACGAAAGAGTTTCTTTTATGGACAAAGCTCGGCACTGGTCGAACCCGCAGCTGCTGTGATTGGAGCACTGGCCGTCGGCTTTTTCACACCAATCCTGCCCTATGCATTAGCTTTTGCCGCGGGCGCAATGATATTCGTGGTGGTTGAAGAAGTCATCCCTGAGGGGCAACAAAATGAAAACTCCGACTGGTCAACATTAGGATTTATCGGCGGATTTATTGTTATGATGACCATGGATGTCGTGCTTGGATAAACAGTTAATCACGACTCGTAGATTGGACATATTTAAGCAAAAAAAATCCTGAAGCGGGGAACTTCAGGATTTTCTTACTAACCAATTATTAATTAACCTAAATTATGAAAAAAATTACTCTTACTGTATTCTTACATCTAAAACGGGGCTCACAGCACAATATTATAAACGAGCCCTCCCTTTAACATATTTTAACAGACTAAAGCATGAATTATCGCTACATGCTACATGCAACAAGCCTGTAAAAACGGGCAATTGGCGATATTAATAATACACAAGCGAGCGTGTCATTTTAGGGAATCAAGGTAAAAAGAATGTGAGATCAATTTAAATTGCTAGCCTTCGGAGAACTATCCCCCCCCTCACAGCGCAGCATCATCAAATGCTCTAAAAACGGCACAAGTACGCTACTATCCCAAAAAATGTATTTTTTGTTCCCGGCTTTTAAAAAAAATATATAACTTTGAGCCCTGTTCCCCTCCCCGGGGAGCATAATTTTCATAAGCATATAATGGCCGCTCAGCACGGCCATTATTATTTTTTAAGAAAAAGTTTCTCTTCCTGTTTAAACAACCTCAATTTTTATGTCACAGAAATATATGACAAAAATAGCAACTGGATCAGCAAAACAATGGACAAAATAATCGTTATTCCAACCAGCTTCGATTCAATAGGAATGTTGTTATATTTCTTTATAATTCTTGTTAGCATCTTATTTGTTAAGCTAAGCTATTTGTTCGAAAGTACTGTTTTACTCGCACTATTCCTGGTCCATACTTTCATAGCGTAAAAATACAAACATTTATTTAAATTTCATAAACTATTGAATGCGTTCTCTACAAATTAAAAAGAATTATTAAGATGTTTAAACACCTTAAATCGTAAATAAATCAATATAAACACGCAAACTAAGCCTCTTAAAATCTACAAAAAACGCCAAACAAAAAAAACACACTAACTTATTGATATAATTACATTTATAAGTATTGAACCCAAAAAACACACCGACTTCTATATTAAAAACAGATCTTCGATAATTTTTAGAAATATGCAAGTAATTAAGAGACTAATATTTTATAATCAAATACTACGGATATAAAAAACACAAATTTAACACCAATACAAAAGAAAAAATCAGAAAACGCAAATTATACCAAGAAACCGTAAGTTGAACGTGGGGAATAATGCTGCCGATTTGAAAATGTATGCACCCACACTCTCAAATCGGCATTAGAGAGCACGGGGCATCCACTTTTCTTAACTAAACAACAAATATGAAAAAAGCAGACTGCACCTTGCAGCCTTCGTTCCTTCCAAAATTAAAATACTACGCGTGTGAGGAGATTTGGTTGTTCCAATCCACATAGGTTTATTATTTTGTAGCTCTTAAAAAAACAAACCATTTTATGATAAAATCGTATTTATTTAAGTATTTCACTACAACATCTATAAAGATAGTATTTACTTTTTATAAAACAAATACCATAAGATAGATTTTAATCAACAATGTAAAATTCCCTAAAAAACATGTTTATACATATGCATTACCAACTGCTTCATATTCTAATAGCGGATATCGAGCTATAAATTTTCGTTTCAATCCTATAATAATTAAATTTACGGATATGAAACTTATCATCTTTGATTTAGACGGAACGTTAATCAACACATTAGAAGATTTAGCAAATAGCGGCAACTATGCCCTCGCCAAGTATAACCTCCCTACCCACGTGGGCGCGCAATACAAACATTTTATCGGGAACGGTATCGATAAATTAATTGAGCGCATCCTACCGATCGAGGAAAGAAATCGTGAAAAAATCGCGCTGGTCAAGGAAACATTCATCGCACATTATAACAAGCATGCGCAAGACACGACCCAGGTTTATCCAGGCATACTCGAGCTGTTAACCTACCTTCGTGAAAACAACTTTAAAATTAGTGTCGCTACAAACAAATATCACGATGCCGCCTTAACGCTGGTAACCAAATATTTCCCGACAGTGGATTTTGACTTGGTATTGGGCCATCGCGAAAACTTTCCAGCGAAGCCTGATCCGGCAATCGTAGAGCAAACGCTCCAAACCTTAGCGATAAAAAAAGAAAACTGCTATTATCTTGGAGATTCGGATGTAGACATGCTTACCGCCGGCCGAGCTGGCGTTAAAGCGATAGGCGTTACATGGGGATTTAGATCGGAACAAGAGCTCCGAGAAAGTGGTGCTGATTTTATCATCAACTCTCCACAAGAACTACACAAAATCATAAAATAGTTATCCACATACCTAAATTATGATACCCAGCTTATTTACAGGTAACTACGGGATTAAAAGCACATATCTATAGGGGCTTCGTGTCGTTTTTACACTACAATATGGTCAACTTATTTTGGTATTCCATTACAAATGGCGACATTTGTGTCATCATAATTTAGGTTTATAATTGGTTAGTTAAAGGTTTTCATTCTCCCCGTTTGAAAACCTTTTTTTATGGTTATACAGCGCCATTAAACAAACAAAAACGGACCCTAAGGCCCGTTTTCGCTAACTACATCTATGAAAAAAATCAACTTATTATACATTATAATACTGCTCCCATCCTTTTGCAGGAGGAGGCCCAACTAATAAACTATTTGCAAATCTGTCATTGACGATTTCTTTGCGCACAGGATCGAATGTTATTTTCGCATTTAATCGCTGCGCTAGTACTCCTAGGCAGAAAACCTGACTTAACGGTCCGGCTATATCAAAAGACGACCTGGTCTTTTCTTCCCCCTTACACGCTTTTAGGAAGTTAGCGAAATGGTTTGAAGGTGTTTCAGGAACTTCTGGAAGTTTTCCGGCCAACGCATTCGCCCGTTGCTCTGGTATAATCGAAAGTGTACTTGCATGCGAACCACCTTTAAATGTCAAATCTTTGGAATAGATTATTTTACCTGGATTGAGCTTCGCAGGTTCAATCTCACCAGTACTCGGTGCAGGAATATTTGGATCTAAACCAGAAACACCGTACCCCTCTGGAATTGGCGGCAAATTATCAACACCATCATACCAGTTAATATCGACCGCTGGCATATTTTTACGCTTTGGAAAATGAAACTTCAGTGTCGAAGACATCGGAAAGAAAAAGGAATTGTGCCCTTCCAAATAAGTCGCATCAATTTGTGTTGGCAATCCTAGAGCAAGAAACTCATGGGCTGTATCTAAAATATGTGCCCCCCAATCCCCTAATGCACCCATTCCAAAATCGAACCAACAGCGCCATTGCCCATTCACAAAATCTTTGTTATAGTCATGCCCCATGGTTTGCATTTGCCATATATCCCAGTCTAAAGTCTCTGGAATTCGATCTGGATACGGGAACCCTTTTATATTTGTATCCCATCCGTGCCAGCGCCGTGCGATGTTCATATGTGCATCGATACGATGAACATCTTTTATAATGCCCGCCTCTTGCCAAGCTTTAAATTGAAAATAATTGGCTTCCGAATGTCCCTGATTTCCCATTTGTGTAACTACTTTGGGGAATTTTGCCGCCTTTTGCATCATCAGCTCTACTTCAAAGAAAGTCCGTGCCATTGGTTTCTCCACGTAAACATGTTTCCCTTGATCAATCGCCGTCATCGTGATTGCAAAATGGGAAAAATCGGGTGTTCCAACGGTCACCGCCTCGAACTGGTTACCCATGGTGTCGAACATCTTACGGAAATCTTGAAAATGTGGCGCATCGGGAAACATTTTAATAATTTCTTGCGTATGAGGTGCGTCCATATCAACATCACACAAGGCGACTATATTACACAGACCTGTCTTATATAGGGCTTTTATAATCTCTCCTCCGCGAAAACCAATACCGATACAGGCGAGATTTACGCGTTCATTGGGTTTTGCCATCGCAACTTTACCGAGCGCTGAATTAGCTAATAGTGTCGCTCCCCCCAACATCGCTGTACGATTGATAAAGCTTCGACGTGATAAATAATGGTTCATGGTTTTTAATCGTTTAATTTTTCGGTGCTATTTCAGTTTTTTTACTTTTATACTACGGAACGAAACTTGGTCTCCATGGTCTTGAAGAAGAATATGACCTTGCTTCGCTTCACCGAAGTTCTCCCAATCTTTGTACTTACTGATCGCGACAATGTCTTTATATTCTTTACTTCCTCGTTGATAGCTAACCATCAGTTCTCCATTTAAGTAATGTTCTACTTTATTATCTGGCGTGACGACAACCCGACCTCTATTCCATACTCCGATTTTGCGGCGTGGGCGTTTGTTCCGATTGGAAGTAATTAAATCGTACAAAGAGGCGAGTGTGCGGTTACCATCACGCCCCATTTTAGCATCGGGGTGACGTTCATCATCTAAGACTTGATATTCAAGCCCAATTGCTGACCCCTTTGTTTTCTCTTGAAGCGTTACAAAATATTTCACACCACTATTGGCTCCTTCAGTCAGTTTAAACTCAAAAGAAAGATCAAATGCTGCATACTGATCTTGCGTGATGATATCGCCGCCGTTTGTGGACTCTGCTCCGTCAGACTTCTCCACGCGAATAACTCCATCTTCGACGGTCCATCCTTTTTTCGGAAATTCCCCAGTTTTCACGCCTTTCCAGCCTTTAGACGTTTTTCCGTCGAAAAGTAGCTTTACGCCCGATTGTTTTTCGGTAGCACTCAGTTCATTCTCCTTTAAGTTAACAATATATACGTCTTTAGGAAAAGGCGTAGCTTTCAGGTTTTCGGTTTGAATACGAACGTCTTTAAAATACACCTTCTTGCCATCAAGCTCATCTGGAATACTGTGCACTTGGAGACCGATAAACCCCTCACGATCTATGGTATCGATAACATACGCCGTGGGAACGCCATTTAAGAAAGTACGCATTTCATCGCCAATAGCTTCAATTCGTACGTGATTGTATTGCTCAGGCTTATAAGCTGTTTTCGCATTTTGATTTAAATCTAATGGATACAGCCATAGTCGACGTGCTTCGTCATAGATTCCGCCAGACCAGGCACGCGAAGAGGGATCAATTTCGACTTGTCGGCCAAACACCCTACCTAACCCATTATTCCCTGCCGGGTCTATATGGCTTCTTGTTTGTACCCCGGAATTAGTTTTATCCCCTTCGAGCTTCACTTCAAGTTCTAATATAAAGTCGCCGTAGTCTTTTTCTGTAATTAAAAACGAATTAGGCGTCCCTTTTGTCATCCGACCAACGATAACACCGTCTTCGATGGTGTAGGGTGCTTTCCCTCCCACAGACTTCCATCCATCCAATGTTTTACCATCGAAAAGATTCGTCCAATTAGCGCTCGATTTTTGCGCCGATGCTGGAACCAACAGTGCAAGCACCATTCCTGCAGTGGTCACAACCTTAACAAATGCGTTCAGATTTTTCATGTTTGATTATGTTGTGTTTAAATTAGTATTATTCCCTTTATTAACAGTCCTCGGTCTATACGATGAAACTACAGCATATCTGATGCGTATTATTATCCAAGCCGGCGTCCGTTAAAAAAACCTAATGTTTCTGGTTTATAAATACGACTGAGTCGCTTATACAATAATATCGATTATTTAATGTGATAACGACAGAAAGCACGTATAATTACGAAAACGTTTTAGTATTTAGCAAGCAAAAAACAACATGCGAAGATGGGAAAAAAGCTCGGCCGCCAAATAAATAATAGCTTATATTATGAAAGAGAGATTGGAAAAGAATTCGAGTAGGATAGTCGAAAACACCGATAGAGAGTCAAATAAGGCTTTTGTAAAGAAACGCTCGTCTGTGAAGGCAGAAGCCCGCCCATCAACTCTACAGTGGGCGGGTAGTCACTATTTATCCAGTGTGATACGCATATTGATATAGTCTTACGACTTTTCGACTGGTACTTGCTGCCCGTCTAACTGACTAAACACTGAATTTTGAGAGACAAATTCGGGCACAATACCTTTGAGGCGACGGACAAGCTCGAGTGCGTTTGAGTCCGCACTACCATGCTCACTCGCAACATAATCACACAACCCTTCAAGCCGGATTCGCTTTTCAATGATGTCCGCTGAGGAAACCTTTGCGATCATAATTTTGGGGTGATGCGTCTTTATTGTATTTTCGTTGTTAGCCAATAATTCCTCATAGATTTTCTCGCCAGGACGTAATCCAACGATCTTGATATCGATTTCTTGTGGATATCGGTATCCTTTTAGCTTAATCATTCGCAGCGCTAGATCCATGATTTTTACAGATTTACCCATATCGAATACAAAAATCTCACTGCCTTTACCCATTGCTCCTGCTTCCAACACAAGCTGGCATGCCTCCGGAATGGTCATAAAATAACGAGTAATATCCGCATGGGTAAGCGTTAACGGGCCACCCCGCTCCATTTGTTTTTCAAAAAGCGGTATTACCGACCCGTTGGATCCTAATACATTACCGAAACGGGTAATGATGAAACTAGTCGATGAACGTTCTGAACAGGAATTGATATAAATCTCTGCAGCACGCTTGGTCGCTCCCATAACGTTTGTTGGGTTCACCGCTTTATCGGTAGAGATCATCACAAACTTATAGACATTGTGTTCCATGGCTAGATCTGCCATAATACGACTACCGTATATGTTTGTCCAGATCGCCTCGTAAGGATTCGACTCCATCAGCGGGACATGTTTATAAGCTGCGGCGTGGAATACCACATCTGGCTTATACTTTTCAAATATTCGGCGCATAAAAATCTTATCGCGTACGTCGCCAACGATAAAATGGGCCTGATCCGGATTTGATGTATGAATGGTTTGTTGCACGTCATAGAGGGCGGACTCGGCCTGATCCAAAAAAACGATTTTACCGTATGGCAGGGCCGCGATTTGACGCGCAAGCTCACTGCCGATCGAACCAGCCGCCCCTGTCACTAGGATCGCCCTTCCTTTCAGCTCCTGCTCGACAACAGGATTGTCAAGCTTAATTGGTTTTCTACCTAATAGATCTTCTATTCGAAGCTTACGAATCTGCCGTCTACCACCACCACTGAGCAACGAACGCCCCGGCTGCATGATTTGCAGTTCCAAATCTAACTTCTGGAAGTGGTCAGTCACCCGTGCAAGTCGTTCTGGATCGCTATTTTCGACTGCAATAATCACTTCATCGACATCATGCTTTTTTATATAAGCTTCGTCAATACCCGATATGTGTACGATCGGTAACCCACGCGAATTTTTACCGATGCGATTCTTTTTATCTTCAACAAACGCAATGACCTTATTCTTAGCCCGGATATCATCTTGCAACATCGCAAAGGCAACAAGACCGGGGCGCGAAGCCCCAAATATCAATACATGCTTACTTTTACGTTTCGTAAAAAAGAGCATTTCATAAATCTGCCTATAGGCGACCCTCGCTGCAACTAGAATCACCATAGTGAAAAAACCGTGCGTGAAGATCAGTGAATAAGAAAGGTGAAGATATTGCGCCCCGATAGAACCGGTTGGAATCAGCGAGCGCAAAACAAGGTTAGCCCCAAAGAGCATCATGCAGGCAAGCCAGATCGTTTTGAATATTCGTGTGGCTTCACTAAGTCCCGTGTGACGAACGATATCTTTATAGGTCTTCATCCATAGAAATGCAAAGAGATAAGCAACTAAAATGACGATTGATTTTTTAACCATCAGTTCTACATTGAAATTCCCTGCGAAACTATTTACGATAAAATGTGATGCTAGGTAACAGCAAAACACGATTATCATGTCGATTAACAAGATTACCCACCGGGGATTATCTTTCCGCAACTTTCTTTTCAACAAGCTTAAATCCATTTGTGGATAAACGTTTTTATATATAGATTAAAATATTAACCCTACTAAATAATATAGTGTTAACTACGAGAACAACTATCTTGCCACCTTATCTTTTGTTTATTCTGCAGAAAACAAGGCCTGTGGATATGCACCCTGCTCGACAAGTTTTGCTAATTGCGCCATAACATAAGGCTTATCTTCTGGATAAGTTACTCCGAACCATTGAGCGTCAGTAGGAATTAGCTTAAAATCTGCCGTCCCATCGTGAACCATATTGTCTGGAATAGAGGGAATAAAATACTCGGCTTTAGGATTATCTTGGTTCTGCGCTACAAAATTCGGAAATCCAGCTTTTGCAACATCAAGTACAATCGGATGAAAGCCCCAGAAATTCATGGAAACGGGGGTTGCGTCTTCCAACGGGTACTCTTGTTCATCTTCCTTATAAACAATCTGTCCATCCTTACCACGATAGATATTTGTACGTTCGGTTACGCTAAGCATATGCCCGTTCTCGTCTACCTGACATACACCACGTGAAACATATCCAAAATCCGACAACGTATTACCGACACGAAAACCAACCAATGCCATTTTTTTATCACTCACTTCTGTGGTGAGGAAATCGGCCATCTTTTTAAAAGCGTCATATCCATAGAAATCGTCGGCATTGATTACGCAGAAAGGACCGTCGATATGCTCAGCAGCACTCATTACAGCGTGCGCCGTTCCCCACGGCTTCTGACGTTCGATAACCTTGTCAATACCGAATTTCGTTAAATCAAAATCTTGAAACGCATATGCGAGCTCAATTTTTCCTCGCAATTTATCTTCAAATAGGTCCTTCATTACTTCTTGGTATTCTTCACGAATTACAAATACCACTTTACCAAACCCAGCTTTTATAGCATCAAATATTGAATAGTCAATTATCCGTTCGCCATTAGGACCAAACCCATCTACTTGTTTTGCTGATCCATAACGACTAGCAAGGCCTGCGGCTAATATTACTAATGTCGGTTTATTCATTACTTATATTTATTTTTTTTGATTAATAATTACATTTCGATCACTTGCGACACAGTGTATCATATAAGATACAATCCGTCCTAAATGTTCCGCACAACGTTAGGTTAAAATTAGGGATAGATTTCAAACGAGGCTTTGCAATGTGACTAATTGTACAATAACAATCATTGACAAGAGGAACACTAACCATAACGATCGCTCAACAAATGGTATATTGTTATATTTATGTATCAATTTATTCATCTTCATTATCTGTATATTGTCTTTTCATCTACGCGACTCCCATTAAGAAAGTCTAATCGAATGTCCCTATTTTGGCAATAAGTATGCCGAAACATTGTAAATTTCCACCTTTTAATGTTATCGGAATATTATTTTTTTCACAACAAATTGCGCTTTGGTTTACAAAGATAGCAAAAGGAATAAATATCACAGACTCGAGATAAACATCTTTGATTTGTAAATAAACGTTAAAAAAACACTAATTGTGTAAATAAAGTGTCACAAATAGCAATTGCGTGCGAAAACAGCGCACAAAACGCTTATATTTGAACTATCATAATTTAGGTTTATAATTGGTTAGTTAAAGGTTTTCATTCTCCCCGTTTGAAAACCTTTTTTTTTGTGAAACAATGCTCACACACGACTAAACTCTCTTTAAGAACACATATCGCCCCTTTTTCGTGTTTTTGGAGGCAAACAAACCTCCAAATAACATTTTATAAATCACGTGTCGCTATAATCCCATCCATACTCCTGAAGAACTATGTTGTACGTACCGTTTGGTATACCAAAGCGATTATTCAGGATTATCGTCTTTTTGCAGCAAATATCGATAGATCAATCCTCCTACAACCGCACCAGCTATTGGAGCAACCCAAAACAGCCAAAGTTGGCCTAATGCTTCTCCCTGCACAAAAAGTGCCTGTGAAGTAGAACGTGCGGGGTTTACAGAAGTATTCGTAATTGGTATAGAGATCAGATGTATCAGTGTCAATGCCAATCCAATTGCTACCCCTGCAAATTTACCATTCGCGTACTTATCGGTAGCTCCTAATATTACAATCAGAAAAAATGCAGTTAAAACAAATTCAGCAGTAAAAGCTGCGGCCAGACTAAAGCTTCTACCGGCATACCCTGGCATCTCGTAAAAATTAGTAGCAAAAGCTCCTGGACCTTCTCTTGAAAATGCGTCGGCACCACTCAAAATAAAATACAAAACTGCCGCTGCTGCGGTTGCTCCCAATACTTGAGATCCTATATAAGGCAACAACTGCTTTGCCTCAAATCGCCCGCTGGCAAATAAGCCAAAAGAAACAGCGGGATTAAAATGCCCTCCGGATATATGACCAACAGCATAGGCCATTGTCAATACCGTTAGACCGAATGCTAGAGAAACTCCAAGCAAACCGATCCCCACCTCTGGAATACCCGCTGCGAAAACTGCACTACCACAGCCCCCTAGTACTAGCCAAAATGTACCAAAAAATTCTGCAAAATACTTTTTCATAATAATTATAATATAAGTTAGTATACTAATATATGATTTTTCATCTAATTATTCGACCTGCAGCCTCCTAAATCAAATCACCCCGTGCGCTTTTCAATTTAATTAAATTCAAATGTACGACTACGCACCTACAGCAGAGCCGATAAGCTTAACTGCAAAACCGTTTTTTACCAACGAGTTCTGCGTTAATCTTCGAAGTATTTTTATTGGAAATTTATTTTAGAGTGATCCACGAGCCATGTTCATTCACCCAGTCCGTCACTGCAACTGGAACATCCGTACATAAATAGTCACTCCCTAGGGCGACACCAAGAAGAAAATCCTCAACCGAATGCCCCGGCCAAAGGCTAACGGTGAATCCTTCCTTTTTAGCCTTATCTACCATCTTTTTATTGGTGCCATGCACACTGCACCCCAATCTTGTTATGCCTAATTTTTTCGCTTCTTCAAGCACATTCTCGGATAGGCCTTCCCCGCGAATCAGAAGCATTTCTACTTGCGGATACTTGTCACCTAAATATTTAAGTGGCCGGGTATCAAACGATGTCATGAGGTATTCGGATCCCTCGGGCATATTGGCATACACCTTTTGGTAAAGCATATCACAATACCGCTCAAGCAGCTCGGGTTCATACAATGGGGACTTCGTTTTCATCTCAAACTCGACATAAAGACCCGATTTAGAATTAAAAAATTCGATTACCTCGTCTGCGGTGGGGATGGGATTTCCTTTCTTGGTACGCAGCGCCTTAATCTCGTTTAAAGTAGAAGTTTCAACGGACCCCTCAATGCCTAACACCCGCTTAAAATCAGCATCATGAAAAACAACCAGGTGGTTGTCTTTGGTAATACGTATATCGATTTCATAACCGCGCAGCCCTTTTTCATACACCTGACGAAATGCTTGCATGGTGTTTTCGTCGTATTCTAATTTACCACCACGGTGTGCAAAAATTTTCACTGCCGCTTGCTGCGCTACAACAAGTGTAGCACTGCTCAATAATAACGCTAAACACGCGACAAGGCGTATCATATTCGTTCTTTTTTTCATAGGTATTTTATTCTTTTTCTGGTCTAAGTCTCTTTAATTTGCAGTGCAGCACCTAAAAATAATAAAAAATTTCGGCAAAGTAATACAAAACCCGAGCGTCACTAGCAAAAGTCACAATTCCTTAATACAACGAACAAATAATATAACCTACTTTTCCAGGAATCTCGGATTGTTTTCTTAATTTTTGTGTAAGTTTGATCAGAAAAAACAACAAGCAAAAGATTATGTTTCCATCAGTAGATTTTACTAAAACTAAAGCATACAGCTACCTAGCAGATCATTATATCACCATCAATGAAAAATCATTAAAGGACCTTTTTGCAGAGGACCCTTCACGTTTTGAAAAATTTTCCCTGCAGTTTGAGGACATCTTATTGGACTTCTCAAAAAATCGCATTGACGACCAAACCATGGCACTTCTTGTGCAGTTAGCCAAAGAATGCAAACTTGACGAGGCGATCGCGGCAATGTTTGCCGCCGAAAAGATAAATGTTACCGAAGACAGACAGGTATTACACACGGCGCTGCGTAATCAATCGAAAAAGGCTATCATCGTTGACGGTGAAGATATCATGCCAAAAGTAAATGCCGTCCTTGCACATATGAAAGAATTTACTGCGCAAATTCTATCAGGTGAATGGAAAGGCTATACCGGCGAAGCAATTACAGATGTGGTAAACATCGGTATTGGAGGGTCCGATCTAGGCCCGGTAATGGTCACCGAGTCACTCAAGGCGTATAAAACGCGTCTTGAAATGCATTTCGTTTCAAACGTCGACGGAACGCATATTGCCGAGACACTGAAAGGTTTGAACCCCGAAACCACGCTCTTTCTAATTGCATCGAAGACTTTCACAACCCAGGAAACAATGGCTAATGCACATTCAGCGAAAGATTGGTTCCTAAAATCGGGCGCATCGCATACGGATGTTGCTAAGCACTTTGTTGCTTTAAGCACCAATACCCAGGGTGTTGCAGATTTTGGTATCGACACAAGCAATATGTTTGAGTTCTGGGATTGGGTTGGCGGGCGTTACTCGTTATGGTCCGCAATAGGCCTTTCTATTTCATTAGGCATTGGCTATGATAATTTTGAGGAGTTACTAAAAGGCGCTAATAAAGCCGATGAACATTTTAAAAATTCGGAATTCGAGAAAAACATCCCTGTTGTACTTGGTTTACTAGGGATATGGTACAATAACTTCTTTGACGCAGAGAGTCACGCAATATTGCCCTACGATCAATACCTACATCGTTTTGCGGCATACTTCCAACAAGGCGACATGGAGAGCAATGGCAAATATGTGGACCGCAATGGCAACCGTGTCGACTATCAGACAGGACCAGTGATCTGGGGAGAGCCGGGCACCAATGGGCAGCATGCATTCTACCAACTTATCCACCAGGGCACGAAGCTTATCCCTTGTGACTTTATCGCGCCAGCAATTTCGCACAATCCGATAGGCAACCACCATCAATTACTATTATCGAATTTCTTTGCGCAAACCGAAGCGCTTATGAATGGTAAGTCCGAAGAAGTTGTGATCGCGGAGTTAAAAAGGGCATCCAAGAATGATGATGAAATCCAGAAGCTAAAAAATTTCAAGGTTTTTGAAGGTAACCGTCCGAGCAACTCATTTTTGCTCAAGAAGATTACGCCCGATACGTTAGGCACACTCATCGCACTATACGAACATAAAATATTTGTACAGGGCGTCATCTGGAATGTATTCAGTTTCGACCAATGGGGTGTTGAGCTGGGAAAACAACTCGCTGGACAGATATTACCCGAACTCGCTTCTTCAGAAACCGTTAACGGACATGATTCCTCAACCAACGGACTGATTAACGCCTACAAAGCATGGCGCTAAGCGCACACTATTAATTTAAGGAACAAGTAAAGCCAGGCTCCACGCGGAACTTGGCTTTTTTTATGTACGCACCAAATCTAACTTCCTTTTTTCGCGTATAGTAAAAGTCGTTTAAAAACATAAATTGCAGGGTACTTTTTGAAATGCTGACGTATACGTGCAAGGAACTCATCTTTAAGTTCTTTTATCACTTCATCACTGAGCCGCTGAGTATACGGGAGCAAGGCACTTCCTGCGATAAAATCATAAAGTTCAGACTCACTACTCGCGATTATCGGATACACCTTAACGGAAACCTGTATATCTTGCATATGGTTATCAAAAAGGAGCTGCGCATACTTATCGATAGATAACACCGGAGTTTCCTTTTTAAATCCATCCAAAAATGACCTAAAGGGCTCTTCTGCTACTAAGCTGAGAAGGATCTTGTTCAACAGGTTTTCATTCTGCACGGGCATCTGAATAGCAAGTTGTCCGCCAGGAGCTAACAGATCGATTACCTTAGGCAGCAACAATTCATGACTATCGATCCATTGCAACGCGGCATTACTAAACACCAGGTCATAGCGATCCCTACGGGCGATTGCATCTTGGATATTTGCAAGTTCAAATCGTAATCCACGCGTCTGGTAGCGCGAAGACTTGGCAAGCATTTGCGGCGAGGAATCTATTCCTAGGAGGTTCGAATTTGGCAATGTTTTTTGTAGGATGGCCGTCTGTTCACCAGTCCCACATCCTAAATCAATACCCTTGATCCGCTCACGAAGCTCAAGAAGTGCTAATAGATCGTAGAATGGCTTATAGCGGACATCTTTATATCGATTGTATTGTTCTGGCTTCCATTCCATAGATTTTTATTTTTAGATTAATAACCGTACTTATTCTTCCATTTGCCTTTTAACGACTCGCGCAATTTTATTTCCGTAGCGTTATGTCCAGGATCGTAGAGCAGTGTACCGCTTAGTCTATCTGGCAAGAACTCCTGCTCGACGAAGTTCCCGGGGTAAGCGTGGGAATACTTGTAGTCGGTTCCATAATCGAGCTCCTTCATGAGCTTCGTTGGTGCGTTACGAAGGTGCAGGGGCACGGGTAGATCACCCGTCTTTTTCACCAACGCCTGCGCTTTATTGATCGCCTCGTAGGATGCATTACTTTTAGAGCACGAGGCTAAATAGGTCACCGCCTGCGAAAGAATTATCCTCGACTCGGGATTTCCAATTACTTTTACCGCCTGAAAGCAGTTATTCGCTAGAAGCAGGGCATTTGGATTGGCATTTCCAATATCTTCCGATGCGAGAATAAGGAGTCGACGCGCAATAAAGGTAGGGTCCTCACCACCTTCAATCATTCGAGCCAACCAGTATAAAGCCGCATTGGGATCACTTCCGCGAATAGACTTGATAAATGCGGATATGATATCATAATGCTGCTCACCTGTTTTATCATATAACGCCATATTCTGCTGAACTTGCTTTAAGACAAATTCATTTGTAATCGGCTTTTTTTGATTCAGGCTAGCGTTGACCACAAGCTCGAATATGCCAAGCAGTTTCCGCGCATCCCCACCCGAAAGTCGAAAGAGCGCTTCGTATTCTTGAATTTCAACAGGATGCTCGTGCAGAAATGGATCTTTTGCGCGTGCTTGATCGATGATAGTGCGCAAATCTTCCTCGGTTAGGTGTTCTAAGATATATACCTGAGAGCGGGATAAAAGAGCGGATATCACTTCAAAGGAAGGGTTTTCCGTTGTCGCGCCAATTAACGTGACTAGCCCCCGCTCAACCGCGCCGAGTAATGAGTCTTGCTGCGACTTGGAAAAACGGTGAATTTCATCGATAAACAATATAGGCTGTTCTGCATTAAAATTGCGTAGCTTTTCGGCTTTGTCGATTACTTCTCGAATATCCTTGACCCCAGATTGAATCGCACTGAGGGAAAACACGGGGCGTTCGAGCTGCCCGGCAATTAATAAGGCAAGCGTCGTTTTTCCGACTCCCGGTGGACCCCAAAGAATCATCGAAGGAATATTCTTTTGTTCAATTGCATCACGAAGCACGGCTCCGGGTCCTACGATATGCTGTTGACCGATAAAATCTTCGAGCGATTTAGGACGCATTCGCTCGGCTAATGGGATTACTGTTGCCATAGCACAAATATAATCATTCAAAAACAAAGCTTTTGGTTCTGCAACCACGTAGTAGGCTATCAAAAGATACACTCGGACTAATCCCGGTAAAACACGGAGGCTGTGCGCGCGCCTGCCTGATAAAAGAAATAGAAGTCCACTGGAGATAGAGACGTTATGAAAGAAGTTTTGTATTTTTAGCCAACATATTTTGCAACAACAAACAACAATCTCAGCATGAAAAAAAGATTTTTAACGCTATTCGCCGCAGGAGTCATCTTTGTCTCCTTTAATGAAGCTTCGGCGCAGCTGCAACTCCCGCAAGCAAGCAGCACGACGAAAATTGAACAGGCTATCGGCATAAAAAACGTAACGCTCGTTTATCAACGACCGAACCTCAAGCAAAGGCAAGCCTTTGGTGGACTAGCACCGTACGACCAAGTATGGCGTACAGGCGCCAATAACATACCTGTGCTTACATTTGAAGAAGAAGTGACTATCGGACAGGACAAAGTTCCTGCCGGCTCGTACGGTCTGTTCACGATTCCAAGAGAAAATGGAAACTGGACGATCATACTAAGCAGTAATCCAAAACAATGGGGTGCATATGAATATAAGCAAGAAGAAGACTTTCTTCGTTTTGATGTAAAGGCGCAGCCGTTAAACGACCAAGTAGAGACTTTCACGATGGCTTTTGAAAACGTCACGCCACAGGGTGCTGACCTAAGCGTCGCTTGGGATAAGTCCAAAGCGTCGTTTCACATTGCAGTGGATCAATCCAAAGAAATAATCGCCGCTATTGATCAAGCGATGCTCGGAGAGAAAAAACCGTACTTCCAGGCTGCGCAGTACTATTTCGTTAACAACCTAGACATCAACAAAGCACTCGAATGGGCTGCTAAAGCCGACGAGGGGAATTCCACTGCGCCCTACATTAAATACTGGAGAGCGCAAATTCAGCTTAAAGCAGGCGACAAAGCGGGCGCCATAGAAACCGCTACCCAGGGGCTCGAAATGGCTACTGCGGCTGACAATCAAGAGTATGTTAAATTAAACACGCAGGTGTTAAACCAGGCCAAGTAGGGGTTCGTTAGGATTTACTTTTACAAAATATTTGCAGAGGGCACCATTACGTGGTTTGCCCTCTTTTTTATCCTTTTAGAGCTTGAAAAAGAATTTCTACCGGATGAAAGGCACGCTCGGCTACCCCTTCTTTTATCTGATGGCGGCAAGACGTACCGGGCGCCGCAATAATAGAGCCCTCGGGCCGAGCCTTGATCGCTGGGTAGAGCACTAAGTTTCCAATTTTCTGCGAGATGATGTAATGTTCCTTCTCGTATCCAAATGAGCCAGCCATCCCGCAGCATCCTGAAGGAATAATTTCGACGCTATAATTTATCGGTAATGCGAGCGCTGCAGCTACCTTGTCCTGCAGCCCCCATGCTTTTTGCTGACAGTGTCCGTGCAGCATGATGTGCTTGGAACCCGTGGTAAACTGATCACTACTGATGTTCCCCTGTTCCATTTGCAAACTTATAAATTCCTCTATGGTGAGCGCGCGGGTTGCTAATACATTTGCCTTGTCCAGCAAGCTTTCCTCGACCAGATCGACATATTCGTCGCGGAAGCTCAGTATTGCCGAGGGCTCTATACCAACTAAAAAAACCGTATCATCAATTAACTCCGAAAATAACCGTACCTGCTTGTTGGCCAGCTTCTGCGCCTTCAACAGGAACCCTTTGGATATAAGCGCGCGGCCACTGACCGGGTGTTTAATAATTTGCACCGCAAAACCCAGACGCTCGAGCAGCTCAACAGCCATTTTACCGATCTCCACGTCGTTGTAATTGGTAAACTCATCGACGAAAAGGTAGACGCTTTTTTGCCCTTTGGAATACCGTTTTCCTTTGCGTGCAGAAAACCAGGCGCGCAGGCTTGTGCGCGCTACCTGCGGCAATTTCCGCTGGGGAGCGAAACCAATAGTCCCATTGATTGCCCGAGCGATCCAACCGATGCGCCTGAGCGCGTTGTATAACGGGGCAACAGGTGCTAATAGTGCTTGTACACGATCGATGTGTCCAATGAGCCAGCTTCTGAGTGGCACACCATTTTCCTGATAGTACGCTTGTTGAAAATCGCCTTTAATTTTCGCCATATCCACATTGGACGGGCATTCTGACTTACAACCTTTACAGCTTATACACAGGTCCAAAACTTCTTTTATTTGGGGGTGATCCAGCGGATTGGCATTATTGGAGTTGTATAGCACCTCGCGCAAAATATTTGCGCGCGCTCGCGTGGTATCTTTTTCATCGAGCGTTGCCATGTAACTCGGACACATCGTCCCACCCACACGGTGTGTTTTTCGACAATCGCCCGAACCATTACACTGCTCTATATGCTGGAGAATATTCTGCTGACCATAGCGGTAAACCGAACGAATTTCGCGCGCGGGCGCACGCTGATAGCGCAGCGAACTATCCATAGGCGGGGTATCCACAATTTTGTTTGGGTTAAATATCCCGCCCGGATCCCATGCCCGTTTAATATCCTTTAGCAGCCCATAATTATGCATCCCGATCATGGTGGCTATAAATTCCCCGCGCAGACGACCATCGCCATGCTCCCCGCTTAGCGAGCCGCGATATTTCTTCACTAAATGGGCAACCTCGGTAGCCACCGTTCTAAACTGAGCACGTCCCTGGTTAGTTTTGAGATTGAGAATAGGTCGCAGGTGCAATTCACCGGTTGCCGCATGCGCATAATGCACGGTATATAAACCTTTTTTTGCAAGTAAGTCGTCGAGCTCCGCGATATACTCGGGAAGGTCCTTCACGTCTACCGCCGTATCTTCGATCACCGAGACCGGTTTGTCATCCCCTGGGACGTTACTAAGTAGACCGAGCCCTGCCTTTCGTAGACTCCACACCTGCTTTTTTTGTGCGCCTGTGACCAAAGGAAAATGATAGCCCAACTCCTTGCTTCGCAAGTCTTGCTCCAGGGCTGCAGCTTTACGCTGCACCGTTGCAAGGTCTACCCCATCAAACTCAATGACTAATATCGCCGCGGGATTACCCAATACAAAAAAGCGGTTGTTACGCTGCTCGAGATTATCCTTGGTCCGCTCAAGGATATGGTGATCAATCAACTCGCAAACCAGTGGTTTATGCTCTAGGGCCACGATATTTGCCTGCAAGGCTTCCTGAACACTGTGAAAATGAATACAAAGAAGAGCGGATGGATCTACTGGTTTTGGAAGTACGCCGAGCTTAATTTCGGTGATCAGCGCGAGTGTTCCTTCGGAGCCACACAGCAGCTTACAAAAGTTAAACGGCTGGGCACCCGCAATAAAGGGGTCGCTTTCTAAGAGTAGATCCAGCGCAAATCCTGTATTGCGGCGTGGGATCGTCCTTTTAGGGAACTCGTTGCGTATTTGCTGCTGATTGTCGAAATTTGAAAGCATCGAGCGGATATGGCGATAAAGTGCTCCTTCTAAACTCTGTAGTGCACACTTGTCGATAAAATCATCGAAAGTTAAGGCCGAAAAGGATACCTGCGTGCCATCGGACAGCAGCGCGGTTATCTCCAGGGTATGGTCGCGCGTACTGCCATATACGAGCGAATTGGATCCACACGAGTTATTTCCTACCATACCGCCAATCATTGCCCGGTTTGCGGTTGAGGTTTCTGGTCCGAAATACAAATCGCGCTCAGCCAGGAACATATTCAGTTCATCACGGATAACGCCAGGTTCTACGCGCACCCACCCTTGTTGTTCATTTAGCTCCAGAATTTTTGTGAAATGACGCGAAACATCCACGACGATTCCTGCGCCAACCACCTGCCCGGCGAGGGAGGTTCCTGCGGCTCGAGGAATTAAGGATACTTGATGTAGATTTGCAAATTCGATAAGCTTTTTCAGATCGCCCGACCCCTTTGGCATAGCCACGGCAAGTGGCATCTGGTGATAGGCCGAAGCATCCGTAGCGTATATGGTACGCATTGCCTGATCCCAGTGGAGCTCGCCAGCCAGCTGCTCCGCTAACACGTTCAACGCTCTTTCCATCGCTTAGGAGTTGCTACTGCTTGCCTGCACCCTTAATCTGATCGGTATAGGTGCTCTCAAAGATTCTGTCGGCGTTGTTTACTTCGAAGCCATCACGCCGGTGTTTAGCCTTAATTTCGGATTCGGGAAGGTCTTTGTACTTGGGTAAAACCCCACGTTCGGCGAATTCGACATAGCTTCCAGCAATCTCGAGTTTCACCCCATCGGCGAAAGACGCCTCATACAGGGCCGATATGGTGCTACTTTGACGCAACAAACCGTCGTCACTTGTTTTTATCTTCCCCCCTGCGCTATTGAGTTTTATGCCTATACTTTCTAAAAAGGCATTAAATTCTTCAAGTGTATTGTACCCCTGTTTGAGCTCGTGGATACTAATGGTGTAGTGGTTTAAATAATAGCGGTTATAAATTACCCACGCGGCATATTCACTCTCTTGAAGCAGCTGTTTGTAGTCCGCTGAGGTCGGCAATTCCCAGAGTGGGTGTTGGAGAAAAGCTGCCACCTGCTTGCCATCATTGAGATCTAGTGCGTTGAGTGGGTCGGTGGTTATTTTAGCAGTATACTGACTTATTATCTGCTGGGCAGCTTCGCTAAGAGCCGTCACGATCAGCTCGGACACAAAGATCCGGGGGTACCCCTCTTCTGGTGGAGAATACCAGTATGCATCGAGCTTCTTACCCTCAAAGTGATAAGCATCTTCGCGCTTATAGCCATAGGCGAGAAAAATCTTTTCAAACGAGGCTATCCCCAGGTGATCTACGCCTAGCGTGCGGAAAGCAATATGATCGTTTACAATGTCTTGCTGCGTAGAGATCACGCCGCGATCGAGGAGTTCATCGGTGATGCGGGACACATCTTTCACATTGCGGCTGTAGTGGTCGAACAAGTCGTTTAGCACGATATCTAATGGATTTTGCTGATCGAAATGCATAATCAAAAATTTAGAGGTTCACTGGTTCTAATTTACAAAATGATTCGCAGAAACTAAACAAATAACATACAATATTCTCTAAAACGAATATCCAACAGAATAAGAGCCGATTTACAAGCCCTCATTTAGAAGCCTCTCCAGTTCATCGGGCGAGAGATTCATATTGACGTTCCCGTCTTGGGCTAGAGATATCTCACCTGTTTCTTCGGAAACAATTACGGATATTGCCTCGGACACTTCTGTCACACCAATGGCAGCGCGGTGGCGTAGCCCAAATTGAGGCGGAAGGTCATCACTATCGGAAATCGGCAATACACTGCTAGCCGTCATAATCCGGAAATCTACAATTACCACGGCACCGTCATGGAGCGGGCTATTTTTGAAAAAAATCGCTTCCAACAACCGTTTGGAAACTGGCGCGTCAATATATTCACCGCTCGTCTGGTAGTACTCTTCATCGAAATAACGCGAGAAGACTAACAGCGCACCGGTTCGCGATTTGGACATGCTTCGGCATGCATCAATGATAGGTTTTAGGCGCTCACTATTGTCAACATGACTGGTCTTCTTATTACCCAGAAATGACCAAAACACTTTCTTTCGGCGCAGCGAAATATTTTTACCAATATGGATCAAAAACCTACGGATCTCTTGCTGAAACACCACAATTAAGGCAATGGATCCCACCGAGATAAAACCACCGAAGATCTCTGTCAACAGGCGCATCTCCATTTGCTTGACGACTAAAAATACGCCATAAAATAAGGCAACGCCAATTAAAATATTAACCGCAATTGTGCCTTTAATGAGCGAATAAATGTAGTATATGATAATCGCGACCAGCAAGATATCAATGATATCGAGCAAACGAAAGCCATTTACGATATTGGGATCAAATTTTTCCATGTGCTAGTTGACTGCAATTTAGCAAAAATAGGCGATGTTTTTCTTCCGCGCGAATTAAATTATCGATAGATGCTATTTAAGGGGCGGAAAATGCACGATGCGCCCGCTACAGCGAGCGGGTATAAGCGAAAACATGGATTCAGAAACCAGGAAAATTAAATATATTTGTAGAAACAATCAAAAGTTTATCAAAATGACAAAATTATCCGTCAACATCAATAAAATAGCCACGTTGCGCAATTCTAGAGGTGGGAATGTCCCAAACTTGCTTTCGGTTGCCTTAGACTGTGAAAGATTCGGTGCGCAGGGAATCACTGTGCACCCGCGTCCCGACGAACGACACATTCGCTATCAGGATGTGTACGATCTAAAAGCTGAGATTGCCACCGAGTTTAACATCGAGGGAAACTGCCAAGAGCAAAAATTTATCGACCTAGTTCTTGCTAACAAACCCACCCAAGTCACATTAGTCCCCGATGCACTCGGACAGATTACCTCGAACCACGGCTGGGATACGATCACCAACAAGCGCTATCTCCAAGAGACGGTCAAGCGCTTCAAAGACCAAGGTATTCGTGTCTCGATATTTGTTGACCCGGATGAACAGATGATCGAAGCCGCTGCGGAGACTGGAACCGATCGGGTGGAACTGTACACCGAAAGCTATGCCACAAATTATACGACTGACGCTCAGAAAGCTATTGAACCATACGTCAAGGCCGCGCAAAAAGCGCAGCAGGTCGGATTAGGGCTCAATGCAGGGCACGATCTAGATTTAAATAATTTAAGCTATTTCAGCAAACATATCCCGGGCTTACTAGAAGTCAGTATTGGTCACGCGTTAATTGCTGACGCGCTATACTTAGGGCTCCCAGAAACAATAGAACATTATTTAGCAGCCTTGAGGTCGTAAATAATGATCCACGCCGCTTAAGATAATTCCGTCATATTTAATTAGGGAAGCTACTTTGAGTACGCACGCGGCGCATTAATAAAGCAGGGGCAGAAATCTTTACGAGTTCTGCCCCTTGCTTTATTGATTTATCCACTAAAAGTTATTAGTGGATCCCTTTAAAGATTCTATTCCATCTAATTTTCGAAAGGAATGTACCATCTTTATCCCAGCTCATCCAGGTGAAAAGTGCTTTCCCTACGATATGATCTTCGGGCACAAATCCCCAGCCACGTGAATCCAGGGAGTTGTGACGGTTATCCCCCATCATCCAATAGTAATTCTGTTTGAACGTATATGTTTTAGCTGGCGCACCGTTGATATAATAATCCTCGCCTTTCTTTTCAAAACTGTTGCCTTCGTAATCACGTATCACCCGTCCGTACAATGGAGCCGTAAGTGAATCTAGTGAGATTGTCGCTCCGGCTGCAGGGATTAATATCGGTCCAAAGTTATCGTAGTTCCAATTAAAATGCTTATTGTGTGGATATGTCGTCCCTTGACTCTCTTCCGGGCTAAGTACGCCCGACTCTACACGCTGCACGTTGCTCCAGGAGCGCACAACTTCCGCTTCTTGGGCCGTCATATGTAGCTGATACACGCCTGGTTGTCCTTGTGCATATTCGATACGCATATCTTTCAGTCGCTCTGGGTTCAAACCCGACTGATCGGTGAACACGTAGTAATCCATCTGCATTTCCTCTGGAATCTGAGCTGTCTCGCCGTTTATATATAGTATAGCATTCGCCATCGATACTTTGTCTCCAGGCATACCCACGCAGCGTTTGATATAGTTTTCACGTTTATCTATTGGGCGCGTGGTTATAGTAAACTGATTATTTACCACATCCGCACCGTACTCTCGGACAAGGTCACTATAGGTTTGCTCCTGTGCTTCGAGCGCCACCGTATCACCGGCAGGAAAGTTAAATACAACAACGTCGTTACGTTTGATGTTTTGAAATCCTGGAAGACGCTTGTAAGGAAGTTTAACAATCTCCGAATATGCTTTGCCGCCTGTAATCGGCATGGTATGGTGGGCAAATGGAAAGGCAATGGGTGTCATGGGTACGCGCGGGCCGTAATTCAACTTGCTCACAAACAGAAAATCACCTACAAGCAGGCTTCGCTCCATCGATCCGGTAGGAATCATGTAGGCCTCAATTAAAAAGCCACGTATTAGTGTTGCTGCTACCGTTGCAAAGATGATGGCATCTGCCCACTCGCGCCCCACCGACTTGTGATAAGGATATTTCTTACTAAACTCCTCGGTATTAGCGGGTCCCAAATATTTAACATCTTTATCATGGCCCCAAAGCGGAAGGAAAATAAAAGGCAGGACGATTGCTACGGCTGTTTCCCAAAATCTTCTTTTGCCGAACGATTTTAAAAAATCTAAATACAGACCATAAAATACAAATATGTTGACAATAGGAACGATCAACAGAATTACCCACCATTTGGGGCGACTGGTAAGTTCTGCCATCACATACTCTCGGTAGAATGGGATGATTGCTTCCCAGCCTTGTTTGCCTGCTTTCTTATACAGTAACCACAACCCATATAAGGAGGCGATTGTTGTTACGGTAAAAATGATATACCACATATTATATTATTAGAATGTCAAAAAATTATAAGTCCTTGCTAATTTATTCAAATGCTCACAAGGGAAGCGCTATACATTAAAATCGAAAATATCGGTTACTTGATAAAACCCTTGTTTGCCGACCAACCATTCCGAGGCAACAACCGCACCAAGTGCGAATCCTGCTCGCGAATGCGCGGTATGCTTAAATTCTAACTGATCCACTTCGGAGCTGTACAATACCGTGTGGGTTCCGGGAACCTCCTCTATTCGGTTGCTCTCGATGAGCAGCTCGCTAGCTCCCGGTATGACTTCCGGACCATCGTCAGCGACACTGTTCACCCATTTCTGTTTATTATCGAGCCCTTCGATAATTCCTTCAGCAATGGTTATCGCTGTACCGCTGGGCGCATCAAGTTTATGAATATGATGGATCTCTTCTACTTGAACATCATACTGTTTGTACGGGTTCATCACTTTGGCTAGCAGTTTATTGATATGGAAAAAGATATTCACACCGATACTGAAGTTTGACCCATAAAGCAAAGCATGCCCATCTTGCATACACCTAGCTTTGATGTCTTCGAGCTGGTCGTACCATCCCGTCGTACCCACAACAACAGGAAGATCAGCCTGAAAACACAGGTTAATGTTATCGATTGCCGCCGCCGGTTCACTAAAATCGATCGCCACATCGGCCTGTTGTAGCTGCTGCGCTGTTACGGACTCCCGATTATCCTTATCGATGACAAGAAGAATTTCGTGGCCACGTTTGGTCGCAAACTTTTCAATCAGTTGCCCCATTTTCCCGTATCCTAAAAGCACTATTTTCATAATTATGTCTTGGTTATTGTTAGTTCAAGTTCATCGTTAGCTTAACTCCCGGAGTTACGCCATAGCCGCCAAGAAAACTACGGTTGGCATAACTATTTGAAGGCAGTAAAGTCGGGCTAACTTTCATCGTAATGGCCGTACCTATATCCCATCGATTCTTAAGCATCGAATCGACATAGGCCTCCACCACATTCAACCCCCACCAGCCGGCCGTCACTAATATGGTTAAATCGCGGTTTCGGCGAGCATAATCTTTCTGCTTAACCAGCCCTTCAATGGACCGGTAATTCTGCAAATCGGGATCTTGAAAACCTTCATTATTGTTCTCTACCCGATAGGCCAGCTCATTCAGAAACTTGGTGTAATACCAATGCCAATAATCGAAAACCAGGTAAGCACCCACAAATCCACCATAAATGACAGGCACTTTTACCCACCACAATCCTTTATTGGTGTGCTGTCCCCATCCAGGCAGAATCAACGACCGCTTCCACGCAACACGCGAAAGGCGCTCTATTTCTAGTCGCGCCGAATCCTTTTTTATTCCGTTGTAATAATATTTTTCCTGTTCCTTTTCAGCCGCTACGCGTGCCCTACGCTCCTTACGCGTTTCCTTTACCGTGTCTTGCTCGGCAAGTACGGAGTCGGCTTTAACGGTATCTGCCGCTATACTATCGACTGGGGTGGCAACGGGCTCCATTTGTGCGGTATCGACTTGATCCGGCTGTTGCGCAAGCACCATGCAATGCAGACCGGCAACAAAAAATAGTAACAGTATGTAGCGCATTACCAGTCTAATAACTCTAGGATACGACTAAGGTCATCTTCGCTATCGAATGGAATCTCAATAGCGCCTTTACCTTTGCTATTTTTAAGGCTCAACCTGACGCGCGTTGAAAATCGCGAAGCAAGATCGTCCTCAATCTTCTGATACTGAAAGTCGAGCTGCTTGCCTACAGGGTGTTTCTTAGGCTTACTTTGTTCTTGGATATTACGCACCAGTATTTCGGTCATCCTTACCGAAAGACCTTTATCAATAATCTCCTGAAACACGAACAGCTGCTTATCGATTTCACCGACATTAATCAATGCCCGGGCATGCCCCATCGAAATCTGTCCGTCGCGAATCCCGGCCTGTATGATTGGTGGAAGCTTCAAAAGGCGTAAGTAGTTCGTTACGGTAGAACGGTTTTTGCTGACACGCTCTCCGAGCTGCTCCTGTTTGAGGTTGCACTCTTCAATCATGCGCTGAAAACTCAAAGCGACTTCAATCGCATTTAAGTTTTCGCGTTGTATATTCTCAATTAGCGCCATCTCGAGCATCTGCTGATCGTTCGCCGTACGAACATAGGCAGGCACGTCTTCAATGCCCGCCATCTTGCAGGCACGTAAACGGCGCTCTCCACTAATTAACTGATATTCATTTTTACCGACCTGACGGACAGTGATTGGTTGTATAAGTCCCTGCGTAACGATCGAATCAGCTAGTTCTTGCATAGACTGTTCATCGAAATCCGATCGTGGTTGAAAAGGGTTCACCGCGATTTCGCTGAGCTTAATAAAGTTGATGCTTCCCGCAGCGGTCTTTGTCGTCTCTACTGTTGCAGGCGCTGCCGGCTGCTTACCTTTAGAAACTTCGATATCATCCGACTGTAACAAAGCGCCTAAGCCTTTCCCTAACCCCGTTTTTCTCTGTATTGCCATATTATACTGTTGCTGTTTGCGATTTCTCGATTGCCATGCCATTTTTCTGCAAAATCTCGCGCGCTAGATTCAAGTAATTGATCGCTCCTTTACAGGAAGCATCGTGCATAATTACCGAAATACCAAAGCTTGGCGCTTCACTCAAACGGGTGTTCCGCTGAATGATCGTATCAAAAACGAGATCTGCAAAATGTGTACGTACTTCTTCGACTACTTGATTGGACAGGCGTAGACGCACATCGTACATCGTTAGCAAGATACCCTCGATCTCCAGTGCAGTATTTAATCGCGACTGAACAATCTTTATTGTGTTGAGCAATTTACCTAACCCTTCCAGCGCAAAATATTCACACTGCACCGGAATGATAACCGAATCGGATGCCGTTAGCGCGTTGATGGTAATTAGCCCAAGCGATGGCGAACAGTCGATGATCACAAAGTCATAATCGTCTTTCACCTCGGCTAACATCTTCATCATCTTGAACTCACGTTCTTCCATGTTGATCATCTCGATCTCGGCTCCCACTAGATCAATGTGCGCGGGTAGTAAATCTAAGTTCGGTGTTTCGGTCGGCTGAATCGCATCACGCGGATCTAAATCATTCACCAGACACTCATACACACTGGATTTTATGGCGCGCGGATCAAAGCCAATGCCCGAAGTCGAGTTTGCTTGAGGATCTGCATCAACAAGTAACGTCTTGTGTTCAAGAACAGCTAAACTCGCTGCCAGGTTGATCGACGTTGTTGTTTTACCTACACCACCCTTTTGATTGGCAATTGCTATTATTTTTCCCATGAGCTTGAAATCGTTTCTAAATCTAACTATCAATGATTGCCATCGTCCCCTAAATTAATCCAAAGTTACATTTCCCATTCAAAGGAAATGCTTAAATGATGTTAAATTAGTACTTTTGACAATAAGCCCTTTTATCACCGACTAAGGTTGCTAAGATACAAAAAATAGCATTACCTCTCAATATGCGTGCGTGGGTTTTTAAAGCAAATGACATCAAATGAACTTAATAATTTCTGGCACCAATAGAGAAAAAAGCAACTCTTTAAAAATTGCGAATTACTACTTAGAACAGCTTCATACCAAAGGGGACGATCAATGGGAAATACTTTCACTAAAAGACGTCCCACACATGCTCGCCTTCACGGACTTATACGGCAAGCGTAGCCCGGCTTTCGAGCCAATTCAAGCGCGGATTTCTGAGGCCCGAAAATTCATATTTATTGTCCCAGAATATAACGGTAGCTTCCCCGGTATTTTAAAAACTTTTGTTGACGCGTGCGCTTTCCCGGCATCCTTTTTCCACAAGAAAGCCGCACTTGTCGGTCTTTCCTCGGGGAAATACGGAAATATTCGCGGGATCGACCATTTTACGGGTGTTTGTAACTATATGCGCATGCATGTGTTGCCTTTAAAAATACATTTACCGCAAGTCCAAAATGAATTGGATGCTGCCGGACAACTCCCTGACGAGCTAACCAAAAAGTTTGTCAACGAGCAGATCGACGAAATCATCCGTTTCTAATAATAGGGCACGCATTTAGTTCGTGCCTTCATTTTTATTTCACTGAATCCATACCGGGACCTTTAACGACAAAAATACGCGGACAAACCCCACATTGATTCCGTTAAAAAAACTATTAATTCTACAGAAAATATAGTATTATTTTGCTTAAAAATAAGCAAAATATTCAAGTTAATTTTACTATTAACGTAACGAATGCTTTACCATAACCAAGCGTTATACCCCATAAAAATTGAGCATTTTAATGTCAGTCCAATTATACTCATATTTGTTTTATGCCAAATTCAAACAACCCAAACGAATCTATGAGTGCTGCCGCTCGCATGAGCAAGCAGGTAAAAACATTAGCTATATTATGTATAATACTATTGATTATTATACCCGTAATACTTTACACAAATAAAGCGGTCCTTCGTGAAGGCAAAATGGCGGATACTGCTGGCAAAATAACAAGGGTTCCGACAGATTTCCAGATCCCTAATTTCGAGGATTCACCCGAAGGGAAACTAGCGGCTTACGGCTACGATTTAATTACGCAAACCTACGCTCTTTTAGGTCCGGGCAGCAAGCTTGCGGTCTCGGGCAACAGCCTCTCGTGCACCAGTTGCCATTTAAATGGCGGTACCAAACCCTACGCAGCTCCATATATCGGCCTTACAGGGCTATTCCCGATCTATATTGGCAGAGAAAATAAAATAGAATCGCTAGAAGAGCGCATAAACGGATGTTTTGAGCGCAGCATGAACGGCAAGCCGCTTGAGGTGAACAGCCTAGAAATGCGCGCGATGCTCAGCTACATTAAACACCTCAGCAAAGATGTCCCCGTAGGCACACGTTTAGCCGGTCAAGGTTTCGTGGATTTAAAAGCACCAAACCGCGCTGCAGATTTGGAACACGGCGCGAGCATCTATAAAAATGTTTGTGCGAGCTGCCATGGCGGAGGCGGCGAGGGACTTCGCGGATCTCCCGGAAATAGAGAAGGCGGCTACATCTATCCCCAACTTTGGGGCAGCGATACCTACAACGATGGTGCAGGAATGTCGCGTATCTTAACAGCCGCTAAATTTATCAAAGGGAATATGCCCCTTGGGGTGCGCCACGATGCACCACAACTCAGCGATGAGGAAGCCTACGACGTAGCCGGATACATCAATAGTCATCCGCGCGCCGAAAAAACAGGAAAGCAATTTGATTACCCTGATCTTTCTAAAAAACCGAAGGATGCCCCGTACCCACCCTACAAGGATAACATCACGACCCTCCAGCACAAGTACGGCCCCTTTGACTTTGAATCGTAATACATATTTAGACACATAAACAAAAACAAAATGAAACAAAAAATCATTATCGCTGCATTCATACTATTGGCGAGCATTACCATGCACGCGCAGGCACAAGATCCCGTAGCGAAAAACAAGTCTTATACGGGTGCGCGAGCAACGGGGAACACCTATCATGTAATTTATCAATTGGATTCGGGATCGCCGGAGATTATTAAAAAGGCCATTCGAAATATTAAAAACTTATTAAATGACCCGCGCCTTGAAGGAAAATTAGAAGTCGAACTTGTAGCATTTTCAGACGGAACAGAAGCCTTCCGCAAAGAGAGCGAGTACGAGCAGGGCATTAAAGATCTACTCGATCAAGGCGTGCTGATCGTACAATGCATGAATACCCTGAAAGAGCGCAAGATCGACAAAAGCGAACTCTACGATTTCCTTGCCTATACGCCCTCAGGCAATGGCGAGCTCGTAATTCGCGCTGCACAAGGATGGGCCATCGTTAAACCTTAATCACAAAACATGAAAATCTTAAATAAAACGACCTTATTAAATTTTCTCTTACTGCTAATCTGCACGCCATTAGTACCGCTGAAAGCGCAAGACCCACACCGTTTTGATCCACCATGGAACACGCCTCCTGAATCCACGGTCAACTTCACCATTGCAGGCATAAACAACGTGCCGGACCTCCATGGAGATATTGTAGCCCCACAACTTGTCGTATTTTTTGCAGGCAACCAATTCATGTGTATCGATGAATTGATCGCGGGCTTTAAAAAGGAAAACCCACAAATCGAACGTGTCTTTGTAGAGACGCTCCCTCCTGGCATCTTGGCGCGTCAAATCAAAGGAGGCTCACTTACTATTGGGAATTTACGCATCACACACAAACCCGACATTTTTGCTGCTGGCAAGGGACTTATCTCCTCAATGCGTGATTATTTCAGTCAGACAGAAACCTATACCTATAACGGATTAAGTTTAATGGTCGCCAAGGGAAATCCCAAGAAAGTTACCAAGCTGACCGATCTAGCGGCCAAGAACCTTCGTGTATCGATGCCAAACCCAGCCTGGGAGGG
Source organism: Sphingobacterium sp. JB170 (assembly GCF_900163865.1). Classification (GTDB taxonomy): domain Bacteria; phylum Bacteroidota; class Bacteroidia; order Sphingobacteriales; family Sphingobacteriaceae; genus Sphingobacterium. Next base: position 51,684 of record NZ_FUKU01000057.1, read on the forward strand.
AATAGGCGCACAAATCGAAAGCGCCTATAAAAAAGCGGGGGGAGAGCAGTTACGGCAAACTATTATGGAGCATAAAACGAACGATGGAACAACCTATCTAACGCGCATCCATCACCGTGAAAGCCCTTTACGTGTACTACTCAATGAGAGCGATGTCGCCCCCGTCTGGACCTCCGAAATCGTATATCAAAAACTAATTGGGCATCCTGTTGAGGAGGTTAAAATTGATCCTCAGCAAAATATCCGTGCAGAATATGTGGCCGCTCGAATGAAAGATGCCCCGCGCCCCGAGGCTGCCGATCTATTTATCGCGTATATGGTTTCCGATCAGGCCAAGGCAATCTACCGGAAATATGGATTTCAAACCGAATGAGGCTAGAATGCATTATTTTGACTAATATTGACCATGATAAACGCCGACTTCAAAATAATGGTCTTCATCTCTGCCGCTCGACACCAGAATTTCACACGTGCTGCCAAGGAGTTGAACATATCCCAACCGGCCGTAACCAAGAATATCCAAGAATTGGAATCGCAGGCCGGGGGGAATCTTTTTGAACGGAATGGGCACAGCATTAGCCTGACCAAAGCTGGGAAATTGCTACTTGAGTATGCCTTGAAGATTACCGCAGCGTACGAAGCGTTCAACTGCGAATTGGGCCTCATGAAGGGCGTGCTTACCGGGGAGCTGCGGCTTGGCGCTAGCACGACACTCTCGCACTTCATTCTCCCCGATATATTAGCGGCCTTCCACTTAGCGTACCCCAGTATCAGTATGAATGTACTGCACGGTAATTCACGGAAAATCGAAGATTTGGTGGCAAGGCATGTCATCGATCTTGGGGTCGTGGAAGGCCTCTCCGACAATCCCGCGCTGAAATATGAAATGTTTTTAAAAGATGAAATAGTTCTAGTCACGCGTGCGGGAAACCCGAAGATAAATGCGATCGAGAACAACCCTGCACAGGAACTTTTAAATATCGAGTTTGTACTTCGGGAACAGGGGTCGGGCACGAATGAGATTATCCGTCGCGCAGTCACTCATGCAGGTATTGCCTGGCAGGATCTATATGTCAAAGTACATTTAGCAAGTACCGAAAGCATCAAGCGTTTCTTGCTTGCGACCGACTGCTTTTCTTTTTTGTCCATACACGCTGTTGCCAAAGAAATTCACAACCGTGAACTTGTTTTAGTGGAGGTTAGTAATTTCATTATGGAACGTAACTTTTATTTCGTGCGCCCTCATGGTGTGATTGGCCATCTTCCTGAAGCTTTCCGGCAATTCGCCCTCGAGCGTTTCGCTAAAAACGGCTTTTTCAACCTCTCGTAAGCGACCTAGCGCACGACGGTGATTTGTCAATAAACTTCGTAACAAAATATGTGCTTGCCGACGAGGCCAAGCTTTGTCTATATGGTTATGTCACCGCTTGCCGATCCCCAACCAATTCGCTATCTATTAAAATCACGACGAAAAATAACTACCGCTGATCGGTGATAATATTATTTAAAAGTTGCTCTACATTTTGGCGAAAAGCAACTGCGTTCTCTTTGTATTCCCCTAAAGTGTGTTTGTGTTCTTCATAGTGAAACATGCTCCATTCGCCGTTGTTGTACTCTAAGGCTGTTAAATTCTCAATCCAGTCTCCCGAATTTAGATACACACAGCTTCCTTTTTTCGTTTCTACAGTACGTATTTGCGGCTGGTGAATGTGTCCACAAATCACGTAGTCGTATAAGTTCTCAATTGCAAGGTGTGAAGCTGTCTCCTCGAAATCAGTAATAAAACGGACCGCCTTCTTCACGGAGTTTTTGATTTGCTTAGAAAGCGAATATTTCTCCCGTCCAATGCCTAGAAGCATCCAATTTATAATATTATTCAGCTGAATTAATCGATCATAACCCCAACCACCAAGTTTTGCTAACCATTTCGTATGCTGAATTGAAGCGTCGAACACATCCCCGTGAAAGATCCACACTTTCTTGCCGTTTAATTCCAGTAAAAGTCTATTTGTTAAAGCAATGTTGCCAAACTGCATTTTACCAAATTTACGCAACATCTCATCATGGTTTCCCGTTATGTATGTGACCTCACAATCTTGATAGGCGAGGTCTAAAATATGTTTCAATACACCTAAGTGTGATTCTGGAAAATAACTTTTCCTGAATTGCCAGATATCAATGATATCACCGTTCAAAACCAGCTTTTTTGGATTAATAGATGACAAATATTGCATGAGCTCGCGGGAGCGGCATCCATATGTTCCAAGATGCACGTCTGAGATTACAACTAGTTCAACGTCTCGCTTCATATCGGTTTTTTTCAAAGTACGATAATCTATATTAATACATCATTACTGCATAATTAACAAATTATCAAGTTTTTAATGATCCTTGTATACGGAATATACAAATTAAATTACGGACAATATCACATGATGATTCACGATCTATTGAACACAATTTGCACCATACTTCGAAGAGAAGTACAGACGATAGTACGGGATGCGCTGAGGCTCGCCAATCGAGCATTTTAACGGGCGGCAGACGGCTCAAAGTGCAATGAATCGAAGACCGAAGCCATGACAATAGAGCGGCTAAGGATTCCCCACCACATAACCGAGCATATAATCTTGGAATTTCTCATAGTAAACTTGGAACGAGGTTACTACACCATCTTTTGTAAGCTCAAGGGTAATCACGCCCTGTGGTTTGTAGACAAAAGGCAAGATACGCATGTCATTCAAGAATGAAACGCCTTTGTTACCTTGTAATTTATAGACGGCTTCTTTAGCGCACCAACAAGCGTAAAGCTGTTCAACAGCGCTCTCACCGATGAAGCTTAGCTCCTGCTTAGAGAGAAATTTTTCTTTTATGCGCAGGATTTTATCTTTAATAATCTCCAAATCGATGCCACACGGACCTTGGCTGGAAATGAGCACACCTGCATAATCGTACGAGTGCGTTAACGAAATCTCGAAAGAAAAATCAGGAAGAAAAGGTTTACCATTTTCATCCGAAGGACATGCGATATATCGATCAGTGCGCAGCAGATAGCGAAGAAGCACACGCGTAGCCAGCCAATGCAGCGTACGCTTCCCTTTACGCAGACGTTCAAGTTTGTCAACCTCTGCGGCATTTAGCTGCAAGTTTGCTAGGAGCTGTTCTGCCGTTTCGTCGATTTTCCATATTGCAAACTTCGTTTGCGCATTGAGTTCCCTAAGATATACTAATGCCATAACTAAATGTAAGAAGTTAATAGCGAACTTACAAAATCGTATGATGGGTAGGGTTTACACGCGCCTATCATCCTGTTGGGTATAAATTGATTTTTACGTGGCAGCCAGGGCTACAGCAACAACCACAAAACATTACAATTTAAAATATGAATAACAAGATCCTCTTACCAAACTCCTTATATACAACCAGATGCATATGTAGAAACTTTCGCTTGCCGTGAATGCTGGTTTTTACTGTACCTTGCGGCATATCCAATTGCTCGGCAAGCTCTCTGTATTTGTACCCTTCCAATTATTGCAAAAAAGTTCAGCATTTTCTTTAGGTCATTTATCCGTGGCTCTCGCAAAATCATCTGAAACAAATTTACCGTCTACGGTATTTGAGGAGACCGGCTCTTGGCAATCGCCATTTTTAAAAGAAATACCTGAAAGCTTTCATACGGGGTTCGCTTTTGCATTTTGCGATATTTGTTTTTGTACACGTTCTCCATAATTACATAAAGCCATGCCACCAGTTTTGGGTTTTTAATATCTTTGTCCAGATAACCTAACAAGCGAACCGTAGTCTCTTACACTAGCTGCCGAAGACGATTTTAGGTGCCCCAAATTAAAGTTGTCTGAATAGAAGCAATAGTGTATTTTTGAAATCTTGTTTTAACCAAAAATCAGAACAAGGATTTTGACATCGTAACATGATATTATCAGACAAGAGAATTCTAGAAGAGATTGAAAAAGGATCGATCATTATTGAGCCCTTTGATCGAAAATGTTTAGGTACAAATTCCTACGACGTGCACTTAAGTAAGTACTTAGCGACGTATACAAGCGAGATATTAGATGCGAAGAAACATAATGAGATCGCGCATTTCGAGATACCTGAAGGAGGATATGTATTGCAACCCGGAATGCTATATTTAGGCGTTACCGTCGAATATACGGAAACCCACAGCCACGTCCCTTTTCTGGAGGGTAAGTCCAGCACCGGTCGCCTAGGAATTGATATCCATGCGACAGCCGGTAAAGGTGATGTAGGTTTTTGCAACACATGGACATTAGAAATTTCGGTCGCTCATCCTGTGCGAATTTATGCAGGAATGCCGATTGGTCAGTTGATTTACTTTGTGGTAGAAGGCGATATTGAAACACTCTATAACACCAAAGGCAACGCAAAGTATAACAACAAAACTATCCGTCCGGTCGAAAGTATGATGTGGAAGAATAGTTTCTAACTTTCGTTTTGACTACACGAAACAAGGCGTTAAAGAACAATCTCTAGCGCCTTGTTTATTTTTGAAAATTCTAGTCGTCGCAATTAGCCACCGAACTCCATTAAATAAGACTTTAAGAATTCGTCTAGATCTCCATCTAATACTGCTTGCGTATTAGATGTCTCTTGACTTGTACGTAAGTCTTTGATAAGTTTATAGGGGTGAAGAACATAATTACGGATCTGTGAGCCCCATTCAATCTTTTTCTTTGATCCTTCAATGATGGCCGTCGCTTCGCGGCGCTTACGCATTTCAATTTCATACAATTGGGACTTCAATAAACGCATTGCATTCTCTTTGTTCTGCAGTTGTGAGCGTGATTCTTGGTTTTTGATAATGATTCCGGTAGGCTTGTGATGCAGTCGAACAGCAGTTTCCACTTTATTCACATTTTGCCCGCCAGCTCCTCCCGAACGGAAGGTATCCCATTCCACTTCCGCGTCTTTCACTTCAATTTGAATGTTATCGTCGACAAGGGGGTAGACATAAACTGAGGCGAATGATGTATGCCGCTTTGCATTCGAATCAAATGGAGAAATACGTACTAGCCGATGGACTCCATTCTCGCCTTTAAGATATCCATAAGCGAAATTGCCCGAAATCTGCAGGGTCACCGTTTTAATTCCTGCCACTTCTCCCTCTTGGTAATCCTGCTCTGAGACCTTGCAGCCGTGCTTTTCACCCCACATGATGTACATACGCATGAGCATAGACGCCCAGTCACAGGATTCTGTACCACCTGCGCCCGCAGTAATTTGCAGAATCGCATCCAGTTGGTCCTCCTCGGCCGACAGCATATTTTTGAATTCGAGTTCTTCTACTTCGATTAAAGCTTTTTGATAATGCTCCTCCGCCTCCTGTTGCGTGGCGTCACCAGACTGTACAAATTCATACATCGTTTCAGCATCCTCGACAAGGGACGAAATACGATCGAACTGATCCGTCCAGATCTTTAAATTTTGGATCTCATGTAGCAGTTTTTCGGCACTTTTGGGATCATCCCAAAAGTCAGGTTGCACGCTAATAGCTGTTCGAGACGCTATTTCTTCTTTTTTGACATCGATGTCAAAGATGCCTCCTCAGGGACATAACGCGGTCCCTCAAGTCTTGTAGTTGTTCTTTGGTCATCTCCAAAAGTAAAGATTATCTACTAATATTGAGAGAAAAACCTTCTCGCGATAAAAGTATGTTCTCCACAATCCGGAACAGAGATCATTTGAGTTGCTACTCAGGAGGATTTTGTGTCTGCCGGGGAAATGGTGGCTTAGGGTACAGCTCTTTGGGATTTCCAGGCTTCTTCGTGTCCATATGTTTATATTATAATGGTGGTCATAGAAAATAAGATGACACAAAAACATCTGTCATCTTATTTTGCTAAAAAGATAAATCCATCTCCTAATTTATCGGCGGGGTAGTCGGCATCGGCTGGCCGAGGGTATCGGTGCTGTCACGACGCATGGTATCAAGCGGGTCAACGCCATCAATTGGTTCTTCCATATCATCCATCCGTTCTGTGCCGTTGTTCTCTGGGTTTCCGCAAGCAAAAAACATACAGCAAAAAGTTATCGCTATTGCGTAAAATAATTTTCTTTTCATGGCTCTTCTTTTTAGTTTAAACCTCTATTTATAATAACGTGCCGCAAAAGTTGCCGACGCACACCATATGAACCATTTAACTTCTATTTCGTTTCAAATTTTGTCAAAAAATTTTTTTTATCCTGTTGGTAAATAGGCGGTTTAAACGAATAACGGGTTTTAACAGTGCCTCTAACAGGTATTTTCAAGTAAATTATTCGCTTTAGAGAATGCCCTTTAGAATTTGAACTAATTCTTTCACCAAAAGCAAGTCTGTCGGTCGTAAAATTAAAAGGCATAAAGATTATTCGCTTTTAAACGAGCATCAAATGTCCCAGCATTTTCGGGCGCCGGTATTGGCCTCAGTCTAGTCAGACGCGTCGTAGAGCGCCTAGATGGAACATTAAGGCTAGAAAGCGAGTTTAGGGTCGGAAAACCAATAGTCCTTCTTTTAGCCAACGCGGATTTCGATGTCAATGAGCTCAAATATTAAATTTGTCCTAAAACTGATCGACCGCCATATGGGTTATTTTCACATCGCTTGCTGTGCCCTTCGGAATTGTCCAAGCGAAGTATACCCGATCGTTTACGACTTCCATTTGAGGGAAACCCGTCTTGCGGTCTGCGGACACCGTATCAATTTTAACGGGCCTTCCTTTCATACCGTCTGTCCCTATTTTTTGTGCGTACAGAAAGGTTTCTGTACCCGTTGAGGCCATCCAACTGACAAGCGCTTGTTCAGCGTTCAGGAGCACAAGATCCACTCGACCAATTGGCACACCCTGGCTAACCGAAATAGGCTCGCTAAATGTGGCCCCTGCGTCAGCGGAAAATGACACATTAACCTTTGGTTCACCATTCGCACCGGTGAACCAAGCTACCGCCAAATCGTCCTGGTAAGCGTCAACTTTAGGACCGTTTACCGGACAGCCATTAATTTTCCATCCGTCCAGATGTATTGGCCGGGGTTCCGTCCACTGCTCACCTATTTTACGAGTAATTACGATATCTCGTATGTTATCGATTGTGCAGTCCCGATACAGTACAACGGGACCACTGGCGGTCAATGCTGCGGTGGTTTGACAACAAGTACAAGCCATCTGATCGAGCACAATCTCATTGCTTATTTGTCCTTTTAGATTAATCTCAGCAGCCCGCACATTCATACCGTGCCGACCGTGATGATTATGATTGTGACTATGGTCCTGACCACTCTGCATCATCCTTCCGTCGAGCCAAGTAATGAAAAAGGACGTATCTGTTAAGGCTAGCATTGACACAAACCCATGTTCGGTCGCGGTCTCGTCTGTATTCAACCGTTCAAACGTTCTTACTGGCTTGGTCATATCATGCACGCCGAATTTTATATCATAAGCCATACGATGATCTGCCTCAACATTCTGTAGAAAATGCGCGAGGATATAATCACCATTCACTGCTATTGTAGGATAGTCTGCCCAGTTAACGAACCATTCATCGCTACTGGCGAGGGTTAACGGCGGTTGTAGAACATTATCACTAATTTCTGCGATCTTCAGCTGCGCTTCGCGCTTATTGGATACCGTATCGACCCAACTCATATATAATTTCTCCCCTACAGCGCGAAGGTTAGGAAGTGTAACATTTGGAATGGTCATAAATTCTGCTGGGCTTTCATGAACAGAATTTTTCACTTCGCTATCACTACACGAGGTCAATAACAGTACAGCCGTGTACGTTAAGCAGTATATATGGTTTATTATTTTCATCTTGTTTTTCATTTTTAATATCCTTCTGTTTGCTCCATCCCACTTGCGGAGATCTCAGCGGCAGGGATCGGGTAAATCATTTGTGGAGAAAAGGGTGCGACACTCAAGTTTCTCGTATTTAAGCCTGTGTTCACATGATCCGCATCGGGTCGAATGACCGCCCTACCCGTCCTTAATAAATCGTATATTTCATGTCCTTCTAAAGCAAGCTCTTTGCGCCGTTCATTATAAATACGCGCTAGCAATGCATCCCCAGCTTCGAATGCCTTATCTTTCTGAAAATCACCTGTTCGGTTGGCGATTAAAGCATTCAAATAGACAAGCGCCTGTTTTTCTCCGCCAGCTGCACCGTTGGCACAGGCTTCAGCGGCAATCAGAAAAACCTCAGAAAGACGTATTACCGGGATATTATGTACGCTGAGGCCGGCAGCTCCGCTGCGGTTGACGTATTTAAGGAACGAATGCTTCTGCCCTTCTTTATCCTGAGCCAAGAACGCGGCGCGGGGATCCCCCGAATAGGTTTCCAACAGGTTGACAAAAGTAGTCGTAGCTAACACGTCACCCTGACCACCCCGATTAAAGTCAAATTGCGCGCCTAGACCATTACTACCAGCGGAGTTATCCTCATTTACGCTTAGCTCAAAGATGGACTCGGAATTAAAGTCGCGAAAGTTATAATTCTGCCTCGACATTAACCGTGACTCGGGTAGCACCAAAAATACTTTTTGTGCCTCGGCGAGCGCATTAGCCCAGTCCTGTTTATACAGGTATACACGAGCGCGGAGAGCATAAATAGCGGTCCGATCTATGTATTTGGGATCATCATCGCTGTCCGTTTTAGTCGTAAAAAACGATTCGGCAAGCTGAAAATCGGAGAGTATCTGGTTAAATGTTTGCTCCAGGGTACTCCGATCGGTTACTTCGCTCTGTGGAGCCAGCTTTAGGGGGAGCCCCTGGGAGGCGCCACCATCTTTTATCCAGGGATACGCAAAAGTACGTGCTAAATCAAAATAGACCATGGCGCGCAAGGCATACGCCTGCGCTTTTACTCTTCGGGCAAGCAGCGGGTCACCTTCGGCTTGATCGATATAAGTAACAATGAGGTTGAGATTGCCTATTATCTTGTAGCACTGCTGCCACAAATCTGCCGCGGAACCATTGTTGTTAGCACTCTCTTCGTAGCGGTATTCGATTTGTTCGTAGTTTCGGGGATTATATATAGTCTGTACGAAGCGAAAATCGGGGCTCTTCACCGCAGCTCGCTTTTGTAAAAGGCGTCCCAGGTAGTTTGGCGAAGAGATCTCATTATACGACCCGCTTAACAAGCGATCCAATTTATCGACCGAGCCGGTGACCAAATCCTCCGAAATTACATCGTCCGGCGTTTGGTTCAAAAAATCTTTGTCGCAACTCGTGCTAAGCAAGCTGACAAGTAATATCGTATAAGTAAAAAATCTGTACATAGTCCGTAAGTTCTAATCGGTTAAATACTAAACTGTATCCCTAGCATGAAGCTACGGGCCGTTGGTGTTTGAAATAAATTCACGCCACTTACAACCGCTTCGGGATCATAATCATTAAGTTCCGTCCATAGCAACAAGTTATCCCCCTGCACATAGATTTTGGCTGCGCGCAGGTATCTGTTTGTTGGGATATTATATCCAATGCGTAGATTGCGGAGCTTCAAATAATCACCACTATGGAGGTGGCGCGTGGAGACATCGTTGGAAAAACTGCTGTTACCATTGATGCGTATGGGTACGCTGGCATTGGCATTAAATGGCGTCCATGGATCGAGCTGCGCCTGCGTACTGGTAAACTGCGGATAAAACCCATCGTCATCGCGCTTAAAGGCTGTTCGGTCGTAGGCTTTCGCCCCTATGCCATAGGTAAATAGCACCGAAATATCCCATTTCTTATATCGAAAATCGCTGGAAATCCCCCCGTGTACTTTTTGCAGTGCGCTGCCAAATACGCCAAAACCGGCCTGCTGCGCATCCGTTGTTATCGCCCCGGTACGCTTCCCTTCTTCAAGAACATAGTACTCGGCAAGTCCATTTTTATCACTCACGCCCGCGTATTCGCGCAAATAAAATGAATTAAAGCTCTCGCCTACTTTTGTTATTATTGGATTTTGACCATTGGCAGCATCGTATGTGGGTATAATGTCTGCGCTAAGTTTGGTAATTTCATTGCTTAGCAGTGCCGCTCTCACTCCCACGTTCCAGTGCAAATCAGGGGTGTTAAAGGGCGAGTAGCGAAGCGAGAGTTCCCATCCTTGGTTAACCATTTGTCCATAATTTCGTAACTGGTTGCTAAAACCGGTGGTCAGCGATACGGGCACGTTTAACAGCAAGTCGTCGGTCGTCTTGTGGTAATATTCAGCGGTAAAATCAATTTTTTCACCTATACGCATATCGACCCCGATATTTCCATTCCGGCTTAGCTCCCAAGAAAGATCTGGGTTGGCAATCTGCCCGTAGGATAGCCCAGACTGTTGCGCGTAGCTTTTGCCCGCTGTTGTAAAGAATGCCAGCGAGGCATAATACTCAGATGGTAAATTCCCGTTGGTGCCGTAGCTACCTCTAATCTTCAAGAATGAAATAGGAGAATCCACGAGAAACGGTTCCTGGGAAAGCACCCAGCCCCCTGATACAGACCAAAAAGTTCCCCACCGTGAATTTACGCCAAAACGCGAAGAGCCATCTTTACGCAGACTCGCCGAAAGGTAATAGGTATCCTTAAGTGCATAATTCACTCTACTGAAATACGATAAAAGCGAATAATCTTCGGACTTGCCATTCCAGGACCATAAAGTTCCGATACTGCTCGAGGACAAGAGTTCACTATCAAGGATATCGTATCCCGAATTATTGATCGATTTCATATTCGACTGCTGCGATTCAAAACCAAGCAGGGCGTCAATTTGATGTGCTGCAAAATGTTTCTTGTATACCAGCTGGCTAGAGGAAGTCGTCTGCAGAACCTGCCCCTGGGCAACGTACAGTACACCATTCCACTCCCCACCTCCAGCACCGAACTCTTTATTGTCGTAAAGCGATTCATCTAAACTTTGATGGTCGAGACCAAATGTTGACTTAAATGTAAAATCGTAGGGTAAGGCGAGTTCGAGAAATGCATTTCCGCGCAGACGCACGTCTTTGTTTAGGTACTCCCCAACCTGAATCACGCCGATCGGGTTTGCATTTTTTTCTATCTGATTGGGTAGATCGGCAATACCCATGTATCCATTTTCATCCCAGATCGGTGCCGCTTGTGGAAGTACCCGGGCCATATATAGCGGATTGAGCCCGCCTACATAATCGCCATCATACTGTCCCGAATTTCGCTTGGAACTAGCCACCGAGAGATTGGCCCCGATCGAAAGCCACGTTTTCGCCTGATTCTGCAAATTAAGACGTGCCGACTTACGATCCAGATCGGCACGGATTAGTGTACCTTTTTGGTTTAGATAGTCGCCCGAGAGATAAAACTTGGAGAATTCCCCGCCACCACTAGCGGACATGGAATAACGCTGGTTCACACCCGTACGGTAAATAGCATCGAGCCAATCGGAGTTTACAAGTTCCGAGCCGTAAACCGCGCGGTAATCTTTTTGCGCTTTGGCTTGGTACTGCCCGTACAAAGCTGGGTCATTGTATACCCTAAAGTACTCTGCATTTTGTTCGTTCTGAATATAACTGTTGAGCTGGCCCATCTCCCACAGGTCTTTAAACGCTTCGTTGGTGATGGTCTTCTCACCGGTGAGGTTGCTCAATACGCCTGTTTGAGCGGTAAAATCAAGCTGCGTTTCGCCTCGCTGTCCCTGCTTTGTCGTGATCACGATCACACCATTCCCCGCGCGCGAGCCGTACAGGGATGCCGCAGCGGCATCCTTGAGAACCGTAACACTTTCAATATCAGCAGGATTAATCGAAACAAGAGGATTGACATTGGTCACCGCACCATTGCCTCCAATTCGCGAGTTGTTATCTGCATTCATGACGATGCCGTCAAGTACATATAACGGTTCACGCAAACCACTGATCGATCCCACTCCTCGTATCTGCACGTTAGAAGCACCGCCAGGTTGTCCAGTTGTATAGATGTTTACACCTGAGGCGTTCCCCTGTAGCGCCGTTTCAAAGCTCGCGGCGGCCGTTTTGCTTAGCGCTTCGCTGCGCAAGTGTTGCATCGATCCGGTAAATGCTCTGCGCGAAGATGCGCCGTAAGCGGTAATAACGAGCTCATCGAGCTGGTTGGCTTGTTGGTACAATATCACACGCATAAATTCTTGATCATCTACGGTAAATTCTTGAGACTTGTACCCTAGGCTGGACACCAGCAGCGTCTCACCGGGTTTGCTTGGTATGAAATAACGCCCCTGCGCATCGGTTTGCCAGCTGGCCAATGGGTTATTCTTACTTTGTATCGTTGCACCACCTATCGGAATACCACCGTTATCCTGTACAACTCCCCTTAGCCCTGTCTGTTGAGCTAATGCTGTATTTCTAATCAGAAATAGGGTTACCAGCATCATTATCGTGCCTGTAGCACCATAACGTTTATAAAACGCCTGCATAAATTCAGATTTATGTATCCTTAGTAGCCGGCCAATGATAAAATAAATTCAGCGCGAGTGTGCTAAGGAGATACCTGTATAAAAAAGTTTAACATAGTAATGGATCATCGTCAATCAGCCCCGCGAGCGAGAACCAATTATGTCCTAAAGAAGAATGTTATGCAGCCCTAGGGGGCATATAAGTAGTTGAGTGGAAATTAAACTTGTAATTGGAACTGAGGTAACCAAGGGTGTGACCTTCGACCATTAGGGGGCAAACGAAGTTTAACGACAAACAATCAATCCAATCGATTTGCAAAATACTGTAATCGACAAAATTTGTTGACCCATGATCAGATTTTTCTTTCGCTCTCGCTTCGGCCATCTTTTGGGCAAGATAACATTTACCGTCACAGTGCAACATCGGTTTATCTTTGTTGACACAGAAGTACTCGGTAATCTGCTGAATGTTCGTAAGATAAAAGAAAACAGGGATGAATGGTTTACTGAGAACAACCATTGCCATGATTAAAAGAAATAATCTCCCGAATTTCATAATCTGCTTTCGATACGCGACAAATCTAACTATTCATCTCCTTAAAACAAAGAGAGATTCCAGAATTTGGACAAAAAAGGTAGAAGCCGAATCGAAAAAAAGCAAAGAGCCAAGAAAAACATCTCGGCTCTTACACACATTTTAAACACACACTATTACTCTGGTTTTTGATACTTTAATATCTGTCCATTTTCCAAAAGGCTTTTTTCAAGCGTAGGGTAATCAATTTTTTGAACGGTGGTTTTTTCGTCAATTGCCTGCACCGCCGCGATGGCGGCACTTTCTCCTAAAAGCATGAATACAGGCTCCATCCGGATGGAACCGAAAGCGATATGCGAGGACGATAGCGACACCGGCACCAATAGATTTGTACATTCCGAACGTTTTGGCGTGATGGATTTGTAAGAAACTGGATAGGGTTTAAATCCACCGATCTCTACATTTCCTTCATTTTTAACCATCCCGTTTACAACCAAACGGTTAACGTTATGGCTATCCATATTATAGGCCGCCATACCAATCGGATCGCTCACCACCTGTTTTCCTGTCACATTATCTTCAGTCATGACATACTCACCTACCATACGTCGACCTTCACGAATATATAGCTGTGGAGTGAAGTTATTATTATCAACATATTCATCTTTAGGATATCCCCATTTAGAGACAAAATCGCGGAGCTCCGCAGGCACACGATCGTCGCTCACATAAAAGTAAAGCAACCCTTTGGTGTATTCAAGATGCTTTTCGAATATCTTTTTACGCTCGGCAAAAGATGCCTCTGGCCAGTTATGATTCTCACCGATCATATCGGTGGAAAACGCCCCACGGTTGTTCACATCCGTTTTGCGACCAGGCATTTTAGTCCAAATGAAGTAACTACTGATCTTACGGTCATTAGGCTGCGCTTGAAATAAACGTATCAGAAGCTCATATTTTTTAGCATCATAATTTTTAGGTTTCGTAATGGGAATCATATTCTCCACACTGTCGGTCAAACATATGCGGAAGTTATAAGCTTGCACCCCTTTATCTCCTGTTCCATTTTCGACAAACTGTTTATCACTGATCCCCCAAAGAAAACCACTGGTCGTGTCTGCTGGAATTTTGTACGGGCTGACATTGTCTGGAAATTGATGGTAGCCGGAGGTCTTCCGGTAAACCGGCAGGTGAAATCCGCTGTACGTTTCATTATACTTGCTGTTGTCTTCTCTGCCTACGGTATAAGAAATTCCTGCTATGGCGAGCAAATCCCCCTCGTAGGAGCAGTCTAGGAATATTTCGCCTGTAATCTCCTGCTTTTTTAAGCTCGAACCGAGCGTATTGACCAAAGTCACTGATTTGATTGTTGTATTTTCCTTATCAACGCTTTGAATTCTTTTGTTCATGATGATGGGCACATTTGCCTCCTTTATGTAATCATCAAAGACTTTCGAAGCGGCGCTGGGTTCAAATTGCCACGTCTCCGCTTCTCCATATATCGCTCCAAGTCGCTTATAAAATTCGCGTGACAAACCACCAATAACGAATTTATTACCGATATCTGTCTGACCAAGACCACCAGAGGATAAACCACCGATATGAGTATCAGTAGCAATTAACACAACCGTTTTCCCCATTTTTGCAGCGGTATGTGCGGCAACAACACCTGCGGAGGTTGCTCCATATATTACAATATCATAATGTTTAGTTGCGGATTCAGCAAGTGATGCCATTGGCACCAGCAAGCAGCTCAAGTATAATAAGATAAATGCTCTCATGTTTATTTTTTTAGTTTTTATCACCAAATGATGGCGTAATTAATAGTTAGGGTTTTGTTCTAATTTCGCGTTAACTTCCATCTCGAGCCTAGGTATTGGCCATAGATAGTCTCGGCTTGCATCATAGGTACGGGTCTCAATAACTCTCATTTTCGCCTGGTTGGAAACGTTATCATAATTAGGCGTGCCATTTTCATCGATGCTCGGGGCTTCGGCCAGGAGCGCACCGCGAATACGCCCACGTAGTTTTCCCGGCATTACCTCATGTGCTATCTCCCAGCGTTTTATATCAAATAAGCGGAGCCCTTCGGCGGCTAATTCGTATTTTCTTTCTTTGCGAACCCTCGAACGTAGTTCCTGTTGTGTCATACCTTCTTTAATCGCAGGCATTTCTACAGAGGGACGTTGGCGCACCAAATTAATTGCATCGTAGACTGATTGATCAATTTGATTTGCCTCGATTTTCGCTTCCGCATAATTCAAT
Source organism: Sphingobacterium sp. JB170 (assembly GCF_900163865.1). GTDB lineage: Bacteria > Bacteroidota > Bacteroidia > Sphingobacteriales > Sphingobacteriaceae > Sphingobacterium. Next base: position 66,872 of record NZ_FUKU01000057.1, read on the forward strand.
AATACCTCAGCATACCTAAATACTATAATGTCGATATCCGATTTCGCTGGTGCATCCCGATCGGCAATATCTGCATATTTACGCCACAGGTACCCCGAAAACGTTGCGTAGGCATTGGTAACATCTGTATTTGACACGCGGGTAGCAGGTGTGGTGTTAAAGTTCCACGTCATCACGCTATCGGGATGTGTTTCGAACATGTAGCCAATAAATTTTGTCTGGGGCAATACAATCGTTTGAGTCAACCGCGGATCTCGATTTTCAAACGGTTTTTTGGGGTTGAACAAATCCGATTTATCGATCGATTTACCATCAATACATTCGTAGGAGTCTACCATCGATTGAACCGGAATTTTTCCAGAGAAACCTTTCGCTAGACGTGAAAAAAACTGATTAGCTATGGCATGCACCTGCAAACCTTCCTCGTATTGAATGCTAAAAATTATCTCATTAGAACGTTCGCCTGCATAAGAGAATAGTTCACCAAAATCGTCGTGTAAAGTATAACTACCGAGATCCATAATCTCTTTTGCTGCAGCGGCGGCTACCTCCCATCGTTGGTTATATAAGGCTACTCTTGACTTTAAGGCGAGCGCCGAGGCAAGATTCACGCGTCCTTTATTGGTGCTGTGGGTATCTTTTAAAAGATAAGGTTTCGCTAAATCTAGTTCCGATAAAATAAAGTCTGTTACCTCCTGTTTGCTAGCACGCGGTGTTTGTGATTCTTCTAATGTTAGCATATTGGTCACTAAAGGCACCCCTCCGTACAGTTCGTTTAGATAGAAATAATAATAGGCTCTAAAAAAATGCACCTCGGCTATGAGCTGGTTAAATTTATTCTCAGGCACAATATCACGGATCGCCTCGGCTTTGTCTAAAATATTATTGCAGCGCGAGATACCCGCATAAAAATGCTGCCATACACCGCTAACGAATGTATTATCGGCATTCCCTACACCGAGTGCGAGCACCTGCATATCGTTGGTATTCCTGTCCCATCCAATATCGGAAGTATAGTCTAAAACAAGGGAGAAAGGTGTTCCAGAAAAAGAATACCATAAACCGTTATAAACGCCCGTTACAGCCATCTCTAGTTCGGCTTCATTGGTTAGAAACGTTTCGTTTGACGGGCTATCTAGGGGATAACGTTCCAAATACTCATCATCACACGATAATATCATTATCCAGAAGATGCTCATTATATATAGAAAATATTTATTTTTCATGGTAATTTGTTTATAGCTTAACATTCAATCCTACGGTATACACTTTCATTTGCGGATACCATGACCCATCACCTACAGGGCCTTCGGGATCATAGCCGTCCCAGTAATTATCGAAAGTAAAGAGATTCTGACCACTAGCATACACCCGAAGCCCTTTGATGTGCTCCTGGGCGCCTTCTGATAGTGGCACGGTGTATCCGATCTGAATATTCTTCACCCGCAGGTATGCGGTACTTTTCATCCAGAATGTGGAGTTTTGAATATTATTAATTTCATTGAATGCTAATCTGGGAAATGCGGCATCGGTATTTTGGGGTGTCCAGCGGTCTTTATGTTGCTGCTGTACCGTCCCGCCTTCATAAAATGGCATGATACCTTGACGATAGAGGTAACCGCTGGCTTTACCGACTCCTTGTAAAAATAACGACAAATCGACTCCTTTAAAAGCGAGATCAATATTCGTACTGTAGGTATAACGAGGCAGGTGACTACCCATGATGATCTCATCTTGATTGTCGATCTTACCATCCTCATTTTGGTCTTTGTATTTTAAGTCTCCGGGGGCGACAGAACCAAATTGCTTGGCATGGTTTTCCACATCTGCCGGATCTGTAAAGTAGCCAATAGCCTCATACCCGTACAAGGAGTTCATGGGATATCCTTCATGATTTACTTGAAGACCTGTCCGCTGAACTCCACGCATGTCGAGGACTTTATTTTTAACATCCGATAAGTTGACGGTTAGACCGTACTTAAATTCGTCAATCTGATCACGGTAGGTCGCTGCAAGCTCCCATCCTTTATTCTCCATTATGCCCGCATTTTGATACGGCGCACCTAAACCGATAGACTTTGGTATGTCTAATTGAAGCAGTATGTCCGTTGTTTTGCGATAGAAATAATCTGCGGTGATATTCAATTTCGACCATAGCGTAAGGTCTAGCCCAAGGTCAGTTACTGTTGTTGTCTCCCATCGAATTCCCGGATTTGCCATCGTATTCAGGGATGCACCCGTATATATGCGATCGTCGAAGGTGTAGTTATTGTTACCAATTGAAACGAAAGCTGCAAATGGGTAAAGACCTATATCTTGGTTTCCGAGCTTTCCCCATGATCCTCGAATCTTCATGTCGCTTATCACATGCGATAAAGGGGCCATAAAGGGTTCTTGTGACACGCGCCAACCGGCGGAGAAGGAAGGGAAGAAAGAATATTTGTTTTGCGTTGCAAAACGAGATGATCCGTCATAACGCGCATTTGCTTCAAATAGATATTTCTCTTTGTAATTATAGTTTATACGTCCGAAAAAGGAACGCAAAGACCAGTGAGAAGCGTTACCTCCTGTACGTTCATTTTCCCTGTTACCCGCGTCAATCTCTTGAAAGTTGGGAAGCGGAAATACTTCTCTATATGCCGAAAGTTCATTGTTTTTTTGATCTTCCTGCTGATATCCGCCAAGTATCGTTAATTGATGGTTCTGCGCAATCTGTTTGTCAAATGTAATGACTGCTCGTATATTGTTATACCAAAAATGTTCGTAGCTTTCCGAGAGCGAATTCAACGTTGGTTTTGCATAACTTTCTGTACCATCCCAGTTGTACGTTTGTATGATGTCGGCAAATTTTTTGTTGTGTGCCGTTTGAAATTTCGGAGAATAAACGAGGTTTACTTTCAACCAATCGACGGGCTGATACTTTAAATCTAAGTTCGCAATAGAGGATATAGGCTGTACCTGATTTAATCCACCGATTTTGGCTTTCGCCATAGGATTATCTCCATTCCAGCCCTCACCATATTGTCCATTGGTAAAAATTCCCGGTTGGTTTGCTGGAATACGACGCATCCAATGGAGTATATTTGACGTCCCTGATGCAGGCTCGGTAAGGTCGCTCCGCAAAAGAAAGAGGTCCATTGCTGCGCTCCATTTTTCACTGATTTTTAAGTCTGTGTTTAAACGAAGGCTGTAACGCTTAAAATTCGTGTTGTCAATTATACCATCTTGATCTATGTAGTTTAACGATCCGAATACTTTAAGACGATCGGTTGAAGAGCTAATCCCTAGATGGTGATTTTGCATAAATCCACTAGATTTCATCGTTAGTTTTTGCCAATCGGTATCGGGATAACGATCGGGGTCGGTCTGCCGTCCCGATGCATATTCGGCGATCGCTGCATCGGTGTATAAAGGGTCGCGCCCGGTATTGGTGTACGCTTCATTGATCAGGGTCATGTGCTCCAGCCCGTCGACAAAATCCGTATGGTCGGTTGGCAACTGCCATCCACCGTATGTTCCATAATCGACTTGTACTCCGGGCGTTTTAGCACGTTTTGTTGTAACTAATATTACACCTCCAGCGGCGCGAGAACCATAAATAGCCGCCGAGGAAGCATCCTTCAGAACCGAAACACTTTCGATATCATTGGGATCGACATTGTTGATACTCGCCTCCACTCCATCAACAAGTACCAGCGGCCCCATCCCACTCCCCAGCGTGCCTACCCCACGAATCAATAGGTTTCCCGCGTCACGGCCTGGCTGCCCGGACTGCTGCCGAACAGTCAACCCTGGCACCAAGCCTTGCAATGCGGCAGAGGCTTGCCCCACAGGCCTTTTCGCGATCTCCTCGCCCTGTACAGCGGAGACGGACCCGGTTAGGTTTACTTTTTTCTGTACACCATACCCCACAACGACTACTTCGGAAAGCTCGTCACTGCTCATCGTTAGGGCAACATTTAATTCAGTCCTGTCAGCAACCAATACTTCTTGGGACCGGTACCCTACGAAGCTAAAGACCAAAGTGCTTGCCGGTGGTACCTGCAGGGAGTAGTTCCCTTTGTCATCTGAGAGCGTGCCATTAACCGTTCCTTTTATTAAAATGCTAACGCCCGTGAGCGCTTGTCCGGCCTGATCGACTACCGAACCGTTCACCGTCTGTTGAAACGACGCACCGGCGTCGGTGTTCGAGCGCTTTGACCGCTTTGGCCGAACAATAACCGTTTGATCGTCTATGATGTAGGCTAGCGCGGGTTGTTTATCAAAAATTGCGATCAACACGTCCGCTAAGGCATCCTGGCGACTTTCAATCGTTACTGGAACGGCCTGCTTGCGCAGTAACCTGGGGTTGTACAAAAAATCATAGGAGGTTTGCTTTTTGATCTCCTTGAGTACATTTTCCAACGACATATCTTTCGCTTGCAATGTCAAATGCTGGCCCTTTAAGTCGTAGGCTTGTAGTTGAATTACCAATGCAAAAAATGCGATCGCTACGAATTGTATTCTCATAATAATCCTGTTTCGTATGAGTGGATATGCATATCGCCTGAACAGACGCATTCCAACATTATGATAATAATCCATATATTTGAATGTATTTTTGGGTAAATAATTAAGTTAAAATGTAGTAGTTTGAATTTGATTGATGAGACCAAAATTAACGCCGGGTTCCGTCGTCATCGGAATCCGGTCTTTTGGAGATCACCGCTCGTATTAACGCGTAACCATAATCCTCCTTCCTTTAATTTCAAAATGCACGCTTTCGGTTAACGATATCTTTCGAAGTATGTCAGTTATTCCATCCGACTTTGAGAGTGACCCTGTGAATGATATATTCTCCATATCGTCTAAATAGATAATCTCTACATCGTACCAGCGGGCTAACTGAAGCATGACTGCTGCTAGCGGGCTATTCTCATAGATAAATTTCCCATCTTTCCACGAGACAAAATGCCGCGCATCTACGCGTAGCTTCTCAAACTTCCGTCCTTCCGTGATTAGCTGTTCATTCGGCTGCAATGGTATCTGTTTCTGGTTACCACCTCGGTCGTCTACAATACTGACTAAAACGGAACCCTCTAAGAGTGTTGTTGTCATTTTCGACTCATTGGGATACGCGTTAATATTGAATTTCGTTCCTCTTACGATCGTTTGCTGATTTTTGGAAGTTACAATGAAAGGCTTCTTGGGATCTGAGGCAACCTCAAAAAAACCTTCTCCGGAGAGTTCTACCTCCCGACGAGTTTCCAAAAATGCGACAGGAAAACGTATCGTTGACGCAGCATTAAGCCATACGGTAGAATGATCCGGTAATAGTATGGTATATTGCTTACCACGCGGCGTGGTGATGGTATTAAATTTGGCTTGGCCTGGTGATACATCGCTGTTATCGGCCTGATAGACCAGCGTACCATCCGCCTGTTTAGTAATCATAATACCTGCTCGCGATACACGCTGCCCAGCTTGAAGGCTATCTAATTTTATGATGCTGCCATCGGCGAGGGTCAATATTGCCTGATTGACTGAATTAGCCTGTTGTTGCATAGTTCGTTCGGTCACCCTATTTCCTACTGGAATGTATTTGTTCGCAAGGTATATCCCTACCCCAAGGAGCACCGCGAGGCAAGCAGCGCCCAAAGCAATCTTTTTAAAGCCAACAACGTTCGTTTTTTTTCGGGATGGATCTAGATTTTTCCACACCTGAGCCAGGTGTCGGTGGGCGAGCTCGGTATCAAAATGATGATCACTGCTACGCGTTTGATTATACCACTTCTCCACCAAGCGAGATTCCTGTTCGGTACTTTTTCCATTGACGTACCGTTCTAATATTTCTTTGGTATTTAAATTTTGCTTTCTTTTCAAGGTCTTCCCTTTCAGGGTGTAATGTAGTTTAATAGGAAGACAATCGTAAGCGCTGTAGGGGGGTGAAAAATTTTAAAATTAAATTCCGATCATGAAAATCGACAGGATTACAACGCCGAAACGAAGACGAAGTATGCGAAGAGCACCCTTAACGTGGCTCCTAACGCTCTGCTCTGTTATTTGTAGATGTATGGCTATTTCTTTATGTGATAGGCCTTCTTTTCGACTAAGCTCGAACACTCTCTTCATTTTTGGCGGCAGCGATGCAATTTCTGCATCGATCAATTCGGCTAACATTTTTTCTCGTACCAGGTGATCGGTATCAGATTTAAAATCTATAAGAAACGCAGAAAAAGTGGAAATGTAGTCCTGATAGCGCTGGTCTTTTAGCTTGAGATTGATTATTCGATTTCGAACCGATTGAAACAAATACGAAGATAAAGCTCCAGTAATCAGAAGATCTGCTCGGTTTTTCCAAAGATTCATAAAGATGTCCTGAACAATATCTTTTGCGCTATCCTGATCTCGAAGCTGTTTGATAGCGTGACTGTATAATACCCCGCTATATCTAAGATAGATCGCCTCAAAAGCAACAACATCCCCTTGCCTGAGTTTATGCAGTAGAGCGTGTTCGTCTATAATTGGTTCTTGGGCCATCAAAGGTAATTTCGAGTTAAATTACATATTATTTAGGATAATAGGTATCCCGCCGTAAAATTTAAAGAAAAGGTAATATAGCCTCATACAGAAGAAACATCACTACGCACGTCCCCTGTTAAATGAACAATAAAATGATTGCAATTGGGGAATATTGGCTATAGCCCAGCCTTTACTTTTTTAACCATTGTCCTCTACGTGGTGACTCTTGCGTAACATAAGCACAAATACAGCTAGGACCAACGGACAGCAATGGCCAGACGTACCGCTTTATTGCCCGCGTAACCGCGGGTGCACGAAACAACAAAAAAAGACAATGCGTATTAGTGCAATTTAAAAATTGTTTTGCAGATATACCTAACCAACCAGACTGCGTAAATACGTTCCATAACCACTTTTCACGAGTGTTTCTGCGATCGCTAAGAGCTGCTTTTCGTCAATATATCCCATACGATATGCAACCTCTTCAATGGCGCCAATTTTCATTCCTTGACGCTCTTCAATCACCTGTACAAACTGCCCCGCCTGCATGAGCGATTGTATCGTCCCTGTATCAAGCCAAGCGGTCCCTCGATTAAAGACGCGCACCTTTAATTTACCGCGTTTCAAATATTCTTTATTGACATCTGTGATTTCGAGCTCCCCACGGGTTGAAGGAGTGATTGACCTAGCAATTTCTACCACATCGTTGTCGTAGAAATACAGGCCGGGAACCGCGTAATTTGACTTCGGAAATTGGGGTTTCTCGTCGATGGAAATCACAAGATTGCTTTCATCGAACTCCACCACACCGTACCGCTCGGGGTCCTGCACCTGGTACGCAAAAATACAGCCTCCGTCGATCTCAATGCACGATTGCAAAAGCTGGGATAGCCCCGACCCATAGAAAATATTATCACCTAATATTAATGCTACTTTATCGCCCGCTATAAAATCTGCAGCTAATACAAATGCCTGCGCTAAACCTTCGGGAGCGGGCTGTTCTTTGTACGTAAAGGTGCATCCAAGGCGTGAGCCATCACCCAGCAACCTTTGGAAATTAGGCAAATCCTCGGGTGTGGAGATGATCATGATATCGTTAATCCCCGCTAGCATGAGGGTGGATAGCGGGTAGTAGATCATCGGCTTATCATAAACGGGCATCAACTGCTTGGATACAGTTAATGTTAGGGGGTACAATCGTGTGCCTGATCCGCCGGCTAATATTATTCCTTTCATACACTATCTTATTTGAGTATCGCTATTTAATTGGGCTAAACAAAGTGCTAAACTATCGCGCCAGTGTGGAACGGCAATTCCCCGAGCGCGTATTTTGGTCGTATCTAATACAGCGTACGCTGGCCGCCGGGCCGCAGTGGGGTACTGCGCTGTCGATATCGGGGTGATCGCACATTCGGCCCCACTTATCTCCTTAATTGCACAAGCAAAGTCATACCACGAAATAGCACCTTGATTACTGTAGTTGTATATACCGTTCTCCCATTTGGTAGCCTCAAGGAGGTGAACAATTGCCACAGCTAGATCTTGGGCATACGTTGGTGCGCCGATCTGATCATCAACGACCGAAATGGCATCGCGCTCACCAAGCAGGCGTAACATGGTATTCACAAAATTACTACCAGTCAGGGAATACACCCAAGACGTACGGATAATCATATACTGCGGCGCCCATTTCTGAATAGCGTATTCACCTAAAAGCTTCGTTTTGCCATATACATTTATCGGATTTACAGGGGCATTCTCAGACTGTGGTGCGATCGCTGTTCCGTCGAATACATAATCTGTCGAAACGCCAATCATGCGTGCACCATGCAGGCGACAGTACTGAGCGATCTCTTCGCAAGCGAGATGATTGATCCTGTCGGCGAGTGCGGCCTCTGATTCGGCTTTATCCACCGCGGTATAGGCAGCTGCATGTATAATGATATCAGGCTGGTACATGCCTAACATGTCCTGCAAAATCTCCGTATGTTCAAGCGGCAGTTGCTTCCTGGAGAGGAAAAAGGACTGTATATCATCACGCTGCTCAAGTATCGATTTAAGAGCGGTACCGAGCTGTCCGCTAGTTCCTGTAACCAGTATCTTCATGGTGCCTGCTTTTACTTTGTTATTTCCAATTAAAAACCTTTTTACTACCAAAAACCTCTTCAAACGTGGGTAATATTTTATCTTTCTCAGAGATTTTCAGCACACTGTTATCGAGCTTCCAATCGATCCCTAATGCGGGATCGTCGAACTGAACTCCGCATTCGGATTCCTTGTTGTAAATGTTATCACATTTGTAAAAAAACGTAGCCGTATCACTCAATACAACAAATCCGTGAAGGAATCCTCGTGGGATAAAAACCTGCAGATTATTTTCGGCGCTAAGTTCAATTGCTTCATGCTGACCAAATGTGGGAGAATCCGCACGGGCATCGACTATAACATCAAGCACTTTACCTTCGAGCACACGCACGATTTTTGCCTGAGCATGCCCGCCTGCCTGGGCGTGCAACCCACGAAGAACCCCTTTAGTAGAAAAAGATTGGTTATCCTGCACAAAATTCACCTGTAAGCCCGTTAGCTGAGTGAACTTCTGCGAATTGAAACTTTCGAAAAAGTAACCTCTAGAATCACCAATCTTTGTGGGTTCAAGTATATAACAATCTTGTAGTTTAGTTTGTGTCGCTTTCATTTTAGTATTTATATGGCTTGCAGTGATAACCACACGAATAGCAAGCCTTGGGGTATTACTTTTTATATTGTTTTTGATAGTATTGTTGATACTGCCCAGAAGTTACGTGCTCAAGCCAGGCTTTATTGCTTAAAAACCAATCGATGGTCAGCCCTAAGCCTTCTTCGAAACTGACTGACGGAGCATAGCCCAACTGACGATGAATCTTACCTGCGTCGATGGCATATCGTAAATCGTGACCCGGCCGATCTTTGACAAAAGTAATAAGCTTTTGTGATGTTCCTGGTTCGCGCGCCAATTTTTCATCCATCTGTCGGCAGAGTTCTTCGACCAATTGAATGTTCTGCCATTCATTAAAACCACCCACATTATACGATTCTCCGTTGTTTCCTTTATGGTACACAAGATCTATCGCTCGGGCATGATCGATCACGTACAACCAGTCGCGCGTGTACTTGCCATTTCCGTATATCGGGATCGGCTTGTTGCTCAAAATATTGTTAATACACAGCGGTATAAGCTTTTCGGGGAAATGGTTAGGACCGTAATTATTCGAGCAGTTGGTGAGCACTACAGGTAAACCGTAGGTATCGTGGTACGCTCGAACAAAATGATCGGAGGATGCCTTGGATGCCGAATAAGGCGAATGAGGATCATATGCGGACGTTTCGGTAAACAGTCCCGTTTCTCCTAAGCTGCCGTATACTTCATCGGTCGAAACATGGTGAAAACGTTTACCGTCGAAATCGTTCTGCCAAATATCTTTTGCCGCATTGAGCAAATTTACCGTACCAATCACGTTGGTCGTTACAAAGGAAAGAGGGCTTTCTATCGAGCGATCGACATGCGATTCGGCGGCTAAGTGAATAATTCCATCGGGCCTGTAGGTACGAAATAAGGCTAAGATATGCGCGGCATCGGTGATATCTGCTTTAACAAACGTATAATTCGGTGCTTGTTGCACGTCAAGCAAATTCTCCAAATTCCCCGCATATGTCAATGCATCGAGATTGATAATATGGTTATCCGGATACTTACGAACAAATTCTCGCACGACGTGCGAGCCTATAAACCCGGCTCCTCCGGTGATTAGTATAACTTTTTTATTCATAAAGTTTAGTTTCGGTAGGTAACTAAAATTACAAAGGCCACCCGTACTTCTAACACTGAAAAACAAATATAGTTAAAACGATCGTCTATGCTAAAATAGTTACCACCCCCTCTTTGTGCCACAACCCGTGTCGCCCGTTTTGATTAGACGAAAATTACGAAATGGGCATGTTTTATAGCGCACCAAAAGAACACATTATCAATTGTTACGAATATAACGAAAGAAACATCAGAAAAATTAAACGTTAAAACTTTCTTTTATTTAGTTGGGTATCAAGTAAAATAGGAAGAGTAATTTCAAAAAAACAACCATAAACATCTGAAAACAAGAACAATAAAAATACGACCAATATAATTACACAAATAATTTCGCTTCGGAATAAACATAATAACGAAATATAACATCTTTATTTACCTTCACTTATTTACGTTTTATAAACAAAATGTTTTATATATTTACATTATGCTTCGAACGAAGTTAAATGCTAACTAATTAATAACACGCTGTTGACCTTAAGTTAATAAGACGATTCTAATGTTGCCCCTACTAAAAACCAAGTACTGAGTAAATGAATAACGAACCGTATTAACAATTTCAACTGCGTGACATATCTACATTATTATGAATAAACCAACCATTGGTCGGTTGAGGCTGCTCTGCTATAGCCTCTCGACTTTACTAATCTTTTTTTTTCTTTCCTGTCGTGACGACGAGGAAAGGGGGGAACAAACCCCACATAACCCTGCCAATCCCATTGTATTAACAAGCTTTTATCCGCTTGAGGGTGGCGCTCGAGAAAAGATTCTATTAGATGGGGAAAATTTTGGTACCGATGCGAGTAAAATTAAAGTCTACTTTAACAACGCCAAAGCATCCGTCATTTCTTCTAGTGGGGAAAGGATCTACGCCATCGTACCCCGCCTTCCGGGGGCGAACCCAAAAATTTCGGTGGTCATCGATGGAGATTCTGTAATTTACAAGGACGCCTTCACTTATCATACCCAGGCGCAGGTGAGTACCGTTACCGGAAATGGAGAAACGGAATTTAAACCGGGGGCGCTCTCAGCAGCGCAAGTATATGGCAAATATTTAGAGCTAGACGCCGAGGGAAACATATTTATGTCTTGGCGTGATGGTGGAACTTTTGGTGTGGCGCGGATTAATGAAAAACAGAACCTTGTCACCCCTTTGATCGAGGCCATCAAGGACGAGCTCGTTCTTTACGCAAACGGGTTAACGGTCGACCGAGCCACGGGGATGCTAACGGCTGCCCATGAATCGGTGAAAGAGGTCTTATTTACCTTCGACCCGCGGGAGGCATGGTACCCTCGTCAGCGTAATATAAAATTCTCTAAATCGGATCTAACGTCCATCGTTGATGCCGATCGATACAACAACTTTGTGACTTTCTGCCCCTATGATGGCTACCTCTACACGCGCTTTCGGGATGGCAAAATCGCCAAAATACATCCAGAAACTTTAGAAGCAACCATTGTCCATCAGGGCCCATATGGCTCCCAATACGGGCAGGCTATCAACCCCGCCAAACCATGGCTTTTATACATGACGCTACACTCAAACGCAACGCCTACGGAATTCAAACAAGGTATTTCAGTCTTAGACCTGCGTGACCCTGATGGATCTGGCGGATTCAAACGGCTTAACGCACCGGGTGGCAGCGGCTTCCGTGACGGACCGCTGGAAGATGCGTTATTCAACTATCCAAAAGACATAAAGTTTGACAACGACGGAAACATGTTTGTCGCAGACTATGGAAACCATTGCATCCGCATGGTATCGGCAGACAACATTGTAACTACTGTCGCGGGACAACCCGGTAATGCAGGCTACGAAGATGGTGGACCGGTAGAGTCCATGTTCAAGAACCCATGGGGCGTTGCCGTCAACGAGCAGGGCGATATCTATATTGCCGATTGGGGGAACGCACGAATTCGCAAACTAGTTATCGAATAATTAACCGAAAAACATAATGAGAATCATTCAAATTTTATGTCTACTGCCTTTGTTATGCTTCACGCTCACAAGAGCTATGGCGCAAGAAACAGAGCCCAAGCAGGTAAACCTTGAAGGTACGATTACGAGCGACTCTGGTGAACCGCTCGCGAACGTTACGATATATATCAAAGATAAACCCGATGGCGGTACTTCCTCTTCAGCGGAAGGAAAATTCTCCCTACACGTCACCTACGGCGACAAGATCGTGTTTAATTCGGTCGGTTACGACCCTACGGAACATCTCGCTGTTGAATCGGTAGACAATTTAACAATTGTCCTTAGCGAAACAAGCGCTGCCATTGACGAAGTAATTGTCGTTGGACTAGGGAACGAGCAGCGTAAAATCAGTTCTGTAGGAGCGATTACGACAGTTTCTACCAAAGATCTTCAGTCACCCGCAGCATCCATTTCCAACCTGTTAGGTGGGAGAGCGGCAGGTGTAATTTCACTCCAAGGCAGTGGGGAGCCGGGTGCAAATATTGCCGACTTTTGGGTACGTGGTATCGGAACCTTTGGCGCAAATAGCAGCGCGCTGGTACTGATCGACGGGTTAGAAGGTGATTTAAACACAATTGATCCAGCAGATATCGAGAGTTTCTCGATACTTAAAGATGCCTCGGCAACGGCTGTTTACGGTGTTCGTGGCGCTAATGGTGTGGTGCTTGTAACCACCAAAAAAGGTTTAGTGGACAAAATTCAAATCACCGGACGGGTTAACAGTACCCTGTCCCGGTTAAATCGTCTCCCGAAATACCTTGACGCTTATGATTATGCGCTACTGGCTAACGAAGCAAACATTGGACGCAACGATGGGCCGCTATACAGTGAAACCGAAATGGGAATCATTCGCGATGGACTGGACCCAGATATGTACCCGAACGTGAATTGGCAGGACGAAATTCTAAATGAAAATTTTTGGCGTCAGAGCTATTACGCGAGCGGACGCGGCGGTAGTGAAGTAGCCCGTTATTTCCTGAGTTTAGGTGGAAACAGCGAGACTGCAGCGTATAAAGTCGATGAAAATAGCGTTTACAGCTCGAATGTAGGCTACAACACCTACAATTACCGTATCAACTTAGACATCAATCTTACCAAGACAACGAAAGTTTATTTAGGATCAGACGGACACCTTGCACAGCTAAAACAACCGGGAATAGCAGATACCAAATACATTTGGGATGCGCAGTCCAGACTATCGCCATTAGCCCTTCCTACTCAATATTCAAACGGACTATACCCTGCGTTAGGTGAAAATGGCCGGTCTTCGCCCTACGTAATGATCAACCGCACGGGTAAAGCGCTAGATGAAACATACAAGGGAAAATCAACCTTGGCTTTAAACCAGGATCTTTCAGGCGTGTTAGACGGCTTAAAATTTCGCGCACAAGCGGCCTATGATATCCACAGCTTTTTCCAGGAACGAAGACGTGTTCAACCCGCTCTGTATCTTGCGCAAGGAAGGGATTACAACGGCGAGCTTATCATGCAGGAAGTCGTGCAAGAACAAAAAGCCTCCTACTACAAAATGACCCAACAATACCGTAAATACCATTTTGAATCCGTTGTTAACTACGACAAGAAATTTGGAGAAGATCACCGCACATCGGCACTTTTATATTATTACCTTAGTGACGCTAAATTCACCGAAGATGCGGTCAGCAATCTGGAAGCCATCCCGCTACGCTATCAGGGTGTGTCCAGCCGTTTTACATATGGATTTCGAGATACGTACTTATTAGATGTAAACTTTGGCTATACAGGATCCGAAAACTTTCAGCCGGGCAAACAGTATGGTTTCTTTCCTTCGGTTGCTGTCGGCTGGGTTCCGACCGGTTATAAGTTCTTGCAGGAAAACGCGCCATGGTTAAATTATTTCAAAATTAGAGCTTCCTACGGTACGGTCGGGAATGATAGAATCAGTAGTATCCGTTTCCCCTACCTCACCAAGGTAAACGTCGGTAATGGCAATATCTGGGGTGTCCCGGGACTAGAGACGATCAATGAAACCCGAATCGGCGCCGACAACCTCGAATGGGAAAGAGCGATAAAATCAAACTTAGGGATTGAAGGAAAACTCTTTAACAACAGACTGGATTTCGTGATCGATTTTTTCAAAGATCAACGTAATGGCATTTTCCAACAACGTGTCCAGGTCCCCGAATATGTTGGTGTTATTTCCAATCCTTTTGCAAACGTAGGGAAAATGAAAAGCGTGGGTGCTGATGGAAACGTGAGTTACAAAACACTTGTTTCACCGGACTTCGACTTTACCCTACGCGGAAACTTTACATATTCAAAAAACACCGTGCAGAACTGGGAACAGGCATACCTCGAATATCCTTACCTGGAATACAACGGCTATCCCCACAAATCCATTCGCGGGTATCAAGCCATCGGACTGTTTGCCAACGAAGATGATATCAAATATAGCCCGCAGCAGACTTTCGGAGCGGTGATGCCAGGCGACATCAAGTATAAAGATGTGAACGGCGATGGTTTGATCGATAAGCTTGATATGGTACCGCTATCGCATAGCAACTACCCGCTATTAATGTTTGGGTTTGGTGGCGAGTTTCGTTACAAAGACTTATCATTAGGCGTGCTTTTCAAAGGCACCGGAAAGACATCGTTTTTCTACGGCGGCATGGGCTATGCGCCGTTCTCTAATGGCGTCGAAGGAAATGTTCTTTCGATGGTTGGCGACCCACAAAACCGGTGGATTCCAATGGACTACGCCCTAGAAAACGGCATAGATCCAGCGCTTGCAGAAAATCCAAATGCGCGCTTTCCACGACTGCAGTATGGCGCCAACACGAATAACAACCAAACTTCTACATTTTGGCAGGGCGATTCTCGGTACATTCGACTGCAGGAAGTGACCCTAAGTTATCATATCAGTCCTAATTTCCTAAAAAGGGCAGGTATTAATTCTATGGATTTACAATTCATAGGTAACAACCTTTATATATGGGATAAAGTGAAAATTTTTGATCCAGAACAAGCAGCAGATAATGGCCGTGTGTATCCAATACCAACGACATATTCTTTACAGGTATATTTAAATCTTTAACCAGCCTAAAGACAAAAACATGACAACCTCAATAATAAAACGCATAATAGGAGCAGCTTTGATCATCCAGCTGCTGGCAGTGGTTTCATCGTGCAAAGATTATCTCAACATTGATGAATACTTTGACGATGAATTTAATATAGATTCAGCTTTTTCCAATGCACGTAACATTGAAGCTTATATGTGGGGCGCGGCCGAAATGTTCCCTGACGAATCACAGACCGTCCGCCTTGGGTTTACCCCTGGTCCGATGGCCACCGATGAAGGCTTCAACGGACTCACGGGGGGTGGAAGTAACAATGTTTATTACGGGATGGATTTTGCTACCGGCCGTATTACCTCTGACTTTTTTGGCGATAGCTCTCCAAATCTTAATCAATGGGGAAGGTATTATAAAATCATCCGCAAATGTAATACGATCCTTCAGAATCTAGATACACCACGCGATCTTAGCACGGAAGCACGCCTACGTGTCGAGGGGTATACCCGCTTTATTCGCGCTTACGCCTACTACAATATTTTAGTCGACTATGGCCCGCCGATCTTACTTGGAGACGAGGTGGTAAATACCAATGAGCCTATCGAATATTACGATCGCACCCGGGCGACGTATGATGAAGCTATGAATTATACTTGCGAAGAGTTCGAGAAGGCTGCTAAACTCCTGCCCCCGGAAGTATCCTTACTGGACTTCGGGCGCCCAACACAAGGCGCGGCCTATGCACTTATTGCTCGGTTGAGGCTCATACACGCGAGTCCTCTTTTTAATGGTGGGCCGGTAGCAAGTTCCTATTTTGGCAACTGGAAACGAAAAACTGACGATCAGTATTACGTGAGCCAACAATATGATGATAGCCGCTGGGCTGTTGCTGCCGCAGCAGCGAGAAGAGTGATGGATCTCGGGAGATATCGTCTTTATACGGTACCCAAAGATGATAGCACCCCCGAGCTGCCAGACGGCGTAACTTCCGATCCTAGCTTTTATAGCGAATACCCCAATGGTGCTACTGGAATCGACCACTTTAAATCGTATTCCGATATATTCACCGGGGAAGCGGTTGCCGCAATCAACACCGAGCTTATCTGGGGAAGAAACACCAATTACTTGAACACTACAATCAACCAAGGAGCTTTTCCACCGTCGCTCGGCGGATGGGGCCGTTTCTGTGTGACGCAAAAAGTTGTCGATGCCTACCTAATGGATGACGGTCGCACTAAGGAGCAGGCTGCTAGCGATGGGTATTATTCCGAAACGGGATTCACAAGCGAGCCGCGTAATTTTTCAGGATATCCACTAAATTCGGGTGTTTATAATATGTACGCCAATCGTGAAATGCGTTTCTATGCGTCGGTAGGCTTCAACGAAGCGGTGTGGCAAGCGCTCTCCAGCACCTCAATTAACAACTATACAGCAAAGTATTACTACCAAGATGCCGATGGTCGTGGCGGCGTGAACGCGTCCTCGCCAAATTACCCAATCACCGGGTACGTAATAAAAAAATACAACCATCCGATGGACGGAATATCTGGAACAGGATCGCGCTTTGTAAATAAAGCCTATTCTATTATAAGGTATGCCGAAATTTTGCTTTCTTATGCTGAGGCCTTAAACAACCTACAAGGTAGCCACACGGTAACCCTTGGTGAGAAACAGTATACGATGTCCCGAAATACCGAAGAGATTAAAAGCGCTTTCAACCAAGTACGTTATCGCGCCGGTCTTCCGGGATTATCTTCGGCACAGCTGGGTAACACTGCGGAGATCCAAAAGCAGATTGAGCGCGAACGCATGGTAGAATTTCTGTGGGAAAATAGACGTTTCTATGATGTCCGTCGATGGGGAATTTACGAACAGACCGAACGCGAACCAATCCGCGGAATGAATCCCGATGGAGCGACCAAAGAATCATATTACCAACGTGTCATTCCGGGCTCTTCGTCGTTCCTCACGCGAACCGTAGACAAGAAACTCATTTGGGTACCGATTCCACGGGCAGAATTGAGACGGCTGCCATCATTGGATCAAAATCCTGGATATTAGGTTAACTCATAAAACAGAAAAAGATGAAACGAAGATATATAGCATTTCTCGCCTTTGCCACGTTATTCTCCGCCTGCAAGGACAACGAGATTTTCGAAAGGGAGATGTACAAAAATGTAGTGGCGCTCATCAGCACCAATTACTACAACACTTTTGAAGAAGTGGTTCCGCTGACCGGCGAAGAAGCAACAGGATACATTGTTGCTTCGGTCGGGGGCACGCATACCCCGACAAAGGACCTAGTCATCGAGGTACAGGAGGATCAGGCTCCTTTAGACGCATACAATTGGGCCCTATTTGACGCTGATGAACGCCTATATGCCAAGATGTTACCGCCGGACAAATACGAGATTGCGGACTATAAGATACAAATCAATGCCGGCGAGCGTACTGGAAGAACTATGGTCACGATACGCCCGGACGGCTTATCTCCAGATTCAACCTATTTTATTGGCTTAAAAGCCAGTGACGTATCTGGCGTAGAGTTAAACCCCGATAAAAACACAATCCTCTATCAGGTGCTTATCAAGAACGATTATGCATCGCAGGCACAGGAAAACTTTTATTCCATGACAGGTATCCTCGACTCGATGGTCACTGCTGGAAATAAAGAGATGTTCCCCTTGTCGCGCACCACTTCGCGCATTATTGCAGGCAATGAATCCTTCGAACGCAATGAGGAGGATATTTATAAAACCTCCATCACCCTGCAAGTAAACGAAGGCGGTAGCGTGACGATAGAACCTTACGGCGACATTCAGGTGAGACAGATAAACGATGACCCCAACTACCCAAACACATACGAATTGCAAGAAATATTTGGGCGCAAATTCAACGTGTTCCTGCTATGTTATGAATATACGATTGGAGAAACGACACACTTGATGCAGGAACGGCTTGAAATCCAAGTGAAATAGCAAAACCAAGTCGATGTTATTTAGGTGCCGCATTGTGAAAATCAATGCGGCACCTAATATTTTTATGCCTATATGTATATGACAAAAAAGCGAAGGCCATTACCGATTTGCACCTCATCGTGCACAAACCGGTTCAATAACTATCTACGAATCTTCCAATAGTGTTGAAAGGAGCTCATCTAAACAAATCGTGGCATAGGTCGACTCTTGATCAGAGTAGGCATACGGCAGAATCAAATGATTATTATGAATAATCTGGCCGCATGAATAAAGTACATTGGGCACATAACCGTTACGCTCCTCTTCACTGGCAAAGAGCAGTGGCTTTTTCAATTTCCCGATAACTTTTCGCGGATCCTCCAAATCCAGCAACAAAGCGCCAATTGAATATTCGCGCATAGGGCCTACCGAGTGTGTGATAACTAGCCACCCTTTCGGGGTTTCTAGCGGTGAGCCGCAGTTCCCGACTTGTATGAACTCCCATGGATACTCCGGCTCCACAAGTAGCTCTATTTCTTGTTGCCAGTTGGTTAGCGTGTCTGAAAAAGCAATATAACTGTTCTCTCCCCCCTCTCGGCACAGCATTGCATACTTGCCTTTTATCTTCCTGGGAAATAACGCGCCGCCTTTGCCCACAATTTTCCCGTTGATGGGCTGCATTTTGAAAGTCACAAAATCTTTAGTCGAGAGCAGCTTAGGAAGTATCGACCGCCCATCGTACGCCGTATAAGTAGCATAATTGGTGACCGCACCTTTATCACTAATGAAGCGAACAAAACGGGCGTCTTCAATCCCATTTTTTTCGGTATCGCTGATGGGGAAAATAACGCGTTCGGAAACTGATGTATCGAGCGAATAGCTGATTTCATAATGGGAAGATGCCAGCCACAATATCTGTTGCATGAGCACCTGGCTGTCGTGACTTAGCTCATTCTCTGTTTTTAGCTGTTTAACAAAAAGAACGAGTTCATCGTAGATAAACGTTTCGGTAAATTTCTCATCGATCAGCCGATAAATTTCATCCTCGGGCTGATGAAGCTGTACGAGCTTTTCAAAAAAATCAACTTTCTTATAGCGGTAGTTTTTAATATGCTTTGGCTTTTCCAGAAGCACGCCCACTTCATCCATGCGGATATCTAAATTCTTATCGATTACCGCTGAACGAAACACGATGGATGAAAGATGCCCCTCGCCTACCGCACGAAAGCTCAATAGTACGCGCCGTTCGGTTTCTTGTATTTGTGATTGGTCTGGGGAGAGGACGATTGAGGGGTTAAAATATGCGGCTGCTTCTATCGAATACTCCATCGTGAAATACGAGCCGATCAGCATGCGATCCACATTGGAAAGCTCCTCATTATTTATACCCAGATTCTTGAGTACGGGTACCACGAGTTTGAAGTTTCGTTCAAGCACGTTGAGCAGGGATCGGTGGCGACGGGCATAATTCCGTAGAATCTGCGAGAGGAGGGCTGATTTATCTTCCTCGGATAGCCCTAACACGCGGCCTACAATTGTCTTTATTCTATCGGGGCCCAAGTTAAAACGCCGCGCAAGCACGCGGTCCATTTTAGGTTTAAAAAAAATATTCTTGCGATTAACTGTTATTCCCATAGATTATAGCGTTTTCAAACATAGATTTTTTAGAAAACATATATGCGCGCAAGTTGTTCGCACAAATTTATCTTTATTTTTTTTTAGTGAAACTTTATTGCTGACGACCATGTTCTATATATAGAATACTAGAAAGTGTCTTTATATTTTTATACAACAAAATGAGAATCGTCATAATAGGAAGCTATCCACCCAGAAAATGCGGAATTGCAACATTCACCCATGATTTATACCAGTCCCTTACCTTGCAGCAGCAAGATGTTGAGATCTGCGCAGTGATGGATGGTACAGAAAATGATTTCCCCCGCGAAGTTACTTGCCGCATATCCAGGGATATTGAAGCAGATTACATAAACAGTGCTAAGGTGATCAACAGTCGAAATTATGACTGCTGTATCATCCAACATGAATTCGGCATTTTTGGTAATAGTGCGGGTGATTTTATTTTATTATTGGCCGAAAAACTAAAAATTCCAATAATTACAAATCTGCATACGGTTTTAGAAACACCAAACAGAACGGAACACGTTGTCTTAAAAAAACTTGCAGCATTGAGCAGTATAGTCACAGTTATGACCTATCGCGCTATTACGATGTTAAAAACCGTTTATGATATTTCTCCATTAAAAATTAGGATGGTTCCGCACGGTATTCCGGAATTCACA
Source organism: Sphingobacterium sp. JB170 (assembly GCF_900163865.1). Lineage (GTDB taxonomy): Bacteria > Bacteroidota > Bacteroidia > Sphingobacteriales > Sphingobacteriaceae > Sphingobacterium. The sequence goes on from NZ_FUKU01000057.1 coordinate 87,502, forward strand.
ATTACGTCCAAACAAGCAAGGGAAAAACTAGGGTTAGAAAACAAGAAAGTGATGCTTTCTTTTGGCCTACTAGGGCCCAGCAAAGGGTATGAAGTGGCAATTCAGGCAGTGGCAAAGGTTGTCGATAAGGATTTCGTATATATCATCTTGGGAGCTACGCATCCTAACGTACTGTTACATGAAGGCGAAGCCTACAAAGATCGGTTAACAAAACTCACGGCTGATTTGAATTTAGAACGGCGTGTAACCTTTGTCAACGAATATGCGAGTGAGGAGCTACTACAGACTTACTTGAAAGCCTGCGATATTTATGTAACACCGTATCCAAACGTTAATCAAATGAGTAGCGGAACGCTGACATTCGCGCTCGGGGCAGGAGCCGCCGTGCTATCAACCCCGTATTGGTATGCGCAGGACCTTCTGGCCGAAGGAAGAGGCGGTTTGTTTGATTTTAATGATGCAAATGGACTCGCTCGCTCCATCAATGCATTACTTACTAACAACGAACAAATGAATAGCTATCGCCAAAAAGCCGCCGCCTTTGGAGAAACAATCTCCTGGAGAAATATAGCTAAAATGCAGATTGCATTGATAAGGTCCCTGATGATGGAGCGAAAAAAGACTTCCCAAAAAATACGTAATCTAAAAAGATTTGAGCTCAGAAGCAAGGCCAACGGCGGGACCGTGCGTTTCTCCGCGGGAAAGATCGGCGAAGATAGGAGATCAACGATTTGAAACCCGAGCCAAGCACAAAACGTCTAGCACTTTTTTTTGAACAACATCCCGCGCTGGACATCAGCTACCTTGAACGGCTAAGTTCTCCAACAGGTATCTATCAACATGGAAGTTTTAATATACCTAACTATCATCATGGCTATTGTTTAGATGATAACAGCCGAGCATTGTTATTGTTGGTTAAAGCGGAGGGAATAAGTACATCGTTTCTAAATCACCCGCTTTTAAGCACATACTTATCCTTTATCTTTTTTGCGCAAAATGAGGATGGTACTTTTAAAAATTTCATGTCTTTTGATCTTAAATTTCTGGAAAATAAGGGATCAGAGGACAGCACCGGGAGGGCCATTTGGGCTATAGGAAGCCTATTGGGAAATGCACATTTTGAATCTTATCATTCTATTTCAAGAGAAATTTTCGATAGATCGCTGGATCGCCTGCTAGATTTTCGTTCCCCGCGTGCGGTGGGATATTGCTTACTGGGCATACTGAAGTTCATCGAAGCAAACCCATTGGATTCCCATGCGAGGAATGTTGCCCATGCCCTTGCAGATTTTCTAGAAGCCGAGTTCGACGCGTGCGATGGTCATAATTGGCCTTGGTTTGAAGAAATTATATCGTACGATAACGCAATATTACCCCTTGCCATGTTACGAGCAGGACGGATTATGAAAAATCAGCGGTGGACAGAAATCGGCTTCACAGCTTTTACGTTCCTGGACACCGTTCTGTTTAGTAACGGGCAGCTATCGATGATTGGAAACCAGGGCTGGTATCCAAAAGGTGGCGAAGTTAGTCGCTCGGGCCAACAACCAATCGAAGTACCCAGCATCATGTTACTTTACCGGGAATTATATCGTCTAGAAAGCAATCCGATCCATTTAGCGAAGATGCAAAGGGCATTCTTATGGTATCTAGGAGAAAATGACCAAGAACTGTCTGTTTTCAACCCTAGCCAAAAATCCTGTTATGACGGTCTTGAAGAGTACGGAGTCAATAAGAACCAGGGCGCAGAGAGTAATATTGCCTTTTGGACGGCCTATATACTTGCCAAGGGAATCGACACATTATGCGCAGACTGCTCCGTTAAAACAAAAGCTATTATCAACAAACCTTTGTAGCCTTGCTCAATAAACAGTTAACTATGGCAAAGTTAGAACGATATAATCAGAAAAGAAACTTCGAAAACACCAATGAACCCCAAGCAAACCCGAAGAAAAAGGCTTCAAAGAAGCCTTCTTTTACCGTGCAGCGACACCATGCCTCCAGACTTCATTACGATTTCCGTCTGGAGGTTGATGGCGTGCTAAAAAGCTGGGCCGTTCCAAAAGGTCCGTCATTAAATCCAAAAGACCGCAGGCTTGCTGTGCAGGTCGAAGATCATCCGCTAAGCTACGGAAGTTTTGAGGGAGCGATTCCCAAAGGAAACTATGGTGCTGGAACCGTTACTATTTTTGACAGCGGAACCTTCGACTATGAGGAGAGCAAAAACGAAAAGGAATTTTTAAGCCAGTGGAAAGAGGGCTCAATTAAATTTACTCTACATGGAAAAATTCTTCAGGGCGGTTTTGCTTTAGTTCGCATGAAAACCGATGAACCCGACAATTGGCTATTGATAAAACACAAAGACGATTATGCTGTTGATAAAGCTTTTGATGCAGAAGAGCTCATCGCGCCAATTATTAAAAAAGAAGGGATAGATTTCAAAGAAAAAAAGGTGGCTAAGAAAAATGCCGCAGCGAACACAAAAAAGGCAAGCAATCCGGAGGAACTTCGGCCGATGCTTGCAAAATTAAGCAGTAGCCTTCCGAGCGATTCGGGATGGATATTTGAGCAAAAATACGACGGATTTAGGGCGCTCGCGGTTATTGAAAACGGGAACATTAAAATTGTTTCCAGAAATAACAAAAGTTTAAACGTAAAATTCCCGAGTCTACGCAAAGAATTGGAGGCCTTAAAACGGGATGCCGTATTAGACGGGGAAATCGTTATCGAAGATAAAAATGGAAAATCTTATTTTCAGCTTCTTCAGTCGGGAGAGCCTATCGCTAAAAATCTTCGACTTTGCTACTACGTCTTTGACCTTTTAAGGCTGGATGGCAACGATCTTCGCGATTTTCCGCTCTCCGAACGTAAGGAATTATTAAAACTGTTCTTAAAAAAAGCCAGTCTTAAATTAACCATCTATGTCAAGAGCTTGTCAATGAAATCTAACAAGCTGATGGACCACGCAAAAAAAATGGGTTGGGAAGGCGTCATCGCAAAGACGAATGACAGCCCCTACCTAGCCGGCAAGCGGGGCGACTTCTGGCAAAAGATTAAAGGACGAAACACACAGGAAGCTATTATTTGCGGTTATACCGCTCCACAAGGAAGTCGGGCACATTTTGGAGCGCTGGTGCTGGGCATAATGAACGGGGGGCGGTTGATCTATATCGGCAACTGTGGAACGGGCTTTAACGACGCCGCAATCAAAGATCTACATAGTAAGATGATCAAATTAGTACGTCGCACTAAGCCATTATCAAAGGGCGTAAAGGTTGCAAAAGAAAGCCAAGTAACATGGCTCGCGCCAAAACTTACTTGCGAGGTGTATTACGCAGAATGGACGAGCGACAAACATTTGAGACATCCTGTTTTCAAAGTTCTTCGTGAGGATAAAAGCCCAGAGAACACGCAGATCGAATTACATCAAACAATCAACAATATGGAAAAGGAACGGAATATAACATATGGAAGAAAAACGGTTTCCTTAACAAATCAAAACAAAATATACTGGCCGCACGGCGATATCAAAAAAGGCGATATGTTGGCCTATTACGAAACTGTCGCGACGCATATTCTTCCCTACCTGAAGGATAAACCCATATCGATGAACCGTTTTCCGAATGGTATTAACGGACAAAGTTTTTTTCAAAAAGATGTAGCGCCAGATCAGCTTCCAAGTTGGATTAAAACGACGAAGGTACACTCTGAAAGTGGGAACAAGATGATTGATTATATGTTATGTAATGACGAAGCTAGTCTGCTCTTTATTGCTAATCTAGGTTCTATAGAAATTAACCCTTGGCTGGCGAGCTACAAGAAACCCGAAAAGCCACAATTCGCCGTGCTTGACTTAGATCCCAATGGTGCAGAATTCGACGAAGTCATAGCAGTGGCATTATCGACCCACAAAATTCTGGAAAAAGCGAATGTACCCGCATTTATAAAGACCTCAGGATCTTCTGGATTGCACATTTACATGAATGTTAATCAAAAATACGACTTTGAGATCGTTCGCGATTTCGTGCAACTCATTGCCGAAATGGTTAATCAGCAACATCCAGATACCACCAGTCTAGTGCGCGATCCTAAAAAACGAAAAAAGTTGATCTATCTGGACTATTTACAAAATAAAAAAGGACAAACTATCGTGGCCCCCTATAGTGTACGCCCTAAGCCCGGCGCAACCGTCAGTGCGCCCTTAGGTTGGAAAGAAATCAATAAAACGCTGCGTATTGCAGATCACGATATTTTCACGATGCCTGAACGTATAAAAAATGTGACGGATCCTTGGAAAAAAATTTGGGAAAGTCCTGTAAATATAAAAAAAGCGCTTTCCTTTTTAAGCTAAGCTGACTTTTAATTTTGCTGACAGCCAGCCCCCTAAGTACGACATTAATCTTAGTGATGATTGCTGATCTTTTAGATCATATATGGGGTTCGCAGAATCATCAATAGGCTCGAATCGGAATCCAACTCTTACTCTTGCGCGTGTACCCTCCACATAGGCCTTCTAAAAAGGCGTAAATAACAAAATATACGAAAATCGTCTCTGGAGACTATATCTCAATCTTACAGTGAAAAGGGGCACGAAGTGGACCTCGTATGTTTTGACTGCGAATAAAAAAATCCCTCCCTCCGCGCTTTAGCAACGAGGCTTCGCGGATTGTATGGGTAAATAACTCGCGTCTGACCGCATCACTTATCATTCCCGAGCTAATACTCGTTATTCGAGTCACCCAGTTTGTAATGTCTTCAAAATTACATGTGAACCCTATTGGATCGAAACTTTTTACGTTTTATAATGTTCTTAAATTATGAGGGAATGGAGCTTGTCCCCATTCTGATGCAGGTGTCCGCCTGAGATTGGAGGTTTGATCCCTTCGGCGAGATCGAAAAGTTAATAAGACGCAATTTACTGTTTAAAAATTGGCATTAATTTCAGGAGTATTACATCGTAAAGACGAAATATGAATACAAAACGAACATTTGGGGCCTTTTTTAGTATACTAGGTATTATAGGCTTAATTTATATTGCTTTTCAGCTTATCAAGAGAACTACTACTCCCTCAATATTCGCTATTCTAGCAATAGCTGTGGTAATTTCCTTGCTTACCGGTATCGGATGTTTAATAAAAAACAAAAAAAATCGCCCAAATAAACGCCGATAGATATACTGTTTATCAAAGAAGATGCTAGAGTTTGTTCTCCGATCGAATATTTTGAACGCATTCGACTCGAGCGCGTCAACCAATTCCCATTTTATTCCACTTTCTATATTCACAATGGAGCATACATAACCAATAAATCTTTTCTGAGGTTGAATTATTGTTTCCGTTCGCGGAAGAAGAAATAGGATGACAGCAACGTAGCATTGACCAACACAGAGAATGCATTTGATAGAATAATTGGCCACTCTTGTCGCAATATACCGTAGATAACCCATGTAGATACGCCTGCCAAGAGGACGGTAATCATAAGCGGAGATAGATTTTCAACATCGCGTTCTTTGAGAACTTTTATAAGTTGCGGGACCATCGACACAGATGTTAATATTCCGGCCACAATCCCAATTATCATTTCCATATGTAGAAAAATAAATATTTAATTACCTTCCTCCTCGCTCATTAACGATCAGGGTCTTTACATGCGAGGCAAATATTTCAGCCTATGCCTTCAACTTGGAAAGAACAGCCGGACCGCGATATGTCGCCACCAAATCTGGTATTCGAGGTCTTGCCGAATCGTTTCGCAAAGAAGTTAATCCGTATAATTTACGCATCTGTTTAATTGCACCTGGCTCTGTTGGAAGCGATATGCAGCCCTCCTCGCCTAAGGGGAGAAGGAAGCACAGAGCAAACTAGAAATGCTAAACGCTGGAGCAATGTAATGGATAAAAGACAATACTATCGGGCAGCCATGAAGACATTATAAATAATAACCATCTCTTATATATGCACAACACAAACCGAAATGTTGTAAATCTAATTGGGGCGCATGGCGGGTAATAGCTTTAAAATGGAGACAACTTTCTTCAGCTCGACTCCCAATAATTATAACACGCAGAGGATCAAATAGTGAAACTACCATTATATAATTTTAAGCTAGACTCGCTTTTAGCTTGGCCAGCAAATCCGAGGCTTTGGTATTTTCGACATTGATCTTGCGTATTGTTGCCCGCTTACCAGAACTTTTCTGTTTGATAATCTTCAGTAGCTCTTTGGAATACTCATTCTTAAATTTGGTTATGTCAAATTCCTTGCTATTAGATTTTATCAGCTTAAGCGCCATGTCCATTTCGGCTTTCGAGATCTTGGCGCTACTGGGCACCGTTAGCTCGGAGGGATCGCGAATTTCTTCTTCAAAACGGATCTTGTTTAGGATAAGCATGTTGTTTGAAGGCTTGAGGACCACTAAATTCTCTACACTGCGCATCACAAAAGAACCTAGTCCTGCTGTTTTGCTCTTTTCCAGGGCCTTTAGCAACAGCTGATAGGCTTTGGTGCCCGATTTCTGAGGCTCGAGGTAGTAGGGCGTATCGAAATAGATGCTGTCGATTTCCTCGAGCTTTACGAATGACTGCAGGTTTATCATTTTATTCTTTTCTGGCATTGCCTCCTCAAAGTCTGCATCTTCGAGCACTACATATTTATCTTTCAGCAAAAAGCCCTTCACAATATTATCCCACGGCACCTCTTTTCCCGTATTCTCGTTAACGCGCTTGTATTTGATATTCGCATGATCTTTCCGATCAAGCATGTCTAAATCAAGACTGCTTGTTTGTGTTGCGCTATATATCTTAATGGGAATATTCACGAGTCCAAACCCAATAGCTCCCGTCCAAATTGCTCTCATAATCTGTCATCTTGTTACCTATACAACAATAAAACAATGCAATAGTTCGTTTTACGACCAAAAGCCTTGAAAGCCGCATTTAGAACCTACAAAAAATATATAAATCCCTTAACGACGCCTCCGCCGATAGCCGGGGCTATTACAGTAGACGAGCCGAGCCCGCTATTGCTTAACAACTTTTCAATAGAGGTCATTTATAGATTTCGTTAATGGTTACCAATAGCACTAATCAACTCGCCTTTTCGCATTCCGTGCCGCCCGTTGAGTCCGTTTTTTTTGCTGGCCTCAGGATCATTCACTATGCGCGCTGCTTGCTCATGCCTTTCTCGCGAAGCGCTTCATACTTCGCATCATTTTTAATTCGATTGCCGTGATCTTTTGTCATAATATTCACTTTTATACATCCAGCGCGCTGAGTTTGCTGCTACTCTCTTATAACAAAATTTGGAGGCAGAAGGTTTGAAGAATTAGCAGGAGTCTGGATCGCGGCAAAATAGAAACGCCCCTAACATACTGCTTGAGCTAGTCTGCTAGGGGCGGTGGCGTAACTATCTTTCCCTTATTCTATATGTCGAGAACGAATCCGGGACAATTAGTTCTCGATATCAGTTAGAAAAATCGCTTTTGCTTCCTGGTCATCAAAACTCTCAATTTCGTTTAAGAGTTTCTTTTTCATCTTCTTTACGATATTTTTATAGCTGGGATCACTGTACACGTTGTGCATCTCGCGCGGGTCCTGTTTCATATCGAACAACTCCCAATTCTCCACACGCTTATAGTATCGAATAAGCTTGTAGCGATCATCAGCCACCCCAAAATGGGGGCTTACGGCATGCTCACCATTCTCAAAATAATGGTAAAAAAGATTCTTACGATGTTCCGAATTGGGTTTATTGAGCACGTGCACAAACGACTTCCCTTGCATATCTACGGGAACTTTCACCGAAGCAAGCTCGAGGAGTGTTGGAGCAATATCGGCATTAACGACTTTGGCGGATAATGTTGAATGTGGTTTTATTTTCCCAGGGTATTTCATTAGGAACGGTGTGCGGAAGGATTCCTCATACATCCAGCGTTTATCAAACCAGCCGTGCTCACCCATATAGAACCCTTGATCGGAAAGGTAAATCACAATGGTATTGTCCGTTAGATTTTTCTCCTCTAGATAATCTAACACCCGGCCAATATTTCTATCCATCGATTCGGCGGTATTTAGGTAATCGATCATGTAACGTTTAAATTTCCATTCCGCTAGCGCTTTACCGGTTAATTTTTTTGATTCCAGTTCCTGATATATCGGCCGATAATAAGCGATGTATTTATCGCGTTGCTCGGGGTTCATACGTTTGAAGTTCCCATCAGCCATCATCGCCTCTAGTGTAGGAAACATCTTCAGGTCATATCCCATCAGCATATCTTTGTCTATGGACATCTCTTGCTGCTTAGCAGCATCACGCGAGGCATAATCGTCGTAAAAAGTCGCTGGAATTTCAAAGTCCACCGAATCGAATTTCCCAAAATCCTGCGGATCCGGCATCCATGTTCTGTGCGTCGCTTTATGCCCCAACACTAAACAAAAAGGCTCTGTGCTCTCCTGCTGATCGAGCCATCCGAGCGCTTTGTCCGTAATGATACTCGAAACATAACCTTCGGTCAACTCGCGTCCCTCTTTACGAGAGAATACGGGGTTGAAATATGTCCCCTGACCGACCAATACGTCGAAATAATTAAATCCCTGCAACTTTTCGCCTAGGTGAATCTTACCCACCCATGCCGTATTGTACCCAGCGCTCTGAAGCTGCTTGACGAATGAATCTTGGCTGAAGTCAAACTCCGATGTTTCATTATCACGAAAACCATTTTTATGGCTATACTTCCCTGTGAGCAGGGTTGCTCTACTAGGACCACAAATCGAATTGTTCACATAAGCGTGAGAGAACAGTGCTCCTTCGTTTGCTATCCGGTCGATGTTCGGCGTTTTAGCGTACTTGGACCCATAGGCGCCTATAGTTTGGTAGGCATGGTCATCGGAAACAATGATCACCACGTTGGGTCTCTTCTGTGCCAAGAGCGAATAGTTAACGCTTAGCAAGGCAAGGTATAGTATAATGTATTTTTTAAGCATAGTTCTTCCTGTTTGGCTCTTAATTGCCGTAATTCTGATCTGTTAAAACGAAACCTCCATGGATATTGAGCTCGTTACGCGGTATAGGCATAGCATGTTTCTTTACACAAAATAGGCTTTTATCTTTCCTTTATGGGGCCGCTAAGCATCGTAAAAGAATCGACTAGGAGATTTTAACATCTTTAATGTCAAACATAATCCAAAACTAAGAAATAATTTAAATGATATCAAGTATTTGTTTTGACCCCGTTGCGATCGAAATGGCTATCAACGTCAGGCTAGGTCTTCCACATATCGTTCATCTACCTGTACAAACCTCGCGAAAAATAATGCCCGTAACGTATAATGCACAAAAATCAATAAGTCAGATAAATATTGAATTGAGCACTTTCTAGATACGGATTCGAGTACCGCAAAAACGGTAAAATAAGTACAAACTAGCGTCTTACGTAAGTCATCACACAATACTTTAAAAACTATTTCGTAAATTTATTGCGAAACGATTTTCGAGCCAATATTAAATCCCGCGTATAGCCCCGTATGAATATAAGCCATACGCTTACACGCAGCGAATGTGGAAATTTCACATCGCGAATTAAAATTAAAGCAAATGCAAAAAAAACAGCGCAAAGAGGTTTCAGGGCCTATTCGTGATAAGGAAAGAACTAAAAAGAAATTGATTGCGACAATCGGTAAAATTTTAGCTGAATATTCTTATTCGGAATTAACAATATCTCGTATTGCAACTGTATCAAACCTGAATCCGAAATTAATTTATCTGTACTTCGGTGGTCTTGATCAAATTATCCGAGCTTATTTAGAAGATCGCGGCGCTGCCACTGCTCTATCAGCGAAGGTAGCACTGAATATATTAGATCACCCCAATGATATCGTGGCTGAAGATATTGCCTTTTTCTTGGAAAAACAATTTGCGGAACTCATAGAAGACAAAGAATGGCAAGCTATTTTACATTGGGGCTTGGTCACTAAAAACCGGTATGTAAAAAAACTAATCGATGAACGAAATGCGCGTATCGATGCCATAGCCGATACTTTTAAAAAGAGCAAGGATCCAAATCTGCAATATTCTGAAAGCGCCGCCGAAATGGCAATCGTGGCCGCGGGTGCACGATTCCTGAGTATGCGCTCCAAAAACGAGGACACGTTCTTAGGGTTAGATATGACAGATGAGAACGACCGTGAGCGTATCTCCCGCGCAATTGACAAAATCATCACCGCAGAAAAGAATAGCCCGCTACATTAATCGTTCATACGATATTATAACAGGTTTATTTTCGGCCATAGGGATGCAACGCGAAGCACCTACTTATTTTTCCTTGCGCTCTGTAAATTCACAATTCTCGCAGGAGTTACTTACCTCACTGCGAATTGGTCGCATTTTTGCCTTGACTAAAATCTTTTCACTCGCTTATTTTACCTCACCTTGCGCACCTCGACGGGTTAAATGAGGCGGGTCATAAGCTAATAGGAGACCCATTAATTGATTAATAGACGCAACATTATGAATAGCAAAATCGAAGAGTTCTTTAAAAATGAAAAACGATGGAATGCTGAATTCCTCCTATTACGGGAGATTATCAGGGAAAACGAAGCTTTAGCGGAAGATTTTAAATGGATGCATCCCTGCTATACCCTCGGCTCTAAAAATATCGTACTCATCCACGGATTTAAAGAATATTGCGCGCTGCTTTTCCATAAAGGTTCTTTATTAACCGATCCGCATCAAATTTTAGTGCAACAAACCCCAAACGTCCAGGCAGCAAGACAGCTTCGTTTTACCAATACGGAACAGATAATACTTCAGGCATCGATCATTCAAGCGTATATTGCCCAAGCAATCCTGATCGAACAATCGGGCAAAAAAGTGACCTTAAAAAAGGCTATCGACTACCCTGTGCCGCCGGAATTTGAGCGGGCATTACAACAGGACAACGAGTTAAAAGAAGCATTTTCCGCATTAACACCTGGAAGGCAAAAAGGCTATCTATTCTATTTTCATCAGGCCAAGCAATCGCAAACGCGCGAAAAACGAATCGAAAAATATTATGAGAAAATCCTGAAAGGAATGGGTCTCGACGATTAAGCGCCTCATAAGTAAAGACGATCAGTTAAAAAAATCGCAATCTAAAAGCAAAGCCAAAACCTCATTTGATAAATCAATAAATTTGAAGGATTAACAATAAATTAACGAGTTTTAATTCAGCGACAGTGAGAATCGCGTGTGACTTTGGGTACTATTTATCCGCGAATGGAGCTTACTACTAAAAGCACACTTATAATCACAAGCCCCCAATACACGTAGCTATAGAATGAATCGCTTTTTAATCGGTGGTTGAGCGCCCGCCCAAAAAATATTGCAGGAATGGTCGTCAACAGCGATATGCCAAAATAGCTACCCACTTCACTGGTAATAAAACCTTTGGAATAATACGCCAGGACACTTACAATGCTTACGGGTAAAAAGTAGGCCTGGAGCGTCGCTCTGAACTGGGGCGCACTCCATTTTCTAAGATTGCCGTAAACCACTAGTGGCGGCCCGTTCAGACCATAAGCCCCTCCTAATACACCGGAAAGAAATCCACATGCAGCTAACCAGCGTTTTGATTTTTCGTTTTTGATCGCTGCGGGTTTACCTATCAGTGAGTATATCGCATATAGTGATAATAGTATACCAAGAACTATTTTGATAAGCTGTTCGTTCCCATAGATAAGAATGAGCAGTCCAAATGGTATCCCCAATAGCGCATATAAAATCAGCCACTTGGCACTATTAAAATGAATTTTTCGGTGGTCTTGAATAACAATTATAAGCGCAATGACTGCCGAGAGCATAACCGAGAGCGGAACCGCAGTTTGTGGTGGCATAAATAGCAGAAAAAGCGGAACAGCGATAAGCGATTCTCCAAAGCCTAGTGTCGATCGAACAAAAGATGCTAAAAAACTAATGAGTAGAACAAATAGTATGGTAATTGTCATGTGCGTTGAAGATCCTATCGTTTTCCTTGACAAGCATTAAATCGATATCAATACTCTAAAAAGTAAAAGTAGCAAAAGCTATTGGCATTGTAAATTTATACCGCACGAGATAAATATTGATTTAAGCAACGATCCCTTCCAATCTGGCTAGTTGCCGTTTTATTTCCTGCCCTTCGCTATTAATTTAACATTAATATCCCTATGTTAGCTTGATGAGAACAAAAACTGTAGCTATAGTAGGATGCGGTAAGCTTGCGAACATCGTTGTTCAGGCAAAAGCTAAAGGACTGTTAACCGATTATGAGATTATTGGCACCTATTCCCGGACTTTTGACAAGGCGAAACTGCTCGCAGAAAATGTGAATTCCGTGAGCAAGGCTCACTGCACGGCTTGCCACTCGATTGATGAACTGTTCGCGCTGAAGCCAAATTATATCGTTGAAACAGCCTCCCCTGCTTCCTTACGCGAAATCGCGCTTCCGGCACTGAAGAACGGATCTTCTATTGTCACACTTTCCATTGGCGCGCTGGCAGATGCCAACTTTTACAACCAAGTTGCCCAAACAGCGATGGAATATGGTGCACGTGTACACCTGGCCTCGGGCGCAATTGGTGGGTTCGATGTCTTACGCACGGTGTCGCTCATGGAAGCCAGCCAAGTCACGTTCGAAACCAAGAAAGGACCCAACTCGCTAAAAAACACCGACGTCTATCACGAAGATCTGCAGAACGAAGCGCGTGAAGTATTTAACGGCAACGCAATTGATGCAATTGCCCTCTTCCCTACGCGCGTAAATGTCGCTGTCGCCGCTGCACTTGCATCCACGGGGCCCGAAAACATCAACGTCTCGATAAACTCTCAGCCGGAGTTTGTAGGCGACAAACACCGCATCGAAATAGAAAGCGAACAAATCCATGCGGTAATCGACGTATACAGTAAAACGGCGCAAATTGCCGGGTGGAGTATTGTAAATACCCTACGTAATATTACTTCACCTATTGCTTTTTAACATAACACGCAATATTTGCGAGCACTTTTTCGCTCAGCCTATCGAAAGCTTGAGTCGTGCGGCCACTGGAGACGTTCATACATTCCACATTGGGATGGTTTAAAAACTCTTGGCCTCCTAACGCGCCTAGGGTGTCACAATATACACGGTTATCTCCAGTGAGCCATTTGCTGAAAGGCTCTGGATCCCATGCGGGAGATAACCCTGTATTGAAAAGTATTTTTCGATTTCCTAAATGTTGAAATTCGTCCTGATGCAGTAAGATTACGTTTTTATTTAGGCATGTGATGACAACCTCGCTTTGTGCAAGTAGTGCATCAAGAGGTAAATATTTATATCCTTTATCTTCGGATTCAGGTTTTCTTGTTCTCGAAAAATAGGAGATCTTCGCGCCAAAAAAATATAAAGCATCAGCGACCATACCTCCAGATTTCCCCAATCCTACTAGCCCTACTTTTAGTCCCGTAATTTCGCGAGGCGTGCCGCTCCACGGTTCGCGCGGCGTTCCATCAGCGCGGTTACCAAAACCATGTAGACATCGCACAAGTTCGCTCACTACATATTCTACGACGCCTTCGTCACCATAATCACGAATTCCCGTGACTTCAATGCCGCGAGAGTTTGCATAGTGAATATCAACGTTGGCACTTTCTGCAGAATATAGCGAGCAGCACATGCCAATGTATTTTACATTCGGGCAGTCCTGAAGGGCCTCACGTCCAAGGTATGTTGTGTAACTCAACAATACCGCATCAGCATCTCCGATACGCGCTATTATTTCTTCTACGCTAGTAGGAACATTGTCGTATGTCGTTACATTTTCCGCAAAAGTCTCAAGTTCAGTTTCCGCCGACGGAGTCAAATTCAATGGTTCTATTGCGACAAGCTTTTTGAAAATCATATTCAACTTATTTATGTTACGCCCTTAATCCGCCATTTATTAGCGAGCAGCGAGCGTTAATCCTTGTTTGTGATTAATACAAATTACGAAATGACAATTATAGCCTTTTTTTCGTTAATACGGCGGGATTCCAAGAAAACAGGAATATAAAGCGCGCGAAAAAAATATACACAGGCTATCAGTATGCAGGGGCGTTGAAAAATTAAACTCCGATTTTCAAAAAACGAATCTCCCGGGCGTGTATGCATGTGGCGATAATACAGGAATGATGCGCTCCATAGCAAATTCAGTTGCCCAAAGATCGTTAACCGGCGCCGTGGTGAACAAAGAACTTATCGACGAAGCGTTTTAGCCAGCTATACGTAGCGCGTTCATAATTCCAAAATCACGAATTAGTGACTACTTGTTTCCTTTTTACAAAGTTCGTGCATACTGCGGCGCATCGTTTACGGCATTAAAGAACAACATACATGCTTACAAATCGCGGATTGCTTAACCCACGATTTGTACGCGTGTATGGATTGTGCATCAACCTATGCTAGCTGATACCTGCTGCTAATGGCAATCCTATTCCACGCATTAATTCCAATTACACTCATAACAATTTCCGCAATTTGATTTTCGCTAAATAGCGCTAACGCTTTTTCATACGTTTGATCAGAGAGGCCTTCGCGATTAATTAAGGTGATTTCTTCTGTGATCGTAAGGACTAGTTTTTCCTCTTCGGAGAACACGGCCCCAGCTTCACGCCACGCGCTTAATAGGAAAATACGTCGATTAGTTTCCCCTTTTTCTAATGCTTCTTTGCTATGCATATCGATACAATATGCACAACCATTAATTTGTGAAGCTCGAATTTTAATAAAATTCTTGAGCGTTGTGGAGATTGTAACGTTAGAAAGATAGGTTTCAAGCCCCATCATTGCACTTAATGCTTGAGGCTCTCTCTGGGTGATGTTAACACGTTTTTGCATTTTATTCTTTTTTTAAATGTTATACAAAGATGGCAACTAGTACCCATAAGAAACTTAAACTAATTTAAGAAAGGCCGTCAAATGCCCGGGGCTGCATTTAAATACGAAAAATATTACATGGCAAGTCCAGTTTTTAGTAGACTACCGAGCGGTACGCCTTTTTCGAATTTCGCTCAAATATTCAGGTGTAAATCCAAGATAAGAGGCGATTAGGTATTGGGGAACCCGTTGAACAAATTCCGGGTACTTGTTTTCTAATTGGTAATAGAATTCTTCCTTGGATAGCGAGAAAAGGTATTTAACTCTCATTTGGCTGGCGGCATATGCCCTTTGATAAACAAAACGAAAATAACGTTCCATGAAAGGAAACCGCTCGAGAAGCTTCTCTTGATCGCTCCAACTTATATACAATAGTTCGGATTTTTCAACCGCCTGTATGTAAAATGCGGTGGTCGAGCGGCGCTCGAAGGCAGTGTTGTCGGTAAGCCACCATGTTTCTATCGCAAATTCCGTAGTTTGTTCGCCGCCCCTTTCGTGTATAAAAAATTTACGCAACAAACCTTTAGCGACAAAATAGTGATAGTTACAAATTTCATCTTCTTGTAATAAATTTTGTTTTTTAGCGACTGTCGTAGACTTGAAGAATAGAAGAAGTTCAGCAAAGTCTTCATCGTTTATTTGAACAAATTTTTCCAAATGATTTCTTAGGGTCTGGGGCATATTTATGTTCATCTATGACTCAAAGATAATAATTATCTATCACGAGGGAGATTTCATCAAATTGATTACACGCTAGACACTCGGCGGCAAATTTTCGATAAATAATTGCGTAACTTTGTAACAAACAGAAAGATCATGTCTATATCAAATGAATCGGAACTTCTCGGAATGAAAAGAGTAAGTGCTGCCGTAGCCCAAACGCTAAAAAAAATGCGCGAGCTCACTAAGCCTGGCATGAGCACCCAAGAGCTTGATGATTATGGAGCACGATTGTTAAGGGAACTTGGTGCAAAATCGGCACCCAATCTGACGTATGGTTTCCCCGGATGGACCTGTATTAGCGTCAATAAGGAGTTTTGTCATGGCATTCCTTCACACCAGACCATAATAAATCAGGGTGATTTAATCAATATTGACGTTTCTGCCGAACTCGACGGCTTTTGGGCAGACAACGGGGCCTCCTTCATCGTTGGTGAAGACGTACACCAACACCAAAAACTAGTGGAAGCTTCCAAAGAAATTTTGCAAAAAGCGATTTACCAGATCAAGGGCGGAGTAAAAATTGCAGATATTGGACATATCATGGAAACAGAAGCCAGAAAAAGGGGATTTAGCGTTATCAAAAACCTCGGTGGCCATGGAGTGGGCAGAAGCTTGCATGAAGCACCCGATGAACTTTTAAACTATAAAAACCGGTTTGATCAGCGCCGTTTTAAGAAAAATTCGATTGTTGCCATAGAAACATTTATCGCTACGGCTTCTACGTATGCTGTGGAGACGGGTGATGGGTGGACGATGGTCGGCAATAAGGGTGGATATATGGCGCAGCATGAGCATACTATCATGGTCACCGACGGCATACCTATCCTATTAACCGAAGCGAACGAGCTTTGGAATTAACGCCCCCGTTCAGCGCCAGCGATACGCTAAATGACTTGAGGCTACTGAGACATCAAGGCATTCAACTGGTCCCCGAATTTCGCCGATGCGTAATTTGCAAACCCGGTATGGTGGAAACGAATTTTTCCTTTTTTATCTAAAACAACCGTTGTGGGTAACGTCCCCGAGAAAATTGATTGGGGGATAGTGCTGTGAGCTCGATACAGGGGCAGCGCGGAGTTTTCTTTACGCAAGTATTCTTTTGCTGCGACCTGGTTGTTATCCTCATTAATCGTTAAAAAGAAAATATCGGGATGATCTCTATATTTTGCGTAAAGCGTCTCGATGGAAGGAAATTCGGCTCTACAAGGGGGACACCAGGAAGCCCAGAAATTAATAAACACGACCTTGCCCCGCAAAGAGGATGTATTTTGAACCGTTCCGTTTTCATCTAAAAAGCTAAAATCGACACTAACCTGCTGCGCATGCACTGACTCCTTTTGGTTGATACTGGCATTAAATAGTCCCGTTTTCATCAACTGAGCAAGCAAGAAGGATTTTGCATCGGGGCTGACCAGCATCACCCCGAGTGCGATAATCATTACTATCGAAAAGCCATTTTTTCGAAGGTACTGCAAGAACCTATTAGATGCTTTTTTAACGCTTGAGACCTCCTTATCGTTCGACATTAATTCTATTATTTTCAATCATTTATTCACTCTCCACGAGTTCCTTTAATGAGGTCAAAATTTGGGGGTCCGCGTAATCTCTTCCACCCTCCATTCGTGCTGCGATGGCTCCTTTTTTGTCAAGGATAACCGTCGTCGGTATGGCATTTCCTAAATAGTCCGGCGGAATATCTCCCGTTGGAATGTATACCGGTAGATCGTAACTATTCTCCTGCATAAAGGCTGAAGACTCCTCCATCTTGCTATCCACGTCTACCATTAAAAAAACGATGTTGTCGTTGTCCTTGAAGGAGCTCCGTAACTTGTTAATCGAAGGCAGCTCTTCGATACACGGGGGACACCATGTCGCCCAGAAGTTGATAAATACAACTTTACCTTTTAAAGAACTTAACGAGACGGATTTCCCTTCTTGGTCCGTAAAAGAAACATCGGACACAGCCGGTGCGGGTACTTCTTGCTGCACCTCACCTTCCTGCTGAGTCGTGGTTTGGTCTTCATCGGTTTTATTTTCATCATCCTTTTGCGCGTTGCCGCAGCCAGCCATCATGGCGACTACGATAAAGAAAATTCCCAAACGAGTTATCAAATTTTTAAACTGAATTTGCATAATATGTGCTTTAAATTATTTTTTAATTTCGTGTTTACTGCTTTTATATCCTTTACGCCCTCTGTAGGCAATCGGTCGTGCCAGCGATGACAGGGGAGATCAATAAAAATGCCGCGAGCATAAAGAAATATCCATTACAATTTACGTACCCCTGTGTGCCCCCCCATCTTTCCTGCTAAATTAGTTTTAATCGCCATGGGATGCAAATGATAAGGTTATAATTACGTTATATTTATATTCACCGAATTAGCCAGCGTAAAACGTTGAAATTCGCTTTTTTAAAAACCTGCCCATTACCGGCGCCAGTCCGGAAGATTCGTTACCTTGTCTGCTGGTAGTTCGCTGTTTTTCAGGAAAACGAATTGAAATCAATTATATAAAGGAGTACATAGAAAAAATCTATATTTTTGGATCTTGGAATCTCTACGGATAAAATGGTAAACAAAAGATTGTCTATTAACGACATTGCAAAAAAATTAGAAATTGCAAAGTCAACGGTGTCGGCGATTATAAACGGCAAGGGCGACGAGCGTCGGATCAGTAAAGAACTGCAGTTAAAAGTTTTAGCCTATGTTGAAGAAGTTGGCTTCCATCCACATCATCTAGCAAAAAGTTTAGCGACCGGCCGCAGCAGCAGTATTGGACTGGTCGTGGAAGATATTTCCGACTCCTTTTTTGGCCCGATCGCACTGATGATTGAGACGCTGGCAAAAAGTTACGGTTACCGCGTTATGTACAGTAGTACGTTGGGCGATACGAATACGGCTAATGAGATAATTGAAATATTTCGACGCAGCCAGCTAGACGGGTACATTATTGCGCCGACCAAAGGGATCGAAAAAGTCGTCACGGAAATGATCGGCGAGGGAATTCCAGTGGTACTCTTTGATAGAGACCCGGTAAAAGGTGTCAATTTTGTGGGAACTAACAATAAAAGTGCTACCATCGAAGCCTGCACCCATCTTTACGAACGTGGATTTCGCAAGATCGGTTTTGTTACGCTCGCATCTACCCAAAGCCAGATGCATGATCGACTATCGGGCTACCAGGAAGCGATGGCCGACTGGGGTATTGCCCCTAATATCGTTTATATCCCTTTCCAGGAAAGCAAAAAAGAGAAGAAAAAACATATTGAAAGGTTCCTTGAAAATAAGAACGAATTGGACGCCGTTATTTTTGCCACCAACTATCTCTGCATCGCAGGGCTGGAAGTGATCAATAACCTCTACAACAGACGAGGTTCCCGGCTCGCGATAGTCTCTTTTGATGACCATGAAGCGTTTGCTTTAGTCTCCCCTACCATTACCGCGATACAGCAGCCCCTTGAAGAACTAAGTAAACATATTATTGAACTCTTAATACAGCAAATCAAAAGTCCTACTGGGAAACAGTCGCACCACGTAGAATTACCTTCGGTAATTAAACAACGAGAATCATCACAAAAATGATCGATTCGCGCAAGCCTACCAAATCTTTATGGTCTAACCAAGACTCCCTCCACGGCCTATGGTAAAGGGTCAAGGTTTGTCGGGTTAGCTGGATCATATATCGCAACGCCAACCTTCGAATCGGCACATCCATAATATAGGAACCACTTTTTCTTATAGTAGACCAGTCCTTCAATAAACACGGTACCGTCGATATACTGACCGCTCTTTTCGAAAGCTTCCATCGGCCGAAGAAACGGAATGTCCATACGCTGTAACACCTTTGTAGGGTCATTGCTATCAAACAATACTTGGCCCGCTGAATAAGTCCCCTTGTTAAAGCGCTGGTCACCTTTTTCAGGGTGGTTCTTGCCGTTGTATAAAAGGAGAATGCCTTTATCAGTTTTTATTGCCGGCGGCCCGCATTCTGTTAATGCGCTATCGAAGTAACCTTCGCGCGGAGAAATGAAAGCATGAAGCTCTCCGTTTTCATCCACAACAGGGTCCCAGTCGACCAGGTTATCAGATGTAGCACCGTATACGCCGTGCTCACCCCAATACATCCAGTATTTGCCGTTAACTTTAGCTATCACCTGCTTGTCGCCTACCAACTCGGTGACAATAGATGCGGATTTATGGGGTCGATCGACTAGTCCCGGTATTACGGTTGATCTAGAAAAGATCGGCCCTTGTTTATCCCACGTCTTAAGGTCTTTGGAAAAAGCCACCCCCAGACGAGGCACTTCCCGGTTCCATTGCGTATAGAACATGACATACTGCCCCTCGGACGTTTCAGCAATACGCGGATCCTCTGTTCCTCCTGGCCATTCAAATGCTTGTTGGCTATCCTTGTCCGGATAAAACACAGGGGTGCTTTGGCGGGAAAAACTTATCCCATCGGCGCTCGCAGCAAGACCTAAACGCGAGGTTCTATGACCGATTTTTATACCCGTTTTATCTTCTGCGCGGTAAAGTACATATATGCTATCACCTTTTACCACCGCTGCGGGGTTGAACGTATCGTTCGCTTCCCAATGCACCGAGTCACCGCTCATTGGATCCAAAAAAGCAGTTGTGCTATCTGGCTCAATCACCGGATTCGCGCCCTGTGGTCGTGCAAAGCCGCCCATCACCCAGTCTGGAGCAACATGTTGCTCTTTGTCTTGCTGCTCGGAACGACAACTGACCAAGTTCAGCATGAGACCAATTAGGGCCGCTGCCGTTGATAATTTTGTGAAATTTTTCATATCGAATCCAATATTAGGAGAGTTTAGTACATAATTCAACGTTTAAGAACCGGTTTTTCTTCTCAAAAATGAAACAACTATAATCGCGCGGACAGCTTGCGGGAAATTCCATAATTGTTTAATAGTTGCACATCTTAAGATATCTCTTCTAGGGTCTTCCCCTTTGTTTCAGGCATAAAACGCACAAATATAAAAGAGGCTACCACCATTAGCGCATAGAAAAGAAACACGTAATAACCGCCTAGTACACTTCCCTCTACGATAACTGGGAATACCCAGGATATAATGGCTGCGAACACCCAATGTGTAGTACTACCCAGCGAAGATCCCTGCGCGCGTACTTCGTTGGGAAATATTTCCGCAAGAAACACCCAAATAACTGCTCCCTGAGAGAGCGCAAAAGATGCTATAAAACCGATGATATAATACAAAAGAAACTCCGAGTTCACCCCCTTCAAACCGAACGCTGCAAGGATTAAGAATATGAACATTCCGACCGCGCCCATCGATAGAAGCTTTTTACGTCCAAAACGGTCGATGATACTCATACCAACTAGGGTAAAAACAAGGTTCGTTCCACCAATAAAAATCGGCTGAATATAGGACAGTTCTGCGGTAAATCCAGCCATATCAAAAATCCGCGGTGCGTAATATAAAATCGCATTAATGCCGGTCATTTGATTAAAAAAAGCAAGCATGACTGCAAAAAATATCGGCTTGGCGTACTTGGACTGAAACAAGTTAACGGATGTTTTTGGCGAATTTGTATGGTCGCTCGCGATCATAAAAGGTTCGTCTAAACGCGAGAAACTACTACGTGCCCTTTCGATTTGTCCGTTCTGTAGCAACCAGCGTGGGCTTTCGGGAATTAACTTAAGCAGCAGCACAAACAGCAGCGCCGGAACGGCCATAATGCCGAGCATATATCGCCAGGCGTCCCCGCCGAAGGACAGAAAGAGAAAATTAGTCAGATAAGCCGTAAAAATCCCGGTAACGATCATGATCTGGAATGTTCCGGTGAGCTTCCCGCGATCTTTAGCGGGCGCTATTTCCGAAGTATATACAGGTCCTACCACCGAACTTACCCCGACGGCCAACCCTCCCAAGAAACGGAAGAGCAAAAACATCTCCCATATGGAGGCTACTGCGCAGCCTAATGCAGATAATAGGTATAAACAAGCTACAAAGTATAATACAGGTTTACGACCATATCTATCCGCAATCTTCCCCGCAATTATAGCGCCTATGATTGTACCTATCAGTGAGATCGATACGGTGAGCCCATGGCGCATGGCGTCCAAATGCCACATCTTCTGGATAATCTGTTCAGCCCCAGAAATTACGGCAGTTTCAAATCCGAATAAAAAGCCGCCTAATGAGGCTATAAGTGTAAATTTCCAAACTGGCTTCATATGTTCAACGGTTCAAAAGTTAGTCCTAAAAATAGATTACATTCATCAAATGAAGCCACTTCCAAATTCTGCTCGAGCGACGATTGAAGATCTTCAAAGAAAAGGGAATTGGCCTTTGCGATGCTCCCACCAATTACTATCAAATCGGGAGCCAATGGAGCGAGGTACTGCTTGATAAACTCCCTAAGGTTAGCCGTCAAATAATCAAATGCATCCCGCCTTTGCTCCTCCAGACCACTAGTCTGCACCAAATCTTTAATATTATCAACAGAAATTCTACCAAATTTTTCTTTCAAGTGCCCAATCATTCCGCGCGTAGAAATGACATCTTCGACGATCCCTCCTTGGAAAGGCGCTGATCCGTAATTCAAATCCTCAATCCGGCCGTTTACATATATCGAAGAGCCTAATCCCGTGCCTAGGGTCAAGCCTATTATGCGTTTTTGTTCAAGTTTACGGAAATAAACCTCGCCGAGTAAAAAAGCAGCTGCATCGTTGTAAAAGCACACCGATTCCGGCGCAATACCAATTATATCAGCGAAAAACTCGCGCAAATTAAAATTGAGGATAGCTTGATATTTATTCATTCCATCCATGCGCGAAATACCATTCTCATAGTCAAATGGGCCAGGACAAGAAACAATTACTTTACTAGGTTTGCTAGGATTGCTCGATAAGGTCATGTGAAGGATTTCTTGAATTTCGCGAAGAATCTGAGCGCGGGAACCGTTACTATCGACGGGGCAACGGAAATAAGATTCTTCTACGACGCGTTCTTCCTCACGGTCAACGAGCGCCGAGGAACAATGGGTCCCTCCTAAATCAATGCATAATACTTTAGTCGTTATAGACATATAATCTAAAATTGGTGGTAACAAAGGTTTAGCAAAACCGGTTTCGCTTAGAAACAAATATAAAGCTATTAATCTAATATCAAATTTTTTTTATCTTTTTATGCTGCGCAATCTTTATTATCCAGTTTTAGATATGTGCTAGGGATAACCTCGTACTGGAAATACACTTGCCCCTATAGGCTATAGGTATCAAGTCTACGCTTTGACCACAAATGAAAGTGTTTCAAGCTGGTTCTAGCGCACCGCTCAATATGGGGGCTGCTTTATAAATAAAAAATGGTCATAATTTTCATTTCGCCGAAATATTGGGGCTCGTGAATTTTATGACCATTTTTAAATATGGATCGAAAAAACGCGCAGGTTAGGGATCTAACGGTTCATCTGGATCAATTGTCATTGATTCAACTTTGGGCTTAAATTCGAGCACAACATCGCTCATTCTTTTACCTAGTTCGTAAGGCACATACCCCAGCTCTTTTATGCAGCGATCGGCCATACCTACAACCGCATCGATGTGCACCTTGCTGCTGGTAACCATGGCAAACTGATCTTGTGGAAAACCATAACGAAACATTATTCTTGCCGTATTCCTTAGGTTCGTGGTGGTGTGGCGTGCATGCGGGTCAAGTATGATCGCCTCTTGCGGAACAAGTAAATTTTCGATGAGGTAGCGCTTCATCTCGATAGCCTCAATATACGGGGTCTTATAAGGGTGAACACGCCCACCGGATAACACGATAAAGGGTGCTTGGCCATCAAAGTAGGCTCTGGCAGCCATCCGTGCTCTTAACATCCCGCCAGGACTTATCGGCTGATCGTACTTCGAGGGTCCTGCGCCTAGTACAAGCAGCAAGCTGTACGGATAGTCCTGAAAGTTTGTCGTTTTTATCGCTGTCAAGGCTTTTGAATTTTCCCCCTCCATGATGGGTTCTAGCTGCGCGGCATCCATGCGCTCGTTTACTTCCAACAGGCGCACCGCCGTGAGTATGGTCATAAATGCAGCTTGATGGGGTGTGGGACTGTCTTTTAATACATCTTGACGCACATCTTGTAACAGGCCTAAATATGGTTTCTTACTTGTATCAAATGAAATCGAATCGATCCGGGGATAATTGGGCTTTGCTCCGCCAGCATATACATCGATCACGTAATTGGTGTACCGCATATCTTGCTTGATGGCCTTAACAAAATAAGCTTTAGGATCGCTCTGGGTTGCACTGCCATAGGCGCCCGAAGTGATTAGCGCGGTCTGCACTAAACCCTGAAGTTCTTTATCAGAGTCAAAACGCTTAGCCATAAATTCATGTAATGATTCCATTTCAGCGTCGCTCCACTTGAATGCCGCAAGAAAACAAGCTAAATCTTCACACTCCTGGGCGCCCGCGTAACGCTCCGCGCGCGAAACTAGAAGCGCCTGTATTGCAGGATCGGAAAATATGTTTTCTCTTATTTCAGTGTTTTTAAAAAGGAGACAACTCGCCAAATAATTTTTCGACAATACCCAATCTTGTGGTGTCTGGGGCTTATGGTCGCCTTGTGCAAAAGAGAGATGCGCGAAGCAGGTTCCTACGATCATAATGATGAAAAATTTTATTATTTTCTGCATATTTTAGTATTATACTTTCAACGATTACTTAGGCATTAGAGTTTAAGGCTCTTTTGAAACCCCGGATGAAGACCACGCTATCATCCAGGGCTCATATTATAAATATCCGGCAAAGTGGGCGGCGCGTTTACCTTGCTGGCAAACACGTCACTCCCAAACTTTTAGTAACCCGCGTTCTGATACATCTTTTCGGGATTCAATTTATACTCATCGAACGGGATCGGGTAGTATCTATCTTTGGCTGATATATTCGAAATCTTTCCATTGCCGTAGTCAGCTTGACTTTTTGTCTTGAAATAAGAAACAAGGCCCTCTGCATCGTAGTTACGAATAAGGTCGAACCAGCGCTGGTTTTCAAATGCCAGCTCAACACGCCTTTCGTGTAGAATAGCATCTTTCAATGTCGGATATTTCGATTTGTATGCGGAATTTGTTACCGACTCTTGGTAACTCGGTAAGCCGGCACGCTCGCGCACCTGGTTTAAAAGTGCGATAGCTTCAGCATCTTTACCCAAGTGTAATTTCGCCTCCGCTAACAACAGCATCACGTCAGCATACCGAATTAAGATCCAGTCGTTTCCTCCGCGGCCTTCCGTCCCAGCACCATCACTCACATCTCTAAACTTGGTTATAAACCAATCGTTTACTTGTGCATCGCTCGCAAATTTCACAGAAAACTCTTTACGCGTGTCATTGGGTTCGTAGTCTTTCACTAGATCTACCTTAGCTACTTGTCCGGATCCCGTCGATTTGAATTGTGAGTTTATTGTTTCCCCACGCGCTTGGTAATTACGCGCGATACTCGAGCTGTATTTGGGATCACCCTGCAAATACTGAATTTGGAAGACAAGCTCTTCACATTTGTTTTTCTCTCCGACAGCAAACACTTCGCTGTACGGTATCTCCGATAATTTACCGAAAGCGCGCATTTGATAAGATGCCGTTAGGTGTTCTTCGGCCTTGGTATAATTTGTTTGGCTGTCACCTTCTATCGTAGAGCCCATTGTTAAATACACCTTCCCGAGAATAGCATGTATGGCAGCCTTGGAAACTCGACCAACAACATATTCATGTTGCGTGTTTGGCAGGTCACTTTGAAGCGCTTCTGTTAAATCTTTCACAATCTGCGCGTAAACGACAGACTCTTTTTCACGAAAAGCAACTTCTTCACCTTGCTCTTTACTGGTAATTTCCACGGTAGCAAGCGGAATATCTCCGAATTTGCGCACCATATCGAAATACAAATACGCGCGAATAAATTTAGCTTCAGCTTTATAACGCTCCTTTAAAGCCTCATCGGTGAAGGTTACTTTATCTACATGCGTTAATAATACATTACAACGAGAGATGGCATCATACATCGTCGTCCAATGTGTTTTCAGGTTCGAATTACTTGGAAGAATTGAAAAATCGTTGAACTGAAATGGTTCTCCGGCGTTCGATTGATTATCGTTGCGGCCCGCGTTGTCCGAACGCTCTTCATTATAAAGTGTGCTGCCCTCTCCGACGCTACTTCCCGAGCGCAATCCTTCGTATAAACCGTTCAGGCCCAAAAGCACATCGTTTTCTGTTTGAAAATAATTTTCAATGGTTACCGCATTTGGATCTTCCTGATTCAAAAAATCTTTCGAGCAAGAAGTTAGTGCAAATAACGCTATGGGTATTAAGTATCTTTTTTTCATGATTATCGATTTTAGAGACTAACTTTTAAACCTAAATTGAATGATCTAACCAGTGGATACAGACCGTAATCGACGCCAGGAGTTAAGTTACCACGTTGGTCATAATCGGGTTCCGGGTTATATCCTTTATATTTTGTGATTGTAAACGGATTATCAACGCTAGCATAGATGCGTAGACCCGATAGCGACCATTTATTTACCACCTCGGATGGCAGCGTATATCCCACCATAAAGTTTGTCATGCGCAAGAATGAACCATCTTGCAAGTAAAAACTAGAAAGCCGGGTGGAGTTGCTTTGCGTCCCGCCACGTGAAGCGCGGTATACTTCGCCGTTTCCAGGGTTTTCAGGCGAGCGGTAGCGTTGTGCTACGTCCGCGTACTGGTTGCCCGAGCCTTCCATATTGTACAGGTAGTAATCGTAACCGTCGAGGACCTGGTTTCCTTGCGATCCGTTGAACGAAGCACGGATATCGAATCCTTTGTACTGTGCGTCGAATGCAAAACCGTACGTAAAATCGGGATGCGGATTACCGATGATACGTTTATCGTCGTCATTCACAATACCGTTTCCGTCGACATCTTCAAAGTATAGGTCACCTGGTTGTAGTGGTGTCGATGAGGCGGCTGAAGGAGCCACTGATTGGTAGTTGCTTTCATTAGCAACGCCTAAGACTTTAAAACCGTAGAACATACCGATCGGGCTACCCTCTTGGGTAATGTGTGTTAGGTAAGAACGTTCCGCGCCATTTGTAAGGATTGTGGAAGCTCCCCCAAGGTCAAGCACCTTATTGCGATTGATATTGATGTTTCCGCTAAAGCCTAAACGAAAATCTTGGCGGCGGATAATCGCGGCATCCAGTTGTACATCAAACCCTTTGTTTTGTACTTTGGAGTCCGGCATGTTAGTCAAGATTGAAGTTGCTCCGGTAACGGCCGTGATAGGCTGATTGAAGAGTAGATCCGTTGACTTACTGATGTAGAAGTTTGTCATCACATTTACCCGGTTACCCAAGATCCCAAAATCCAGACCGACGTTTGTTTGTGCCGTCTTTTCCCAACTTAAATTTGGATCACGAAGATTGTCGGGGTAGTAACCCGTCTGCACCTTATCGCCGATGATTACACCAGTCGGCGTATTGTAAGTTGTAATCGCCGCATAATCACCTATGTTATTATTTCCACTCATTCCCCAGCTGGCGCGAAGCTTCAATGATGAGCCTTCACCTAACCAAGCATTGTAGAAATCCTCGTTAGATAATGTCCAACCCCCAGAAACGGAAGGAAAAGCTCCCCATTTACTGTTCGGACCGAAGCGTGATGAAGCGTCACGACGGTAAGATGCTGATAGGAAATATTTGGAATCGTAACTATAATTAACCCGCCCGAAATAGGACATCATGGTTGTTGTACGCTTGTAGGTATCACCAACGAGTAGTTCGAAATCTGATGGATCCGCTCCTTTGTTGGTCACCTCCTCGATAGCATCATTTTGGAATCCACGCGCACGAACGCCCACATTATCGTGGTCTGTTTGCTGCGCCGAATAACCGAGTAGGCCCATGATATTATGCTTCTCGCCGAACGTTTTGTTGTAGTTCAAGGTCGCCTCGACGAGTTTATCGAGTGAGCTCCTTGTAATCGCATCTGCGTACGCTGCAGTCTTAGCATTTTCGCTGTACGGTTCATAGTTACCACTAGAAATACTTGTAGGACGGTAGTAATCGTACTTCTCATCATAAGTAGATAGCCCGCCGTTGATCTTCAAGTTTAGTCCCTCTATTAATTTGAAGTCAGCGAAAGCATTGTATAAACCTCTTTTACCACGGCGCTCATTTTTAATCTTTGACACGTAGGCCAGCGGGTTTTCAGGATTCTGAATACCGTAGTTATTTGCACTTAAATCACCCATCAAATATTGCGCATAAGAACCATCTGGATTGTATGCAGGAAGGGTAGGTAGATAGATCAGCGCTGACATCGAGGGGCTACGATCGTAGCGTCCGGTGGTCACCTCATCGTTGACATTGTAGGTGTACGAGACATTGGCGCCGAATGTCAACCAGTCGGTCACTTTAGAGTCTATGTTGGAACGGAAGTTAAATACCTGCTGCCCAGTACCGCGCATAATTCCTTGTTGATCTTGGTACGATCCGCTCACAAAATAACGGTTCTTTTCATTACCGCCCGAGACGGAAAGGTTGTGGCGTTGAAATGGCGCATTACGGTACAATTCGTCCTGCCAGTCTGTATCATATTGAGCGGCTTTGGCCTTTCCCGTTGCGAAGTCGTAGTAATCTTCGGGGATCGTTACGGAGCCTGCATTTCCGACTTTGGCAACACGATCGCCGTTGGAATCCAGGCGCATATCATCTGTCCAGGTTTCGCCCTTTCCGGTCACCAGGTCCCTGTAGGAGTTGTTACGGCCATCGATCAATAGATCGATAAACTCTTCGGAATTTAAAAGGTCGACTTTTTTAGAAAGCTGACCAAATCCGGCAAGCACTTCGTAATCGATATTATTCTTTCCTTGCTTACCACGTTTTGTGGTGATCAGCACGACACCTCCGGCTGCGCGTGAACCGTAGATTGCTGCCGATGCAGCATCTTTTAGTACGTCGATCGACTCGATATCATTCGGGTTGATGTTTAGGTTGTTTCCTGCTGGATAACCATCGATAACGTAAAGCGGATCGGAACCCGCATTCACCGAACCCATACCACGTACGCGAATTTTCGTTCCATCGTACGGAGCGCCACTAGTCTGTGAAATTTGCACACCAGCTACTTTACCTACTAGCGCTTGAGAAAGTTTAGGCGAGGTGATATTCAGTTCGTCCGCCTTCACACTGGCGATAGCGCCGGTAAGGTCAGATTTACGAATCTTCTGATACCCAATAGAAATCTGTATCTCTTCAATTGCATTTTGCAGCCCGGAGAGGGTAATAAGATTTCCCGAGTCATTGGTGATGCGCTGGGTTTGGGTTTCAAAACCTACGTAGCTAATCTGCAACTGATTGCCAATCACGGCGGCAATTTTGAAATTTCCATACTCGTCGGTTTGAACGGCAGCGTTACTGCTGAGATTGGTGACTGATGCACCCGCGACGGGGTTGCCATCGAGATCGACGACGCGGCCCGTTACCTCGGTTTGATTCATCTGCTCTGTTGGAATAGGGGCAGTTTTAGCGCTCGCTTGACCCAACATTGGGGTTACTGTTAAAGCACTAAGAAGCCAAAAAAGCTTCGTAAAGTTCGGTTGCATATATTTTTCCTTTTATTGAGACGTGAAAAACTAATGCGCAATATTAGCAGTATAGTGTTACGTTAATATTAAGGAAGTGTTATCAAAAAACAATCTACCGAACAATGATGCAAAATCTAAAAATCTAATAATTAGATACATATATAATAAAAATGAAATAACTATTGTTATTTATCTGCGAACTCTTGCTTAGATACGCAAAAACATGCAGGCAGTTAGTGGGCTAAACAACTAGCTACGAACGCCCTATAAATTAAGTGAATTAATTTTCTGACCTCCGGAAATCAGCAATCCGAACGTCAGAAAAATCAACAGCATTTTATTAAAGGTTACCTGTATCGAGTAACTCCAAAATCGTTTCATAGGTATACTGTAAGTCGGCTTGTTCCACGCAGTATGGCGGGAGGATATACAGCACGTTACCCAGGGGTCGAAGGATAATTCCCTTTTCTAAAAAAGCCTGATAAAGCTTGCTTTGTATCTGATTAAAATAATCCGCGCCGCCGCCGGTATCCCAGTCAAAAGCGATTATTGTTCCGTGCTGACGCACATTCCGCACTCCTTTTCGGCCAGTCAGTGCGCGCGCAAACTCCTGATGGCTGCGCGAAATCTGTTGAATCTTATTGCGGGTGAGAGGATCAAGCAGCAGATCCAAACTCGCCAGTGAGGCGGCGCATGCGATGGGGCTCGCGGTGAAGGAGTGCCCGTGGAACAAGGCCCTTGTTTTATCCTCCGAGTAGAACATCTGATAAACCGAATCACTACAGCTGGTCATCCCCATCGGCATCGTCCCGCCGGTGAGCCCTTTGGAAAAACACATCAAATCGGGCTGGGCATCCAGTTGATCGGCCGCAAAAAGAGTCCCCGTCCTTCCGAAGCCGACAAATACTTCATCTTGAATCAACAGTATACCCTGGGCGCTGCAGTAGTCCATAAGCTGGGATAGGTGCTGCGGCTCATGCATCAGCATTCCGCCCGCTCCCTGTACGAGCGGCTCGTAGATAAAGCATGCGAGCTCATCGGCGTGCTGGACTATCTGTTGCTTGAGCGCGGGTAGATTCTGGGCCGTCGGCGGATCAATAAATAACACCTCAAAAAGCATATCGGCGAATGGCGCCGTCCACTGACCGCGCTCACTTACCGACATCGCGCCGAAAGTATCACCGTGGTACCCGCCGGTAAACGCCATGATCTTGGTTTTCTTTTTCCCTTTATTTACCCAGTACTGAATACACATTTTCAGAGCCACTTCGACCGCCGTAGAACCGTTATCGGTATAAAACATTTTATTTTGATTATCCGGCAGCAGCGCAAGCAGCCTCTCGGACAAAGTTATCGCCGGCTCATGGGTAAACCCGGCGAATATCACTTGTTCTAGGCAAAGCAGCTGCTCGTATACTTTTTCAGCGATATAAGTGTTTGCATGTCCGTGCAAAGTCACCCACCAGGAGCTCACCATATCCAGGTAAGCCTTGCCGTCAGTATCGTATAAATAGGCGTCCTTGCCTCTAGCAATCGGCAGGTGAAAGCTGGTTTTCATTTGTGAATATGGATGCCAGTTGACCGCTACATCGCGCTTTACCCATTGCTCGCGCATGCGGTCTCCTTTCTTTGCGTCATGGGCTTGAGCCCTAGGTTTTGCAGCATCTGCATATCTTCATCCACCCCCGGATTGGGTGTGACCAAAAGCGTCTGCTGCTCGCCAGTGAACAGCGAGTTCGCCCCCGCCATAAAGCACCATGCCTGTTCTTGCTCAGTCATTTCAATCCGCCCTGCGCTGAGCCGCACCATGGAACTGGGCATCGTTATGCGCGCGGTGGCAATCGTTCGAACCATGTCCCAAACCGCCACTTTGGGCATGTCCGCTAGTGGCGTTCCCGCCACGCGTGCTAGGGCATTGATCGGCACCGACTCTGGGTGTATGGGCATATTTGCAAGCGTTGCGAGCATGGAAATGCGGTCTGAAACAGTCTCCCCGAGCCCGATGATTCCGCCCGAGCAGACCGTGATACCGGCTTTACGTACATGCTCGATGGTCTGTATACGGTTATCGAATTTCCGGGTCGAAATGATCTCATCATAAAACTCCTCGGAAGTATCTAGGTTATGGTTATAAGCGTATAAACCTGCCTCTTGCAGACGCTCCGCCTGCTCTTTGCTGAGCATGCCGAGCGTGCAGCATACCTCTAGCCCCATTGCATTAACACCTTTTACCATATCGATAATCCGATCAAAGTCGCTGTTGTTTCTCACCTCGCGCCATGCTGCCGCCATACAAAACCGTGTCGAGCCGCTCTCCTTGGCTTTGCTAGCGTGTGCCAGCACCGTCTGGGTTGGCAGCAGCGACTGCACTTTAATATCTGTGTGGTACCGCGCAGCCTGCCCGCAGTACGAGCAATCTTCAGGACATCCGCCGGTTTTCACCGACAATAGCGTCGAGATCTGCACCTGATCGGCGTCGTGCCATTCACGGTGTACGCTCGCCGCTTGATATACGAGCTCGAGCAGCGGCTGATTGTAAATATCTAGCAGCTGCTGCTTGGTCCAGTCGTGTCTTGTTGTTTGTTTTTTTGTCTGTTCCATTATTTTACTGTTCAATTTTTAGTTCTTCTAGGGCCTTTTCAAGCCCCTGTTGGTTTATGGCTGCTAATTTTGGAAGCGTTATAATTTTGCTTTCTACGGGTTTATTCTCGCGCAGTATAGCGCGCGTGGATGCATTAGCTTCTCCGTTAAGTAGCAGGTAGGCTACAGGGATCCCTCGCGCTTTTAAGCTCTCGATGCTCAAAAGGCTATGATTGATACTGCCTAAGTAATCCGAGCAGACAAGTATCACGGCAAGCCCGAGGTGTGCGATTAAATCAATGATAAACTCCCTTTCATTAATCGGTACCAACAGCCCGCCTGCTCCCTCGACGATTAAATCTCCATTCGTTTGGGGTAACTGGAAGTCCGCTAAGGTTATGGCTACCCCTTCTAGACGGGCGGAATAATGTGGCGAGGCAGGCACGCTGAACCGGTGCACCTCGGGGTAGATATGTACCCCGGGGCCTGCCAGCTCAGCGACCAGCATGCTGTCAGAGCTATCCAGGTCGCCAGACTGGATAGGCTTCCAGTAATTAGCGCCCCAATACTTGGCTAGCGCCGCGGCCGCTATGGTCTTACCTACACCCGTGCCGATACCTGTAAGAAAATACTGTTTATCCATAAATATGTTTTTTTAATATTGTACTGAGCGCCATTGTTTCTTTGCGGAGGTTGAATGCGTGCAAGGATATCCGCAAGCAGACCCGCCCCGAGGGAACGGTCGGTGGCCGCACGCCGTAGCAGACGATATCCTGCTGCTTGAGATCTCTGCTGGCGCGCTCCATGGCAGCCACATCGCTAAAGAGAATCGGCTTAATAGGACTTTCTGGCGCAGCCAGGCAGGGTAGATCTAACGTATTAAAGTGATCGGTGATCGCTTTGAGCTCTGCCCTGCTATTTTTACCCTCTTGATCCAAAAACCGGTATGCCTGCTCGATGGCTAGGGCATGGAAGTCCGGTATGCCCGTGCTATAGATCAGCGGTCCTGCGTAATTAATCAGGTAATTCGCTAGCGTGCGGGATCCTAAAATAGTGGCGCCCCACAGCCCCATAGCCTTGCCGTAGGTGACCACGCTCGCAAACACGCGTTCTTGCAAATTTTGTTCATCAAGCAGCCCTAATCCAAATACGCCGATGGCATGCGCCTCATCGACAATTAGCGCCGCACCGTACTTTTCGGCGAGCGCCACTAGCCCTTCGAGCGGCGCAAAATCGCCATCCATCGAATACAGGCTCTCCACGCCGATCCATACCTGCCCGCTGCTACGAGCAAGCAGATCGCTCAGGTGCTGAAGATCGTTGTGGGCGAATTTCCAGCGCTTGGCATGTGAAAGGCGGCAGCCCTGGTACACCGAATGGTGCACCCGTTCATCAAGAATAATCGTGTCGCCGCGCTGGGGAAGCGTGCTAAAGAGCGATAGGTTCGCTGCGAAGCCCGAGGGCAGCAGCAGCGCGCGCTGCACGCGGTGCTGATGGGCGATAAATTCTTCGACTTGGGTAATTATGGGCGAGTCACCGGCAATCAACCGGGCCCCTCCGGCGCCCATCAAATGTGAACATTCCTCTACCCGAGTTGCCAACTGCCCTGCCAATGCGGTACTACGCGCAAACCCCAAATAATCGTTGGAATAGAAATCAATACCGGTCGTTTGGTCGTGCAGCTCCCGAAGGTTACCCCTTTGCGCCCGAAGGTGCAGCTTACTAGTTAACCGCTGGTGTATGTGCTTCATCGCTGGCGAGCTGTTTTTCTATTGCTTTTTCCCACTGCACGTACAAGTCCTTTTCTAACGTAATTATCTTTTCACTATGCGTTTCCCAGTCGGCGCTAAACTGCTTAAGGGCGGTAATCATCTCCTGCAGGTGACCTTCTTCTTCGAGGATGATTGACTTCACGCTCACCTTGGCGTCCCATTTGGTCAATAGCTCTTGGTATATTGGGTAGAGCACATCGGCGCGCATCTCGATGGCGTAGGTCACAAAAAGATACGCAGCATACCGAAGCGCGCCGCCCGACAAGCCAAAGTGCGTCTTCAGATACCGGCAACTCAGAACGTCAAGCCGGTGTAAATATTGCATAGAAGCACTACCGCCAAGCATCGACTGGGGGTCATAAAATTCAAAATTATGCTGGCCGAGCTTAGCAAGTTGCTTTTTTAAATAATAGGCATGGCGGTGCTCCTCAGCAGCATGCTTAAGTTGCATGATCCCCGTTTTAGTGATATCCTCACAAGCCGAAATCTTGCGTGCACCGGCATTTTCCATAAACGAAAGGGTATTCAACCATTTGCCATGCAACAGGTCATTTTGCACAATTTTATCTAAAATAGATTTCATATTTGTATTAATTTATCCAAAAGTACTATCTTACCGGACGGTACGATGGTGCCAGTTTGAAGAATATGAATAGTCCGGATAACATTCCATACAAAACTTATGTAGCAATAGATCGTCAACTTTCCGTTCCGATCTATTTGCAAATCGCCAACCAGCTTATCGGCGCTATCGCAAAGGGGTGGCTCCCGGCAGGTATCAGGCTCCCCGGAAGCCGGCGCTTGAGCGCGCTGCTCGAGGTTCACCGCAACACCATTACGGCCGCTTATGACGAACTTTACACGCAGGGCTGGATAGAAATCTTCGCCAACAGGGGCGCATTTGTGGCCTCCATCCTGCCCCAGATGAGCACGAAGGATTCCAGTAAAATCCCCTACGTACAGCGCTCGGGCTTTGAATTCAACAGGTCTATTTTACTTGACAACCCCTTCGAGCGGACCAGCTGCACTTACATACTTAATGATGGAAGCCCCGATATTCGCCTCACGCAGATTGAGGACTTTTCGAAAATCTATAGCGCCAACATGAAGCGAAAAAGCAACCGCTCGAAGATGGACTACTACAATCAAGAGGGAAGTGAATATTTTAAAGAGCAACTAGCTGCTTACCTTCAAAGTTCACGTGGCTTACAAATTGGCACCGGCAACCTGCTTATCACGCGCAGCATTGAGATGAGCCTATTTATCATTTCGGAAATCCTCCTACAGCCGGGCGATATTGTTGCCGTGGGTGAGCTATCCTACTTTTCAGCAAATATGATCTTTCAGAAATCGGGCAGCACGATATGCACCCTTCCCGTGCAGGACGACGGGATCGACATCGATGCCCTTGAGCAGCTTTGTGAAACTCAAAAGGTACGGATGATCTACGTCAGTGCCCAGCATCATTACCCCACCACAGTGAGCCTAAGCGTGCTCAAGCGCATGAAACTCCTGCAGTTGGCGCGCCACTACGGAATGATTATCGTCGAGGAAGACCATGATTACGATTTCCAGTACGACAACAAACCGTTGCTGCCGCTTGCCAGCAATGATCAACACGGCATGGTGATCTATGTCGGGTCGTTTGGAAAAGCCCTCGCTCCAGGATTCAGAGCGGGCTTCGTCGTAGCACCGCAAGACCTGATGGTCGAGATGCGTAAATACCTGGGTATTATTGACCGGCAGGGCGACGTACTAATGGAGCATGCGCTCGGAGAAATGATCGAAGAAGGCGCTATACATAGGCATCTCAAAAAGTCACTCAAGGTATACCGCGAGCGGCGCGATCATATGGCATTCCTACTCAGCAGCGAATTGGGGCACTTGGTAGATTTTGAAATCCCTACCGGCGGACTTGCTTACTGGGTGAAGTGGAAAAACCGGACCAACTTGCTAAAGTTGAGTCAGCAGGCCCAGAAAAACAACCTGTTTATCCCCAGAACCTTACTCTATGAGCACAAACACGTGAACGCGATGCGGATCGGATTTGGCAACTTAGACATGCAGGAAATGACCCTAGCCATTATTACCTTAAAACGATCCGTCCAGGAGATTCAAGAACACAGCTCCGATTAAATATTAAATCTGAAATAAAGACACCAAGCCTCAAAAGCACGAATGCCTTTCAGGCATCCGGATGGGTATAAATTCTTACGCTATTTCTCCGTTTACCAAACAGATAAGCAACGTTAAAAATCACTACGGCTATAAAAACAAGTCCGAAACCGGCAATCTGGAATATGTTAATAGGCTCTTTGTAATAGCACACAGCGAGCAAAAAACTTATAATCGGATTCAGATTCAGCAAAGTCGCCACGATAGACGAATCAAGACCTTTTAACGCGTAAATATTAAGAAACAACGGAACAATCGTATACCCCACGGCAATCACCGCTACCAAAACGTAAAATGTATTTGTTCGCGGAAGGGCCGGGTCAATAACAGCCAGTATGGGTAACAGCAGCAAGGTACTGACAACAATATGAATGGTTAAGGCAAAGAACCCATCGATCTTAAAACTGTTTTTCTGCAGCACCAAATAAATAGCATAGGTTAAGGCAATCGTCATGCTGTATATTAAATCCAGGAAATGTCCATAGGCGAGTATCACGCAGCTCACCCCACTTAATACAACAGCGGTCCACTGCCCTTTATTGAGCTTTTCGTGCAAAAAAACACGGGCAAGTACGGTTGTTAAAATTGGACAAATAAGATATGCTAATGAGGTAGCATTAACACTGACAGCATTCATAACGTATATAAATATATACCAGTTAAGCCCGAGCATCACAGCGCTCAACAATAAATTTACCAGCAATCTCCACCTCTGCTCTCGGGTAGCGTTTCTTATATAATCGATACTCGCAAGGGTCTGCCGCTTTCGGAAAATAAAGCACGCAAATACAATGCTTACCGAAGCAATAATCACCCGGTGAATCAGTATATCGAGCGCCGGGTAGCCGGCCAAAGGCCTTAAAACAAGAGCAAATGTTCCCCAGATCGTAAATCCGATTAAGGCAGATAAATAGTGTTTCATTTTTTAGTATCGCTAACTAAGCACTTACCGCTCCTTACAATCTGTAAATGTATACAAATCTTCGTTCTCAATACGCTATAAATTATCGCCGCCCTCCTTAAGGTCTGCAATCACCAGAGGTAATGCAACTTTAAACCAGTAGGTGTAAATATCTGGTTTTTTACGAATATCCAGTAGAAGCTCATCGATAGGCATCCATTTAAAATCCTGAACTTCCATGGGATTAATCACAGGGTCTTCATTGGCATCTCCTACATACACGTAATCATACTCGTTCTCAATTAAGCCATTCTCGACAGGTGTTTGATAGATAAATGAATGTGAAAATTTCAATTCACAACACATCCCCATCTCGTACTTCAATCTCTCGAGCGCACTGAGCGCAACGTCTTCTCCCCATTGCGGATGTGAACAACATGTATTCGTCCACAATCCTGCACCATGATATTTATGATCGGCACGCTGCTGCAACAGTAACCTACCTCTGTTATCAAAAACAAAAACGGAAAATGCCCTATGAAGCTGTCCCTGTTGATGCGCAAGCAATTTTTCCATCTCGCCGAGCGGGTTATCGTTATTATCTACAAGTACAACTTTTGTTCTGTCCATTTATTTCCAATTCGAGCGTTATTTGAAGACCTGTATTTTGTGGCGCTATGTATCAATTCCCTCGCCTTTAACCAGCCGTCCCGGAAGACCACGTATGAAGTTTTGCATTCATAATTTTCAATCGAAGGTCTTCATCCAAAAATGGCAAAATTTTATTGATTTTTGAAACAAAGTCATCGAATAGGTTGATGATGCATGTTCGACACATGAGAGTCATTTGAGCCCAACCAGCGTATAACGAAATCAGCGGCGTTCTCGTAATTGAAAACACCGCTGATTTTGCTCTATTAATCGGGCACCGCAATCTTGTATTTTAAAGCACTGCGGCGCTGCAACTCCTGTTATCAGTAGCCTGGATTCTGGGTAAGGCCTGTTCCTAAATCTATCTGACCCGAAGGTATCGGATATAGTAGGAAATTCTCATCTGTCAAGTTATCATATTTTTTTAATGCAAGACCCGTACGCTTGAAGTCAAACCAAGTCTCTCCCTCGAACATCAATTCGCGTTCCTTTTCTTCCTGGACGGCAGTGATAAATGTTTCGAGATCACTATATTCTGCTATCGGAGCGGTAGTTCCAGCCCTGTCTTGCACAGTCTTCAAAGAGCTATATGCTGCTTGGCTCACTCCGTTATCAACCCGCGCCTGTGCTTCGGCATGTATGAGGAGAAGCTCCGCTAAGCGAATGACCGTCAAATTTTGACTTGCGGGAGAAAAGTTCGGAAATTTGCCCATAAAATAGTTACCGTTACTCCCTTTGGCCACGGTGAAGTCCTTACGCTTATCTTGCTCCTGATAAAGATCAAGTATCGTCGAATCTTTAGCAAAAAACAAAACGCTGGAATTGTCATTAGCAACTCCGGCAAGCGGGTTGGTTGCCTGATCGTCAAACTGCAGTTCGAAAATTGCTTCATTTGTATTTTGTGTTGTCCAGATCGTGCTATAGTCCGATACCAAAGCATACTGGCCACTGGATATGACTTCGCTTGCTAAGTCCGCCACTTTGTTATAATCCCCCGTCATTTCGGCTTGATACAATAAAACCTTTGCGAGCAGCGCCTTCGCTGCCCAGTGTGATGCGCGTCCCCTGGAAGCGTCTCCCGTATTCGGATTTTCTTCCGGAAGGCCCGCGATTGCTTCTGTCAAATCCTTTACGATTTGCGCATAGAGTTCCTCCTTGCTCGATTCAGGGACATCGATATCGTCACCTTCTTTGGTATAATTAAGCTTTAAGGGAGCCTTATTAAATGCCCTTACTAGAAAAAAGTAATTTAACGCGCGTATAAACTTAGCCTCTCCAACAAAGCTGTTCTTCTTTTCTTCAGGTATCAACGTTTCATCCATTAAGGGCACTTCTTCTATTACTTGATTTGCTGCATTTACCGTGGTGTAGATAGCCTGCCACATATTGGAAATCCAAGGATTAACGGCCTGAATTTTATGCGTTGTAAAGTTTTCGTATTCGGGAAAAACGGCTGAATGCCGCACATGCATAGCGGAAAACTCGGGTACAATGACCAGCGATTGCCCAAATGAGTAAGAATTCATCATCGTTCTGTATATGCCGATGACCGCAGCGTTGGCGTTGGTTTCCGAATTAAAAAATTCATCTTGGGCAATTTGACCTAAAGGGTCCTTTTCCAAGAATTTCTCACACGAGCTAGTGAGTAGTGAAACGATTGTAAGGACGTATAAGATATATAGTTTATTTTTCATTATAATAAGCTTAAGAAATTAGAGAGTCAAATTAATTCCGGTGGTGAAAATTCGTGGTTGCGGGTAACTTCCGTAATCGTAACCGTAAATAAGCCCGGTATTTGCTCCACCATGGCTGGAGCTTACTTCCGGATCGTACCCTCTATATCCAGTAAACACATACGCATTTTGGACCGATACGTACCATCGTAGTTTTTGTATTTTAATTCGGTCAGTAATTGCCTCTGGCAACGTGTATCCCAGGGTGATGTTTCGCAATCTAAAAAATGAGCCGTCTTGAATAAACCTCGATGAAACCGCTCCATTGCTGAGGTCACCCGGCGCTGGCCGTGGCATGTCGGCAATGTCACCTGGCTTTTTCCACCGGTCTACAAAGTCAACGAATGGATTCGAACTAGGGTTGAACCCTTCTAGACCAGAAGCTAGGTTATAGTTAAATATTTCGTTGCCATAAGTAAATTGCCCGGCCACGCTCAAATCAAAATTCTTGTATGCGAAAGTATTGGTAATGCCTCCAAAAAAATCAGGATTCGGATCGCCAATCTGATGATGGTCTTTATAGTCTGTTGGCGTCACGGCTGATCCATCGGCCCCTAGGTAATCAATCATACCTGTCTGTGGGTTAACACCCATCGCTTGCCAGCCATAGAAAACACCAAGGGGCTGCCCTTCGATCGCACGGTTCAAATCGCCGACACCACCACGCATATCCATCAAGCCCTCGGGTAGTGCGAGCACCTTATTTCTGTTAAAGGTCATGTTCAATGATGTTGTCCACTTGAATTCGCCGACTAGGTTTCGAGTCGTTAGTTCAAATTCAAAACCTTTGTTCTCGATATCGCCGGAATTCGTGAATCGATTCATATACCCCGAGCTCGTCAGGATCGGTAGCCCGATCAACAAGTCACTTGTCTTCTTATGGTAGTAATCGGCTAATACTGAAATCCGGTCATCGAAGAATCCGGCATCAAATCCGATATTCCATTGGCGTGTTGTTTCCCATTTTAAACCCTTATCGCCTAAAACGTTGGGTACAAACCCAGCTACACCCATGTAATTATTCCCACCGGAGTACAGGGAGCGACTGGCGTAGTTTCCAATATTCTGATTCCCTGTTACTCCCCAGCTAGCTCGTAGCTTCAAGTCACTTACGAACTTTGAATCTTGAAGGAAGTCCTCTTGAGACAGTCGCCACGCACCTGCTAATGATGGAAATACCGCCCAGCGATTATCTGCTCCAAACCGCGAAGAACCATCGCTACGAATATTTCCATTTATAATATACTTATCCTTATATACATAGGTCGCACGCGCAAACCCGGAAGCTATCGCCCACTCCTCGGGATAAGAATTTGCACCGGTTATGACACCTCCAGCGGAAATATATGGAATATCGTTATTTGGGAAATTCGACCGCTGTGCATGCACGAACTCTAACTGAGATTCTTGAACGGAGAAACCCGCAAGGGCGTTAAAACTGTGGTCTCCAAATGTTTTATCGTAGGTAAGTGTTGTCTCATTGATCCAAAGTTGATCCCGTGTATTACGGCGGGCACCTATACCACCCCTCGCTGCGTACGAACGGAGCCCGTTAGGCGGCATAAAGAAGGTCTCATCAATGAAACTAATATCAGTTCCGAAGCTAGTTTTCAAAAGTAGTTCGGGCATGATATTATATTCGGCGCTTGCATTTGCTAGAATACGAAATGTTTCCGCTTCATTCGTTGGAAGCTCGAGCATCGCGACCGGATTTTCGCGCGTTGCCCGGACCTGATCGTACACGTAGTTTCCGTTGGCATCATAAACGGTCAAATTCGGTGGAGAGAATATCCCGCTCTTGGTAGCTCCTTCTTTCGAGTTTTCTTCTTGAACCCGATGATTGATTGCCCGGGTAAGGTTTATCGAGGTGGAGAACCGTAGTTTATCACTATGTTGATGATCTAAATTCAAGCGGCCACTGATTCTACTGTAATCCGACCCCCGCAGCACCCCTCCTTGTTTCATATATCCTACAGAGGTATAGTACTGTGTTTTCTCGCCTCCACCACTTGCCGAGAGCTCATAATTTCTAGTTGCTGCATTCCTAAAAATAGCGTCCTGCCAATCGGTATTCACGTTAGGATTTGCAAAAATCTGTTCGGGTACCGTCGCATTGGGATCTTGCTGTTGAACGATCGCATAATAATCCTTCATATAGTCTTGGTATTGCTCGGTATTCATAAAATCATAATACCTTTCACGAGGAACCTGCGAAAAACCTTCATACATATTGAAATTAAATTTACTTTCGCCGGCAGTACCTTTTTTTGTTGTAATTAGGACTACGCCGTTAGCCGCGCGAGATCCATAAATGGAGGACGAAGCAGCATCTTTCAACACTTCCACCGACTGCACGTCGGATGGGTTTATCGAAGAAAGCACGTTAATACCCTGCGTACCACCTCCGAAATCGAATGTCGAACCACCTGTAAAATTTGTCGTACTATTTACCGGAATTCCATCCACCACATATAAGGGGTCTGAACTGGCATTGATCGACGTTGTCCCGCGCACGCGAATACTGATCCCTCCACCTGGCGAGCCTGATTTCTGCGTAACCTGCACCCCGCCAGCTTTTCCCTGTATCGCTTGGGTGATACTCGGTAAGACTTCATCTTCAATCTCACTTGCCCCAATGCTGGAGACGGCTGTGGGCAGTGTCGCCCGGTTCATTGTGCCATATCCAACGGCCACTACCTGTACCGACTCAATAGTCTTCGACTCGGGCGCAAGAACTGCCTGTACGTCAGTCCGATTGCCTACCTTTTGCGTAACGGTCGTATACCCTACAGATGAAAAGCTTAACGTATTATTGGCGCCCGCCGCAATTTGAAATTTACCGGCCGCATCCGTGCTTACCGATTCGTTGGTTTCCAGCACGGTTACGGTCACTTGCGACAATGGCCCAGAAGGACCACTCACCACGCCAGATATCGCATTTTGCTCCTGTGTATTACCGGCGGTGCTGTCCTGAGTGACATTCGTACCTATGGAATCTGTTACCGCTGGAGCTGGTATCGAGTCAGTAGTATTTGCCGTTATAGATGAATCGGGCACAGCTGCACTGCTACCGGGAACGGCCACTGTCTCTTGGGTACTCACCTGCACGCTGTCTGAGGCTACGGGGAGACTTAAGGCGACTTCCATTGTTTTTTGGTTGTTTATCGGCACTTCTTTCTCTGCAAAATCAGATTTTAAGAAGACCAGCACCCCGTTTGGATCGGCTGAAATTTTAAATGTGCCATCCTGCTCGGATAAAACGCCATTTGTTGTCCCCTTCTCAGTGATCACGACGCCTTGAATCGCCGCTCCCTGCGGACCGACAACCTTTCCACTGATCGCGATGGAGTCAATTTGCGTTAAGGAACGTGCTGCGGGATTTAAAATAAAAGGGGGATGTGTTTTATATTCTGTTTCGTTGGCTTTAGCAGGCTCGTAGGAAAGGCTAAGCGTCAAGAGTAATGAAATTGGCAAAAAATAATCGTGCTTCATAGATCAAGTTATTAAGAATCATGCTGAAAAAATCGACTTGTTAAGACACATTAGTGTAGGTTGTTTTCATTCAACAAATCTTTTATATCATTTTTGTTACATAGTGATATCTAATAAGAACGAGATCATTGTAAAATTGTTGTGATAATTATGTTTTTTTTTAAAACTAAGTAAGAATTTGAAAACACAAAAGAAGAAAATAAGAGAAAAAGATAAATAGCGA
The DNA here is from genome assembly GCF_900163865.1 of Sphingobacterium sp. JB170. Taxonomy (GTDB): domain Bacteria; phylum Bacteroidota; class Bacteroidia; order Sphingobacteriales; family Sphingobacteriaceae; genus Sphingobacterium. The sequence goes on from NZ_FUKU01000057.1 coordinate 130,259, forward strand.
TTGTCTGACAATATGTTATCTGCGGATAAGCAAGAAAACAAACGCTTCACTAATCATTAAAACGTTGTCCTCCTAAATCATAGAATTGTTAAAGTATCTTCCCACGTATTAAATTGAATACCTCCTTTGAGGTGGAGTCATTAACTGTAATTGCAAAAAACAATCAAGAATTACCTGGTTATTCCAAGTTAAAATTTCATAGTAAAATGTGTGTTTTCAAAACGACGCACGTTACGCAGTAGAAGTGGAAGAAAGTTTAGGAAGGGCACGCGTGAAAACTGCTTTCCACTTTCAAAAATGGACAAGAATCGTTTTCTAGCATACACTCCCCTCATAAGTAAACGCTGAGAGGGTTTTGTTCGGGAATTGAGGCGCCATATATACCGATAAACGCTTACCAATTCACAGGCAACGAACATACTATCTAAGTATATTTCAACAACATTTGTTAAACATTACGTTCAATTTTTACAAAACAAAATAAAGCGGACAGATGTTGTTATAGCGAAGTAATTTCTGCCAAGACAAAATAATGGTCGCTAGGAAGTGTGCCCTTGATAGACCACAGCTACGGAGTATATAATGCCCGATCCGAATCTTCCAAAAATAGCAAGAGAAACATCTTATGTTCCTTGAAAAACCGTTGTCCAAAAAATGGGTAATAAGACAATCGGAGTCGTAGTAGATTCCCCATATAAAATAACATCGGGTGCAGGAAAAGGTTAAGAATGTTCGTTTAACACTAACCTTTTTTTGTTAAACTTGTAGATAGACCAACGATAATGAGAAAGCAATTTGGGATCAAGGATATTGCAAAACAGTTAGGGCTTTCAGTTTCTACGGTATCGCGGGCCCTGCGAGACGCACATGATGTGAGTCAGGAAACAAGAAAAAAGGTACTCACATTAACCGATAAACTGAAGTTTAAACGTAATTCGAATGCTGCCGCTCTTGCGTCCGGATCGACCAAAAACATTGGTGTCATACTCCCATTTATAACCAATTATTATTTTTCCACCGTTATATCTGGCATTCAAGAAGAAGCATACGAGCAGGGGTATACTGCAATTATATATATCACAAACGACGACGTGGAAAGGGAACGAAAACTTCTCGAGAGTATTTCGGCAACCAACATCGATGGATTGTTAATTTCCATTTCCTCCAATTCTAGTATTAATGATCACTTCCAAAATCTAATCGACGAGGGATTGCCGATTGTTTTCTTTGACCGCGTCCCACACGATATTACCGCTTCAAAAGTTATGCAAAGCGACTATGACGGCGCATACTTAGCAACAAAACATCTTCTAAATCAAGGATACAATAGAATTGCACATATTGCAGGACCAAAGGAACTTACCTTTACCCAAGAACGCCTTAGAGGATATATTGCGGCATTAAAAGATCATAAAATTGATCCTGAGGAGACTCATATCATCTTTTCAGGATTCGATCAGATACACGGGCTTCATGACACCGAAAAATTACTCGAGCTGTCGAACTCGCCGAATGCAATATTTGCTGTCAATGACCGTAAAGCCGTTGGTGCTATCCAGGCAATAAAAAATGCAGGAATCAAGGTTGGAAAACAAATTGGTGTAATAGGTTTTACCAATGACCCGATATCGACCGTGATCGAACCCAATTTAACAACGGTGGAAGAACCTGCTTTCGAGATCGGGCGTCAGAGTTGCAAATTGCTTATTCGACATATCAAAAATGAAGATTTTGAGACACAAGAGCTATTATTGCCCTGTAAGCTTATACTACGCGAATCAGCTTTAAATTACAATGTCGAGTAGACAGTCCGACCGGCGACTATCGTCTGTTTGATATTAATAGCATCATCGAATAGTAGTAAATCCGCACGCATACCTTGAGCGATAATACCACGTTCATGTTCTAGGCTTAACAGACGCGCCGGGTTCAATGTGAGCATCCGTACGGCATCCATTAAGGTCTGGCCAGCAACATTCATCATAACACGAACTAATTGATCGGCAGTGGCCACACTACCAGCGAACGAGCTACGATCTGGTAACTTTGCTACTCCATTTTCAATAATCACTTCAAGACCATCGTCTTTACTTCCTAATATACTTTTCCCTTCTGGCATTCCAGCTCCTCGCATAGCATCGGTGATCAAGATGACACGCTCTATACCCTTTGTTTTACAAATGAGTTTCAAAAATGGTTCCGGTAAATGAACGCCATCAGCAATAATTTCTGCATCAATTTCATCGAGCAGTAAACAGGACTCAATCGCGCCAGCATATCGATACGCATTTTTTCTTGTCATTCCTGACATGCCCGAATATAGGTGTGTCGCAAGCCGAAAACCGCTTTCGACACCTTTCAAAATATCTTCATAAACCGCATCAGTATGGGCTAATGCAGCAAGAATTCCTCGCGAGCGGAGCTCTCTCCCAAATTCCAGTGCACCGGGAAGCTCAGGAGCGGCGCTCCAACGACGAATAAGATGACCGTATCTATCCAACAAGGGAATATATTCTTCTGGATTTGGGTTTCGAATGAACCGAGGATCCTGCGCGCCTCGTTGATTCATGGCAAAGTACGGACCTTCAAGATGCAATCCCAAAAAGTCTGCTCCGCTATAGTCCAAGCTTAACGCTTCTTGGTATACTGCGAATACCTCCAATAACTTCGCCGGTTCACCTGTTAATGTCGTTGGCAACATCGCTGTCGTGCCAAACTTAGCATGGGTTTGGGCAATCTGCACAAAGCCCTCAAGTTCATTATCCATAAAATCAGCACCTCCTCCACCGTGAATATGTATATCGATAAACCCCGGCGAAAGGTATAATCCTTGCGCATCTATAACTTCACCATTAAGTTTCGAACTCGAGGTGTCACGCACCTGTGTTATTCGCCCTCCCTCTAGCGTGAGGGACCCTCCTGGGATGATACGCATCGGCGTAATGATATTCGCGTTTATTATCGTTAGCATGTTAAGTTATTTTATTTTCCATGACCTTAGTTTCGATCCCCAAAAAGCATAGTACACGATATACAAAAAGCAAGGTACCATTATCCAATACGCGGTCTTTTCGTCGGAAACATCAGCAATCCAACCATAAATTAGTGGAATAATTGCATTTCCACAAAGCCCCATTATCAACAATGCAGACCCTTGTTTGGAATAATCTCCTAGCCCTGCAAGTGCTAAAGGCCAAATTCCAGCCCAAATTAGCGCATTTGGAAGTCCTATGAAGATTAAAAACCAAATGGAGATATCCAGATGCCTGCTCATCCAGGTCACCTCTCCGTAAGCTAAACAAACCAGCAACGACAGTATGAGCCCAATCAGCGAACAAATGCGTAACATGTATGTTTGCTTAAGCACTCTTGGTATCAATATTATCCCTAAAATATAACCGACAATAGTAGCCGTAAGGGTATAGGAGGGTAAATTCTTTGCTTCAAGAAGTGTAAGCCCCATCGTACCTGCGTAACCGATGACCGTATCAATCGCTACAACCTGCGTTCCTACGTGAAGAAATATCGCTATTGCACCTAACACCAGGTGTGGATAGTGTAACAAACCACCCCGTTTCAATGGCTGCCTACCGGCAGACCGGTGAACGGTAATCTCTACAAGTGGAGAGAACTTAATCGCAAGACCTATAAAAAAAAGCACTAATCCAAGAACTGCATATGGGTGAACAACACGCAGTATCAATTCATCCAGTATCAACGCACGTTCAATATCCCCAAGGGAGGGTAACTTCAGAAACAGGTCTTGATCTGTTGGTCGAAGGACTGCCCAGGAGAACGCAATAGGAGCAAGAATTCCAGCCCCCTTATTACAGATCCCCATCATACTAATACGTTGTGCCGCCCTCTCCTTATCACCAATCAAAGTAATATATAAATTGGCGACCGTCTGAAGTATTGCCAGGCCGGTACCCAGGGTAAAAAGACCTATCAGAAATATGCCATACGTTCGCCCATATGCCGCGGGTATGAAAATCAAAGCACCTAATGCCAGAATCCAAAAACCGATAACAATACCGTTTTTATACCCGACCTTATTAAGTAAATATGAGGATGGCATAGACATTACCAAATACGAAATATAAAAGGCGAACGCGACTAAATAGGACTGAAAATTAGTTAATTCACACGCTATTTTAAAGTAAGGAATCAAAATAGCATTGACCCAAGAGATGAAACCAAAAGTGAAAAACATCAAACCCAATATAATGATCGAGATGATTGTAGATCTTGATTGCTGTTTAGGCGCGGGTTTGATGTTTTCCATATAACTTTACAATAATTGTGCAGATTCGTTATCTAAAAAAAAGTAACAAGCGGCATGTTCTTGTAAAATACTGGCAGGGTATAAATTCGTTACTTCACCCGTCAAGCAGTCCTTCACGGCTTGTGCCTTTCTACGATCGGGGACCGAACAGATAATTACTTTTGATTTCATAATTTGCTTAATAGACATAGATATAGCTTGAGGCGGCACTTCGTCTAGGGTATTAAACCAACCTTCGCCGAGTTGTTGCATCCGACATTGCTTATCCAGATTTACAACGACATAAGGATCTTCATTTTCAAAATCTGCAGGAGGGTCATTGAATGCTAAGTGTCCATTCTCGCCAATTCCAACAAGAGCCACGTCGATCGGAAACTGCCTGATCTTACGGCCAATACGCTCGCACTCTTCTTCAGGATCGTTCTCGCCATTAATAAGAACGACATCGAGTAAGGGATCAATTTTATCTACAAAGCGTTCGTTCAAATATTTACGGAAGCTCGCTTTATGCTTGATGGACAAACCTATATATTCATCAAGATGAAACATGCGCACCTTAGACCAATCAATTTCTTTATCGGCAATTAACGCGTCAATAGTTTCAAATTGGCTTGACCCGGTTGCTAAAATGATATTAGCTTCACCTTTTTCTGAAATTGTATCCTTAATTTGTTGACGCGCTAATTTGGCCGCCGCCTTACCGAGTTCTAATCTTGTTTCGCTTTTTTGAATTTCCACAGTTATAATGTTTTTTGTTTATACTAATTGTTAATTATGTTCGTATTCCCGCCAGTTTGTAGGTTAATATCGTGCACTTTATTTTCTTGCCATCTTCCCATCGTAAAGTCTGGCACCTGTATTGGTTTGGAACCATTCGCTACGGACCATTCGCTTAAGGGGCCAATTACGCTCCAACTTGCCGCATCGTAAACGTCCATATCCACTGGCAGACCATTGCGCAAGCAGTCGATCAAACGCCAGTCCATCATCATATCCATGCCACCATGACCTCCGATACGCTTCGCGATTTCTCCTATTTTTTTAACGATTTCAGGCGTATACTTTTCCTCCAGTTCTTTTAGCTGACTCTCGCTGAGGAAGTCCTCGTGGCCAACAGCAATTCGTCCGGGTAGCGGATATTTTTGTGCAAAAGCTTTTGTGCCACTGACCAGGTGAATCCTCGAGTACGGGCGCGGCGTACTAACATCATGTTGCAACATGATCGTGCTGCCACTAGCGGTGTAGATGCTTGAGGTATTCATATTGCCTCTAAATTTCTTACTGTCATATGTTTTGAATCGGTCATCGGTCTTCGCAAGTTCGTTCGCTTTTGGTCCTAATGAGAAATCTTTCGAAGCCATCGAGGTAAGATGCTCTAGACGGTTTCCGCGATTGATATTGAGAATCTGACAAATAGGTCCCAAACCATGCGTAGGATATAGATTACCGTTTCGAACCGCATTTTCCTTTAAACGCCAGAAATCAAAACGTGCATCTTGTTCAAAAAAACTATCTAAAATATCATGTAAATAAGCCCCCTCGCAGTGTACAATTTCCCCAAAATAGCCTTGCCTTGCTAGGTTTAAGGTTAATAGTTCAAAAAAATCGTAGCAGCAGTTCTCTAAAATAACACAATGCTTTTTTGTCTTTTCGGAAGTCATCACTAGTTGCCAACAGTCTTCTACGGTCGTTGCCGCAGGGATCTCAAGAGCCACGTGTTTACCATGTTCCATCGCGTATACAGCAATCTCAGCATGTAGTGCCCAGTGTGTCGCCACGTATACGAGGTCAATGTCATCTCGTTCGCAAAGTTCTTTCCACGCATCAGGTTCATCGGCATAAATCTTCGCTTGGTGTCCTTTGGAGACAATTCTCGCTTTTGCTGCATCGGCTTTCTCCCTGCGCACATCACAAACAGCTTGTATTTTCACCCCTTCTATCCTACTCATACGCTCCACTGCGGCACTTCCTCGATTTCCTGTTCCCACAAATGCAATTCGAACCTCCGCTAAGGCGGGCGCAGCATACCCTGACATGTTAAAGACCGGTTCATATTTCGTATTGGCCTGCTCTAAAATCTCACTTAAAGCAGACTCTTCTTCAGGCGCGCTCTGACTTTTGCAGGCAGCCGGCGCTACCATGCCCAGTCCTGCAAGTGCAGAAAGCTTCAAGAAGGATCTTCTATTTGTATCCATAAACTATGTTTTAAATTATTAACTAATTACTTGACAATCCTTTTACGCAATACTTGGATTTGCCGATTAAATGTCTTTATTGCTGTATCATCCATTTTACCCCCTCCTATATCCACGGGGGCGATGTAATCGACGGGAATATCAGCAAGCGCACCGACGAGTACTAATGTTCCCCATTCTAAGATCCCTGGGACATGTATAGCCATACTTTGGGACGGTGTACAATCCAAATCCATCGGCAGGTAGTGGCTCAAAACAACTGCATTTAGCACCAACTGTTGTACATCACTATAGAGTGAGCCGTAAAATAAAGCAACGAGTGCGAGATCGCGATGCCCAATTATTGTGATTTGGCCGGGCTGGAAATTTTTTCTCACGAAAACAACAACCGCCCGCAGTTCCGACACCCATCGCCCCATTAAACTTTCTCCAAGCCACATAAAGCTTCTTGTCAGTGTATGAAACTGAGGGAGTCCGATATCTTGCCGGTCAATTGTATCGATGCCTCGCTCACCAACGCCTAATAAGTCGACATATATCGTATCGGTCAGGTGATCGCTCCGTTCCGCTGCGTCCATGGTTAAGGATATGGTGATTTTTTCTTTCGCACTCGCAGAAAGATTATATCGGAGCGGTATTGTTTGCCCGTCGTTTGTTTTTAACCTGCTCGTTTGCCAGCTTGAATCTATGGTTAGCGGATGACTACTTTCTACGCGAATTCCTTCGTTTGTTTTCAACAGGTTTTTAAGCGCCTTTCGACGCTCCGATTTCGATATTTCGTTTCTTAAATTCAACTTTACTACAGCCTCATTTTCGCGCTGCTTAAACAGGTCTCGCGTTGTCATCAAGCGCGTTGGTCCTTGATTTGGGCCGCCAACTCTTAACTTGTCCACTTCCAGTGGTGTAAATTCGTGTTCCGTTATTGCTTGCTCTGCGGGAATCGTCTGTTTAAAAAAGCGAAGCACGGACTGCTGCATTTCTATGGTGAAGTCGTGAGCCGATTCAAAAATCTCAAAGCTAATTTTCTCGGCTACGTCCAAATCGTTAAAATGGGGTACCGCATCACGATATGCTTTACGCATGCGATCAACCTTAAACGCAGCAATTTGTTCCTCTGCTGCGGAGATAATTTTAACAGCTCGTGGGGCGATAGCCCCAATCACATCGCATGCTTCGATTTGCTGTAGACCTGCAGGTAACAACTCACACATACAGTTGCTCTGCAATAAATATCCCGAAAATGTACCCACGCTTACCACCAAAGCAGCCGCCCTTATACGTTGGTCAAACGCGCTGATCCACATCGTTTGATTCCCTCCCCCACTAGCTCCCACAGCCCCAATTCTCGCACTATCCACAAAATCTAGCGCACACAACAGGTTGATGCTTTGCAAATTATCGAGTAACTGCAAGCCAAGTAAAGTCTCACTCGCCTGCAACAATGCACCTGCTAAGTGACCACCGTGATATTCGTGGTTGTTACCGGTTCCCCGCTCTCCGCTACCCCAAGCATCAATACACAAAACGACGTAACCGGCGCTGACCAAAAGGTTCGCCGTCTGCTGTACTATGGCGCCGCCTTTACCGCCTTCCCAATGGCCATGGCTATTTAAAATAGCAGGGAATGGGCCGATACCTTCGGGGACGTACAAGTTCGCGGAAATATCAACACCATGCTGGGACTGAAATAATATTTTATGTAATGTGTATCCTTTAAATTCAAGAATATCGAGGGTACGCATATTTAATTGACCAAGCTTCTGTGGATCTACGCCTGCCAGTCGTGCGATGACAGCAGACACAGCGACCGAACCCGACGCAGCTTCGCGCACTGACGCTGCTTGTTCCAATTTCGATTTCATCCAATTCTGGAGCTCAATCTGGCTTGAAAAATCACCTATCATTTGAGATTCTTGATTGTTAGCATTCATGAATTAACTCAAAATAAGATTAATCAACATCCCACCATACGCGGGTTGCAGCGTTGTCGGGTCCCCCTAACAATGCACGCCCCTTCTCAAGTTGTTCAAAATTACTGGTCTCCTCGGTCAGTGGATATGGCATCCTATTTATGAAAGAACCGCTAGGAAGATCCGGGTTTTCTGAAACGAGCACGTTGTACATGATCGGATATCCCGATCTACGGTACTCCGTCCATGCCTCCATGCCATCAGGAAAAATCGCCAGCCACTTTTGTACGCCAATCTGCTCACGTTGCATGTTTTCGTTTGGGCCCCAAGCAACCGGTGTAGAGGCCACTGCCGCCGATTTATGATAATCCTGAGGAGCAGCAGGGGTATTCGTTGCTGCAATATACTGAGCGATCTGTTCCGTATTATCGACACCCCATTGCTCCATGCTTGTCTGTATCCCTTGGTTATATAATTCCTCCGCAGTTGCCCCCATATTCCATCCGTTCAACGCGCCTTCGGCACGTAAAAAGTAAGATTCTGCCGCCCCCATAATATGGGCGCGGTTCGTCAGGTTTCCTTCAATTGTATTCCCGTTATAATTTACCCAATAAGCACCGACGTTCGAGTTTGCTGGTGATTGATTGCGCACAACACCCAGATCCGTAGCACTCATACCATTACGCACGCTATTAAATTCACCTGTCGCGATGCTCGGTTGGAAATAAATATTGAGCCGAGGGTCGTCGTAACCCTTTAGATAAGACGCTATGGTTGAGCTCATCGCAAACTCATTCCAAACAGCAACCTGAGACAACCCGTTGGTGTCGTTTCCATCCAACGATTTCTCTAAAGAGGCGTTCTGCGCATTGCTTTCCATTACACCCTCTGCTACGGCAGACTCGCCTTCGGTCTTTGCTTTTGCAGGATCGATATTAGAGATGCGCAGCGCTAGTCGCAGACGGAGGGAATTGGCAAATGCTATCCAGTTTTGCGTATCACCGTTGTACATTAAGTCATAACCATCATACACCTTGGTTCCCGCAGGCTGTGCTTTTAGAATCTCAACAGCGCTTTCCAAGCGTATAAAAAAGTCTGCATATATTTCGTCTACTGGATCATACGGAATAACTTCATTCGCTGTTGCTGCTTCAAAATAAGGTATAGGTCCAAATTGATCCACCAATCGGTGAAATGCGTAAACCCAAAGGATATTAGCTAAAGCAGCCTCAGGGGATGTGTCTTCAACATTTTCCAAAATACTTTTTAACTGAGGCGCGGTGTCGACATAGATAACGCTCCAAAACCGGCGCTGCCAGTCTGGAGTTAGCATATACCGGTCGGTACGAAACGAGGTTGTAGTCAATGCAAAATACTGGGCATAAATATCCGGTCCTAGGTTTTGTACCGTCTGATAGAATGAACGATTCATCGCCGAGGAAGACTGTGCCTTGGCGAACATAAACGGACGCTCGCGTGCACCGACCTCGGTTAAATTATTTGGGTCTGTGTTATATTCTTCGAAATCCTTTGTACACGAGACGAGGGACAGGCCCATTATTGCGGTATATAGAAATATCTTTTTCATGGCTTTTTGGTTTAAAATGATAGTTTTACGTTCAACCCGTAGGTACGTACCGCTGGAGGAAGACCTACCTCCACGCCTTGATAGTTTCCTGCACCTAATGCCCCTTCGGGGTCAATTGGGTTATCAATTTTCCCCAGACCGGGTATATCTAACTTTGATTTTCCTCGATAAAAGAAAAACAAATTCCGCGCAGTTAAAGAAACCTGAGCACCTTTTATTGCATGCTGCTCGGGAAGATTGAATTTATAACTAAGGGCGAGTTCGCGCAGGCGAACGTTAGTCATATCGTAAGTAAAAAATTCGCCCCAGGCGTCTCTTCCATTTTGGGAGACTTTAGTCCATAACTGCTGTGCGGTAATTTCTGTCGTATTACTTTGCCCGTCCGCCGTAACCGCGTCCAAAACAAGTCCTCCCTCACGGTATTGTTCGGTAAAATCTGCTACTCCGAATGCGGCCTGGTATGCGGCTGTTCCAGATACTATCTCGCCACCAATTCTTGCATCGATCAAAGCGCGAAGACTAAAGTTTTTGTACTCAAACGAGTTACTCCAACCAAGCAGTGCGTTTGGATTAAAATTACCTAACTTTTTATTCGCCTCCACCACAGGAAGTCCTTCAGCATCGACGATGAATTTTCCCGTTGTCTGATCCTTCATCCATTTGTGCCCGTACAAATCACCGTACTTTTCACCTTCGTTGACTACTACCGTCGCATACTTAGTATTATCACTGATATTTGCGCGTTTTGTACTCTCGTGCAACTCAATAATCTTATTGGTATTCGTCGAGAAGTTGACCGCTGTCGACCAATGAAAATTTTCCTTTTGTATTGGACTAGCAGAAAGCTGGATTTCAAAGCCTCTGTTCTCTACGTTACCCGCGTTGATGTATTCTCTGTTAAAGCCGCTAGCTATAGGCAGGGACAAAAAAAGCAACTGATTAATGGTATTGCTTTTGTAGTAGGTTGCATCGAACGACAGTCGATCTCCAAAAAATTTCATATCCAGACCTGCTTCAAATGATTTGGTTTTCTCTGGTTTTAAATCTGGAATGGCTTTAGTGGGGTTTCGAGAAACAAACCCACTACCGGCTCCCAGACCAAACTGATAAAGTTGATTTAATAGATAAGGTTGTGGATCGTTACCAACCTGTGTGTACGACCCTCTAATCTTCCCAAACTGAATCCAATCGGGCATGTTTAGCCATTCATGAAATACCACGGATAAGCCCGCCGAAGGGTAAAAATAGCTGTGGGGCGCTTCGAGCGTGGAGGACCAATCATTTCGTGCGGTAAGGTCTAAAAAGATGTTTTCATAAAAACCTAACTGCGCACTAGCGTATACCGAATTTAGTTGTCTGGTATAACTATTCACGAGCAAAAACTCGGGCGTTGTCGCCATCATTAATGAAAACTGATTAGGAATTGACAGCCCGTTGGCCATATTCTGAAACGTTTCATAATTGCGCTTTAGAAAACTTGTACCGACATTATAATTGAGCTGTATGTCATCGCTAAGTTTATTCTCACCGGTGATTAAAAAATCTAAATTATGCTCCCAATAGCGCGTATGTGTCTGATAATACATCCCTCCCGGCCTCACGCTACCCAGCGATACTGTGCCATCATAAAATGATCCGTCCACCTTGTCCATATACTTGTCAAAACTATAACGTCCCATGATACTGAGCCCATCCATCAACTCGTAACTCACGCTACCTAAAGCTGTAATGCGGTCACGAACTTCATTAACTTCAGTACGGTTTAAACTCCACAATGGATTGTCGTAGATGGAGGATCCTGACCAATATTTCCGTTGCGGCTCCCCATTGGTTGAATTAATCTCTTCAAAATCGTCGAGTTCCGCCAAACTCAAATCGCGTGGCATTATATAAGCCTCAATTGGAATTCCCATATCACCTAAACGCGGACGATCATTCACTTTCTGGTTCATATAATTGAGTTTCACGTCGGTTTTCAGTTTCGGAATAATTTCCGTGTTCACGCGCAAGTTCAGGCTATTGCGATCCAACTTATTCCCCGGAAAAATACCGCCTATATTGTTATTGGAGTAGGACATATAGCCTTGTACCTTTTCGGTTCCTCCATATGTACTGATACTGTTGTTAACGGTTGCGGCATTTTGAAATACACTTTCAACGTTCCCCGGTACCGTTTCACCTTTTGCTCCCCAACTTTCGGCGACATTAGCACCGGTTTCACCACCATTTCCTCGTCCATAGCTATTTTGAAACTCTCCTAAGATGTTAACTTGATCGAGCGAAACGCCTCCGTTATAATCTATCTGGTATCGACCATCATGACCTTGTTTAGTCGTAATAACAATCGCTCCATTTGCAGCTCTGCTACCATATAGTGCCGCAGCAGATGGGCCTTTCAAAACATTTATCGATTCGATATCATCTGGGTTTATATTCGCCGCGCCATCACTCGTTCCATAGTTTGGCGTTGTACCGGATGCCTGCGGACCTGCAGAATTATCATACGGTACGCCATCGACTACAACTAATGCGTTATTATTGCCCGAGATAGATTTGTTCCCACGAAGTACCACCCGAACTGCCGCTCCAGGGCCTGAAGATGATGTAGTCACAACCGCTCCGGCAACTTTACCAGTCAAACCACTCATGATATTACCACTATTGTCTCGAACATCATTCACGGCATCTCCAGATAATTGTTGTGTTGCAAAGGTTAAACCTCTTGTTTCACGCTTTATTCCTAGGGCTGTCACCACGACTTCGCTTATAGCCTCACGTGTAGGATTAAGCTGGACATTAAGTGAAGCGGTTGCCGCTAATACTACTCGCTGATCGAAACCAAGCATCGTAACTTGTAAAGAATCACCGTCCGATGCTTCAATTTTCACAACACCATTTGCGGCACTACTCCCGGAAGATTTGGAATTAAGATTGGTGACGGTTGCTCCCGCCAGTGGTGCCTGAGTCGACTTGTCGACTACCGTCACTGTTCGGGGTGAGCTTTGGGCTTGGGCGTGTAGATAACCGGAATAAGTTATAAACAGTAGACTCAAAAGCCCAATCAATCCGAACTGCTTGTTTAAACATTTTCGTATCATAATCGTATCGGTTTATTTTATTTTGACCTATGAGTATCAAAATTGATATACCCAAAGAAAAAATATAAACACCATAGTTCCAACGAAATGACCGATAAAAGTAGCGGTAGCGTTATCGGAAAAAACACGTCATATACATTTATTTTTCAGCCCGATGGCCGAACTAATTTCACGTTGCATATAACGAGAAATAGTCCGCTTTACGGAAATAAACAGGTTTAACGTTAATTCAGCATAGTGTTGAAATTCAATATAAAAATAATCCCTTTCCAATATATTCGTATTAATTTTCATAATCTACGGTCACGGGAACTAGCGACTTTTAGTTGCCAACAACGACTTGGTCGACGTACAAATTTCTCGTTATGCATACCCCAGCTAGCAAAATTGCTCGTCCATGGGACAAAATAGCCATAAACACACCTACGGAAACGGCAATGATATTTTAAATTCGAGTCATAACTCTTCTTTTTGGTTTTCAACACAAAAACAGCCCTTTTGATTTTAGAGGAATTTACCAGAACAGAAATTTGGTATGTGGGATTCGAATAGGCTGTGAAGAATACGGTCTAGAAAAAAGATTTGTGATACGTATAACTTTTGTTATTTTTTTCTGACGTTATAGGTAGAGAAATCCCACAAAATTATATAAACCAACAGACAGGCGGAAGAGAATTTGGGTCCTTAAAAAAACAAAAAATAATTACCTAAAAATAACGGTAAAAATAGATTCTTTTTGAGGGGCATATGACCAATGGAATTAAGGCGACAGAATATCACATTTTCTGACAACTTCTGGGCGAAAAAAGTCGAGTAAAAGGCGGGCAAATAGCACCTTTTCGTATCTATTCAATTTCGTAAAAACCATCCGTTTTTCTGATTATCTCTTTACAATCGAAAAAAAAGTGACACTTTTTTAACGCAGTCAATTAAAACCCTTACAAAATAGACATAACTAAATGTATATCAATAATTTGAACCACAAAAACCACATCTTCAAGAGATAACTATTAGTTAAAATTCAATGCAATATTAACCATTCATTAATACTAAAATCAGTTTGTTTACATTTTTTTTGTATTTTAGTATCACTATGATATTTGTAGAGATAACAAAAGACAAGCTCATATCTGCGAAAGCAAATGGCTTTAATGCAATTGTGACGTCTTTAAATTCAGACCCAATTAACCCTATTTGGTTTTTTGAAAAAGTACCAACTGGGAAGTTCCAAAAGTATCAAGATGAGATAGCGAATAGATATCAGATTTGCTACCCACTTTCGGAAGCTATTGAAACGATTGACGAATTACCTTTCATAGGTAAATTGAAGATAGAAAACTAGGGAGCGAAAGCTCCCTTTTTTGTAACCTATCGTTTTAAATTTCTTTTAATGATTGCTGACCTGTCTATCTAATTTCTATGACAGGTCGGGAATCATTTTATGCTTCCTGCGGAGGGATCTTATACATTTGGGCGGAAAAACACATCGTTAATTCACGGGATCTTTAATTTCGTACAGGCCTTTAGATTTCAAATAATCGATCAATAAGGCTGGACGATCTGTTTGTATAATCCGGGCACCAAGCTTATCAATGAGGTATCCGTAAATCTTAGCTGGGTTCCCTACGGCACGATCATCCTCTAACCCTCCCGAAAGTGATGCCCATAACGAGTTGTACCATATTAAGCTTTTATTAGCTAGCAGGGGCCTTACTTTAAGGGCAGCGGCATGCGTTGTATCTTTATAGGTAAGTTCGAAAGCAACGGGCGCAAGCTGCTCGTCCAAACTAAGTATTTCATCAAAAGCACCTTGCTTATCAATATTTACAATCGGCATGTAAAGCACGTCCTTTAAATATCGACCGAATTTTTCTGATACGGTTTTAGCATCCCCATTACCTTTCATGATGATATGATCGAGCGTACCTGTGCGTTGTAGCATCGGATATATTTCATCGAAATACCGATCTGCTTTGTCTAAGTTAACCAGAACCTTTCCTTTAATTTCAAGCAATGTTTCCTCAAGGGTAGGAATATGCTCACTTGTGACCCTTCCTGCACCATTTTTTAAGCGCAACATTTCAAGCGCGGCATAGTCCATATCAGCCACTTTACCATTTCCCGAAGTCGTTCTATTTACGGTCGCATCGTGCATGAGTAAGAGTACCCCATCCTTGCTTCGTTGCACGTCAAGTTCAAGCACATCGACTCCCATGGCAATAGCGCTACGAATGGCGCCGATAGAATTCTCTGGGAAATTTCGCCAATCTGCCCGGTGGGCAACAACGAAAACTTTGTTACTATTCTCGTTAAACAATTCGGCCCGCACGATTTGTGCATGACTCCTCTTCGCATCGAGCTGCGAAAATGCTGGCGTGCATACCCCCAAGAAAAAGACAAAGAGCAGACTACAGACCGTTGAGTTTTTTTTCATATTATGGTTTTCCTTAAAAATACGGATTAATATTGTTTGCTTCAACCATCAGGTCACCACAAACGCGTACGTGACATCTATTAGTCAAGCTCGACTGTGTACGCGTTACGTGAATCTGTCTTCCAAGCATGTTCCTGTGTCGTCGGTGAGGCGCCAAACAATGGTGAAAAAGTACGTACTTTGACGGTTTTATCGTCAGGAAAGAACTCTAAAATACGTAGCCAACCGTCTCCTCCGTTGCCACTACGACCACCGCCACCCATCGCCTGCGCGTCGAATAGGATTTGATGCACCGCATCTCCGTTATCGTTGACATCTTTTTTATAACCTTCACCCGAGAAGTGGCCGCTGAGTACCATGTCTATGTTACTTGCAGGCTTAACAAGCTTTTCCCAGATCTGTTGGCCGTTATTTGCATCAGGAAGTACAACGGGTGACTTCAAAATTTTACCATCGACTTGATACGGTTCCCATAGCAACCATTTGCTCTGCCCGGCGCCCAACTCGTCTTTAGGATTGAGGTAACTGTGCGTTACCAGTACGATACGATGGTCTTTATATTCTGGCATCTGTGCCACCTTTTTCGCCCAGCTTACTACCGTATCACGCGGAGCGAACTCCATGGCCATAAACAAATAATCACGCCCGCTGAGGCCTTTGATCTCATATGCCGCATTTGCCAGGGTTTGTTGCTGCTGTTCGTCGCGCGAATTTTGAACTAAATGTTTACCGTTTAAAAAGTTGTCATCGATCTTAAAGAATTCGTTATACCGAGATGTTCTATTTCCTTGCCGGTCGACGCTATAATCGTGATTTCCCGTTGCGGCAATATAAGGCACTTTCCCGTTTAACCTTTTAAATGCTCCGGAGGCTGCTTCCCACTGGCGCTGCGTAGATTGATCGCCATCGTAGTCGCGTGTTATTTTCTCATTGTTTTGCACAAGGTCTCCCACACAAACGACCATGCGTATGTTCAGCGTATCGATATTTTCTTCTATCCATGCTGTCATGAGCTCCAAGATGGGTTGATTCCGCCCCCATTTCACGTAGTTCTGAATATCTGGAATCATCACCATCGACCATGATTCCTTATTTTCTAATGCGGGTTTGCTGTAGGTTGTTTGTCCATATACGCTGGAAAGCATAGTTGTAGCCACACAAAGTACGAGCGCTATACGGCAGGTTATTTTTTTCATTATTTCTCTATTTGGTTAGTTCCTCTTTTTTTCTCAAAGCTATTATAAAGTTCATTCAAAAGACATTATGCACTTATCAATAACCCGGATTTTGCTTCAAGTTAGCATTTATTAAGATTTCTTTGTTGGGTATTGGCCACAAATACTGTTTTGTACTGAAGCTTCTATCGCCTAATTTAGCGCAGTACCCTTTGTTGTAGAGTTCATCTAAATTTGGATACCCGTTCTCATCAATAGTAGGCGTGATTGGCCAGAACCACAGGTCTGTCTCAATCAGTTTTTTATTCATTTCCGTGATAGGCAATAACCCGTAATAGGGACGCTTCAGCGCATTTTCAAATTCTCCCCAACGGTGTAAATCCCAAAAGCGTCTATGCTCCCATGCAAATTCGATACGTCGTTCGGTGCGCAATGTTTTACGCAGCTCATCGGTGTCGGTGCTGGTTACCGCAGGATAGCTCTCCTGCTGGGCAGCTTTGACATGATAAGCACGCGCGCGCACTTGGTTGATGGCATCGAGCACGCTAGCATCAATCTCGCCGAGTTCAATTTTTGCCTCGGCATACATCAGCAACACGTCGGCGTACCGCATGATGATTATCGGATTATCGGCTTGATTAGCGATCCAGTTATCATCCGCGTATTTACGCAGCTGCAGCCCGTTGTACGATGCGTGTTGGGTATAACCTTTAGTATCTTTATTTTCGACCAACTGCCCGGTATTCACGTTCAATACTTTTTCCGCCCTTGGATCGGGCTCATAGATATATCCTAAAAATTCTGAACCAAATTCAACAATTGTCGCGGTTAAACGTGGGTCACGATTCTCAAAAGGACGCTGCGGATTAAAAAGGTCCGACTGATCGATCATTTTACCATCCGTACATGGATAAACTGCGAGAAGCTCCCATGATGGCTGAGCGACAGCACTTCCTCCAACCGTTCGCGGCATAAAGTTTTTCGAACTCCAAACAACGGTCAAGTCGCGCGATCGAGGTAGCGAAAAAATAGTTTCAGATTCCATTTTTTTAGACTGAAAATAGGTTTGGTAATCCGGGTGGAGACTATACAATCCAAGATCAATGAGCTTCTTTGTTTCATCGCGCACGATTTGCCAGTCGGACTGCCACAGTGCGACCCGCGCTTTCATCGCTATTGCAGCGCCTTTGCTAACGCGGGTAACCGAAGAACTGCTATTCTCTTCGGGCAAATTTTCGATAGCGTAATCAAAATCCGCGTACACTTCTTGCAAGATGTCCGTCTCATCAGTGCGTCCTATGGCGAAGGCCTCTTCGATGGTAATGGACTCTTTATAGAAAGGAACGTCGCCATACAAGCTGATCAACCGGCCATAAAAGTTCGCCCGAAAGAACATAGCTTCTGCCCGCAGGCGGTTTACAGTCTCCGTAGGCAGGGCATCCCCGAGAACCTCCAAGCTTTCTACAACCCTATTTGCGCGGCTTATCCCTTTGTAGGTGTTCATCCACGTTGTCTCACTATCGGCCCACTCGCTGGTTACCGCGCCCGCCGAATATTCGTACACGACTAGTCGTTGCGCCCAGTCGTCTGTCCAGCGATCGGTTTGAAAGTTCGTTTCCAAGTTCCATACATAGGTACGATATAAATCGTTTAACGACATCTCTATTTCCGTTTGGTCGGAATACCAATTCTCATTCGATCCTTCCGATGGGGGCACTAAGTCCAACTTCGCGCACGAGAAGAACAGGGCCGTCAGGATCAAACAAATAAAATAGTGTTTTCTGAGTATATGTGTCATGGTTGATTAAAATTTAATGTTGAGTCCAACGCTATAGGTGCTTGAAATGTAGGAGTTGTTCACCGATTCCGGATCGTAGCCCTTAGGGTAGTCGCTAATGGAGAAAAGATCGGTTCCCGACATGTATACGCGCAGGCCTTTCATGTTAATTTTCTGCAAAATACTCTGGGGCAGGTTGTAGCCCACCGTTATGTTCTTTAGGCGGAAGTAGTCACCCTTGAAGAGCCAAAAGTCCGACATCTCATAATTATTATTTGTTGCACTTTGGTGTGATAAACGTGGATAGCGAGCATTGGCATTCTGCTCGTTAGAGTTATATACGCTCCAGTAGTTACCGTCGTACTCGGTAGAAGGACTGGTCCAAGTCGACTCAAAGGGTTGGATCATATTGGGCGCTAAACGCTTCGACTGCTTTGCAACTCCTTGAAACACGGCCGAAATATCAAATGCTTTATAACCTAAGCTGATGTTTCCTCCGTATGTGAAACGCGGCAGCGATCCCCCTAAGAGCACTTTGTCATATTCCGGCGTGATTACACCGTCAGGCGTGCCTTCGGGTCCGGAGATATCGCGGTATTTAATATCGCCTGGCTTAACAGCCGAATGTAAAACCGGACTATTCTCGACCTCCTGGGCATTCTGGAATAAGCCCTCGGATTGGTAACCGAACCACTCGTGGTATTGACCGCCTTCGCGTATAATTTGGTCCCCTGTAAACACCGTTCCGCCTAGGTAACCCATATTGGAAGTGTAGTCCGAGAGATTGAATGATGCGGAATAGCGAAAGTCCTCGCCAATACGATCACTCCAATTGATAACAAATTCCCATCCATTTGTTTTCATTGTCCCGGTGTTCTGATCGGGGTTTTCATACCCCAAGTAATCGGGAACTTCTAGCTCAAGCAGCATGTCCCGGGTGCGCTTTACGTAATAATCTGCCGCCACGCTCAGCCTGTTACCAAAAAAGCCACCGTCTATACCGATATTCCATGATTCTGTCGTCTCCCAACTGATATCTTGTATGGCATAACCTACTTGGCTTGCTGTAGCCTTGGATACGATGTTGTCCCCTTGGTAAAATGGTGTTGAGGAGAAGCCTATTGTCGACTGATAAGGGTAATAGCCTATGCGTTCATTCCCGAGCGTACCGTAGGAAGCGCGCAGCTTGAGCAGCGATACCCCTTGCACATCTTCCATAAAGGACTCCTCGGACAGCGCCCAACCGACAGATACAGAAGGAAAAAGCGCCCAACGATGATCTGGGTGAAACCGTGATGAACCGTCGTAGCGGAAATTCGCCTGTACATAATAGCGGCTATCGTAGTCGTACAACACGCGACCGAATACGGAGCGATAAGCCGACGCCACGGCGTTCCCTGTGTTAAACATGGAGTTTCTGTTGCCTAAATTCAGGTAATGAAAGCTCGAGAGCTCAAAATCTTCGCTCTGTGCATCCAACACTTCTCTATCGTAGGTAAAGTCTTCGTAACCGCCCATCAAGCTCAAATTGTGCAGATCAAATCGTTTCGCGTAATTGACCACAAATTGCTTGGTAAGGGTTGAGTTCTCTGCCCGGCTTTCATAAAGATTTGTTTTATTATGTCCCGAGATGTATCCACCGATGATTGTTGGGTCCTCGGCGGCGTACCAAGGCAATTTCTGAATGAAATTCTTACCTTTCTGAAAATGAAAAGAAGGAGATACTGTTCCGGTAAAGGTTAACCCTACTATTGGTTCATACTCTAGGGAGATCCGTCCGTTCACTTTACTATTTGTATTCTTATCAAACCCACCGTATAAGATGTCTGCATACATATTCGACCCATCCTTACCCCCTGCAATACGTCCATCGTCCCATGTTGCGGCATAGATCGGCGCATACTTGTGTGCCGAATTTATAGGATTGGACGTAGGATTATTGTTTATTGATCTATTTAGGCTGATATCTACATTAGCCTTTAGCTTGTCGTTGATTTTTATCTGGTTATTTGCCCGCACAAGTATGCGCTCGTAATTACTATTTTCATAGAGCGCATCGGTATCCTCATAATTTAACGAAACGCGGCTGTTGATCTTCTCCCCGCCGTGCGAGAAATTAAGAAAATGTCTTTGCCGCGGCGCTGTATCTTTTATCAATAGATCAATCCAGTCCGTCACCGGGTATTTATTGGGGTCTGTTTGATGGTATGTTTCCCAGTTTTCAACATCCTCTTGTGAATATAACGGATATTCAGCCCCCTGAGGATTCCCTGCATCATTCCACATCGCCTCATTTGACATTTGCAGATATCGCATGGCGTTCACGCTTTGTGGAAAGGTAGGAATCGTCTCCATACCCATGTTTACGCCTGCCTCGAGGTTTGTAACCCCCAATGCCGCATTTTTTGTTGTAATCAAGATGACCCCGGCTGCTGCACGGGAGCCGTAGATCGAAGCCGAGGCGGCATCTTTTAACACCGTGATATCTTTTATATCGTTGGACGATATATCGTCAATGTTGGTGTAGGGTACCCCATCAACAATGATTAAAGGGCTTGAATCGCTTATTGTTGTTATTCCGCGAATATGAATATCTGCACTCGCTCCGGGCCTGCTGCTATTTCGGGTGACGCTCACCCCTGGGATCTGCCCCTGAAGCTCTTGGGAGAGCTGCGTGCCGTTGATATTCTCGAGTTTCTCCCCACTAAGGGTGCTCACCGCGCCGGTAAGATCCTTCTTATTCATGGATCCGTAGCCAATCACAACAACCTCATTGAGGCTCACGAAATCTTCCTGGAGAACTACATCGAGAGCCGTTAAGCCGTTCATCTCGACATCTTTCACGACATAACCGATCGCCGAAAAGTTTAATGCTCCTGCGGCCTGTTTTAGTGAAATGTTATAGTTCCCTAGGGAGTCCGATACAACGGCGATTCCCGTGGAGAGGTGGGTCACCGTGACGTGTGCAATGGGTTTTCCGGCCACGCTCGTGATTTTTCCCCCAATCTCTTGGGCGAACGAAGACACGCTCGAGAGTAGGATAAATACAATAATAATTGGGTGTTTCATGATAGCTTTGCTTGGTGCCAAAAGTCGCCCTTTGGTATTACCATAAAATCACCTACACATTATCATAGTATTAAATTACCTTATCATACAATATTATTTTTCTTTTAATTGCCTTTCTTAACACTTATTTATTGTTCAATAAATATTCGCGTTGTTTCAAACAGTGTGACTCGCCTGACTAAAAGATAAGGCGGTTAATCCGACTATATGTTTTAAAAAAAACGATACCTTTGCAAGCGATCGGGATAACCAAAATCTCAAATACTAGATCTGTTTTTAAGTAAAAAATAAACGCGTAAACACTCCTTATGTCAGACAACAATCCGGCAAACATCCCAAAAACGGTCCTTTGGTCGATGTCAATCATTTCGGGGCTTGTGGTTGCCAACAACTATTACAATCAACCTTTGCTAGCGCTCATTGCAACAGACTTAAACGTCCCCGAGAGTGCGGCTGCAAAAATATCGGTTATGACGCAGCTAGGTTACGCGCTGGGGCTACTACTTATCGTCCCACTTGGCGACAAATTTCCACGTAGGAAACTTATTCTTTTTGATCTATTTTTTGTGTTTTTAGCCCTGTTATGGATGACCTTTGCACAGGAATTATGGATGCTGTACACCGCTAGCCTATTTATAGGCGCTACATCGGTCATCCCGCAGCTATTTGTCCCAATGGTCGCCGAATTATCGGGGCCAAAAGAAAAGGCATCGAATATCGGCCTTGTCGTTTCTGGGCTGCTGCTAGGTATATTACTTTCCAGGTTCATAGGCGGTATTGTTGGTGATTTATGGGGCTGGCGTACGATGTTTGGAATCGCGGCAAGCTTAATGGTGTTGGTCTGGCTCTACGTATATAAAAAGATCACGGAGATCCAGCCTAATTTTAAAGGGTCATACTTTGAGCTAATGCGGTCAGTCCTTAAATTGGCACGCGAACAGCCGGTATTACAGCTGGCATCCTTCCGTGGGGCGATGGCTTTCGGATCAATGTGCGCGCTGTTTACAACGCTCGTTTTCCATATGCAGCGACCTCCTTTCGAAGTAGGCGCTTCTGTTGTTGGAAGTTTTGGCTTAGCGGGCGCCGTAGGCGCATTAGCCGCCGCCAAGGTCGGCACCTTAGAAAAACGAATAAGCCTCAACCAGATTATTTTCTACTCCTTAGTCGTGCTGATCGGCAGCTGGGGCTTCACCTATTTCGTGGGAGACACCTACTGGGGATTAATTCTTGGTGTCATTCTGATCGACTTGGGCGTTCAAGCAAGTCACATAATGAACCAGACGAACTACTTTATGATTAAAACTGGTGCCGTAAACCGGCTGAATACCGTCTATATGGTTTCTTATTTTATTGGTGGATCCTTTGGCACTTACGCCGCCTCATTGGCCTGGCAACATGCGCAGTGGGAAGGTGTTTGCATGGTTGGGTTTTCGATGGCGGTTCTGGCCCTCTTTGCCCATATTTTATTCGCTCGAAAGGTTCAGCGAGAAGCGTAATTATAACGACTGTAGTGTAGCACGCGTAATATTTTTATTTCCACTACGATCGAAAAAATCGCGGGAAGATTCCAAAATATAAAATAAAACCAACGCCACTTAACGTCGATGACTTGGTTTGCAACGGTGTTAAATAATTTTGGCGGACTTTATAACTAAAATTTGGTCTTTTTTTTATAAATTCCACAAACGGTTTGTAATCGAACGCTGCTAGTTGACGTATGTTTTAGCTATTCGGTTTTTGGTTACGCAGTCATTTGTATTTCATGCATAAAGACCCTAATAGCAATTCATCGACCCTAATTACTCTGCAGGGGTTCCGCAGTAACCAGATTGCGGGCCGTAAGGAAATATTGTTTAATCTGTTAGCGGGCAAAAAGAAGATAGACAAACCACATAGTCATGATTTCTTCATCGTCATCCTATTTGAGCATGGAACGGGCGTGCACACGATAGACGCAGTCGACTACCCGATCGGCAACCAACAGGTTCATGTTTTGTTTCCAGGGCAGCTCCACAAGTGGGATATGGGATCCGAAACAATTGGCTATCAACTCATGGCCGAACGCGAGTTTTTCGAACAGTTCGCCCCATATTTTAGATTTTCATTCACTAACTACCAAAATCATCCTGTGATACAGCTATCACAAGAAGCATTTGCTCTTCTACGATATGAATTTGAGGCGATCAAGAATGAACTAAAAAGGGATGAATCACTTGTTAATCTAATTAGTGCGCGATCGGCTGTAATTGCCTCTATCATAAGCCGCGAAGCGGAGCAATCCTTTACCGAGTTTAAAGTTTATCAATCGAACCAGCGTCTTGCCACATTCAACATGTTGATCGATCAGCATTACAAGAAAGAAAAGTCTGTTGCATTCTACGCCGAACAACTACATATATCCGCTAACTATTTAAACATCCTTTGTCGCACGCATCTTAAAATACCTGCAACGCGTCTTATTCAGCAACGGGTATCCCTAGAGGCAAAAAGGATGCTTCAGAGCTCTTCCGAATCCATCAAGGAAATAGCTTTTGCGCTTGGCTTTGTCGATCAAGCATATTTCGCAAACTTTTTCAAGAACCAAACAGGCATAACGCCCAGTGAATTTCGAGGAAAATGATAAATTCTACAAATAATAACAGAAATCTTCCAATTCGCGGTGGAGGTAGACTACTACCTTTGATTTTGAAAACGTCGTTACCGACGGGGTAACAAAAAAACGATTAAAGAAAATCATATGAACAAGATTGGTATGTCGAGAAAAGATTTTATTAAAAACTCTGCCATAAGCTTTGCGGGACTGGCGTTATCCCCGGCTGCTGCTGCCTGCCCATCGACCAAGGTGGCGGTCGATGAAAAATATGCACCTTCAACATCTTACACGATAAAAAATGTTCGACTGGAAACCGGGTTTGAATATGATGGTAAAAACGTGATTTCCACTAAAACAGCACTATTTTCCATTGCGATCGACGATGGGAAAATAAAAGGTATCGGTCCCAATGACCCCGGTGCACATGCGATGGATGCCCACGGAATGTTGATGCTTCCTGCATTTAAAGATATGCACATTCATTTGGACAAAACCTTTTATGGCCAGAAGTGGCAAGCGGTAAGGCCGCGATCCGGTGGCGTGAAAGGAATGATTGCCCTCGAGCAACAAACCATGCCGGACCTGCTTAAAAACTCTACTTTCAAAGCTGAAAAAATTATAGAACTGCTTCAATCGAAAGGTTCCGCTTTCGCACGTAGTCATGTGAATATCGAACCCACATCAAAGCTACAGTCTTTGAAAAACCTACAAAAAGCCATCGAAAACAAAAAGAAGGTTTTCGGCGTGGAGCTTGTTGCCTTTCCTCAGCACGGCGTATATTACACCGATAGTATCCCCTATTTGAAGGAAGCGGCAAAAATGGACATCGATTTTATTGGTGGCCTTGACCCTTATTCGATTGATGGAGCTATCGAAAAAACGATAGATTTCACCGTGCAGCTCGCCTTGGACAATAACAAAGGGATTGACATCCATCTACACGAGTCCGGCGAATCGGGAATAAAGACGGTAGAATATCTGATCGAGAAAGTAAACGAAAACCCAACGTTAAAGGGTAAGACATTTCTTAGTCATTGCTTTGTACTGGGTAAATTGGAGCGAAAAAAGGAAGAGGAGATTGCAGAAAAGCTCGCTGGCGCTCAGATTGGTATCATTTCAACTATACCTTTTGGCGGATTGGTCATGCCCATCCCCACGCTGATCAAACGAGGTGTAAATGTCATGAGTGGGAACGACAGCATTGTCGATCATTGGAATACTTTTGGAAGTGGCAGCATGTTACAAAAGGCAAATCTAGCGGCCCAACTGTATGGCTATTCCTCGGAGTTTGGATTATCTAGAATGTTGAAACTAGCAACGGCCGGTCCCCTACCGCTGGACGACAAAGGTGTGCAGCAATGGCCTAAAGTAGGCGACGTGGCCAATCTGGTCTTTCTCGAGGCAAGCTGCTCAGCGGAGGCCGTCTCTCGGATATCGAATGCAAAATCATTGATATATAGGGGCAACGTCGTTTACTAATAGTCTGCACAAAGATTATGTTCCCGGAATGCGCAGAAAACTAAAAAGGATTATTAAATTAGAAAAAACACGGTAACAATGGCACAAAGAAAATTCCTACAGGAAATAGACCCCACCGCATTCGAGGTGATGTTAGGGTTCGAAAAATATTTAGCGAAAAGCGCTCTTGATAAAATTCAAGCTCATCTTATCAAAATCCGGGTATCACAGATCAACGGCTGCTCTTTTTGCATCGACAAACACATCCAAGAAGCATTAAAAATCGGTGAAGAATCACGCCGAATTTTTGCCCTTACCGTATGGCAGGAAACACCGTTCTTTTCCGAGCAGGAGCGTGCTATATTGGCCCTCGTAGAAGAAATGACGCTCATAGCGGACTTTGGTGTTTCCGACGAAGTTTACGAGACAGCAATCGAACTTCTAGGTCAGCAGTATACGACCGAAGTGATGATGGCAATAGTTGCCATGAATGCGTGGAACCGTATAGGGATCGCAACAGGACGAAAACCGGAATAGTCTGCATCAATAGCGACAAGAAAACCAGTTAATTTTCTGGTTTCTTGCTACAATTTGCCCAGTACAACACAATCGGTAACACCGTGAAACTTAAAATCAAACATACGATTAGCCCGCCAACAATCATGATCGCAAGTGGTTTTTGAATTTCCGAACCCATGCCCGTAGACATTGCTGCGGGCAGCAGCCCCATTGAACCCATCAAAGCTATCATTACCACAGGACGAATTCGTGACTTGACCCCCATTCTTATCGCCTTCTCTAACGGTATTCGATGCCGTAAATTATCCCTAATTACGCCAATAAGGACTATTCCATCGATCGTCGCGACACCAAATAGAATGATAAAGCCAATACCCGCAGAGATCCCGAAAATCGTCCCTGTAATCCATAACGATACGAAACCACCAATAAAGGCGAATGCCAAAGTCAACGATGAGACGAGCGTATCTTTTAAATTACCAAAATTAAAATATAGCAGAACTAAGATTAACAGGAGGCTAATCGGAACGACAAGTGCTAACTGTTTGGCGGCACGTTCCTTACTCTCGAACTCACCTGCCCATTCCATACGATGTTGATGAGGTAGACTTACTTGACTAGCAACAACCTGTTTTGCTTCCGCTATTGTACTTCCTAAATCCCTGCCCTGAATACTGAACCCGACACCGATATACCGGCTATTGCCCTCTCGATATATAAAAGCGGGCCCCGTTTGGTAACCTACGGTAGCTATCTCCTGCAACGGGATACGTTGCCCATTACTTGTTGGAATCAAAATATTTTTGATTTTCGCGGGTGTATCTCGGTAGGCTTCATTGAAGCGCAACGTCACATCAAACTGCCGGTCGCCCTCGTAAAATTTTGTCGCTGCCTGCCCACCGATAGTCATCGCAATAACGGCCTGCACGTCGGCAGTTACCACACCATATTTAGCCATTTTTGAATCGTGCAATTGTATTCGTAGTTCAGGCAGACCGATGTTCTTATATACGTTGAGATCTGTAATTCCCTCCACGTTCTTTAAGGCTGAAGCGACCTGGCCAGCGTACTTCTCTAAGTCGTATAGATCTTCGCCAAATATTTTAATCACGAGCGAACTTTTCACGCCGGCCACATATTCTTCGACGTTGTCCTGTATAGGTTGGCTGAACCCGAAATTTATTCCTGGGTAGGCACTTAACAGTTCG
Organism: Sphingobacterium sp. JB170; assembly: GCF_900163865.1. Classification (GTDB taxonomy): domain Bacteria; phylum Bacteroidota; class Bacteroidia; order Sphingobacteriales; family Sphingobacteriaceae; genus Sphingobacterium. Next base: position 157,568 of record NZ_FUKU01000057.1, read on the forward strand.
CGAAGTTCGTGAACAATATCCTCTTTGGACACGTTCCGTACCCATTGGCTGGATTCGGTTAGCTGCACATTAAACTCAATATTAAAAAAACCAGTAGGATCGGTACCATCATTCGGCCGGCCGGTTTGTGTTAAGATAAAATCTATCTCCTTGCATTTGGACTGCATAGTTTGTTTCATCTCTTTTGTCAATCTTATTGACTCGGCTAGATTTACACTATTAGGCAAGGTTGCACGTATATAAATAGCACCTTCATTGAGTTTTGGCAAGAACTCAGATCCGTAGTGTACAAATTTAATCATGCAAGCCACCAGTAGGAAAACAAAAGCGGCGATAGTGGTCTTTTTATAGGTAAATGTTTGATTGAATAAACCATAGATGACCCGTTGAAAAAAGCGCGTCACCGCGTTCTCTCGTTCATCCATATTTTTCGTAAATAGAAGCTTACACATCGCTGGCACATAGGTTAAACTTAAGATAAGTGAACCAAGCAAGGCATATCCAAGGGTGAAGGCTAACGGCGTAAACATCTTTCCTTCCACCTTTTGAAAAGAGAAAATAGGTAACAAAGCAACGATCAAAATAATGAGCGCAAAGAATATATAAGAAGCGACACTACCAGTACTCTTCTTGATGACGCCCATTTTACTCATCTTAGCAAATCGTTCCGGCCCTACCTTATGCGAGAGGGATGTCATCGCCACGAATACAGTCTCGACAATAACAAGTGTCCCTTCTAGGAGCAACCCAAAATCGAGTGAGCCCATCGAAATCAAATTAGCGGGCACCCCTTGGATCTTGAGCATAATAATCGCAAATAAAAAGGACAGTGGAATCACCGAAGCAACGATTAATGTAGATTTCCAGTTGTATAGAAAAATAAACACGATTAGCGAAACCAGCAGAATCCCTTCAATCAAATTCTTACCTACGGTATGAACGGTATTATCAACTAGTTTCGTTCGATCGATGACGGTTTCTATCTTCGTACCCTCTGGCAGGATTCGATCGTTTAGTTCCTCTATTTTCTCGCGAAGCGAAGCAATCACCTCGGACGGATTTTCTCCACGAAGCATGATCACAATACCTTGAACAAGATCGTCTTGGTCGTTAAGTCCAACCTGCCCAAGCCGCGGTTTACTAGAGACAACCACATCGGCCACATTTTTTATCAACACTGGAGTTGATCCATTCAATTTGATCGTGATATTACCAATATCTTGCTGCTTGTCTAACAAGCCTACCCCGCGCACGACGTACGCTTGATCGCCTTGTTCTATCACATTCCCACCAACATTGATATTGGAGTTAGAAACCGCTTCATACACATCTAGGGGCGAAAGGTCGTAATTCTTAAGTTCAGTGGGATGAATTTGAATTTCGTATATTTTCTCTTCTCCACCGAAACTTACTACATCGGCCACCCCGGCCACCCCTAGCAGCTCTCTTTCGATTGTCCAGTCCTGAATCGCCGACACCTCTTTTATGGGCAAGTCGCTCTTGATGATATAGCGAAAAATCTCCCCTGTAGCACCTGAGGGAGGTTCTACAGAAACCTCAGCACCATCCGGAAGATCAACTCCGGCGAGCTTATTCGCGACATACTGCTGGGCATAAAAATCATCTACGCCGTCCTCAAATTGGACGGTAACTACAGATAAACCGAATAATGATATCGAGCGTACGTTCGTCTTTCTTGGAATGCTATTCACTTCTTTGGAAATGGGCAGCGATATCAATTTCTCCATTTCCTCGGCACCACGCCCGGACCACTGGGTAATGATCCGTGTACGCGTACTGGTCACATCCGGGAAAGCTTCAATAGCGGTATGACGCAACGCATAAATACCGCCAAAAATTAATGCCATCACGGCGAATAAAACGGCGGTGGTATTACGAAGAGAATACGTAACGATCTTTTGTACTAAGTTCTTCATAACGGTTAGTCTTGATTTAACTCTTCAAAAATCAATAGCGCGTTTGTTCCTAAAATACGCTCGCCGGCGGCAAGGGTATCTGCGATAAAGGTATACTGCGCATTGTGTCCAATGCTTGCTATTTCATGTATTTCTAACTGGCAGTCGCTTTTGTAGACAACCATATATTCTTTATTGTTATTAAATACTTTCGCTCGATTTGGAATCGCAAAGGCCGTGTCTGCGCCATTACTCATGTCAATTAAAATATCGGCGCCAAGTCCCGGCATTAGCATCAAATTTTTATTAGAAAGTACCACGCGCGCCTTTAGTACATGCTCATTGTCATCAAAAACATTGTAAATCTTATCGATCTTACCATCATAGAACTGATCAGGATACGCTATGGTGCGCACGCGGACGTGATCGCCAACATGCACATAGCGCAAATTGCTGGCATATATATTTACCATTACCCATACTTCTTCCAAATTTGAGAGTGAAAAAAGCGGTTCACTTTCTGCCGTAATACTCTGGCCGGCACTAATGGATTTTTGAATGATATAACCATCCCGCGGAGCAAGTATGTGGAATGCTCCACCGCCTGTCGCTTTATATAAGGCGAGACTTTGTTTCACTCTATCGAGTTCAATACATGCACTTTCTAATTCATGTTCGCTAGCAAGAACTTCGGTCATTGCCAAAAGACCGTCTGCTGCCATTTCTTTTTTGCTTTTAAGTTGCTTTTCAAGCATGGAAATTTGGCTCTCTTGAGCGCGCTTCTGTTGATAAAGTTCCTGAATTTGACTGGAGGTTATGGTAGCGAGAACCTGTCCTTTATGCACGTGATCGCCCAATTCGAACTTCACATTCTCGACCAGACCATCTAGTAAACTACGAAATACGGTCATGTCATTTTCATTGTATTCAATTTTCCCCGAAAGGCTCAATTGCTCGCTGATGACTTGTTTACTTACCTCCATTATTTCGACGGAGTTTTTCATCTGGGCGTCAAGACAAAAATTTCTTTTTGTGGGTGTCTGTTCCGCATCAACCTGGGCCGCATTGCCTCCACAAGAAGTCACTAAAAATAAAGATGCGGTAAGAGCCGCAAGACACCTTGCGTTAAGTTTGCAATATTTAAAAATCATTTCCTACTAGATATTGTAATTCTTCAAATGTGTTGTTGTAGTTTTCCCAGACGGTGAGTATCGTCAAATTGGCATCCCTGAGCGCTTGTATAAAATCGACAAATTCAATCAACGTAATCTGCTGCCTGAGTAAATGATTTTTGTACTTTTCAACGGTAGCTTGAAGCTCATCGGTGGAGGTGGGCGGAATGCCGGAAAGGATATTTTCATAACTTGATAGCTGCTCTTGGTTTTTCCGCAGATTCGATCGGAGTTCCCACTTGGCGGACGCCTGATTTGCTCTATTCGTGCTGACATTTTGTTTTGCCGACAGGATATTTCCTTTATTCCGATTAAATATCGGCAAGTCCATACTCAGTCCAAGTCCAATGAAATCTTGCATAATACTTCCTCCACGATCGTAACCAAGCTGTAAGGTCACATCGGGTTTCGCATTTGCCTTTTCTAGGGTTAGCTCACCTTCAGCAATTTCTACATCTATTTGACGCTGCAGCAAGCGGATATTCGACTCCAAGGCTTGATTTTCAATTCCATCCGGTAATCGGGCACGAGGACTTTCAAAAACTTTTCCGTCTTCTAGTCCCTCGATTATAATGTCCTCTCGCTGGGTGAGCGTACGCAAGGTGTGTAGCGTGAGGGTAATATCTGCCTCGAGTGTTGCCCTTTCACCTTTTAAGTTTATAAGTTCGGCCTGCACCCGCTGGTAATCGGCGTGCGAGACGTTCTGTAATCTAGCCTGTTCCGCATACTGGCTGGTAAGCTGCTCGAATAATTTAAAGACTTGATCAAGCTGCTTTTGATTGCGCCTAAGAATTAGTGCATGGTAATAAGTTTGACGAAGTTCCTTCTTAAGTTCGCGCACAAGGGCCTCAAACTCGGTAAGAGCCATCTGCTGCTGCAGTTTAGCCACCGTTACACGCTTGCTACGTTTGCCGGCTGTTTCCAGCAGCTGCTCAAGTTCTAACGACACCTGCTGATGGCGGCCATATTTCCCAAGCAGCGGGGGCAAGGACTCGCTATTAGCATTCGCCCAAAGATTCACCTCACCAACGGAAAACGAGGGGTTCGGCCACAGCTTCTTTTGTACCACATTGGCTTGCGCCTCTGCGATATTATATTTTGCGGCAATCAACAAGTAGTTGCTTGAAAGGAAGTCCTGCTCTAGGCGCTCCAGACTCAATGATTGCGCGCATGCATTTCCGCCTAGCGTAAACGCGATAGTCACAAAAAAGATATAGATGTATTTCACTTAATTAACATTTGCCACAAAATTAATACTGGCGTATTAAAGTGAAATTTACGGTAGATTAGAATTTGATTAGAAAGACAATTCTACAGTTGTCCCTGCGGTTGTAGAATTTATGGATATTGTAATCCCATGCAGAGTAAAAACCACCGTGGCCATTGATAATCCGACGCCCTTTCCCTGATAGCCTGCCGTATTATGGCCGCGATAGAAATTATGTTTAATATTGCGCAGATCCTCGGCAGGAATACCTATTCCCCGATCCATAATTAATACAACTAAATGTCCTTGATATTCCTTAAAAATAATTTTAACTACCTGATTTCCGGAATATTTAATAGCATTTTCCAGAATGTTTCCAATGGCTAGTTCGAGAAGTTTCTCATTTCCATCGACTACTAGCGTTGCATTATCTTCAACCTGGATATCCACTTCGATTTGTGCCTGATGATAAAGGATCATGTTTTCAACCAATTGCCACACGATTTCATCGACCCGGGTCTTACTAAACTCAAAAGTCGTTTTTGCCCCGGAGAGAAGCATCATTTTATCCAATGTTTCCTGCAGGTCAGTCGTGTATTGCTCCAACTGCAGGATCACCTGTTCGTACTCCTCTATATTTCTTGTTCTACTTTTGGTAACTTCTAACGTTCCCAGTAGTGCCGCAATAGGTGTACGGAGCTCGTGAGAAACATAATCGATAAAATTCTTCTGTACATTGAAAGTTTCGGCAACACGTGTCACAAAATGGTTGTAAGTTTCCACCAGGTCCTCGACTTCCGCATACGTCTTGGTGAGTGTTAGGGGCTTATTAAAATTCTTAGTATCGCGGTCTTTGATTTGATCAACAATTTTAAGAATTGGCCTATAAGCAATATAGCTCAGATACTGCGAAAATAAAAATATAAACAGCATTCCCACGACAAATACGGCAAGGAGAATATGAAAAAGAGTGCCCATCTGCGCATGAAACTCATTCATTGATGTTCTGGTAATCACGACAAAATCACCTTGATTATCTTTGTAAAGAATACCATTATACAAAAAAGAGCCGGTCGATAAAAATGCACTTTTCGCATTCCGGACTTGCGCGACAAAGCCGTTTGGGATTTCCTCGGCAGCTTCCATATCGCCGCCGTAACGACTATCAAGACTATCAAAGACGATAATATTACGACGAGAAATAGTTTTGTTTAATTGGCTCTGCACATTGCTATGCTCCAAGGATGATAGCTCGTCACGCTCCAAATAATAAATTGCCGCCAGGAGCGATTTATTCTCAAGCGACTGACGCTCCTTCTTTTCCATCTGCGTATAATAAGCGAAATAAATGAGCAACGAGAGCGCAAGCATAACGATACCAAATATAGTGACAGAATAGAGAGACAGTCGATGCTTAAGTTTCATAACTAGTCTGTTTTAAAGATATAGCCAACACCTTTAACCGTATAAATATATTTGGCACCCCCTTTTTCTATTTTATTGCGTAAATAGGAAATGTAAACGTCTACCACGTTGGTGTGGTTATCAAACGTTATACCCCAAACTGCATTGAGTATCTGCACGCGGCTTACCGTTTTATCTGCATTTTCTGCCAGATAGACTAATAGTTTGTACTCCCGGGGGGAAAGTTCAATTTCCGCGCCTCCCAGAAAAACCTTGTACTGTTGAAGGCTGATTGAAAGTTCACCAAACAGTAGCGTATTATCTGCGGAAACCTGCCCTTGATGTTTACTTCTACGCGTTAATGCTTTTATTCGAGACAGTAATTCGTCGAAATGGAACGGCTTGGTCAGGAAGTCATCCGCTCCATAATCTAGTGCAGCGACTTTATCTTGTACGCTATTTAATGCACTTAACATAAGCACCGGCGCATATATTTTCTTATATCGCAAAGTTTGCAACAGTTGAACACCGTCAATTCCAGGAAGCATAATATCTAATATGATGAGATCCCATTGAATGCCGCTATAATGCTTGAGGACGTCCTCCGCATTTTTACAGAGCGTCACCAGATAGCCGCACTCCTCTAATCCTTTGATGAGAAATGCACTTATTCGGTTATCATCTTCTACGACAAGAATTTGCATAAACAAGAATTTTTGCCAAAATACAGATTTTAGCTGACCTATGTGGAGAAAATCAAAATTCTAATCAAGCTCTAATGTCACCACACTAAAAGAGGATCGGATTAAATCTATTGGGCGATACATACTCTCTGCTCGCCGTCTCATAAAGAGACGCCGTGCATGATAGATCATTTTTCAAACCTCCCGCTTACATCGGACTGCTCCCCTGTAAAATCGACCACAGTGAGCGTTACTTGATAGCTACCTTTAGGCATTTGATCCATGTCGATATGTTCGTGAAAAGTATACGTTACGGCCCCTTTTAATGGGGGACTATTAAAATCAAATATTCTTATTTCCCCTCCACTTTGGATCTTTACTTCAACAGATTTAATCCGCCTAGCAGCAGCTAATTCGGCTTCCAAATGAAGGTCCGTTCCTTTCCCATTCAGGCCTACATCTAGTGCAGAAACGTATGGCGCGGAGTTATCAACGCTTAAGCTTAGTTTAGCCTCTTTTGTGTAGATTATCGTATCTGCCGAAATCTGTTTCAACGCAAACTTATATGTACCTACACCTGCATTGATCGGAATCTGCAAGGAATCCTTCATGCTCTTGTTTTGCTGGAAAAATACGCCCTGGTAGACTTTCTCGTACGACCAGCCTTTACCGTTGATGGGCGTAATATTCAAAATAACCGAGTCGTCAGCTTCAATTGAACGGACCGAAAAACCCCAGGGAAGAACTTGTCCTAAATACCCGTGGTTTGAACCACCTGGCCCTACCCTTAGATCATCTATGGGTTCTCCAGAATGCGTACACCCCATAGATAGAACTAGTGAAAATAGGAGACATTTTAAAATCACGGTACGAATAGAAAACTTCATATTGAATATTTTTATGGTGTGCTTGTCGAATAAAGATCAATAATCGGCATGTATAAGCTCCGCATCAGAAAGACATAGACAAACACTAGCTTGATCAAATGGTGAGGATGCTTTTACTAGTGCATATGTATATCCTGGTGATTGTGGTCCTGGTGATGTCCATGATCATGATCTCCAAAAAGTAGGCCGGTTAGCGATAGTAGAATCCCAACCACAACGGCAATAATTTTTTTCCTATTGAAGATATGATGATCAGGTGAACCGGATTCAAATAATATCGTAGTTGATACGTGAAGAAAAATACCAACCACCACAGCCATCATCTTATTATAATACGGAGCCAAATCGCCTACTGCGTTTTCACTGATCTCGATGCTGGTTAAATATCCGAGCGGAGTCGCCAGTGCAAAGCCGGCGATACAAAGTAATAATTTTGTTTTTGAAACACCTGCTGCAATCAACAGACTCGCCAGCGCAAATGCGGCAGGTATGTGGTGCAGTGCAATTCCAAAGACCAGTTGCCCCTGCTTCTGTCCGGCGAGCGGCATCCCCTCCAGGAACCCGTGAAGGCATAGACTTATTAAAATAGCGTAAGGAAATGCCGTTAACTTCACCTTATCTGTATGTATATGCCCATGTTCCACCCCTTGCGAGAAATACTCCAAAACAAGCTGAAACAGAAACCCTCCCAATATATAGAGGCCTATCGTGGAAATATTTTGCCCTGCACCATGGTAAACATGTGGCAGAAGATGTAGAATGGTCAAACCAAAAAGGTAAGCGCCGCTAAAGGATAGTATAAGCTTTAGAAATGTTGAGCTATCTCTTTTGATAAAAAGTACAGCAATGCCACTGACAAATACCGAAATAAATAAAATACTGACAATGGTTATAGAATTCATTATATATGTATATAGGAAAAAAATCTGTTAAATAAGCCGCCGTATCGAAATGCAACACGTGCGGCCTATTGTGTCAATTAATGAATATGTCCTGCCTCGGCATGGATTTCAAAAGTAAGCTCCAGCACGTTTTCTCCCGAAAAGGTTGCCTCATAATCATCGCGATTCCAATCCGTACGCTCGATTTTTCCTTTAATATCACCGTTTAATTTACGCAGTACATAAGTAACTTGCTTTGTTGCGCCCTGGTTATCCTGTCCAACTGTGAAATACGAAAGAATACCCGTTACTTCATACTTCCCATCAACAGCAGTACCATCGCCGTAAGTACTTTCTCGCGGTTGGAAGATTGCGCCACTTTGCGTCTGCGAGTCCGGATTCAACACGAAGTCGCCGCCGATTAAAAACGCCTTATATTGATCGGCATTAGTTTTACTAGCCGTAATTTCATTTTGCATTTCTTTATCATTGTAATCCCAATATTTGAGCTCGACTTTATAAGCTGCATCAGCCTCTAAATGGAGGTGTCCATTTTCTACCGCGTCCCCCTTTTCGTTAAAAGAAATTACGACTGGATCTCCCTCTGTACCAGCGTCAAGACCATGGAAATGGTCACCATGCGCTTCCACCGATTCACCCGTAATTTCGGTCAAGATGAGCTCTGAACGTTTGATCCCTTCCCTTACCGGTTCGACGGCATCCTCATCGTTACTACACGATGAGATGGTGGTCGCTAGGAGACCAAAAAAGGCGCATGCCAAAAATAAACGATAGTGTCTTTTCATTTTCATTTGTTAATTATTTAATTGTTCCACATTGCTAACTTGATAATCAGTATGCATGCTGATTTAGTTAAAATACTGCCGCGATCAGTGATGCAAATATAACAATAAAAACATCAAATGCAACATAGTTGCTTTTGATGTTTTATCTGAATTAATAGCTCTCTGAGGTCCCCGATGAAATAAATCAAAACAGTTTAAGAAACCACGATTACAAAACAAAAGGCCTTCTAGTGGTACAAAGTGTGTGTGTTTTAACATATTTCATGTCCTAAGAAAACTAGGTATCACCTAATCAGACGATTTTCAATATTTACGACTGGGTTGAAGGCGCAAGTCGTTAGTGTTTGATTATTAAATCAGGTACTGTTAGTTAAATATTTGTTATTGTAACGATTTAATGATAGAGAAAAAAAGATGAAAAAATATTACCAGAACGAAAACGTTTGCGCAACTTTACGCAAACGCTTGTCCTGTAATATGAATAATTATGTATTACAATACACAATAAAACCACTTCCAATACACCACAGCGCATACTTATCTTGTGAGGCTGCAGCAAACTAGGTCAATCAAGCGCACTTAACTATTACAATAAACAATAACTCGGAAGCGCTAAAAGGCTTTATTCTTTAGTTAAGTCCATAACACTACGGCACTCGAATCTTACACCAGCGGGCATCGCGCGATGGAAAATCATTAATTAATACGTATATTTAAGACACTGATTTACACAGCGCTCGTGGGCTACGGCCCGTCGAGCATGTGCAGCAAAGACGACCTACTAAAACCGGAAAGCAACAGATTGTGGTTTGATTAATTTAGCAGACTATTTTTAGCGCAACAATACAATTATAAATTTTAAACAATTACTTATGATGGGAAAAGACAAAATTGAAAATTCACGTAGAGACTTTATAAAGAAAGCATCGGTGGGCGTGGGTGTGCTCGGATTATCGGCTATGGGCGTAAGCGCCAAGAGCTATAGCCGAATTATGGGTGCTAATGACCGCGTTCAGGTCGGTATCGTAGGTTTTTCTAATCGATTTAAGGACACTTTGTGCCCTTCGTTTATGAATCATGCCAAAGAACTTAACTTCGAATTCGTCGGGGTTTCGGATATTTGGAACCGCCGGCGCGATGAAGCGGAAGCCTATATCAAAGAGAAAACAGGTAACACGATAAAAAAATATCGTAATAACGATGAGCTGCATGCGGCCAAAGGCATCGATGCGGTGATTATTAGTACGGCTGATTTTCAGCACGCATTGATGGCTGCCCAATCGGTGCGCAGTGGCAAAGATGTGTATGTCGAGAAACCAATGGCCGAGACTATGGAAGATGCGAAGATCTTGCTCAAAGCCGTTGAAGAAACAGGAAAAATATTGCAAGTGGGCTCTCAGCGCCGCAGTGCACCCAATTATATTGCGGCTAATGAATACATCAAGTCGGGTAAGTTTGGTGATATCAACATGGTCGAGATGACCTGGAATGTAAACCAGCCGGGGCGCTGGCGCTTACCCAAACTCGTCAGCGAGATCCGCGAGCAAGATACCGACTGGGACCGATTTTTAATGAACCGGCCGAAGGTCGCCTGGGATCCGCGCAAATACCTCGAGTACCGGTTATTTTGGCCCTACTCTTCGGGCATCTGGGGGCAGTGGATGGCTCACCAAATTGACACGGTACATTGGTTCTCGGATTTAGATCACCCGCGCAGCGTGGTGGCTAACGGCGGTATATATATGTGGAAAGATGGTAGGGAGAACCCCGACACAGCAACAGCGGTCATGGACTACGGGCCGACCGATGACATGTCCCAGGGGTTCCAAGTGCTCTACTCATCGCGGTTCACCAACTCGGCGGGCGCGATCAAGGAACTCTATTACTCCAACGGGGGGATGCTGAACCTAGATACCAACAAAGTGTCGCCCGAAGGTGGACTCACCCAGGACTATGCTGCAGCCATGGGCATGCAGCCCAACCTCCTAGAGCCGTTCACCCTTTCTGAGTCGGTTAAGATCGCGACTTCAGCCAATACGGGCGGCGACCCGATGACTTCGCTCCATATGCGCAACTGGATGGACTGTGTGCGCAACCGCAAGACGCCGAACGCTTCAGTGAAGGCGGGCTATAACCATTCGGTGGCAAATATTATGGCAAGAACAGCGATGCAAACCGGAAAGAAGGTCACCTTTGATGATGCCAAACAAGAGGTTGTTACCAGTTAATCAATTAGAGCACATATTATACTAAAGAAGAAAAATGATCAAAAATATTCAACTGTCCACTACTGCTATGCTAGGAGGACTTACCCTATTTATGGGCTGTGCGGGGCAGTCCGCTGAAGAACAAACACATTTTCAGATCGTGGAGAACGCCGCCGAAAAGCGCGTGGACATCACTGTTGACGGCGAGCCCTTTACTTCCTATATCTATCCCCAAGAGCTCATGAAGCCCGTATTATACCCCTTACGCACGACCAAAGGAACGCTTGTCACGCGAGGATGGCCTTTAGACCCACGGCCGGGAGAGCGCATAGATCACCCGCACCATGTTGGCATGTGGTTTAATTACGGCGACGTGAACGGATTAGACTTTTGGAATAATTCGACGGCTATTCCGGAAGAAAAAAAAGATGGTTACGGCACAATCAAGCATGTTTCAGTCGATGAGATACATGCAGAAGATGATAAAGCGACCCTATCGGTAAGCATGGACTGGCAAGGGCCAGATGGTACGAGCCTGCTTAGTGAAAAGACTACCTATGTTTTCAGCCAAGAAGGTGATCAACGTGCTATAGCCCTAAACACCACATTAACGGCTTTAGACCAGGACGTTTCTTTTCGCGATAACAAAGAAGGGTTAATAGGAATTCGCGTGGCCCGCGAGCTGGAGCACCCGTCCGATACGCCAGAAAAGTTCACGGATGCCAACGGCATTGCGACCGAGGTTGCTCAGCTCAACAACGAAGGCGTGAACGGAAAATACATTAGCAGCGAGGGCCTTCAGGGCGATAGCGTCTGGGGCAAGCGTGCAAAGTGGGTTAATTTAACGGGACAGATAGGTGAGGAACCCATTTCACTTGTTATTCTCGACCATACGGCCAACACCGGTTACCCAACGTATTGGCACGCGCGTGGTTATGGGTTATTTGCAGCAAACCCGCTGGGTCAAAAGGAGTTTAGCGAAGGCAAAGAAACATTAGATTTTAAGCTAGGGGCCGGCGAGTCGGTGACATTTAAGTATAAAGTCCTTATTAATTCAGGAAACCTACTTTCGGACCAGGAAGTAAACACAGCCTTTGACACCTTCGCGTCCAGCACCAACTAGCCTGCGGCCCGGTCTGATAGTTATTTAAGCAGATCGTTCACAATAAAAAACATGACCAAAAAAAGTCCGAGCTCACTGGTAGTTCGGACTTTTCTATTTTGTACATTTCTAGCACACTAGGAAGAAATATCGGTATCCAAATCTTCTAAAATAGCAACGATGGTGTCATCCTCGATTGAAATTTTCTGAAGAAGAGTTTGAATTTTTAGCGAATCTTTAAGCTTAACAGCCTCTTCATACGCGGCAAATAAACCTTCTGCTTTTAAACGTTCTTGCACGTCTTTTTCTGAATAATCTTTTTCCATAACTATAACCTAAAGTCAAATTCATTCGGATAGAACCATTAATCGATTTAAGTTTTACCACTGTGGAGATAACAAGCGGCTCCAAGAAAAGTTTACCGCGCGCGCAATTGTGCATTTTAAAAACCTTTCCTAGCCGCTGTAATAGTCAACATTCACTGATCAGCTGCATTCGTGGTATCACCAGCTGATCTTTTTCAAAATTGTAGGGATTCTCTCAGTCCGTATAAATATCTTCACCCAGGCTGAAGCCCCTACGCGCGCCGATGGACGATCACCCTTTCTGAACTCAGGCAGTTTTTGCTATCTTTGGGCGCACTAGGGTGCTAAAACAAACAAATTAGAAATTTCCAGCTAAACACATTTATGCCATGAGCAACAATGATATCATGAAAAAGCTACGGGTGGCTTTAAAGTTCACCGACGAGGATATTATCGAAGTCTTAACCTTGGTCGATTTCCGCGTGACAAAAACCGAACTGGGCGCGATATTTCGCAAAGACGACCATCCCAATTTCAAGCCTTGTGGCGATCAGTTGCTTCGGAATTTCCTAAACGGACTTATCATCTACAAACGCGGTGTACGCCCAAAACCTACTCCTAAAAATGGTGGTGAAGCACCTCAATAGCATTTTTAACGGCAGCGGCTTTTCATTTTCCATTTAGGCGCGATTAATAATTCATATATTAGGCTTATGAGTCTCAAACATGTTTTTAGCGCAGCATTACAATGGCCTACGCCCCCTGCCTCCACATCGGGGGATAAGTCTTCAAAAACGCACCAAGTTTCGATCCACGGGAAACAGGATTTGAACATTTCGGCGGCGAAGGCTTTTAAGGGTGATGGCAGTCTATATAATCCCGAAGACCTATTACTGACGAGTTTAATGTCCTGCCACATGATGTCCTACTTGTACGTTTGTGGCAAGCATAATATTGAGGTGTTTTCCTATGTCGATAACGCTACGGCGCTGCTTGAAACTTACCCCGATGGAAGCGGAAAGATTATCGAGGTCCGCTTAGAACCCCATACGATCATTTCGGACAGCGCGCACATCGACCTAGCCTTATCATTCCACGAACAGGCAAATAAACTTTGCTTCATCGCTAACTCCTGTAATTTTACAATTATTCACACTCCGAGCTGCGCGGCTAGGTAGGGCTTTTAATGTTCCCTAAATATATTGTCTTTAAAAAGCGTACGGTACTGTTCTGTTCCAAATGTCGAGAAGTGATCGGCATCATACATATAGGTCTGCCTATTACCTGACTGGATAATATCTGTTGGGTGGTACACATCGACATATTTATCGGCAATCGAGGAACCCTTTAAAAAATTATTAGCATTCTCCCGGAAACTAGCGAGATACCTTTCGGGTGAAATTCCGAATCTGCTCTGCATCACATGAACGACGGGATACTCGATCCGATAGCTCTCTGTTTGCCCGATATACACGGTGGGAATACCCATCGTCTTAAAATAGGTTTCAATTTGCGTAAAGTATTTTATCAAGTCGGTTTTGGAATAGCCTGAATAATTGGCCGATAGAATGACTTTATCGATCTTTTCCCCGTGGGCAGGAAAATAACTGTCGTATAAATAATTTGTAAGCTCACTCGGCCCTTTATATAGCGAGTGAACGCCCGGTACCGGAAATGTTTCATCGCCGGTTGCTTGGAGTAAATTAACATTATTTTCCGCGGCTAACTTTCCGATCGTATGATAAAACATAGCTGCATGGCAATCCCCAATAAGCAAGTAATTCTTTTTAGCTTCTGAAAAGGCGAGCAGGCGCGTGGTATCAAACGAGGAGAACGGGCTTTTAGAAAGCAGATGCCCCCGATCAAAGCTAAATTGCTCTGCGGCGAGCGCTCTAGGGTACTGATGTGCAAACTGCGCTAATGAAGCCTCCTGATCCTTCCATAAGATATGCTGCGCGGGAAGCTGCCTTCCAAGAAAGGATGTCATGATAACTATCCCCGATAAATACAACACGTATTTAACGTTTCGCATCCAGGTACCGCGCTCTACAAATTTATAGGAGAGCACGCTAAGGGCGAGCGAGACAAAAAACACGGCGTACCGCCATCCAGGCTGGCTATCGAATGTGAAATAGGCTGAAAGCACAATAAGCGGCCAATGCCATAGATACCATGAATAGGAAATATCGGCAATAAATATGGTGACCCTATTGGCGTATAGCTTATAATCACTATGCACTAAAAGTATACCGGCCGTTGCGATCACCGGCACAAGCGTGATTAGGGAAGGCCACCCTCCACTATGCGGAATAATTCCAATTATGAAACAAAAAAGCACGAGGAAACATACCACGGCAATAGCGTTTCGCGCTACGACCGATAAGCCGCGCTTTATATCTTGTTGATGGATAAACACTACTCCACCAACGAGCAACTCCCATGCCCTTGTAGGAAACATATAAAAGGCAAAAGAAGAGTCACGCTGGGCATAGTATAACATCGAGGCAAGCGACAATGCCGTTAGACCGTAAAGGAAGTAGCCTAACATTCGTTTACCCTTTACGCCCGCGCTATAGAGCCCAGATAAAATAAGCGGATAAACAAAATAAAATTGCCATTCAATCGATAAGGACCACGTATGCAGCAAGAAGTTCAGCCTAGCGTCGGGTTGAAAATATCCCGAATTCAAGTAATAATAAATATTCGAGACAAATAGGCTACTGGAAAAAGCAAATCTGCTATAGTCGTATAACTTTATGCCGAGCACCAGGTAAATCAGCAGTAGAAATACTAAAATAAGTACCATCAGCGCAGGAAGGATACGCCGAATGCGCCTTCGATAAAAGTCAACTAAACGAAATTTACCGATGGAAAGATCGCCCAGGATGATATCTGTCATCAAATACCCCGAAAGCACAAAGAAAATATCCACTCCAACGAACCCTGCGCTAAAATAAGGTACGCGCAGATGATACAGGAGGACCGCTAGAATGGCGAGAGCGCGTAAAAAAGCGATATCAAAACGAAATTCTTTTTGTGCAAACATATTGGTTAACAGCAGTGCAAAGCAAGTATACGGATTTTAGTTAAAAATTCGCGCGAAAAAGATGGCAATAACGCTCCCATACCCGTTTCTGCAATCAAGCAAAATAAGCAACAAATTAAACGTACACCGGGCCTAATAACACCGAGCGTGCGCCTACTGAAACAATACAAAGTGCGCTAAGATTCACCGCCCTGATATTGGCACATCAGCAAATGCGCTTTTCCGTTTCCAAAAGTACAAGCCCCTCTCACACTATTTAGGCGTCGGCGCATTTTCTTCGATTAGCTTTTTAAGCTTTAGCTCCTCCCAAAACGCCGCAGGAATCTTGGTTTTAAATGAAGCTGCATTTTCTGCCGCTTGTTGAACGGTATGTGCGCCTGGGATAACGGCTGAGACCACATCCGGCGCGGCAGAGAAACGCAATGCCGCGGTTCGCAGGTCAACCGAATGTCGATCAGCGACCTGTTTTAACGCCGCTAGCTTATCTTTTACCCCCGCTGGAAAGCCGCTGCCATACAAGTAACGGTCTTTACCCGACAAAAAGCCACCGCATAAAGGAGCGCCGACAACAATGGACATATCCCGCTGAGCGAGCTTAGGGAAAACTTGATTCAAATCATCTTTATGATGAATAAGCGAATATTGACAAGCCGAGAGAAAAATATCCGGGTCAGCCACTTCTATCGTCTTTAAGATCGGTTCGGTTGTGTTCACACCTAAGCCCCAACCTTTTATCAAACCTTCTTCCCGCATTTTGGTGAGCTCGGGCATCGCTCCTTTAACGGCGATATCAAAATATTCAAGCCAGTTGTCTTTCATGTCGCCATTATCGGGCGAAAGATCATGGATAAACACAATATCTAAAGAACCGATTCCAAGGCGTTGCAGACTATCTTCTACGCTTCTTCTTGCACCCTCAGCAGTGAAATCGTATACGTAGGAAGCATTCAACTTCCCTTTCCATAACCCTTGGAGCTCGAAGTCATCGTGTGGTTGTAATAGGCGTCCAATTTTAGTGGAGATTTGATATTCCTGACGCGCTTTATCCTTTAAGAACATGCCCATCCTGCGCTCGCTAATCCCCAGGCCATACCAGGGTGAAGTATCATAATATCGAACACCTTCATCCCAAGCTGATTCCACTGCCTGTAGACATTCTATATCAGGATTCGCGTTGAAGCCATTTCCAAGGGCTACGCCACCAAAACCAACTTTGCTTGCCGGTCTAAACCGGTTATTTGAATTTTGAGATTCCGTCATTACTTTTCTTTTGTTGTTGTTTGCGCTGGCGGCATTTAATGACTCCACGCCAAATGCGGTGCCCAATACTGCTGCGCCCGTACCTTTTATAAATGTTCGCCGTCGCATGAAATAATATTCCGTAATTAAAAAATTATTCTGTCTGTTTTTAGAGAACAAAAATAATATGATGTTGTTTTAATTCCTTAGCGCAAAGCGGGCCTCCCGCCGTTTTATACGAACGCTGCAAATAATCAGAAAACGACTAAAGCTTAAAAAATATCTTTTTGCGGTAAAGAAAGAGACATAAAAGCCACTCTAAAGCGAACACGCAGACTGATGCTAACAGTAGTATAACAGCGGGGCTAATCCCCACACTAGCAAATACCGGCTGAACAACCATGAGCACATATTCATTCAGCCAATTCTGTCCTACAATAGCGAAAAACAGATAGATGAAAATCGAGTTCATCCCAATTACTTGGAAGAAAAGTAATCCTTTGCGATTTTTACGCATATCAATCCACCAATATAATCCAGCGACGATCAATAAACAGTAACCTAAGGAAGTGACCATAAACGAGCTGGTGGCAATTGGTTTTACTATAGGAGTTATACCTAGGGCATCCATGGCATAGCCTACCACGAGAAGAGCTCCCCCAGTACCCACGAGCCGATAAATCGGATTATAGGACGCCATAAACAACTTACCCACGACAACACCGGCTATGGTATGCACCGCTGTAGGCAACCAATTAATAAAAACATAAGTATTGTCCTTTTGCCCAAACAGAATCCAGTCGATCCAATTGCCAAAGTTCCCAATTCCTGCATAACCTTGATCGAACCCGGGCACTGCCCAAATCCGATAAAAAAATTCTGTTAGCGCTAGTATCGCAACACAAGCTGCTATTTGGTACCGCAACTTTAAATTAAACAGTAGAAAGGCGATCATTGTACAAAATGCTAGCTGAGTCAAAATATCGGTCACATCAAGCGCATCCCAAGCAAACCACTCGGGGCTGCTGATGCGCTTAAAGATGCCCCAAAACAATAGCCAGCCACACCGCCGCAAGGTTTTTAAAAATCGATCTCTCCAGGACAATCCGCTTCTGGTTTGCTTTGTCAATGAGTAGGCCATCGCGATACCGGCCATGAACATGAAGGCCGGCTGAATAAGATCCCAAAAATGAAGGCCATGCCAACCATTATGAAAAAATTGGCCGATAAATATCTGTCCAAAGGTGTGCTCGTTGGTTGCGCTGCGTAGATGGTTATAAAGCTCGCTGGCTTCTAGCGCTAGTAAAAACATAATAAGACCGCGCATAAAATCTAGTGACAGCAGGCGATCCGATGGTTTTCTGTTTGAAATAGAGTTTTCCAAGGTACGTAGGTTTCAAAATGTTTACAATAGCGGTCAGTGTGCAGGATAAAATATAGCTGGAATCGCGCTTAAAAATGGGCACGGTTAACAGGGGAAAATTCAATGCTGCCTCTCAAAGATACATTTCCTATGCTTTAAATTAAAACGGATTGACTTTTCCGTTGCAAGGACGCTACGCCCGATCATCGCTGCCAAATATTATTGCAAAATCACTCTAAAAATTCCTATTTTTAAATATTATATGTGATTTCTAACCAGAATCTTCAACTAAAGCTATAGTAATGAAAAAATTATCTTCTCTTTTGTGCGTGTTGTACCTCACGCTCCTGAGTGGGACCTTATTCGCCCAATCCAGAACCTTTGATCCGGTCCAGGTACTAATCAGCCCAAACAAAGCAGACTGGACCTATCAGGTAGGGGAAAAGGCCAGCTTTACCGTGACGGTTTTAGCGCATCAAGTTCCGATCGAAGGTGCCGAAGTGCACTATGAGATTGGCTTAGAGAAAATGTTGCCCACCCAACAAGGGACAATTAAATCAAACGGCACTTCAACCATGCTGGGCAAAGATGCTACACTTGAAGAACCCGGTTTTTTACGCTGTCAGGCATGGGTAAAGGTTGATGGAAAAGAATACCGTGGCATAGCGACTGCAGCATTTTCCCCGTTGAATATCAAACCGACGCAAACCTTACCCCATGACTTCCAGGAATTCTGGACTAACGCGAAAGAGGAAGCGGCAAAGATTCCGATGGATACCAAGCTTACCTTCTTGCCCGAGCGCAGCAACGAGAAAGTCGATGTCTACCAGGTTAGCATTCAAAACTACGAGCTTGGTGCCCGGGTATACGGGATCCTAGCAAAACCAAAAACAGAAGGAAAGTATCCTGCACTCTTGCAAGTCCCGGGCGCAGGTATCCGTCCATACCAAGGAAATATTGCTCTCGCAGAACAGGGGGTGATCACCTTGGAGATTGGCATCCACGGCATCCCGGTCACCTATGAGAAGGAGCTCTACAATAACCTGAGTGGTGGGGCGCTAAGAGGATACAATTATTTCAACCTTGACGACAGGGACAAATATTATTACAAGCGCGTGTATCTAGGTTGCGTTCGTGCAATCGACTATATTTTCTCGCTCGAGGAATTCGATGGATCCAATTTAGCGGTTTACGGCGGTAGTCAGGGTGGAGCGCTATCTATCGTCACCGCAGCCCTTGACAGCCGGGTCAAACACTTAGCCAGCTTCTACCCTGCCCTTAGCGACTTGACGGGTTACCTCCACGGTAGAGCTGGTGGGTGGCCGCATATGTTTACACAAGGGAATGCTTCGTATTTAAAAAAGGAAGACAAAATTAACGTATCTGCTTATTATGATGTTGTCAATTTCGCCCGTTCGGTGAAAGTTCCTGGATTCTATTCCTGGGGCTATAACGACGAAACCTGTCCACCAACGTCCATCTACGCGGCATACAATCTAATCCAAGCACCCAAAGATTTATATCTCGTGCAAGAAACGGGGCATTGGACTTACCCGCTGCAAAGAGAGAAAGTCAATGAATGGTTATTAAAGCAGTTAAAAGGCAATTAGCGGCATTTCACGTGAATCGAGGCGTTTAGAGCATCTGCGAAATTGATGCTCTAAATTATACTCGCTTGCTAACTGCGCCGGGGTGCAGATTAAACCGACTGGTCAGTCTCCAGCCAAACTTCTATTCCTCATAGCAGGCCAAGCTGAATCCTTTATAGCCTTATTCGTTCTAAGGAATGAATGGCATTATACTAGCAGCAAAAACGCAAAGTACGTTTGGCTATATTTACAATCAATTAAGAGGTGAAAAATGAATTTTAAAAAATTAACTTTTCGCATACAGCGGACTAACGAGTTTTTACAGCAAAATGCCGTGAAAGCTGTAAACATACATATTACACTCAGAAATTGGCTTTCTGGATTTTACATTGTAAAGTTTGAGCAAAACGGAAGTGACCGTGCTGAATATGGAGTTAAATTGCTTGAGAACTTAGCGAAAAATATCAGTATCAAAGGACTGTCAGCTCCAGAACTGTCCCGCTGCCGACAGTTTTACGACACCTATCCACAGATTCTTGGGTTGGTAACCCAAGAATTCAAAAAACTGGTCCCTACGGATTTCTTTGAAGATTTCACGCTTTCAAATATCCAAAAACCAATTCTTGGATCGACAACCCAAAAATTGCAAAAAGATAATAAAAATAACGATTTAGTTCACTTTTCTAGTATTTTTCAATCTATTTCTTACACCCACTTTACTGAACTCATCAAAATAGATGATGTCATGAAAAGGCATTTTACGAGTTGCTAATTTTAAAAACACAGCCCAGTGTAAAAGAACTCAAACGACAGATCAACACGCTCGCTTATGAAAGGGCTGGATTATCCGATAATCACAAAGGAGCTTTTGACGAGGTAATGAAAAAGGTAAAACCTCAACAAACTACGGATTTAATAAAATCTCATTACTTTTTCTAATTTCTCAATATCAATCAACCTCATGTAATTGAAGAGAACGAGTTAGAACAAGCTCTAATTGTGCATTTGCAACAATTTATTATTGAACTTGGAAACGGATTTTGCTTTGAAGCCCGACAAAAACGATTGTTAATGGGTGATGAATATTACTTTGTTGATTTGGTTTTTTATCATCGTATTTTGAAATGTCATATATTGGTAGAATTGAAACGTATAAAAAGTTTGGATGAAAACAATGAAAAATTCGATCGAAGAATTATCTGCAGTTTCGGTTTCATTTATAAACACAAAGTATCCTTCATTGTTCAACGATCTAGAAGCAGCAATGTACTCAGGTAATCTCTTCGAAATTGAAAACAAGATGAATTTTGGCACTAAATTAATTGAGCAATCGATGCTTTCATCTGATAAGTATTCCAAAATGTTTGCAATTAGCGAAATGGTTCAAGAAAATACAGAAATAATAAGAATAATTCATAATTTGGATCTATCCGATGTATTTATTCAGGCTGGATCAAAATATCGATACAAATTTTAAGAACTTAAAAAAGTTAATTATTCAATTAATACAAAAATGTCGGATCAATTTAAAGAAGAAACGGGTTTACCCAAGTTCATTTTAGCATTATTTGTTATTCAATTTGCTTTTTTTATTTTTTATGGATTGTCTAAGAGCAATGATAAATCCATTATATATTTTTCTATAGGATTTTTTGCGCTGGGGATATTTTTAGCTTTTGTGAGATTAAGAGTTGAAATAAATGAAGAGAGAATTAAATATAGGTTCTTTCCATTCTTCAATAAAAGTATTGACTGGAATGAGATAAAGGATGTTGAAATTGTCAAGATTTCAGCATTATCTGACTTTTTGGGATGGGGTATACGGTTTTCTAGAAAGTATGGTTGGAGTTATATTACCAATTCCGAATATGGTCTGTCCATAAAAAAAAATAATGAAAGGAGAATTATATTGTCTATAAGAAATAAAGACAAGTTGATAAAGTTTTTTAATAAAAACAATTGTAGAAATTTACCAGCATTAAAACAATCTTAATTCATTTTTAATCAGTAGTCTGTGTTCAGTGCTGCGTTGATTGTCTAATCAAACTATCGTAGTCGGGAATATTAATATACGAATAATACCTGTAAGATCTTTTTAGGACTAATGGTTACTTGTTGGAAAGTTTTTCTACGACGAGACATGAATGAGCACGGATCAGATTTTATTGGACACCCAAAATAATCCAGCTCATTACACAGTTTGGTTCAAATAAGATTTTCCACAATTACTTTCAAAAATAAACATATGACAAAAATCGCTGTTGGGAATAAGTTTGTAAAAAGAAATGTTCCCCTATTCGGGTTCTAGAACGACATGGTCGGCTTTTGTCACCAACAATGAAATACTTCACTTGTTACTTCGTAGTATTCCTCTGATAGTTGGGGGTAATCATTATACCGCGGTAATATGACGGGAACGGCAAAGATTAGTACAACCAAAACACGCCGGAAGTCGCGCATAACTAATACATTATCATTTTGTTTATTATCTTAGTGACGAGTGAAGAACTTAAATCAAATTTTACCCATGATAACTTACAGCACTGCGGCTTTGCTATTTCCCGCTATTAGTCTAATTATGCTCGCCTATACGAATCGATTTCTGGCCTTAGCAGCCCTTGTACGAAGCCTTCATGCTAAATATTTGGCACACGAGAAAAGGGCTGTCTTGAAAGGTCAAATTGGCAATCTTCGTTTCCGTCTTAAATTGCTAAAACACATGCAAGGGCTTGGTATAGTAAGTTTTATCGCGTGCATCTTATGTGTGTATGGGATTTATGCGGACAGTATCGTCTTTGCCGAAATCTCGTTTGCACTAAGTCTTTTATTTTTCACGATGTCCTTAGTCCTCTCCTTCGTTGAAGTACAACTAAGCAACAAGGCATTAGAACTTGAGTTAAGCGATATGGAGGGACCTCCAAGTTCTACTATAGATCAATAGACTAACAAAATTGACGAAATTAACTCTGCTCTTCCGCATGATAAAACAGGTTACCGCAAGTTTCAAAAAGCGGTGACAGTCAACATATCTCGCATAGCGTTCTTTTAAAAAACTTGCATTCCAGATGCGCCTAATCGAGTTTCAAGCATTGATAGATGCGCAATGGGATCAAAAATCCCACTTGTTTTCATAAGTTGATCCGTATGTTCGCAGTTATTCATCGAACTGCCTGTTACTAATATATAGGAATAGAACGCTGACCCGTGTTGAATTTTACCAGCGCACTACTGGATTATCCGTCTCCGACTTTGTAGTTCCGACTTCTGATGTCTTTTTATATTGCTTCTAGAGCCTTGCGTCTGACCGAATACAGCACGACAAAGAATTAGTTATCAGAATACAATTGGATATTACACCGCAAAAGTCCAAGTTTTAATTCCACAAAAAAAATACGTTTTTGAAAACCTATAGAACGACAAAAAAGTATCAATCGATCTCACCGTTAAGAATCCTCTATTTTGATTTTTCGCAAAATTATCCTATCATTGCTTTTAATTTAATCTGATTCTAAATAGAAGGCTAAAAATGTTTTGTAATTTGAAATCTTTGGGATTCAAAAACTGTTTATGGGCAATTGTAACACCTTTTTTAATGCTCACCACAACAAATTTGGCCGCCCAATCTCTTGTCGACACCATACCAGTCGATACCCTAAAACACGTGCGAGTTGGCGAAGTGCTTGTTACGGGAAAAACAGCAATCAGAAAGGTAAAAGAACAAGCCTTCAACGTGAATGTCATTGACGCCAAGCAGCTTTATAACTCCTCGGTAGATATTAATCAGGCATTAAATCGAACGACCGGCGTGCGCATCCGTGAGGACGGAGGTTTAGGGTCAACATTCAACTTCTCTTTAAACGGATTCAGTGGGAAACAGGTGAAGTTTTTTCTTGATGGGCTTCCGATGGATAATTTCGGTTCCTCGCTAACACTGAACAATTTACCCGCTACCATGGCGGAACGGATTGAAATTTATAAGGGCGTGCTCCCGGTGAGTCTTGGGGCCGATGCGCTGGGAGGAGCAGTTAATATTGTTACTCGTCCGGATGCTAATTATCTTGACGCTTCTTATGGTTACGGATCTTTCAATACCCATAAAGCGAGCGTTAATGGTGCTTTTACAGACGCCAGTAATGGATTTACCGTGCGCGCAAACGCCTTTTACAACTATTCGGATAATAACTATAAAATCAACGTACAACCGATCGACTTAGTCAGCGGCCAAGACATGCCAGCACAGGAAGTCGAGCGATTCCATGATAATTACCGCTCTATTGGTGCGCAAGTCGATGTTGGTATCACGGGCCGATCCTATGCGGATCACCTGCTTTTCGGTGCCGTTGTATCGGGCAATGACAAAGATATTCAAACGGGGGTAACCATGGAACAAGTATTCGGTGCCCGAACGTCTAAAAGTAGCTCCATTATTCCGACATTAAAGTATAAAAAATCCGATATGTTTTTGGAAGGCCTGGATTTCACACTTTATAGCGCTTATAACCTTACGACGAACAATTTCACCGACACCACGCGATTACGTTATAATTGGTTAGGGGAATCCGTCCCTACCACAACGGCAGAACTTTCCCGTACGCAGCTCAAAAATAAAGATAACGAATTCCTTACCTCCGCAAATCTAGCTTACTCGGTCAATAATAACCACGCAATTTCGCTAAACTACGCGCTGACGGACTTTAAACGAAAATCGAGCGATGTAGAGAATCCAAACAACCCCACGTTCCTGTTGCCACAGGGACTCCGCAAACAGACTATGGGGCTAGCTTGGCAAGCAACATACGACCGTTTCACCTCAACGGTATTCGGTAAACTATTTAATCTTCAAGCTGAATCGTTTGAAAATGTATCAACAAATACCGTGGCTGATTACGTGGAAACAAAAATGGACCAAACACATTTCGGCTACGGTGCCGCCGCCGCGTACTTCGTTACACCTCAATTGCAGGCAAAAGCATCTTACGAACATACTTATCGCCTACCCGAAGCAACTGAACTATTGGGTGATGGATTGTATGTCCGTCGTAACGCCAACCTTAAACCGGAGAAAAGTGACAACCTAAACTTAGGCGTATTATACACCATTTTGTCCGACGGATCACACCGTCTTAACATGGAAGGGAATTTTATCTTTCGGAACGCTAAAGACTATATTCGGCAAGACCAACAACAGGTACAACCAATCGACAGACAGTATATAAATGTGGGGAACGTGCGAACAACCGGAGCCGAGGCATCGGTTAGTTATGTTTGGAACAATCAGTTATTTGCTAGCGTGAATGCGACCTACCAAGATATCAATGACCGTACAAAATTTCTTACAAGTGAAAATCTGAACGGTACCCAACAAAACCCAAATCTAAACTACGGCTTCCGTCTACCGAATATGCCCTATCTTTTCGGTAATGCGAACCTAGGCGCGCGGTTTCACCCTTCCCCAAATAATGATAACGCTTTAAATTTGAACTACGGTGTTAGTTATGTAGAAAAATATTATTTGACACCTAATCAGATTGGCCGAGATAATAAAGATCGTATTCCGCGCCAAATTTCACACGATATCTTCGCCGACTATACCCTAGGGGGTGGAAAATATGTGATCGCTTTCGAGTGTCGCAATGTGGCTAATGGTAAGTTGTACGACAACTATTTACTGCAGAAACCCGGGCGTTCGTTTTTTCTCAAACTTCGATATTTTATAAAAAAATAGATTTTTCCATTAGATAAACAGAAATGTATACCTTAAAACTAAAACAATTTTTCAAAAGCAGTTTATACGCAGCTCTAGCGGTAAGCTTAGCTTCCTGCAGCAACGACGATGACACGTCACCGACACCTATCGAAGGCGATAATATCTACACATTAGGTTTAGGTGTTACTACCACTGAAGGGACAACAAATTATGTGCTTCATACGAACGATATCATGAGCGGTAAGCTTTCCCTTATTAATAACGGCATACTACAAGATGGGTACCGCGATTATTTAAATATAGGCAGTTACTTCTTTAGTATTGGTGGATTAGGCCTAACTGATATTAATACGTATTATCTCGATGCATCCAATCAGGTGGCTCTAAAAACCGGCTTGAACCTAAACGCTAGACCTGTAGACGCGCAAGACCTCGACGGAAGTGGCAAAACGGCATTGGCCGTCACCCTACCCTCAAGCCCTGCTGATGGCACCGATATGTCATTTTTGACAATAGACGTCGCATCTAACGCAATAACCCGTACGGAGAAAATTAAGGTAGACAAAGCGACTTTCCCTATCGGTGATGAGTGGATGTTACATTCGGGTATTGCGGTCCGTGGTAATCAGGCCTTCCAAACATTGATACCTTTCGATGATGTAGATTGGGTAACATCTAAAACGGATAAAGCCTATGTAGCCATTTACAGTTATCCGGAATTTGAATTGGAGAAAATTATTGAAGACGATCGTACTGGGCCCGCCGGTGCATTTAACACGCGATCGGGTATCTTTGCAACAGAATCAGGCGATATCTATACCATATCACACTCCGGTTTTGGTTACACGCAACGAACAAAAGAGCCGGCCGTGTTAAAGATCGCCTCTGGATCGGACGAATTTGACAAAGACTATTATTTCAACACTGAAGAGGCAGACAACGGCGGACGAATTATACACGCTATTTATATAGGCAATAATAAACTGTTTGCATCCATAACCACGGGCGCTCAGGCGACGCAGTGGGCAGATGACAACTTGAAATTTGCTATTGTAGATCTTGCCGAACAATCAATCACCACTGTAAAAGATACGCCGACATTCAGCGGCGAAGGCGGTAGAAGTTTCGCTGCTTTCCATAGAGATGGTAAGGCTTATGCTGCCGCAAAAGTAAACGGCATAATTAATATCTACGAAATTGATCTTGCCCAAGCAACCGCACGCAAAGGAGCGGAAGTTGAGGCCTCGTTCGTCGGGGGGCTAGGTCAGATAAAGTAAAAACTTAATAATTGATAAATACAATCCAATGTCTTTTTCACGAAGGACATTGGATTATTCATTGGAATGAGCGGGAAAACTAAAAAAAAGAATAAAGGTCTATTTAGACGAATAAGCGACTGGCTACACCTGTGGTTAGGGTTGAGTTCGGGGGCAATTGTCTTCATTGTGAGCATCACAGGTTGTTTCTATGCATTTCAGCAGGAAATTAAAGATGCATTAGAGCCATGGCGCTTCGTGCAGGTGCAATCGGGCGGTTTTGTTCCACCAAGCCTTTTGTTAGACACCGCTTCTAAATATATGCCTGATGCCCGTCCTACGGGATTAACTTACAGCAATGAGCAGGGGGCAGCAGCGATCGGCTATTCAGGAATGGAAAACGGAAAACGCACATTCTCTGTCGTATTTATGGATCCTTATACGGGTAGCTTCCTTAAGAAGCAGCAAACGATCGGTACCGGTGAGTTTGATTTTTTTCGCTTTATTATTGATGGACACAGAGCTCTTTGGCTTCCTTATGAGATAGGTAGACCCATTGTAGGGGTTGCAACACTCATTTTTTTGGCACTGCTAATAACCGGGATGATCATGTGGTGGCCCAAGAAATGGAATCGTACCGCGCGAGGCAAAAGCTTTAAAATAAAATGGAGCGGACGTTTTAAACGGTTGAATTATGACCTTCATAACGTACTAGGTTTTTACAGTTTGCTATTTGCGCTCGCTTTAGCGGTGACGGGCTTGGTGTGGAGTTTTGCTTGGTTTGATAAAGGCCTGTATTTCATCGCTTCGATGGGCGAGCATAAGCAGGAACATCACCACCCACATTCGGATATCTCCCAAAAAGACCGATTGTGGAGCGGCCCGATGACTCCGCTTGACAGCGCTTGGTATGCTACCATAAAGCAGGTAGATAAGATCGGCGGGATGTACATGACACCAATCTTGCAGGATGAGGACGATTCCTATGAGATCCTGATTTATCACAACGAGGGTTCTTACTACAATCAAAGCGCTTACTTCTATGATCGATATACATTAGAGCCGCTCGAGATGAACGGGAGCAAGTTTAATGAATCAAAATTCGCAGATCGATTAACGATGATGAACTACGATATCCATGTCGGTTCCATTTTGGGTCTGCCAGGTAAAGTATTTGCTTTTTTGATTAGCTTGATCTGTGCAAGCTTACCCATAACTGGTTTTTTGGTTTGGTGGAACAAAAGGAAAAAGGCAAAAATTAATTAATAATACAGACTGGTAAGTCGAATTTAGCAACACATTCCAATGTATTCTTCACAGATTTCACCAGTCTATAGGCTGACTATGTGCAACGTATAGACCGGTGAAAACGTATGTGCATACCGTAGTATTGAAATCAGGAAACCTTACCAATTAATAATATTGGATACGGTTTAATTCTCCATATTGGACCAATCAAACGTGGGGTTTTCTGGTTTTTTATTTTCCTTTTTCAGCTGGGCTGAAAGTTCCTTCACGATTCTCGGATTTTGCGCAGCAACATTGTTTTTCTCCCCGATATCGCTTGATAGATTATAGAGCTCAAGGCGTTCGGGTTTACCTTCTTTTTTAAAGCGAATGAGCTTCCACTCCGCACCAGAAACGGCTTGTTTTAAAAGGCCCTGTTCATTGAACTGCCAGTATAAGCTTGAATGTTTGGCATGCGGTTCTACACCAGTTAAAGATGCCTGAAAGGAAAGGCCGTTGATATCTTTTGGGGCTTGCAGATTAGCGATATCGGTAAAGGTAGGCAACAAATCCCAAAATGCCCATGGGTCATCCACTTGCGAACCTGCATGAGCATTTCCAGGTACCTTTGCTATGAATGGCACGCGAATCCCACCTTCATATAAATCTCTTTTTATTCCTCGTAAAGGGCCACCGCTGTTAAAAAATTCCGGATCGGCCCCTCCTTCTTTATGCGGCCCATTGTCGCTGCTAAAAAAGATGTAGGTATCGTCCTCCAGTCCTAGGCTTTTTATCAAATCCACCACTCTTCCCACATCGGTATCCAACTTATTGACCATAGCAGCAAATGCCGCGTGAGGCTGCGCTTGGTTATTATAATTTCCTTTCTTTACATAAGGTGTTTCGGGCTCAAGCTTACTTGATCCATCTTCTTTTTGGAATGCTTTCAGCAGGCTATCAGGCACGATGAGTTCAGCATGCGGCAGGGTAAATGGCAAGTATAAAAAAAATGGATTGTCTTTATTCTCCTTAATGAAGGTAAGCGCTTTATTTGAAATTAAATCCTGCGTGTAGTCCGCATGGCTTACCTTCACAACTTGCGTTTTACCTGAACTAATTTCATAGAGACTATCCGTATAATAATTATGCGCATGGGATTGATCCAAGTAGCCGTAAAAATTATCAAACCCTTTCAGGTGGGGTGCGCCTTTGCTCTCCACATCACCTAATCCCCATTTACCAAACATACCTGTTTTGTAGCCGTCATCCTGTAAAATTTCAGCGATGGTGATGTCTTGCTCGCGCAGCGCACCCGTACCATCTTTGCCTTTTGCGTTTCCTCGTACATAAGCGCTGCCCATATGCCGTCCGGTCATCAGCGCGCAACGAGACGGGGCGCAGACCGTACTGCCCGAATAGAACCGGGTGTACTTAATTCCGTCGGCCGCCAATTGATCGATATTTGGCGTAACAAGCGGTGAGTTTGGGTTATATGCGCTAACGTCTCCATACCCCAAGTCATCGGCGAGGATAAATATGATATTCGGTTTACGCACTTTCTGCGTTTGCGCGTGCAGACTTTGGGTCAGTAAAATACTACTAACGATAAGGGTAAAAATGTGAATTTGCTTTTTCATCTTTAATTTTTATTTCCCGTAATTGGGATTTTGCGTCAATTGATTATTATACTGAATTGCAAGCGAAGGAACGAGCCAAAGGTTATCGCGTGCAAAACTGAATTTTCGGTTATCTATTCTGCTGCCGTTTAGGTGAAATACATCCGTATTAAGAAATTTATCGGCAATATTCAACATTTAGCAAGAATGCGTATACTGTTTCTTCCAAAACAGATTCCTTTGCGAGCCGGAAGTTCGGCGGTGTACGCGCACAAGATCATCGGTTATGGGGTTCCACAGTTGATGTACTGCAACAAAAGTAGATCAGTAATATAAGCAAAGTTTTACCAAACTGTTTTCATAATTTTTTAAAAAACGTTCTCAGACTCATCCGGCCACTAGTTTTACGTACGCTGATAATTTGAAAACACAAGGAACTTTACGTGAAACATCGGTGGGATATTTGTTCATTTATATTGAAATATGACAATGTACCTTCGCTTCAAATAACTATACGCACGAAAAGATCAGAATTTACAACCTAGTGAAACATCATTTCATACTACGCTAATTATTAAGAAAATAGGGTTTTTAGCAAGTTATATAGCCTTATGTCCCACCAAAACCTCCTTTTGAACCACAGTTTTGGTGAGATATAACTTCATCAAAAGTCAAAAGTAGTTCTATAAAAATCAATAATCATACGGTTACTTCTGCTAAAAGAACGTTAAAGGCTGCTAGCACACTTTTACCGATCGAATACCCAACAGCTTTGCAATCTTTTCTATTTTTGAACCCTGCAGCCCCAATCCCACTGCGCAGTGATGCGCAGGGCCGTGACTATTCCACTGTTGTGCAAAATTACGCGCGCCTATTGCAAACCGATAGCGGCTGTTGGTGTTTCCGATTTCAAGTATCGGACCTTTGACCGACTCACCCTGGGCGAATAATAACATCAGCTCACCTCCGGCGTTCTCTACAACAGAAAGCAGGGTTACGGGACCAATTTTCACCTGCATCTCCACGGCTAACCCTTTACCAACTTTACCGTGGTAAACCTCAAGCGGCCGTACTTTTGTTTTTCCATTGGCAATTTTGATATGGCCCGGACCGTCGTGCCCCATTAATACAACGTCGTCTTGATAGTCAAGGGCATAATATTCGGTGAACGATCCACCAGCGCCCAGGGCGTCCATAATTTTCATGGCCTGTGCATTTTTAATCTCGTACTCTCCGGCCACCGGAATACCGCGCGCGGTAAGCAGCGATGTACCGAGTATGATGGATGTTATGGTGTCTTCGTTCTCTGTTTGAGGGACACCTTTGTGGTAGTAAGCGATAGACCCAAGCTGATAGGTCTCCACCAGCTGGTCTAGCGCAATTGAAGTATATGCCGCGCGGGTTAATTCATCCTTTTCACAATCGGGCCGAATATCAAATTGCCGGTAAAACTCTTCTACGCGAGCCTGGGCCAGCTCAGGGGTTATCTGCTTTCGTATCGCTGTCAATTCGTCGATCGGGAGTATCTCGATGTGACCGCCAAATGTTCCGAGCTGTTTTGTCAGATCTGTATAGATATCTAACATCCCCGAATAGTAGGTACCAATAGCGCCCATACGGTTAGAGGCCATCGTTTTTACGACTATGGCCGCAGCGATCCACTCGCTAACCTGCTGCCAACAGGGATCATTTTCATCCAACAGCCCGGTCACTTCATAGAAAGGCATGCCTAGACGGCTCATGAGATTGGCAATCTCGGGAACGGGGCAGGCGCCACAAAAGCGCAACCATTGCCCAGTCATCGCGCGGCGACTAGAGAGCTTATTAAAGTTTTGGTAATCGATCGCCCCCTGCGGGGAAAGGTTTAAGATTATAACGGGCACCTTAGCACGCTGCAAGATCGGCAGAAGTGTAGCCGAGAGCGAATAGGTCGAGCAGTGGACAAACACCAGGTCGATCTCTTTGCTGCGACAGAGGCTACCGACTTGAAAAGCGCGGTCGACATTATCAACGAGCCCGAAATTTAAGCAGTTTGCGCTAAATCCTCCAATCCGTGCCGACACGACTTCTAAATCCGTTTCTAGCAGGGCCTTTAACCCGTCGAATTGTTCCCAATATGCTTCTAGACCAATACCTAAAATGCCCACATGAAGTTGCTGCTTATATGCCATAAAGAAGATAATTTAATTCACGATTTATAAATGCTACTACGAATATAGGGGCGGGCGGGAGACTATAGCCTAACTAAAATGACATATATACGGTATATTTTGGCATTTACGCATTTGCGTGAGTCACGCAGTAGGCTTGCTTGAATGCGAGTGGTGATAGTCCCGTTTTTTGTCTAAAAAATTTAGAGAAATAGTTTTCCGACTCAAAATTTAGCTCATAGGCTATCTCTTTAACCCGCTTATCGGAATATAAAAGAAGACTTTTAGCACGCTCGATCTTTAACTGATTCAGGTATTGTCCGGGCGCAAGGCCCGTATGTTTTTTGAATATCTTGCGAAAGTGCGAATAACCCGTTTGCAGCTTCGCGGCTACCTCTTGGATAGCCGTTTTGCTCTGCGCCAGTTCCCGAATCAGAACCTTAGCCTTTTGCACCAGCTGCTGCTGGTCACCTCGCTCATCAGTCAAGGTACGCTGCCTGCTCAAGGCAAACACGAGCCCAAGAAGATGCACAACCATCCCTGCGACCAATGGCTGATAGCCGGGTAACTCCGAGCGCGTATGAGCCATGATTCCCTCATACAAACTAATGATGTCCGGATGCGCGCCTGTAACGATCAACGGCGCCCGTCTATCAAACAGAGAACTGCCCACAACGGAATCGGCAAGATGTCCTTTAAATCCCGCCCAGTATTCTACCCATCCGGTACTCGGGTCTGGCCGGTAACGGTGCCATTCACCAGGAAATAGTAATATAATGGTACCGCCCTCTATATTTTGGGGGCCGGAGCTGCCCGATTCAAAAATGCCCTTTCCTTGCGAAATATAGATCAATTGGTATTCTCGCAATATACGTCCGTTTTGCCACTTAAATTCATAGGCCTCGGGATGCTTGGCAGCAGGATAAACATCGGTACTATAAATCTGTCCGCACCCGACATTTAGCAATGTCATACCCCATTTATTATCCAGCTCGCTAGTGGGTAAATATTTGTTATAATTCTCCATTTTATCTACTGATCCGTAAATCGGGTTTTTTCGTTATTTTTCAATTAAAAACAGGGATTTAAAGGGCGCTAGCTCAACCTGCACGCGGGTCGTTTTCCCGCCCCAGGAGATGCCGCGAGGTTCCTGGATAATCTCGCCGGTATGCGGGTCCCAGCTCGAAAGCGCAAACTCCCCCTGCAAGACAAAAGTAGCCGTTTTGTTTTCCGCTGTAGGATTGGCTAGAAACAGCTGGCGCTTGCCTCCAAATTCCTTTTGAATTACGGGCAGCGGGTCGTGCTCAAATTTCAATAGAAAAGGGCTATGGACTTGACCCATCACCATTTTCAGCTGCGCCACACTTGCGCTGGAGACGAAGTGTACCGTATTAAGTGTCAACATTTTATCTACCAGGGCTACTAGTCGCTCATTATCCGTGCGCAGCGTTGCCTTTTTGGGCAGGCGGCTGGAGAATATCACCGTTCCTCCGGCCTGCGCAAAGTGGTAGAGCTTGTTTAAGTTACTCCAGCTGATTGTCGTTGTAGCAGGAACAATTACAACGGTAAAATCATTGTGCTGCCTTTTATTGTTGAGCCGTAAACGGCCATGATCTACTTGGCACTGCTGCTCGAGCACCTCGGGGTGTAGAAACATATGATCGTACCCCAAGCTATCGAATAGATTAACGCTAATATCGATATAATCTAGGTACGGAAGTTCAACTCCCCCTTGGTAGAAATCCAGTGGTCCATCGAAGCGATGATCTGCCTGCATGCTCTCGATGGGGTACACAATGGCTATATCGCCTAACCATCGACCATCGTTTTGTAGCACTGTATTAAGCCGCGTGAGGTAGTCATTAAATCCGCGCAGACTATCCGCGTATACAGGATTGCGCAAGGACAGCTCAGGAAGGAAAACAACATCTTGATCATCATACCAAACAGCGTGTGGAATTAATGTATTGATGCCTTTAGCGTACTGTTCCATCGCTATAGCGTATATCTGGTTCCAGCTTATGTTACCCATGGCGCCATATGTCTCGGACATTACGCGATATTTGTCCCAATTGTATGCGGCCGAGCTAATTAGTTTATAGAATCGTTCTGCCGGCCGATCGCCCCCAATTTTATCAATCCCTGGTGCATCAAGGTATTTAAAGGCTTTCATAAAATCTCCAGAGGTACCCACGGCGTTTAAAACCTCTTCGTTGTCCAGGTGCCCCGTCGCGTAAAGACCGTGCTCGTTACTCCAGTCGTTAACCTTCTTGATATATCCACTGGCGAACAGTTCGGATCGAAAGGCGAATAAGTAATTTCTAGCCTCGGCGGTCTGGGGCCCGATATCGTACCATAACGCCGGATATAGCAGCGCGGGGCTAAAGCCGTGCCTTTTCTCGAATTTCTCATTGAATGCTGGTGTCCAGGTACGCCCTTCTCCGTAATACATTGTCGGCTCATCGAAAAATGTAGCGTCCACCACCTCCCCAAAGTAAGGCTCAAACCGCTTAAAATACTGCTCATGGGTCATCTCGATGTACAGCTCGGCGGCCGTGGGGTCGAGGTAATCTACGATCGAATTACCCGCATCAACGCAGTGGAAAGCCATTACCTTCCAATCTCCTTTAGGTACCGTCCAGTGTAGGACTCCGTCGCTAACGTTTTTTATCAAATCCAGACGCTGCAAAGTAAGGGTATCCATCGCTACAATCGCCATAAGGCCTTTTTGTTCAAGACTCACGCTATAGCTTCCTGCCATCTTCGGGATAAATTCTGTTTTGTCCAGCCTCTTATTGGTTAGCTCCGGGTAGCGCAGCTTAAAGCGGCCTACACCATCCCCATTAATATCGCCAGCTGTGCCGCTGGGAAACCCATATTCATCGTATATATGCAGCTTAGCGCCCAGCTGCCGCGCCTGCTCCAGGCTCGCTCGGTACGCCTGAAAATAACCCTCACTCAGGTATTCGGGCATAAAATCTTTACCGAACGGCAAAATGCTTACCCCACCATATCCGGCCTCCTGTATCTGCTTTAATTGTGATCTGATTTCTGCGGGAACCACAGTTGTATTGTTCCAGAACCAAAGCGGAATAGGGCGGTACTGGTTAGGCAAAGCTTTGAAAGCGCTTTCCATTTTATTTAAAACCTGCGCTGATATAGTCCAGTTGAAGCCAGCAAACAGCGCAATAAAAAGTAACAAATATTTCATACTATTTTCCTGGTAGCGGGTTATAATTCGATTCGTGGTAACACAAATTTAATACTCTCGAAAAATAACGGTTAACCTTAATTGGCATTTTTCATGTCCTTTTTGACATTAACGCAGTCCGTTAACTATTCTGTTCACGCAATCCACCGCTGTTTTTCAAGATGCATCCTAATATAAGAAAACCAAAGTTCGATCGGGCTACCGCTAAAAAAACATTACCTGGATTGCGCAAATAAACTTATATTTACCTAAGACCAATAACATTTGCGGCGGCAGATTTATTTCTTGCGTGCAGGAGAGGGTTTCCTTCTGGCGCAGCAAGAGGCATAAAAATTGCAACTGGAAATAGAAAGCTAAATATATATGAACGTAAAACGCACATTCGGAACGGTTCTCACTGTGCTGGGGATTGTTGGACTTATTTACACAGGATACGAGCTAATTAACAAAAGCACCGACTATACGATGCTGATCGTGGTAGGTATTATTGGCCTTATATTCTTTTCTTCAGGTATTTCGCTGGTAAAAAACACCAAGGACGAAGCTTAAAAATACGCAAATCCCTTTTGTGGCTTGCCCCTCCCCTTGCTATGGGGATTAGCTAAACACGGTTGCCCGGCTGCGGCAGCGCTTGACTTCCACGCTATTCGGTATAGACGAACAACCACATAATTTCTAGCCGCATGGAGTCAATACAGTCAGAAAAAGTCTTTCCGAGCTTTTCTTCTAGAGAAGCCATCAGGGTGTATCTTTTGTTAATAAATTGATAATACCGGGTTAATAAACTTGTAAATTCCAATATATACTTTTGGGGCAAACAACTATTAACCCCATGAGAATATATTTACTATTAATATTCTATTTTATTTCCTACGTCTCTCTTGCGCAAACGACCGTATTAAAGGGCAAAATTATAGATAGCAATGACAGCTTTTCCTTGCCGGGAGCATCGCTACGACTCCAGGAAGGCAATAGGCATACTGTCTCGGATGCTAACGGAAACTTTGAGTTTCTAAACCTACCGGATGGCACCTACACCCTGAATGTTGATTATATGGGGTACAACCACTTCGAGCAAAAAATCACCACCAGCGACAAAGGAATTGAAGTTCGTCTTGTTCCTGCGAGCAGCGCGATTGACGAAGTTCAAGTAATTGGCGATATCGCCAAAGGGCAAGCGCGCGCCTTGAACCAGCAGAAAAGCAACAACAATATATCCAATATCATTTCCTCAGATCAAGTAGGGCGCTTCCCGGATCAAAATATTGGCGATGCATTAAAACGTATCCCCGGGATCACGATGCAGAACGATCAGGGCGAAGCTAGAAACATCATCGTTCGCGGTCTCTCGCCCGAGCTGAACTCGGTCACGCTGAACGGAGACCGTATTCCCTCGGCAGAAGGAGACAACAGAAATGTACAGATGGACTTGATCCCCTCAGATATGATCTCTTCAATCGAAGTGAACAAAACATTAACACCGGATATGGATGCCGACGCCATTGGAGGTAGCGTTAACCTTATTACGCGGGCCGCCCCAAATAAGCAGCGTATCTCCGCTACATTGAGTGGCGGCTATGCGCCGATCCGTGAAAAGGCAATCTATAACGCTTCATTAATTTACGGAAATCGATTTATGGATAACAAAATGGGGCTGGTCTTGAGTGGAACGATCCAGACCAATGATTTCGGATCGAATAATATTGAGGCTGAATGGGACGAAGATGAAGGTGATGTTTTCCTAAAAGAATTGCAGATTCGTAAATACGATGTTACCCGTGTCCGGCGCAGCGTATCGGCGGCGTGGGATTATGATATTGACGCTAAAAACAGGTTGGCTTTGAATGCGATGTATAACTGGCGCGATGACCGCGAGAACCGCTTTGCAACGACCTTTTCGGACATAGAATATGATGCCGAGGCCGACACCTATATTGGCGAGATAGAACACGAAACCAAAGGGGGTGTCGATAACAGCCGAAACAAAGGACGCCGCTTGGAGCGTCAATCGGTTATGAACTTCTCGCTACAGGGGGAGCATATATTATTGCCGACGCTAGATATGGACTGGGCAGCTTCCTATTCGCGCGCCTCGGAATGGCGCCCTAATGAGCGGTACATATCGTACGTTCAAGAAGGCGCTATGCTAAACACTGATTTTAGCGACCCGTACCTACCTTTTGCTAGCGACCAGGCTAACGATCTTTCGAGTTTTGAGCTAAATGAGCTTACGGAGAACGAGAACAATACGCATGAAGATGAGTTTGGTGCTAAGCTAAATTTCCGTGTACCGTTATCGGTGATCGACGGCCAAAAAGGAAGAATACGCTTCGGTGTACGCCTGCGGATGAAGACCAAAGAGCGTGACAATAACTTCTTTGAATATAGCCCCTTATCGGGGTTTGATAACATGGCGGAATTGCCGATCCAAACTTGGAACGCTAAAGGTTGGGATCAGGGAGAGCGCTATGCTGCAGGGTCTTTTGTGGATAAAAACTTCTTGGGCGGCTTAAACCTAGCGGACCGCTCACAATTCGAGCGGGAGTCAAATCCCAAAGAGTTCCTATCGCAGAACTACCGCGCGAAAGAGCAGATCTACGCCGGTTATGTCCGCTGGGATCAAAACATTACCGAAAGCACGGCTTTAATATTAGGTGCCCGTTTAGAGCATACCCGAATTGACTACACGGGTAACAACGTGGTCGATGAAGAGGAATTGGCCGGCGAGATCAACAATAAAAACGACTACACGCAGATCCTTCCTGGAATTACTTTAAAACATAATTTTTCCAAAAACCTCGTTTTACGCGCCGCGGTTACCACCAGCTTAGCCCGCCCGAATTATTACGCACTCGCTCCCTACGTAAACTCAAACTTAGGTGATAAAGAGCTTTTTGCGGGAAATCCAAATTTGGAGGCTACCTACTCGACAAACTATGACCTTATGCTGGAGCGCTACTTTCAAAACGTAGGGATCATTTCGGGAGGTGCTTTCTATAAGCGCTTAAAGAATTTCATCTACATGTATAACGATCGAAGCTTCACGGCCGATCGTTTCGATCAGGTCTTCCCAACACTAGAAAACCCAATTGATGGGGGTGATACGTGGGATTTCGCACAATACCGCAATGGTGAGAAGGTCGATGTATATGGCTTTGAGGTTGCCATCCAGCGGCAACTGGACTTCCTTCCAGGCCCCTTCCTGCAAGGTTTCGCCGTGTATGCCAACTACACCTATACTAAATCTAAAGCCGAAGGTATCGCCGGCGAGGATGGTGTGCTACGTGAAGGACTTGGTCTTCCACAAACAGCCCCGCATATGGTGAACGGTTCGCTGTCGTGGGAAAACAGCAAATTTTCTGCACGTGTTTCGGCAAACTACACAGCAGCCTATCTCGATGAAATCGGCGATGACGCGTTCACGGATGCTTTTTACGACAAGCAGTTCTTTTTAGATGCAAACGCATCCTATAAAATCAGAAAATCACTTCGTATCTTTGCCGAGGCCAACAACTTAACCAATCAGCCACTCCGTTACTACCAAGGAGAAGTGGAGCGGATGCGTCAATTAGAATATTATAAACCACGTTATACCTTAGGTCTTAAATTTGACCTTTAAGCAAACAAACTATGAGAAAACAGTTCATCATACTAACTTTAGCAACCGCCCTACTTTCAGCCTGTGGCGACAATTACGCTCCTGTTGCTGAGAATGCACTAAAGCCTACTGTTACTACCGAGCAGGTGCCAAATGACACGGATGACCCGGCAATCTGGGTGAATCCAAATGACAGCACCGATATGTTGGTGATCGGTACTGATAAGCATGAAAAGACAGGTGGTCTTTATGCTTTTGATGCGCAAGGGAAAATCATCAATAAAGTAACTCCATTAGACCGTCCGAACAATGTCGATATCGCTTACGGCTTTAATTTAGGCGGAGAAAAGGTTGATATAGCCGTTGTTACCGAGCGTGGCACCGATAAAATTCGGGTATTCAGTTTGCCTGACTTAACGCCTCTTGATAATGGCGGTATTCCCGTCTTTGACGGACAGGAAGAAAAGTCGCCAATGGGCGTCGCTTTATATACACAGAGCGATAGCATATCTACTAAAATTTTTGCTGTGGTGGGCCGCAAAACGGGACCTACAGGCAGCTATCTTTATCAATATGAGCTTAAAGATAACAGCGGCGTGATCACCGGGGAAAAAGTTCGCGAATTTGGAGCATTCAATGGTGGCAAAGAAATCGAGGCCATTGTTGTAGACAATGAGCTGGGCTATATCTATTATTCGGACGAAGGATTCGGTATCCATAAATACTACGCCGACCCGTCTAAAGGAAACCAAGAGCTCGCGTTGTTTGGACAAGAGGATTTTAAAGACGATCATGAAGGTCTAGCAATCTATAAAACCTCGGACAGCACCGGTTACCTGGTCGCCTCCAATCAGCAAAACAACTCTTTTAACATATATCCTAGAGAGGGCGATGCAGGAAATACCAATCAGTATACGCTTATTGCCGAAGTTCCGGTCTCAGCGATTGAGTGCGATGGCCTCGAGGCGATCTCCATGCCGATCGGCTCGCAGTTCCCGCAAGGGATGATCGTAGCGATGAGTAATGGCATGGTATTTCATTATTACGACTGGCAGATGATCCAAGACCTTATCGAGGCAAGCCATTAAAAAATTTTGAGCCATCAAAGGCTTTATCGAAACACCGCTCGGCGCCCCAAAAGTGATAGTGATCTTTGGGGCGTCCCTGTTTCGAAGTACTTTTGGCAGACCTTAACCTACCTTTTGTATATAAAAGAAACTATCACTAGCTAATTTTATTTCCCGCGGCAAGAATGCGGGAAAATTGAGCGCAAAAAAAATGTGGCTTAAAGCAAAAAGCTATAGCCACATTTCCCAATAACAATTATTGAAGGAGTAATTATGCGATGCGAACGTTTGTCGCATTAAGTCCTTTTTGACCTCTTTCAACGTCATAAGTAACTTCATCGTTTTCTCTTATCTCGTCTCTAAGACCTGTTGTGTGTACAAATAGATCATCACCACCGTCGTTAGGTGTAATAAATCCGAAACCTTTTGTACTGTTGAAAAATTTCACTTTTCCTTGTTGCATTGTGTAATGTATTAAATTAAATTATTTTTGTTAAGGCATAACGCCATTCCTAATTAGAACGCGAGCGTCCTAAATAATCATTATGTTAAACAGAAAAG
The DNA here is from genome assembly GCF_900163865.1 of Sphingobacterium sp. JB170. Taxonomy (GTDB): domain Bacteria; phylum Bacteroidota; class Bacteroidia; order Sphingobacteriales; family Sphingobacteriaceae; genus Sphingobacterium. The sequence continues at coordinate 197,768 of NZ_FUKU01000057.1, forward strand.
ATGTGTAGTCAAAGAGTATGAAAGTACATTCTCCAAAAGTTACTGCATCGATTAGATGATAACAACTAGCAACTGATAATGCAAAAACTAAAAGAGAAAAGTAAACTGATCGATTTCAGAAAAGCGTAGGCAGGGCCTGATTATATAGCAAAGATATGTATAATAAATTGAATATCAAAGAATTTATCTTGACATCAATTTAATAACCATAAAATGCGATCTCAAAGCGCCAAAAAAAGTCTTATACTCGTTGTACTTTATATTGAATTCCTTTGAAGTTTCTTTAACGATCCGATTCAGTGCCGGGTAATGGACATGGCTAATTTTCGGAAATAAGTGATGCTCGACTTGAAAATTCAACCCGCCCAGCAACCAGGTTAATACTTTACTGCCAGTGGCAAAATTTGCCGTCGATCGTAGCTGATGAATCATCCATTCATCTTCAATCTTACAGTTCTCCACGGTGTTAAACTCGGTCTCAGACACGACATGCGCAAGCTGAAAGACTGTCGCTAAGCATATTCCGCATACAATGCTACTTATCAACAGCCCGATAAGCGTGGGAACAAACCCCACCACAAGTATGGGAATAGTAATAAATATCTGAAAGTGTATAAATTTACTCACCCAGAAAATAATATGCTCTTGTCTTGGAAAATTGAACTTATCGGATGTAGGGCTCAAACGCCGACGGAAATACTTTTCGTAATCTTGAAAGAAGATCCACGCGAGGTAGGAAATCGCGTACAGCAACATAAAGTATATATGCTGGAAGCGGTGATGCTTTTTCAAGGGCTGGTCATGGTGAATACGCATGAACTTAATTTCAATATCATGATCTTCCCCATCGATGTTCGTATAGGTGTGATGTGCAATATTATGCTTGAGCTTCCATAAATAGATATTCCCTCCTAAAAGGTTTAAGGAGTACGATAGCACCGAATTGAGTTTTTTATTATCCGAGAAAGAGTTGTGCCCCGCGTCGTGCATGATATTAAAACCAATTGCTGCGAAGTTGACCCCAAGAATGGCACATAGAATGACACCGATAATCCAGTGCGGCTGCACAAATACCAAGGTAACGTATAACACAGCTAAAGATAACAGCAGTATTATAGCTTTGAGCATCAACCTTCTATTGCCGAATTTCTTTTTAGATTCCTGTTCGAAATAAAGATTTATCTTTTGTTTTAAAGATTTAGAAAACAATGTGTTGACATTGCTGAATTTTAAGGAGGGTTGCATCGTGCGCGCGTGGATTGTATTGATATGACTAAAGTTAACTATTCGAACTTTTCTGTGTGTGTGTGTATAATTACAAATTAACACTAATTTCTCTATTATAAAAATATTGTTCAATTAAAATGCCAGATTTAAATTGCTAATTTACGACTACCTTTAAAAAGAGCGTAATAAAATCGTGCTGAACGCAAAAGTACGAATAAATATCGTCGTTAGATATTTTATTCAACAAAGCCAAAGTAACAAAGAAATAGAAGAAAAGAAGGTATTATGGTGCATTTCCATTACCCTACTTCCGATTTTACTGGCAGAAAAGCCGCACACGTCCACCCTCACTTACTCCGAGCCGAAATTTACTCAATACTGGGATGCAAATCAATGCTGTATCCGGCACGTTACCCGCATACAGCCTCAAAAATAAAGGTAATGACGATCCATTTAAGGAAAAAGTAGCGGACGGTAACATGGAACTTCAAGTTCCCGGCGATCGGGAAATCAGCATCTGCTGGAAGAAGTCTAAAAATGATAAACACAATTAACCTAGGAGCGAGCAGAAACCAGATAAACTGATATGAAAATTTGAGCTCATCACAGGCGGCACCACAGCGATTGAGGGCGTGGAGCCATATTGTAATTTCAATACTTTATATCTATATTGATTTTGTAGTTTTACAACTGCAAAATACCCGTATGTGTGTAATATAAATACAATAAAATGGACGCTGTAGTAAATTTTCAAGATTTGCTATTACCGCGTGTTAATAGCATCTTTCGAAAAACCTTTCACGCTCGAATTAACTGGCGATATAGCTGATTCCCTGCGGGGTTAACCTTCTTTGTGAACAGGCAGGCTCGTTACACGCATATAATTTTATTTAATGGTTAAAACATAGACCTTTGGGCTTTGTTAGCATAACAATGATCGATATACAAATACAACAACAGCAGGCCGCGCAGGCGCTTCTCAAAAGAATATTGCCCGAAAGGGCCGCGGAGTTTCTAGTACGTATTGAGACTGCCGAGAAGAGCGATGAAGACTTCTTTAGCGTCCATGCTGCAGATGGTAAAATCGTCCTGTCCGGGAACAATCCTGTAGCGGTCGCCTCGGGGTTACACTGGTACCTTAAACACATCTGCAACTGCCATATCTCGTGGAACAGCGACCAGCTGAACCTTCCGCAGGTGCTGCCGACGGATTTTCAGGGCATCCGAAAAAACACGGAGTTTAATATTCGTGCCTACCTGAACTTCTGCACCTTCAGCTATACGATGGCCTGGTGGAACTGGGAGCGTTGGGAGCGCGAAATTGATTGGATGGCCCTACACGGCATCAATATGCCTTTAGCTATCACGGGGCTAGAGGCTGTATGGCAAAACACGCTACGCCGTTTAGGTATGGACGACAACTCGATACGGAACTTTTTGGTGGGGCCGACCTACTTCGCCTGGCAGTGGATGGACAATCTGGAGAGTTGGATGGGACCCCTCTCGCAAGATTGGATAGATCGTCACGCGGAGCTCGGCCAGCGAATCATTGCCAGAGAGCGCGAACTGGGCATGAAAACCATCCTCAAAGGATTCACCGGTTACGTTCCTACGGCTCTTGCGAAATTCTACCCCGACGCGAAGATCTATAAATCGGACTGGATATCCACTTTCGAGACCGCGCTGATCGACCCACTGGATCCGCTGTTTGCTCAGATAGCCAAAATATTTCTTGAAGAGCAGTATAAGCTCTTCGGCACGGACCACTATTATTCGGTCGATCCGTTTCACGAAAGTCAGCCTCCTGTTAAAACTGCCGAATACCTTGAGCAGGCCGGCGGCGCCATTTTTTCGGCGATCCAAAATATCGACTCACAAGCTGTGCTGGCCATCCAGACCTGGTCACTCCGCCCCGGCTTATTACGCGCCGTTCCCAAAGATAAAACGCTGATGCTGGCACTGACAGGCACCAACTGGAAAAAGCACGAAAGCTACTGGGGGCGCCCCTGGATCGTGGGCATGATGCATAATTTCGGGGGGCGGAACTATATCGGGGGTAACCTGGCGCACTTTTTAAGCCACGCGCTCCGTTTAAAGCGGATGCCCGAGGCGCTAAATGTGCAAGGTCTAGGAATCTTCCCCGAGGCCATCGAACATAACCCTGTGGTTTACCAGGCAGCAACTGAGATCGCCTGGCATGCGGATATTCAAACCGACGTGTCAGCGTGGACCCAAAAATATGCCCAAGCGCGCTACGGACAGCTACCCAAGGCTGCTGGGCGCGCCTGGGAGATACTCCTTTCTACCGTCTATCAGCAAAAGAAAGTGAAAATCATTTCTATGGAGTCACCCATTTGTGCCCGCCCGGCACTATTCATGCCTCGGGTATCGATGAACGGCAATATGGTAAGAGACTATGACTTAATCGCGCTGTGGCCAGCTTGGCAACAGATGATTAACGCGTCAGGCGAACTGGGTAAGATCGCTACATTTGAATATGACTTGGTGGATATTGCCCGTCAATGTTTAGCGGATCTATCGCTTTTATTGCATCAAACGCTGGGCGCCGCGTATACCACACGGGACACGAACAGCCTGCGCGCGGCGGGGAAGCAATATATTGAGCTGATGCGAGATATGGACGAATTGCTCGCCACCAGAGAAGAGTTCTTGTTAGGTAAGTGGCTGGCGGACGCCCGAAGATGGGGTAATCACCAGGAGGAGAAGGACCGCTACGAGCAGGCCGCACGCACGCTGATAACGATATGGGGGCCGGTTACACCCAACGCCCTATTTTATGATTATTCCAACCGGCAGTGGTCGGGCTTGATTAGCGGATTTTATGTTCCGCGCTGGCAGATGTACATCGACTATTTACTTGGACAGTCCGAGGAAGAGAACAAACGGTACCACTCGCGAAAGCTTAAAAAGTCTTACGGAAGGCCGGCTAATAATGCCAACCCATTTTTTGAAATGCTCTCTGTTTGGGAGAAATCGTGGACGGAAATGCATGAGCGCTACCCCGCTGAGCCTTCAGGTGATGCACTGGAGATCGCCTCGCGATTATATGATAAATGGTGGCCCGTTATGCTGCATCAGTCTCAGCAGGTCACCCCTGCCGTGCAAAAAACCGAAAATGTGGAAGAAGCGACGCGTCAAGCCGAAGATGCCGATAATTTCGGTTTATAGAGGCGCCAAAATACGGGGTCTATCGTTGTGCTATTCGAGAATAGCCTTTTTGCGAATAAACAAGCTTAAAGGCTATCTATTAATTTGACGCTGCTTTGGTTAGGCCAATTTTTCGCCCGCCACCCGTGATGGACAATAGGAAAGCATAATTATACACCCTATCGTTAAGCAGCGGCTCGTTAGCGAATACCAATCTCTTGAATGCAAAGAGCGAGAACTTATCGGAGAAGGCCTCATAAAAGAACGTTATTACTAAGCAACGTCGTCTATTATATGTTCAAAGTATTTTTCCCTCATAGGTAATGTTCAAAAATGGCAAGTCTTTAGGGTTCTACCTTGTCAAATATAAATTACCTTCAGTATCTTAATCTCGTACGATATCTGTTTCGACAATCGTCTAACAATATAAGGAGCGAGATCTCTATCTGGTTTTATAGAATAAAGCTCAATATCAATTATATAGCTCGAGCTGCCCAAGTGCGAAGCCACCACTTCTCTATATTTTCACAAGATTTTCATAGACAATTGTCTACGTTATTTTACGACATATGTCATCGTTTAGATCTGTCAGGATCATGAAATTTGTGTTATCACAAACAAAAACTATCATGAAATCCAAGCCCAGTATTTCTTTCCATGACCCACGCCACAAAAATTATTTTGGATATGCGACATGGCCGGCCGCAGAAGAAGGACGGGCAAAAGACAACGGAGACAACAGTACGGATTTGATGAATTTATTTCTTGAACGCGTCGCAATTCTTTAATTATTCATTTATAATAAAACTATCAAAAAATGTCAAAAAATTTAAAAAGAGGCCTTGAAGCCCTCCTTCGTCCCGAAGACAGTATTGTCGTACTGATCGATCACCAGCCTTTCCAGTTCGCGAACCTGCACAGCCATGATCCTCAGGGAATAATCAATGCGGTCACCGGACTTTCGAAGGCGGCGAAATTGTTTAACGTACCGACTATTTTGACCACCGTTATTGAACAACAAGGCGGACTCATCATCAAACAAATTCAGGATGTATTTCCGGAGCAAAAGCCTATTAACCGTACTTTTATCAATACTTGGGAGGATTCAAATGTTACTGATGTAGTAGCCAAAACCGGTCGTAAACAACTAATCATAGCGGGCCTCTACACAGAGATCTGTGTGGCTATGCCCGCGATCCAAGCGGCAGCAGAAGGTTATGATGTATTTGTTGTTACAGATGCCTGCGGAGCGCTATCTGTGGAAGCCCACGATATGGCCATACGTCGTATGGAGGCACATGGTATTACGCCGATCAACTGGATCGCCGTAATTTCTGAATGGCAGCGTGACCATGCTCGCGGTGAAACGGGACTTGGATTTGCAGATATTCTGGTAGAACATGGTGGCGCCAGCGGTGTTGCTTTTCTGTGGGAACAACAGCTATTGAATACGCCAGTACCGGCACAATAACGAAGTCTCTGACAAAGCAACATTCTGACCGATCTCAGGATGTTGCTTTTGTTTATCCTGTCACCACGACCCACTCTACTTTTAACATAACCGACCAAGCAGTCATCATTATGGGTGATACCCTAAATCGGTCTTTTTCTTTTAATGGACTACGACTCGCCGGTGATACAGGGACGGTTATTGCTATAATCATGATTGCAAAACAGGAACATTGCTCATTATCTATGAAAGCATAACGATTGATTCATAATGCGCTAGTCCTATCTTCCATGCAATTGGCCGCTTAAGATCGCAGCTTCGTGCAATTTAAAAGTTAAAACCCTGTTAAGTTTACCTCCACATAATAAAACGCACTCATATTATGCGTTTTATTGGTGTATACCACTCCGAAATAATAGTTGTCATTTTCCCATGCATTGCTGCCCTGAATAGCGACTGGTGATTCGGGGTTATTATCAAAATCTGCTCCAACGAGAAACTCCCTAGGGCTATTATCTGGCAGCCCGAGATAGTTCGTAAAATAGTCGATCTCGTTCATTTCTAAATGCGCACGGTGGTCAGTAACGATAACTTTTGAGAAATCTATGTCCATAACCGTTTCGGGTAAATGGTTAGCATTTTTCTTAATAAGCAGCGTGTAAATTTCTCCATCATCTTTAACTTTCGAGATATCCACATATGCCTTTAGCTTCTCTCCTTTTTTAAACCCCTTGTCATCTCCAAGCATATACCCCCTATTGAGTATGTATATATATCCCTTGCCCACCTTTTCCAGCATAAAAGAATAAATCTCCGGATCGGCCGGTAAGTTTTGCGCGTTAACGAGATTGATTGGATGTACCTCTTCCAGCATACTACCATTTTCGTCGTTAACTCGTATAACGAAATCGTACATGCCCTCTGGCGCCTCCTTATCAATATCAAAATGTTTGTGTACGTTCGTGTTTTTCACGCCCTTAAATTCATTCCAAGTAACCTCAAATGACCATTCTCGGGCATAACTTTCGCTAGTTCGCTGCCGAATCAAGATTTGTACATCGCTAATGCGGTCCCCCGCAACAACATCCATATCAAGATGAAAATCCCGACCGATGATTCCTTGTTGGTTATTTCCGTACCCGATCTCCAGATTTTCGATGGTGGGTGGTAGCACCTCGACAGCCGTCTGGTCGTCCTTAGTACAGGAAGAAAATTGAATAAAAATTAGGGCTACGGCCGTAAAAAAACTACACTTTTTATGTATACTATTTTTCATTTTTTTATACTGTTGATTTATGTTCCAGATGCCTAATTTATAGCACTGGCCTGTTCAAGTAATAACTATATAATTTTAATGCTTAACCCTTTGATTGTCTGCCAACCCTCCTTATCCGTTAAACGGATCATAAAGTGATAGTCGCCAGTGTCGATATCTGCGGGTATAGTTATTTCCTGTTGCAAGGAATAGGTTTTTAAACCTGCCGCAATGTCGTAGCTCCGAATCAGCGTAAACGGCTTAAGAGGTGTTTTGATAGGGTTCAGTCCGCAGTTCGCCACTTCAGTACTATGCGTATGATGATCGAAATTATGGTGGATATCAATGCTTACAGATCCCAGTTCAGCGTTGTCCTTGAGCTCTGCAATAAATGTAAATTTATCGCCACGGTGCACGGTATCACACTGTTTGGGAAAGGCATTCACAGCGCCAATATCTATTACAGGGTACTCCGTATCGATTTCCTGTTGGTTTTCCTTCTTACAACCTGCTAATACTATAACGGAGAACAGGAGTAAGCCTATTAATTGAGTTTTCATATTTTCTGTATTTACGATAAGCAATTGCCCAGCTGACTCTAGCTCAGCATTAGTTATCGTCCTATTTACACTATAGTTAGTTATTTGTTATTGGTACATATTGAAAACAGCGAAATGGCTTTACCATGACCTGTTGATTACTAATTGTAAACTATATTAAAAGGAACACTTTTGGAAACAGTCTTGTTATACGTTGTATTCTTATAGATTACCACTAGATTATACTCCCCCGAACCCCATGCTTTGTCACCTGATATAGCACCAGCGACTGGTATCCTATTGTCCTTTTCTGTGCCTATTCCGAATCCAGGAATACGCTTAATAACTGTAAAGGGATTTGTAGTCAGATCAATGAGGAAATTCGAAAAATTAAACACGCTGGTCTGATTTTTATGTTCATACATGTCATAAACAATCGCTTTGCTAAAGTCGATTTCCTCGATGGTGGTTGGGTTGTGATTCGCAGACTTTTTAATCAGCAATAAGTACACGATTCCGTCACCCTTTACAAAGGAAATATCCACATGGCTGGTCAAGGTATCGCCTTTGGAAAAATTTTCAGTGGGATTCTCGTTCATACCATGCAAATCAAAAATGGATTGCCCATTTTTCTTGAGGCTAAGCTGTGTTATCTTGGGCTCCACAGGAATGTTGGCAGCTGAATAGATGGCAATATCTCGTTTACGTTCTAACTTCGAACCGTTCTGATCATATACGGTAATAATGAAATCATATTTTCCTTCAATTGCATTTTCAGGAATAGTAAAATGTTTATGCACGGTGGCATTTTTAAGATCTTTGTACTCATCCCAAATAATTTCGTGTTCCCAAATTTCACTGTAGGTTTCTTCTTCTTTTTGTAAAATTTTGATCTCTACCTTTTCGATCTTACCGGCCGCAACAATGCTCGCGTTAAAATGAAAATCCTGTGCGATAATTCCAACACCGGCATCCCCTAGTCCGAGTTCTATATTGTCCATCGTGGGAATGGGTAACTCCGGTAATGGATTTTCATCCTCCTTACAAGCAGTAATTGAGGAGACCAACAGCAGGAATGCGGTGAACATTTTAATTGCTTTATTTGCGTTTGACTTGTGTTGTGTTTGCATTGCTTTATTTTTGATTAGTAATTTTAAAAGGTACTTTAATAGAAAGAACGATGTTACGCCCCATCTCGGGCAGTTCAATCAGACGGTAAAAACTTGTGTGATTCATATAACGGGTGTTGAAGAGGTTTTGCCCCTGGATGCTCACCGAAATAGGCTGACCATAAAAATTTAGCTTAGTGCCAGCTTGGATATTAAAAATCTGATATCCTGGAGTCTTTTTCTCCGGCGGAACGATATTATCCTGCTTGCCAGTAATCCGGTAATCGACGGACACATAGCTGTTAGTAACCCTTTCTCCTGTATTAGGCATCCAGGTCAGGTTAAACAGTACAGAGGTCGGCGGAGAAAATGGTAAGGTATACCCCTTTTTATCTCCCGATAGCTGCTCAGCGTACAAATATTCTCCTAGCAATTCAGCATTCAGTGTTTTCAATGGACTGAATTTTACATTAAGCTCGCCTCCATAGCGCACTACTCGGCTTTGTGCGTACTGAAAAATCTGATTCCCCGCCCCATAATTGGTGTCATGCTGGGCAGTGGGATTCAGATAGATGTAATTCGGGAAATAGTTATAAAAAGGACTTAACTGCACAGACAATTTCTCTATTGTCCATGCCAAGCCTAGATCCAATTGATAGGATTGTTCAGGCGACAGCGATGGATCTCCACGCTCATAACTAAAATAGTGATAGTTCACACCATTTGCACCAAGCTCTTTAGCGATGGGCATCCGAAAGCTTTTACCAATATTGCTTTTTAGACTGAAGTTTCCTCTATTGTAATTGAGTCCTAGCGACCAAACCATGCTATGGAACGTGCGCTTTAAATTATCTGCTCTAACCGCATGCTTCGAACTTGTGGTGGCACCATCCGACAATTCGGAAGGAAACCAGTCCACATATTCAGACATAGCCATACGCCCATAGTCATAACGCAACGCGCCGTGCATCAGAATGCGCTCATTTAACTTGAACTTATCGTACACAAAGATGCCAGCACTGGTTTGCTTAAAAGCTGGAACTAGAAATGTCCAGCCACTGATCGTATTGTTCTGATATTCACTATTTATGCCAAGGGTAAGGGAATGCCTATCCACTGCGATTTGGTCTCGCAGGTTCACGGAATAAACTCTTTTATCAAATTGTCTTTCCAGATTCTCGGGTATAGTCATGCTATCAGGATATAGGGCAGGCATATATCCATGGCTGACATACGGACTGTATTCCTGACGAAAGTTTCGTTGAAAACCAAGCTCCATTTCTATGCTGTGTCCCCCTGTTTCATACCCAGTTTTATTTATCACCTTGAAGTGGTTTACCTTTTGGCTTGGCATCAGAATATCCCTTGCCGACCGATCATGCATCTTTGCGTCTACCCGTCTGGGTTCAAGCCCGTGAGCATTAGCAAAAAATCCACTATGACTATGGACATTACTAAAGTAAATAAGGCTACGAAAATGGTCGCTTAGATATCCTGTATTGAAATGTATATCTGTTTCGCGCCCTGCAGTATTTCGAAGGTGATTTCTATCCAGCGGAACTGCGTAATCATAAACATATACCGTGTCTGTAGGCACTCGGTAGTCGCCATAGCTTTGATAGGTCAACCTGCCATCAAAGAACATACGCTCTTTCCTTCCGTAGAGATTAACCGAACTTCCGTACTGAGTATTGTTTGTCTTACCAAGTATATCGATCGATCCACCTAATGTATTAATCTCCGGTACGGTCGGCGGCTTGACATTAATGACGCCTCCGATAGCATCTGATCCATAAAGAAATGACGCGGCACCTTTTATCAGTTCCACTTCTCCGGCGGCAAATTGATCAATCTCGAGGCCATGATCAGCGCCCCACTCTTGCCCCTGGTGCTTCACACCTTTATCAACGACAACTACGCGATTAAAACCAAGTCCGCGAATAAGCGGTTTAGACTGTCCTGAACCGATGCCTATGGTTTTGATTCCCGGTAGGCGGGATAGTGTTGACATTAAACTCCCGCCCAGATTGCGCCGAATAAAATCGCGGTTCACCACATCCATATTTAAAGGCTCTTCTTGCCGGCTTGTTCGAAGGTGATCATTCATTACAATCACCTCTTTTAGCCACCGGCTCTTAAAAGGCAGAACAACGGTTATGACATTATCTCCAGGTATCGATACCTTTCGAATGGACTGCTCATACCCTTCTCGTTGTATCACGATTTCATACGATTTACTTGACAGCTCCGTGAGACGAATGCTTCCCATTGAGTCTGTTAAAAAATAACTAGGAACACCTGAAACCTCGACATTGGCACCACTAACGGGCACGTTATTCGTATCAATAACGTTGATCAATAATTCGTACGTCTGGCCATAGGTACACCCAAGCGACATAGCCAGGAAAAAAAAGACAATAAATATCTTCATAAGAGGATAAAAGCATCACAGCAGGAGCAAAAATGCGACTGATCGATGTTTGAGTAAAATAAAAAGAGGTGCTTGCTCTGCGTGTAGGCAGAAGCCAGACAGACAGCAATACATAGTATACCGTTAGCTCAAAGAGGAAGGTGGACCTTTGTTGGAAAGAACCTTAATAGGGATAACATAGATAGGAACGGCGGTATACATCGTCAATTCGCTAATCTCAAAATTATGGACTATCAGCGTAACATACCCAGATACCAAGAAGCCCGCTTTGCTGAGGTGTCCGACATAGTTACATATTTTACAATCGTGATCAGTGTCCTGAGCGTGCTTGTCCTGGTTACTTTCGCAATCTTGATGATGAACTTTATGATTATGATCGTGAAAAACTTGCGTCAGTTGAATCGCGATCAATAAGAACACCAAGACGGCCGAAATTAGCCGATATATGCAAGAAGAGATATGTTTTTTGTTGCCCATTATTAATTGCAACAAAGTTGCGATTATATTTTGGAATTTCAAACGCCTTTGGTAGAAATCCGCAAAATAGTTACAAACAATAGGAATTTGCACTAACTAATGGCTCAAAAATAGGCTTACTCTAAGTTTTCACTGGCTTAAAATAGCGAATCGTCTCCACTTAGTGCGCCGGTATTTACACTAGGCAATGCACCCCATAGATTCACGTTTAAAAAGGTATTTTAGCGCTATCTAATCACGAACATCTGCAGGGAGATTTAGGCTATTTAGGATTAACCTGGGGTAAATCGCCTGGCGGTCGATTAGTCACAACCTACAGTACATCATTAAGATCGTTAATAGCACTCAAATTCAAAACATGATGCGCGTTATTAACCCTAAAATGAGCCCCAAATCAATTAACGAATAGGTTGCCACGTCTATTAAACGGGCGCATCTTAATTATTCGTATCCATTTTTTGGATAACTTCTCCCGCACTATTAACCATTTTAAAAAGTGGTGTACCCAAACTGTCTACCGATAAGATGATCCGCGGTTTTTCATCCGGACCGTTCAGCACCAGGCTCGAATTGCCATTCTCAGTCATTAAGCTGATCCGATTTATGTTACTACCGACTTTTCCTGTAGTGTCTTTATCATTGACGATAAGCCCAGAACGGTATCCGTTAGTTTTAGTATTTTGCTGCGTTAGGATACCAATAGCATCTGCATTGTCGTAGTCGAGAGCCAGCGCGTAAGTTTGCGTTTCTGGATTTCTCGATATCGCAATCCCGCCACATTCATCCCCTTTTTCGTTGTAAAATATTATACCTGCAGGATTGAGAGCTCGCTTATATTTCTTCCCTTTAATGATGGGAGGTTCCATTCTTTCTTCGTTCGATATTACCATCCTATTTACGCCATTATCGTCTACGATATTAATCCGTTTCACGGTAATTTCATCAAAGTTTTCCTTTAGCGATCTAAAGGAATAAAAAAGCATCAAAAAGGCTACTGTTACTGCCCCGGCATAAAAGCCAAGAATCAATTGTGTTTTGTTTTTCATCTGTAGATAAATTTATCGGTGGTTAGATTTCCGAGCGTTGTTCGTACTTTTAATATACACGATAAAGTTAATCGAATTTATCAAAAAATCGATCAAAGTTGTATGACATTATATCGAATAATTGACACCAGAGACAGTAGAAACGAGGGCATTAATAATTTTCATCGCAACCTTCTCCCCTTAGTAGTCTGCCAAAAAAAGTCCTTAACATCAGATTCCATTTGCTCAATTTGATCTATCGAAGAGAAACGGAACTGCCTTGCGATTGCTTTAGAAGTTCTTGGTATATTTGTATCTTAAAGAAGCAGCCAATGTTCGAAGTATTGTTCGCCCATATAGAAGAAAAAGTAACGTTGACGGATAAAGAAAAACTAGCTATATCTGAATTTTTTACATTCAAAAAGATTAGGCGGAAACAATATATCCTTCAGGAAGGCGATATATGTAAAAACATGGTCTTTATTAACAAAGGTCTTTTAAAATCCTACAGATTAGACGAGAAAGGTGGTGAGCATATTACTGTGTTTGGCTGGGAAGGATGGTGGATATCCGATCTCAAGAGCTTTCTTCAACAAATACCAGCCACGCTATTTATAGATGCCGTTAAAGACACTGAGTTGCTCGTTATCTCGCGAGAAGATTACGAGGAGTTGACCTTAGCTGTGCCGGTCATGAACCGTTATTTTCGAATTCTTTACGAGAATAGTCTGGTCACCAAAGATGAGCGGCTGATCAGTTTAAACAGGTATACAGCTGAGGAAAAATTCCAACGTTTGATTGATTATAATCCCGAGATGATTCAACGTGTTCCCCAGCATTTAATCGCATCGTATCTTGGTCTGGCTCCCGCAACCTTAAGTCGAATCCGAAAAAGATTGGGATCCGGCAAATAAAAATACTAGACGCAGGTCAACGGAATTTCTTGTCCGTGGTCAACATTCCTAGCATTCAAATGGGATACCTTTGCAGTACACATTTAAAGATTACATAAAATGGATAAAATTGCATTGGTAGTAGGTGTCACCGGCTTAACCGGAGCTAATTTAGCACAAGAACTTGTTGCTAACGGATGGCAAACATATGGGTTAGCGCGAACTCCCAAAGCCGGTATCAACAGCGTTAGTATGGTAAAAGCAGATCTTTTAGATAAGGATACCTTGAAAGAGGCGTTGGTTAATATCAGCCCCACGCATGTATTTATTACAACCTGGATGCGCAAAGACACGGAAGCGGAAAACGTTTTGGTTAACGGTACCATGGTTCGTAATTTGTTGGAAGTCCTTTCGGAGAAAAAATCAGTTGAACACGTTGCTCTAGTGACCGGACTAAAACACTATTTAGGCCCATTTGAAGCATTTGCTTCAAAAGAAAACATGACAGAGACTCCTCTGCGAGAAGAACAGCCTAGACTCAACCTTCCTAATTTCTATTACGCCCAAGAAGATGAGGTTTATCATGCTGCGCAGCGTGACGGCTTTAGCTGGAGTGTCCATAGGCCACATACGGTAATCGGCAAAGCGATTGGTAATCTCATGAACATGGGCACAACCCTTGCCGTTTATGCGAGTATTTGTAAATATAAAGGACAGAAGTTTATCTGGCCTGGTTCAGAGGCGCAATGGGAAGGTCTATCGGATGTTACTGATGCAGGTATATTGGCAAAACAACTCATCTGGGCATCAACAACCGCAGAAGCGAAAAACACGGCTTATAATATTGTCAATGGTGATATATTCAGATGGAAGTGGCTGTGGGAGCGCATTGCGAACCACTTCGGACTAGAATATGAAGGATTTAATGGGTCGGTCAGATCACTTGACGAGCAAATGCGGAATGATAGTGCAGCTTGGGATGCTATTGTAAAACGGAATGGATTAGAAGAGAATGAATTATACCGGTTGACATCTCCATGGCATACAGATCTTGATTTGGGAAGGCCGATCGAAGTGATGACAGATATGTCAAATAGCAGGAGATTAGGATTCAAAGAATACCAGAACACAGAAGAATCGTTTATTAATCTATTTGAGAAACTTCGTGTCGATAAAATTATTCCATAGGAACTTACAACGTAATGACCAATAAATAGCATTTAAATAAATATAGAAAATATTGTTTTGAGGGGTATTAGCATATAAGCGAATACCCCTTAATAAATTAGTTACCTTCCATCTGAATCAATTTCTTTGTCCTTTTATCTGTCACTTCGCAAAGCCTTGGATCCTTCGAATGCAATCTAACGGACAACACAGCAAAAATAATCAAGCGACGAAATGGAAAATGAAACCCACAAAAAAACGACATAACATTTGCTAAAGTAATTTCAGAAGATGATCTTGTAAAGAGTACATAGGAACGCAATCTGGTGTTATTAATTCGGATGGTATATACAATGCCAAAGGGAGGGGGAGGAGAATTCTATATTCGAACAGATATGACAGAAGATCAGTTTGACGAACCTTACGTCGATAAACCAGTGGACCTAGTGACCCTAACCAAATCGTATATTATAAAAGAAAATAACATATTATGAAGGTATATATTTTAGCGACATTTTTATTGTTCGCATTTAAGCAAGCTCCAGCCCAACGTTATCAGGAAGATAACAAAGTAGCTGAAAGTGATTTATTTCGGGTGACTATTCCAATCAAAAATGATTTTAAAGATCAACACATAAAGAGCATTTCGTTGCTTTTTGGATCTGATACTCTTCGTTTGGCAACTGTTAGACCTGATTCGACAGATAGCTCCTATATCCAAAATAATTTCTTACAAAGTGCCTTTGCGTCAAAAAATAGATTTTATGATTTAGGGTTTGAAGCAGATTACTATGTATTTAAAAATAACTATCCTCAAATTCAAGTTCCTAAAACTCCTGATGCTCGGAGAATGAAATTTGCAGTTAATGGTAATATAGAAACGATAAAACACTATTCTATCTCTGAAATACGGATGTATACTGATAGTACAACTTTCATTTATACGCACGGATACAAATGGAATGAGAAATCCTATTTTGGATTTCCAGCAAAATACAAAGAAAATTTAGAGGACGTTGAAGATCAGATCAGTCGAGATATGAAATCCTCACACAGCGATGTGTCGATCGATTCCGTCCTGGTGTATGAAGCAGTGATTTCCCTTACTGAAACCGAAATCGGCCGCACTAGAGAAGAAGAATTTGAATTAAAGCGTTTGCTGTTTGGTAGAGAATCCGCTTTCTCAACAGTAGTAGAAAAAAATCTAAAAGCTAGAAAAATTAATTATTACAACGACGGAAAATCTAAATGGACCGCTGCAATACTAGCTACTAGCGGACGACCTTTCGAATCTAAAATTAAAGTATATGTGCGGCTAAATAAGGACAGAAGCGTTACGATTAAGCTACCTAGGATGCTAGGTAATTTTACCGGAGATTAAGCCTCGTTAAACCATTAATTCCTTTCGAGAGCAAAGAACACTGACGCCAGTAATTAGTGCGGCGAGAGGACAAGCGAATGATGAAGATACAACAATCGAATTATGGATTTAAATTCAAAACATAATATTTAAATATACATCACTTAAAATTTATGATTAATCTTTATGTAATCGATTATTTTAACAAAAAAAGTAGCGGCTTGAAGACTTACGTCGATCAACTTCGCAATAATATGGTCAAAGACAAAAAATGTTCATTTTATTTTCGTAAAGGCAACTTGCTATAACTCTGTTCATAACGCGAAAAATGGAAATATAAATAACTACTATGTCCACATGATAAAGGGGTTTCCACAAATCCAGAACAAGATCTCCAAATTATATCTTGTTTGCGAAAAGACATTTACTTATTGGTCATTACGTTATAGGTAGGATCTTCAATAATATTCACATCAATAACCGTTTCAGCATTTTTTAACAGCCGCCTACAGTCTTCACTTAAATGCCGTAATTGCAATTTCTTCCCTGCTTTATTATACTTTTCTGTTATTTTATTTAAAGCTTCTACTGCAGACATGTCGACAACCTTACTTTCTTTAAAGTCTACGATCACTTCATCTGGGTCATTTACCACATTAAATTTTTCTAAGAATGTTGTCGTAGAACCAAAAAAAAGTGGACCAAAGATTTCATAATGCTTTACTCCATTTTCATCGATGTATTTTCGTGCTCGTATCCTTTTGGCACTTTCCCAAGCAAATACCAAAGCCGAGATCACCACACCAATCAATACTGCCAACGCTAAATTGTGTAATAGCACGGTAACGACTGCTACCAGCATACCTATGAAAATATCGTGTCGGGGCATTTTATTAATTATTCGGAAGCTTACCCATTCAAATGTGCCGATAGCGACCATCATCATGACACCTACCAAAGCGGCCATTGGAATCTGCTCGATTACCGAACCAGCAACTAAGATTATAAATAATATCGCTACTGATGCGACAATTGCGGACAGTCTCGCTCTCCCTCCAGCTCCGATGTTCACTAGCGTCTGAGCAACCATTGCGCATCCACCCATCCCACCAAAGAAACCATTGGCAATATTAGCGATACCCTGCGCGGCAGCCTCGCGGTTAGATTGTCCTTTTGTGTTGGTTATTTCATCAACCATATTCAGCGTTAAAAGACTTTCAATTAGTCCAACACCTGCCATTACCAAGGCATATGGGAAAATAATTTTCAATGTTTCCAGACTAAAAGGAATAACTGGGATATGAAACGAAGGTAACGAACCTCCTACAGAGGCTATATCGATTACTTTTTTAGTATCGATGTTGAAAAAATAGACAATACCGAAGACAACCATTATCGCCACTAAAGATGCAGGAACCGCCTTTGTGAATTTTGGCAATAAAAATACGATTGCTATGGTTAACAAGGTTAATCCAGCCATAACATAAAGCGCTGAACCCTGCATCCAACTTGCAACTCCATTTTCCATAACTTTAAATTGAGCCACTTGAGCCATGAAAATAATGACGGCAAGACCGTTTAAAAAACCATACATTACTGGTTGTGGAATCAAACGGACAAATTTACCGAGCTTAAAGATCCCTACCGAAAATTGCAGAAAACCTGCTAATATAACGGCAGCAAAAAGATATTCCACGCCGTGTGATGCAGCCAATGCAATAAGCACAACAACCGTCGCGCCAGCACCCCCAGAAACCATTCCTGGTCTTCCACCAAGAACTGCAGTCACGATGCCCATTAAAAATGCGGCATAAAGACCCGTTAACGGGGAAAGCCCGGCCAAAATAGCAAAAGATAAAGACTCTGGTATCATGGTCATGGCAACAGCAAGACCAGCAAGAATTTCGTTTTTATAATTAATTTTCTGCTTGAAATCAAACAAATTGATCATTTTCTGCATAAAAGATTATATTTAAATATATGAAGTATGAATAAAATTGAGTGGTCTACGAAAGTAAAAACTTCGGGTCACAACAAAGGCGCCAAAACAAATTTGAATTGGAAAATGCAACAGTCTAGCCTAAAAATTAAGGCGGAGTAACTTGGGATGATATTTGTGCTGTTCTTTTCATAAAGTAGCCCAAAAGTACACTTTTTGATTTTTATATAAAAAATATTAGGATAAGAAAATCAAAAAAAGACTGAGGGAATTGTGGAGCAAAGGATTTCCACATAGGAGTTGTATCAAAGGTAATGGAATTGTCAATAATCTATTACTGTCCAATCCCATTACTTCATACTGAGCGACATTTCAGCTCTTATTTCGTCCAACGGACTTACTAAATTTGTTGGCTCTTGAAGTTTCTTGAACAACTCGATAGTGAGTATAAAACATTGTTGATAAGCATCAAGCTTCGCTTTTCTAAGTTTGCCGTACTTTGTGGTATTTATTATACCCATATGCAGGCAGGTGAGACAAATTTTATTCGTCCAGATGCGTTAATAAATGTACTATTGTTTTTCAGACATTTTATATTTTTGAAGGCACAGAATTAAAAAAAACACCTTACCCAAGAGCATTCTCGGTAAGGTGTTTTCAATTTCACTAAAAAATTAACTGGATCGACCTATTATTGGCGGACTCAATCCGTACGGCATTGATATAGAGAAATCCAGTACTATTTGTGTCCTTCCAAAAAAAAGATCTTACAAGCAGGGCAAACACATAATTTTAATTTATAGTTCAACGAACTGATGGCGGTAATTAGCGCGCTCCTGTTATTCAGCACCAGAGGCTGGAAATAATTGGCTTTTTTTATTAAGCGCAAAAGCAACATAAATTGTTTTATACAGTCAACAAAAATCACCTTTTTGCTGTATACAGAAAGCAAATAGGTGCCCTAGAAAAAGTATACGCCGGCGAGGACGGATCGAAATATGTTTTGCAGATGTCATTCGAGTAAGGTTTAGCTTTTATGTATGCACACTAATTGCAATCTATCAAGGACATAAAAGTGTTGCTAGCTAGAGGTTTCAAGGCCCGATTTAAGTCGACGCGGATCCTCTTGCAAACCTATCTATTTTATATTTTATTTTCGGCTTCCTCGCAATCATTAACTACACATCAGCAGCTATAGCCATATCCCTAGATGAGGTGCGCCCTAAAATTGGTTTATTTAAACGTCAATCGCTTCTGGTAGCATTCGGCTAATCATTCCTATTATCACTCTGTTCGTCGATACCCTCTTCAATAAGCTCGTTCACTTCCTTCATCTCACCGCGCTCAAGCTCATCCACTTCTTCTTCTTGCCTCTTGTCGTGTTCATTGATATGGAAGCTACAGCCCATAGGAAAATGATCAGATCCTACCGAGGGGTAGATCACCAGGTTGTCGATAAAAATATCGGGACTATGGAATACCAAATCTAATGGCACTCTGAAAAACCAGTATTTAGCATGAAAAGTGGCTAATATTCCACGCCCAATCCGCGCGTCAATCAACTCACTGGTCTTCTTAAAAAGTATCGAGGATCGGGCCCAAGCGACATTATTGAAATCCCCGGTCACTAAGACCGGCAACTCATAATCTTTAACCTTTTTAGCGATGCACATTAGATCGCCATCACGCTCCTTCGAGGTCTCCTCTTCGGTAGGACTAGGTGGCGGGGGGTGCACGCCAAAGAATACAAATCGGAAACCATCCTCGGTTTCCAGTTCTGCTTCAATGCTCGGCAAATCATCGGCTACAAAAAAGTGGGTTTGTACTTTTTTTACTTTAAGCTTGCTGTAAAAGTGCATGCCATAGGTATTATCCAGGGTTACTTTTTGCTGGTATGGATATTCTTTTTCAAGTACCCGCAGCGCGGCTTCCCACTTGCTATCGCTTTCCATTGTTAGAACGATATCTGGCTTCTGCTCCTTTACTAAATCTAAAAATCTATCGTACTCTTTGTTGAATTGATAAATATTACACGATAAAATCTTCACTAGCGCGGAGTTCGCCGCGCGAGTACTTCTTTTTCGTGCTTTCCAAAACTTGGTATAACGAATAAAAATATAGCCGTGGTAAATCAGCAGGGCGATCTGCACTGCGTCAATTATCCACAATGTCACAGCATCTTGGATGAACAAAAACGATCCCACAAGCGCGAGTACCTGCAAGATTAAAATCTGCAGCTTGGCAAACTCTGGTACCCTGAAAACCCAGTGCTGATTTTGCACAAAAGGAAGGAGACTTAGTGCGATTAAGATGCACGAAAAGACAATTATAACTATTTCCATGAGCGGCCAAATTAAGAAATTTTGGCGAAAGAAACTTAAATCCGAAGTAAGCTAAAAGTTACAAAAACGCTCAGCTCCTCCCGTCTCTGCTCGCTCAGTTGCTTACAGTCTAATTCCAAAAGGAAAAATGGATTAATTTTCTGGCGGCAAGGCAACTCCTTAACATAAATATACCGAGTAAGGCGGTATGTTTACGACAATCCTGATCAGCAAGTTAACAGCGTGAGATTCTTTGCAATCAGTCGATTTATTACTGCCCTACCATCTCTTATCAGAAAGGATGTTCGATCAATATAGGATTGTGAACCATGATACCGCTCACTAATCAACGGAATAAATTACCTCTTAAAAACGTGCATGAATGAGGATATACTTTTGATGAATGTTTGTTTATATTTACGGTCTATAGCCTTTAGAAATCGCCTCGAAACACGAACAATTATGACACTAAGGCCTTTTTTTTTATGCATCATCCTGCTAATTGGGATAGAACAGAATCAAGCGCAGCCCTTTTCGTTCAAGCGTATCAACGTAAAGGATGGACTCTCGCAAAGCAGTGTCCTTGATATTGCTAAAGACAAACAAGGTTTCATGTGGTTTGCCACCCGCTACGGACTGAATCGTTACGATGGCGTGCGGTTTAAAGTATACGAAAATCAGCCGAGCGATACGACCTCTTTATGCAACAACTACATCAACCAGCTTTATTATGATGCTAACGACCGGCTTTGGATCGGATCGCAAGGGGGACTCGATGTATATGAACAAGATAGGGACAGCTTTAAGCATTTCTATTTTTACCAGAAAGGCAAAAAGGTTCACGGCATATCGGTGCTGAAAATTCGTCAAGATAACGGCGGTAATATTTGGACCGGCACCAACCGCGGGTTGTTTTTTCTTGCCAAGGGATCTAATAGATGTGTAAAACTCCCATCGACTCCCGGCGAGCTCTATACAGACCTGATTCATGAACTTTATATCGATAGCCGTAATAACCTGTGGGCTACCTCTAACCGAGGAATTACTAAGCTGAAATTTCAAAACGATACCCTTATCTCCCTAAGTGTTCCGCCGGTTTTTCTTTCTGTTAAAGGACCTATTAAGAGTATTGTTGAAGATCAAGAGCAAAACCTATGGCTGGGATCCGCTACGCATGGACTCTACCGCATAGATTTCCGAGAGAACCAAATACGCCATTTTACAAGCCCGGTAAAGCAGCGGTTACTGCACCCATCGATACGCGAGCTGATGCTCGACGGTGATCATCGTCTTTTTATTGCTACCCAGGACGGAGTGAGCATACTGGACTTGAAAACTTTTAACTTTACAAGTAGCCATAACAACCCCGAGGACCCGACCAGCCTTAGTCAAAACTCCGTTTATGCGCTCTATCAAGATGACCAGCGCTCGTTGTGGGTAGGCACCTATTTTGGTGGCGTGAACTTAGCTTATGGAGTTGACACAAAGTTTAAACAGCTTCATGTGAACTCCGCACATAAGATCCCGCATAACGTCATCCGCCCGATAGCCGAAGATCAGCAGCAAAACTTATGGTTTGGCACCGAGGGTGGTGGCGTATTTTCGACCGACAGGGAACTTAACAACGTTAGGGGATATTACAATGATGAGCTCGGTGTGCTACAGTCTCGCGCGAATTTTGTTAAATCCATATTCGTCGACTGCGCGGACAGCGTATGGGTGGGTGCTAGTGGAGGGGGAGTCTATCACTTAGACCCCAAAACAGGGAAATACACCCTAGCGAGCATCCCCGGCGATATGGATATTCTGCGCGGGGCGGACATCCTGAGCATGTACCAAGATCGCGCCGGTCGTTACTGGTTCTTTGGTGAGGGCTTCAACAAGATCCTCAGCCGGCAGGGGTTTACGTTTAAAGATGTCACACCAAAAAACATCGAAAAGGCTTTTGCTCGTCAAAAGACGATTAGCATTCAAGAGTCTAGCGACAAAAAGCTCTGGATATTAACGGCCACGAGCTTATTTCAATACGATCCCGCCTCGGGCAAACTAACGCGAATGCTAGCCCGCCGCGAGCCGCCCGTTCATGCTTACAACTGCCTGCTCGAAGATCACCGCGGCCGCTTGTGGATCGGCGTCGATTACGAGGGGTTAATGCTTATTGATGTGCAGGCGGACGCGGTCCTTCGGCGCTACACAGATAAAGACGGCCTAGCGAGCAATAATGTCGTCGGTCTACTTGAAGACGCCCAGGGCAGCTTATGGATCACAACCACGCGCGGATTATCACGCCTGACCAGCGACAGAAAGCGAATACAAAACTACACTAGCCAGGACGGTATTGCTTATGATGAGTTCAATTACAACTCCACCTTTCTCTCGAGCGAGGGAAAGGTGCTACTGGGTAGCCTGGGCGGGCTCACCTGGTTTTCTCCGGCCAGCGTGCAGGTCAACGATAAGCGGCCCCAAGTTATCTTTACGGGCCTGCGCTTATTCGGCGGTCAGCCGGCTAGCCCGACAAATCATTCAAAAATTTTAAGCACAAACATCACCCAGCGGCCGCACCTTACTTTCGCGAACTCGCAACGGGTATTCACCATCCAATTTGCTTTAGACAATTATATCAAGCCCGCTCAAAACCGATTTATGTACCGCCTGGAAGGAAAAAATGCATCGTGGAGCACGCTCGATGAAGCCGAGGTGAGTTTTTCGAACCTCGCATCCGGATCATATGTCCTTGCCGTTAAAGGAGCCAATAGCGACGGGATATGGTCCCAGGAAAACAAAATCAGCTTTACGGTTGATCCGCCCTTATACCTCTGCTGGTGGGCCCTTTTAATTTACGCCTTTATTTTATGCTCGCTGGTCTTCTTTGTCCTTCGTTATTTCTTCTTGCGGGAAATCTTTGTCAAAGAGGAACAGCTACACCAAACCAAGCTGAATTTCTTCAGCATGATATCGCACGAAATACGCTCTCACCTCTCGCTGATCATCATCCCTATCGACAATGCGCTCGAAAAAGTAGAAGACAGCTACATACGCACGCAACTGGATAATGCCTCGAAAAATAGCAAGCGCCTACTTCGGTTATCCTCGGAGCTCATCGACTTTCGCAAGGCGGAGACAGTCGTTCGCCCCCTGTGTTTGAGCGAAATGGACATCACTCCTTTTATTACCAATATTATGGACTGCTTTCAACAAGTCTACGGGGCACAAGGAATCAACTTGCGCTATAGTTCCGATTTTACGACTTGCATGGCGGAATTTGATCCCTTGCAGCTCGAAAAAGTACTCTTCAACTTGCTTAGCAATGCGATGAAACACCGTAAAGACGGTACGGAAATCGAAATTCAAAGTACGGTCGACAACGGGCATCTTATGCTCCATGTTAGTAATCAAGGAATAGAAATCCCGAGTGGATATTTGGAAAAAATATTCGATCATTTCTTTCAAGTGAATCCTTCGGACAGCTCGATGGGCTTTGGCCTGGGGCTAGCGCTTAGCAAACAGATCATGGTTATGCACGCTGGGGATACCTACGCAAAAAGTGCTTCTGGACGCACCACCTTTACGATCGTGCTTCCATTAAAACAGCGTGAGTCAGTACCCGTTTCTGCTAGTAAACTGCGCTGCGCAGCAGATGCGAGCCTCGTGCCGCCCGTCCAACGTGCTGCCGATCGGATTGCTAAAAACATAAACCCCGATAAAAGTCCCGTTATTCTCATCATTGAAGACAACGCTGATTTACGCGCTATGATTCAGGATTTACTATCTTCTTATTACGCAACGCTCATGGCATGCAACGGCGCGCAAGGGTTAGATATCGCTAAAGAACATCTCCCCGATCTTATTATTACGGACGTGATGATGCCCTTTAAAAATGGAATTGAGGTCTGCAGCGAACTAAAAACGGACGTTGCCACAAGCCATATCCCCATCATCTTGCTAACGGCGCGCAGCGAAGAAGGCGACGTGCTCGAGGGTCTTGCGCATCACGCTGATTGTTACTTAACCAAGCCTTTTAGCAAACAGGTTTTATTGTTGCAGATACGAAACCTGTTGCGTGCGAGCCGGCTGCAGCAGCAAAAATACAGGCAGCAGTATATTTTAGAGCCGACCGGAAAAGTGATCGACAATACGGACGAGCGGTTCTTGTGTCAGCTGGTGGCGGTCATCGAAAAGGGTATCGAATCCTCCCAGTATGGTGTTGACTTTCTAGCCAGCGAAGTAGGCATGAGCAGCTCGGTGCTCTACAAAAAGGTAAAATCGCTCACCGGAATGACGGTCAACGATTTCTCAAAAAGTATCCGACTGAAAAAGGCGGCGCAAATGCTAACGCACGCCAACAACACGGTGAGCCATGTCGCTAGTTACGTCGGTTTTATGGATAGCAAATACTTCAGCCGCGAATTCAAAAAACAATTCGGCAGCAGCCCCAGTCGGTATGCGCCAGCGAACTCGGATTTATAAACCATAGGGCCGCTCCCACTCGCCAACAACGAGGAGCGGCCCTAGAACAAACAACTAGTTGAGCGTTTTCAACCTACTGAGCGCCTCAAGGTAGTAGTAGTCTGCATAGATCAGTGGAACGTCCACCTCCGAATCGTGCGGAAGGCTTCCGGTGGAATGCATCAAGATAAAGCCGCCATTCTCCCCCAGCGGAGCGGTGTAAGCGGGGCTGGATAACGTTTTTAGCGAGGCTTTGGCAAAGTTCAAAAATATTTCACTCTCGTTGGCCGAACAGAAGCCCGAGAGCTCTATGAGCGCCGAGGCAGTTATTGCTGCGGCCGACGCATCGCGTGGCTGCTCGGTGAGTCCGCGTCCGCTAAAATCGACATCCGAGGCATAGCCTTGCTGTCCTACATTAAAGTCCCACCATGGTATTTTATCCTCCGGCAAGTTTTTTTGATTAACATAATATTCAGCAGCCTTTTTAGCAGTCTGCAAGTATTTAGGGTCTTTTGTTTCCCGGTACATCATCGTAAAGCCGTAGATTGCCCATGCCTGCCCACGAGCCCAGGTGGAATTGTCGGCATAACCCTGGTTTGTTTGCTGGTGGATAGCGGTGCCTGTTGAGTCGTAATCCACGACGTGGTAGGTGCTATAATCCGCTCGAAAGTGGTTCTCCATCGTTTTATTGGCGTGACTGATCGCGACCTCTCTGTATTTAGGGTCCCCCGAGATATCCGAAGCGTAACATAACATCTCCAGGTTCATCATATTGTCGATGATCACCGGATACTGCCAGACAGTGGTGCCGTCCCACGCTTTTTTGCGGTTCCACGATTTTATAAGCCCAACTTTGCTATCGTAGCGTTTTAAGGCCGTGTTCGCCGAGTGAAGGATTATCGCTTTGTACGCCTGGATCTTGGCCGGGTCGTCCAGGTATTTGATGGCATTGCCGTAGGAACAGTACATCACAAAGCCGATATCGTGGTGCTGATCGAGATCCTTGGCGGCCTCGAGTTTTTCGGTCCATTTTATTGCTTCCGATTTGGTCTGCTCGTTGCGCGTTTGATTGTAGATAAACCATAGTGATCCAGGGAAGAACCCACCTGTCCAGTCCCATTCATTGGTGCCGGTGAGCTGCCCTTGCGCGTCAATCGTTCGAGGAAACTTTTGTAGGGAGTCTGCCTGTTCGCTCAGGTGACGGTATTGCTGCTGCGCCGCCGCAAAGGTGTCCTGCAACGCGGGCTGATCGCTCCTGCTACAGCCCTGCATTAAACAGCCTAGGGATAGCAGCAGGAGCCAATTTTTTATCATTTCTTTCATACTGATCATTGTATTTGGTCGTCGTTATTTGATATGAAACGCGTAGGTTCCTTTGTCTTTTACGTTTTTTGCTGTTAGCGACACGCGGTAAAGCGCTGCACCCCAGACGCTACTCAGGCGGTTATCATCTTGGGGGATCTCTTGCACGGAAGCCTCAAATTCTTTGGCATCAAAGTGAAGATTGTACGTCCCTCCATTGAGCGCGATCACGCCCCCGTGTATGTCTGGCTTGCTGGCTAACAAAAAATGAATAACATTGGCCGAGCGCGCGCCGCTAATTTCAAACTCATCTGTAATCGATAGCTCATTTTCCTGAAGGGTATAGCTGCGCTTCCAGCTTTTCACACCTGCCTGCTTCGGGTAGGCTCCGGAGATATCCAGGGAGAAGGTATTTTTATTTTTGTCGAATTCAACCGCTGCCGACTTGTACTGCCGGCCGTATGCCTGGTCCAGGCCATTAATCTGCGGAAGATTATGGTAGCCACTTTGCATGGTCCATATATCGTAGCGCTCGCTGCTGAAAGTTTTCTTGTTGTAGGTTCCTACACCCGCATCCACAAAAACAGGCTTTTGATCCTTGAAATAAATAAACGTACCGATATCGTTGTGGTTATGGCTCTCGTTATTGTAACCTCCTTTGGCCGCAAAAAAAGCATCACCGGATTTTAGATATAGAAACTCGGTCTGCTCGTACCATTTAAAGGCGCCCGGCGGTAGAGCGGCCTGCACGTCAACGATCTGCGGGGCGCTCACTAAATCTTCGAGCCCGCGAAACACATCGCGGCTGATTTTTAACGTTGGGTCTTTCGCCCCCAGAAGGTACTTACCAAACTGCATCATCTGCTCGCTGGCGACGGCTTTACCGTAGCGGTAGATCAGCAGCGGGTTGCCCCCACCCTTGGCCGAGGCGTCTGCGAAGTTCACTACCCAGTGGTCGCCACCGATGTAGGATTCGCCGATATACTCCCCCATGTGGCGCACCATGGGGTTATCAAATATCGATATTTCCCCTCCTGTAGCCAGCGCGAGTACCTTGAGGTAATCGTACAGCTTACCTGCGGCATGCCCCCAGTAGGACGGACCTTCTTCACAGGCCCCATCTTGCTTAACGTAGTTTAGGAATTTATCCACCGAGCGCATGCTCTTATAGACACCCTGCAACTTACGCTCGGGGTCCTCTTCGATCAAAAGGAAGGTGGTGAGCACATTAAAGTTACACCAAGGGTTCCAGTTGTTGACCAGCTGATTTTCATTAAGCTTGAAGCCCAGCCACCACATGTCATCACGCTGAAGGTAAGGCTCGATAATACGCGATCGTAGGTTCGCTTTTAATCGGCGGCTGATCTCGGGGTTCACTTGATCCATCGCCGGACGGAAATAATAATATATCCAGGACAACATGGATCCCAAATCGCCGGCCATCAGGTCGATCACCTGGGTATCGCCTTGGGGCAGAGTGCGCTTGGAAGACTGAAAAGCCGGCACATGCGCCGATAGCGACCAGGTGCTCATCTCGGTGAAGTACCATACGCCGTTTATTATCTGATCAAGGTAACGCCCTTTGCCTTCTGCAAGCTCCGCAAAAAATAGGGCGCTCAAGGCGTTGGCGTTGGCATTAATTGGCTTTTCCATTATCGTGCGCGAGCCGTTACGCTCATAGGCTAGATAATCGGTTGCTTTGACCACCTGCCACTGGTAGTCGAGGTTCTTCTGCCCCGTTTGGAGCACCTGCTCGAGCACGGGGGCAAAAAGCTTATCCCACTCCCGGCGATCGGTATAGCTGGGAAAGGGCACCCACTGCTCTGCAGGCAGCAACCCAGCAGCTAGCTGCTGTGCCGTAAAGTGTCCAGACAGAAGGTCGCGCTGCTGCTGGCCGAGCGCCGCAGCGCTAAAAAATAAGCATATGATGCTTAGAAATAAGGCTATATTATTCTTCATGCTTACCATCCTGCATTTTGTGTTAGTTCGGGATTCATTTCACGCTCTTGCCCTGGCACGGGCCACAATTTGTGGCGCTCTTGGTAGCCACGCGTAACTAGGTTATCGCCCACTACACCTTGCTCGATAAAACCGGTGGACACCTCGCTCAGCATCCCCCAGCGTTTTAAGTCGAAATAGCGCTGCCCTTCGGCCGCCAGCTCGACGGCCCGCTCGTGGCGAATACGTTGCTGCATCTGCACTTTATCACTTACGGCCAGAAATGCCGGACCGCTGTTAAGTCCAGGCATGGTCGAACGCTGGCGCACTTTGTTGAGTTCAAGGATTGCGTTGCTCAGCTGGCCACTTTCATTATAAGCTTCCGAGAGCATCAAAAGCACATCTGCTAAACGGATAAGCGGGAAGTTGATCGGCGTGTGTTCCCTATTCGTTAGCGCGCCATTCATGTCCCCTTCGGGCACAAATTTACGCCACAGATACGTTAGCCAGCCCCTGTTATTACGAATCTGCCCGAAGTTCTCGTTCACCCCGGTTGCTAACACCAGCTGCATAGAGCGCTCTTTATTGGCGTTCCAGCCGATGTAGTGCGAATAAGGGACGATGAGCGTTTGGTTCATCCGCGGATCGCGGCCCTGGTATATCTCTCTTATCTTTGCCGTATCGGGCACCTGGGTCAAGGTTCCCGCATTCTGGGTAGCCATCAAGGCCTGTTTCTTCACAGCGTTATCGGTGTTGAAATTCGCGTAGTGCGTCTCCCAGTCAAAGGGCGACCCATCGAGGTTCTCATAGCTATCCGCCAGGCGGGTGCTGGGCATGACGCTGTTCCAACAGCTGCCGAAGGTCGAGCGCGTACCCATATAAAATGCCATCGGCATACCGTTAGGGAAGCCTGTGCCGCCCATATTTTGTATGGCGAATATCATCTCGGCCTGCTGATCCCCCTCCATGGTAAACAAAGAGGCATAGTCATCCGACAGGCTGTAGCCGTAGTCTTCTGTTTTATTGTAAACGATCTCCTGAAAATCGGCTATCGCGTCTGTCCATTTTTGCTCAAACAGGTTCACTTTCCCGCGTAGGGCGTAGGCAGCACCTTTTGTTACCCTTCCATAGTGACTCGCTTGATGCACCACGGGCAAACTTTGGACAGCGAAGTCCAGGTCGGCGTGTATAAAGGCGTATATCTCTTCCTGCGGGGCACGCGGTTTTTTCAAAGTGGCGAAATCCGTGTTGAGGTCAACAGATTCGTCGTACAGCGGCACCTGCCCGAAAAGGTTCGTAAGGCGGAAATACATCAGCGCGCGCAGGAAACGCAGCTCGCCTAAAAACGTATTTTTCACCGGCTCCTCGAGCTCCATTTGCTGTATCTGGCCTATAGCGTGGTTCGCACGCTGAATAAGGTCGTACCCCGACTGCCAGCGGCTAACTACGAGTGAGGTTCTGTCGGTGAACGTTCCAGCGATAATCTCGCCCAATCCCGCCCCGTCGTAGCCCACACCGATATCGGTAAGCGCATCGTAATTGAACTGCATACCAAAGGTATTATCATTCTGCAGGTCACTATATACGCCCAGCACGCCGGCGAGCGCTTGATCTTCATTTTGCCAGAAAGTAGAAGCACTCACCTGGCTATAGGGCACCGTGTCGAGCTTATAGCAGGACGATAGCCCAAGTAAGCTAGCTAAACATAGAAGTGTTATTATCTTTTTCATCATTCTTTTCTTTAGATCGATCATTTAAAAAGTAAGGCTCAGGCCAAACACGGCCTGTTTCATCGTCGGGTAATTGGTGCCGCTCACCTCGGGGTCAAACCCTTCATAGCTGGTGAGTGTCCAGAAGTTTTCCAGCGAGCCGAATATACGCAGGTTCTGCACGGCGATGCGCTCGGTAATAGCATTCGGGATGGTGTATCCCAGCTGCACGTTCTTCACGCGCAGGAATGCTTTATTTTGTAGCCAAAAGTCGCTGTTGCGTGTATTTATAGTGTTGGTGTAGGGCAGCAGACGCGGAAAACGGGCGTCAGTTTTACCATCTACCCAGCGGCCGTCGGCAAGCTCCTGGTTGATCTGGTACCCCCAGCGCACGGTCGGCGTATAGTAGCCGTCGCGATAGAACACCTTATTCCCTGCATTCCCTTGCAACAGTGCGGAGAAGTCGAAGCCCTTGTAGTCGAAGCCTAGGCTAAACCCATAGGTGATCCGTGGGGCCGTCCCATGGCCGATCGCCACGCGGTCCTCATCGTTCACCAGGCCATCTTGATTGGCATCCTTGTAGAGAAGGTCTCCTTTGGTTGGTGTGCCGTACGATGCAAAAGGATTGAGCTTCTGGCCACTCTGGGGATCCAGCGGCGCGTTGTCGATCATCTGCTGAACGATCGCCAGGTCGGCATCGGTTTGTATAATCCGATCGGCCAGCAGCAGGTACTGCGTGTTGATGGCGTAGCCCTCTTGCAGTAAGTTCGTCCCGGATATGGACTGCTCATCCCCTTTGAATTTAGTAACCTTGTTATCAATAAAAGTAAAGTTCCCAGTCACATTGAAACTAAAGTCTTCGCCGATTTTATCGCGGTACGCCAGACTAAACTCTACCCCATTGTTGCGCACGGTTGCGGCATTTGTCCTTGGTATCGAGGCATTCCCAACGACTAAAGGGGCGGGGAGATTGATTAATATATTCTTGGTGTTTTTGTTGAACACATCGATTGTACCACTAAGCTTATAATCCAGTAGATCAAAATCGAGCCCTAAATTAAGGATATTGGTACTCTCCCACGTTAAAAGGCTGTTGCTAAGCACCGTTTGTGCAAAACCGACGAATAGTTCGTTATTCAGCACGTAGTTACTCGCATTGTATAATGTTTGGTACTCGTAGTTGTTGATACCGCTGTTGTAACGGTATGCGCCATCTACGGTACCGTTGTTGCCGAGCGACCCGTAGGATGCTCGGAACTTCAGGGTAGGCATCCAGCTGGCGGAATAGAAGTCCTCCTGGGATATTTTCCATCCAAAGGACGCAGAAGGGAATGTCCCCCAGCGGCTCTTTCCGGCCATGAAGCGCGATGAACCGTCAGTACGCAGGTTCGCCTCGAGCAGGTACTTGTCGTCCCAGGCCAAGTTAATGCGCCCAAAGAAAGAACGCATGGCCCAGTCGGTCCTGTTCCCGGAGGCGGCGGCATCCATCGTTGCGGCATTGAGCACGCTGAGCGAGGGATCAATCAGATCGAGCTTGGAGGCCGCAAACCAGCTGTCATCCATATACTCCTGACTCGCACCGACCATTACCTCATACTTCAAGCGGTCTTGCGCGGCCGTTCCTTTGTAGCGGGCGATACCGTCCATGTAGTAGCGGTAGGTACGCACCGACTCGTTTGTTACCGAGGTGCGCCCGGTGCCGGCCGAGGCGATGCTTTCGGTGAGAAAATTCCAGCGGTCCAAAAACACGGGCTGGGAATAGATAAAGTCATCGTTGTAGGTATAACTATAGGATCCCTCGAAGCTCAGCCCTTTCATGGGGCTTACCTTCGCAAAAAAGCGCGATACGAGCTGGTTTTTGTTGATGTTGCCCTTGCGGATGTTGAGCCTATGCAGCACGTTGTTCGCCTGGGGATCGTCCTCGGGATTGTTGGCCGAGCCATAGCGCCCGTCGGGCGAGCGCAGCACCATACCGGGCGTACTTGCCGCGGCATAGGTGAACACGTCGCCAATCAGGTTCGTGCCGATGTCGGTCTTGGATACCAGGCCACTAATGTTTGTACCCACGGTAAGCCAAGGCTTAAGATCGGCCTCCAGGTTCACGCGCGCCGTGTGGCGCTTATAGTTCGCTTTTTCGATTACACCCGGATTATCAAGCAGGCCGTAGGAACCAAAAAACTTTATCTTCTCCGACCCTCCGGTAAAAGAGACATTATGGTTCTGGCTGAGCTGCCTTTCAAAGACGTCGTCCACCCAGTCTGAATTGGGATATTTAAGGGGATCGCCTCCTTGGTTTTCTCGCCAGAGGTCAATATTCTCTTGCGAGAAAATGGGTGTAGCATTCGGATCACCGTTGTAATACCCTTCGTTCACCAGCTCCATGTAGTCTGCATAGTTAGACACCATGCTAAAAACGTTCGAGGGCTGCTGGGTGGAGAAGTAGTTGCTGTAACTGAGTTTAAAGTCATCTGCGGTTCCGCGCTTTGTTGTTATTAGAATAACCCCATTTGCTGCGCGTGAGCCATAGATGGAGGCAGACGCGGCGTCTTTTAACACCGATATGCTCTGAACATCTTGGGGGTTAATCAGGTTCATATCCCCCACTACGCCGTCGATCACCACCAGGGGATTGGCGTTGTTTAGCGTCCCCTGCCCGCGCACACGCAGCGTACCGCCATCGCCGCCTGGCTTTCCGGATCCTTGATTAACATATAGGCCGGGCGCCTGTCCCGATAGTCCCGCCGATAAGGAAGTCACCGGCCGGCTTTCCACAACCTCGGACATGGTGATCGAGGTCACCGATCCGGTGAGGTTTTCTTTCTTTTGCGAGCCAAAGCCCACTACGACTACTTCGTCGATGCCAGTAGTGGAAGACCTCAGGGTGATGCTCACCGATGCGGCACCTGTTACGGTTACCTCGCTGCTGGCGTAGCCTACGCGCGAGGCGGTTAAGGTCACCGGTAGCTGGGCGGCGTTGATAGTAAAGCCTCCGCCAGAATCAGTGGAGGTGCTGCTGGTCGTCCCTTTTATCGTGATCGTAACGCCTTCTAGAGGAGCACCCGTCGCATCAACAACATGACCAGTTATGGCTGTTTGCGCGAGGGAACTTACGCCGGTGGCTGGGGGCAGCATATCGCCGCTAGCCAGGGAGCAATTTGGAATTCCGAGTACCGCCGCTATGATCAGCGGACAGCAGAGTGCCGCACGGATGTGGGATCCGATTGAAGCGGGATGAATGTAGGTTCTTGTTCTCATTATGTTAGTTTATAATTGTATTATTCTATTAGCACGAGTCGACCGCCATTTTCGGGCTGGCACTGACAGAACCGCTCAGCAAAAGCTTGTAAATCAGATATCTTTTCGCTGGAATGGCATACCTGCCCCGAGCACGAAAAGGTCGCCGTAGCGATAAATTATTATATCCCGAGTGAATTCGGTCTTATACTTGGTTATTTTTTGTGGAGCTAAATGTGAGCTTATCCCCACGGCTGTATTACAAACCTCGGGAATAACGCCGGACAGCCAGGGGGAAAATACTATCTTTTTAGGTAGACAATTCTGTTTATTACGGCTTTTTACCGCCCAGCGGGCCCTGGACGGACCCCTGCATGGCTGCAAATAAAAGTGGGCGCACCATAAAAAAATGCCGAAGGCTACCCCCTGTCTAGGGTCCTTCGGCATTTTTCATGCGTTGGTATACGCCGCCGCACTATTCAATTTCGCTAAGCACAGCAATCACGCGCAGATATGACCAGCGGGCGCTGGTTCCCACAAAGCGCTACAGCTTTGCGATATTTCCATACATTTCGGCCAAGGCAAACTGGTCGAGCAGCGATTTGCTTTTTTTCTTTTTCTCCCCGCTCCAATCGGAGTTGAACAGTCCATTTTGCTCACGCATATGCTCCCACGCGAAATCCAGGTTCGCTTGGAATCCATCGACATACAGACGGTTAGCATCCTGGCCATACAGCTCCATAAATCCGCGCATCATAACAGCAATAAACCAGTTATTGCTTGTTTTCAGCAGCTTGATCGTCTTGCCCGTAGCTGGCTGCTTGTAGTCGTAGAAAAAATAATCATACGATGCGTGAGCCACGTTCTGCGCGTCCGTTAGGTACTGCTTTTGCTGGGTAATCTTATATAAGAGCGCACCGGCCTGAATCATCTGCCCGGAGTTGTAAGGGTATTTTGTTTTCTCAATGGTGCCATCTAGGCTGATGTTGTCAAAATATAAATTATCTGTTTTATCGAGCAGGTTCTCTTGTGTCCAACTGTATAGCTGTTGGGCTAGTTCGAGATACTTTTTATCATTCGTTGCCTGGTAGAGTTTCGCCAGATATACGATCGCTGGGGCATTCGAACAAGTGTTTTTGGAATGTTTGCGCTGCTCACACCAGTATATTCCTCCACCAAGTTTCTCATCCATACCGCTCGCAACAAATCGCCATATCTCTTTTGCTTTCTGGAGGTACTTCTTGTCTGCAGTGAGCAAAAAAAGATCCGTGTAATCAATTCCGAGCCAAATATTATCGTCGTAAAACCGATCCGACTCGGGCGCGGAGTTAACATACGAGGCGTAACCGGCCGGCACCCGCTTATCGTAATAGGCGTCTAACCCTTTAAGTACGGTGTTATCGATCTGTTTTTTCACCTGTTTATCGCCCGAGGAGTGAAAGATCGCTACCTGCGCGGACAGCGAGCCCGAGAAAGGCCATAAATAGGAGTATGGATTTGCTTTGGAGGAATTCTCCCCACCGCCTAAATAATCCGCTACATACGTTTCGTTGTAGGGGTATTGCTCCCGAAGAAGGGGGCTACCGGGCACAGCATAATATTTATATACGGAATCCATTATGGCATTCGCGCGCGGCAAGTTTCTATTTTCTTGCCCAAAGCCGTTAAAGGTTAAGATGAGCAAAGAAATAGTGGTGACAAAAATTTTCATAGTGTTGCTTTTTGAAAGTATAGTTTTCGATTTAAAAATAATATAATTTACACGTCTAATATTTGGAATGTCTTACCAGGCCTTCAAATAGCATAGCGGCGCTTGACTGTGCGGTTAACTGTGTATTCCCTACAGGAACCTCACTCCACGATTTACCAAACAATAAAACGTTATGGTCATTTCCCCGGTTCCAGGCTACTTTCCCGTTATTGATCAAAAAATTCTCAAATTTGGTTCTGTATAATGAATTGATCCCTTCCAGAGCCAAATAGTCTACGAAGTAACGTATAAATATTCCTTTAAACAATGCTCCATCGCCGTTGCCCTCATCTCGTAGTATATTGTTACTTGCATCAATACATTTTGTGATCGTATAGCTTGCAATTTTTTGCGCATCGTTTAGGTAAACAGGATCTGCCGTTATACGGAATAATTCCACTGCCGTTCCTAAGAATGTCCCTTGGTTGTACGTTAAGGCCACAGTACTTACGACGCTTGTTCTTCCGTCAATATTATCATATACCGCACCGGTCGCTCGATCATACAGATTATCTTTTTGCCAGGCATAGATCTTCAGCGCCCAGTCTAAATATTCCTGCTCGCTTGTCAATTGGTATAACCGGGCCGCCAATATGCTCGCCGGACCGTTCGAACAGGCGTTTTTACTATAGGGCTGATCTTTCTTCCAGGCTAACCCTCCGCCGGCGTACTGCTCGTTCCAGCCCATTTTAATATCCTCCCACAAGATCTCGACCGCCTCCATGTATTTTTGTTCTTTGGTGATTTCATACAGCCTTAAGAATGTCAGCGCATTCCACTGCATGTCGTCATAAAATTCGTTGTAATAATTACCACCATTTTTAGCCTTCACCCCTTCGAACCAGGGGTCAAAATAAGCGCTATACTTGTTGTCATTTGTTCGTAAATAAGTATCAATCACCACATCCATGGCGTGCGCATTTGGCCAATATTGAAACCCGTTATCCGAGCCGTTACTGCCGTAGTTAAAATATCCTTGTTCATTCCAAAACTCGGAAATTAACTTTTCACTCGTCTGATCGGCGATACTTTCCCATGATTCGTCGATGGAATCGTCGAACATATATTCATCTTCAACTTTATCACAGGAATAAAATCCTGTGATAAAAATCATCAATATTACTATCTTTCTCATAACAATTTTCCTTTCTCTAATTAACGGTAACCGAATGTGTGTACTCCTTGTCACCTTGCATTATTATAGATATTGTTGTAGAGGCTCCATCTACGGCATCAATAAATTTCCATTTGTCATCCCACTGCGTAACGTTCGCTAAAACCCTTATGTAATAATAAGAAGGATCAGAGCTTTCATTTGGCGGGTTGTCGGAAGCGTTGAGCGTTCCAAATTGTTTAGTCACTTGGGAACCGTTCTCGATCGCCTCGAACTGGAATTTATAACGCTGATCTTTGCCCCAGCTTTCTTGCTTGAATTTGATAACACCCGTTCCGGTCCATACTCCTTTTCCTTGGTAAGGAAGGTCAAATAGAATTTTGTTGTCCGGGGAAAACCATAGTCCAATACTTGCTACCTCACTTAAGGTCACTGTAGCGACGTTAAAGTCAATATTAATTTTGTAGACGCCCGTTTTGGACACTTTCATCGCACTACCTTCTTCACCCTCTTTTAATTTAACCTGATCATCCGAATAAAAATAACGCGGGGATGATCCTTTGCGATCGATAAAAACATAGTCTTTATCCGCCTCGAGCTTGGAATATATCTCAAACTCACCACCTGCAGTTTGTTTGAATGGAAGGCTAGCACTGGCATCTGTTCCGGTTTCAGACCCTTCGCCGAAAAGATAGACTTCATTCGGAACCTCTGCAAAACCTTCCAGCGTAGAAATGGTCAATGTACGAACCTGCTCACTCAATATCCGGTTCAACCCGCGAGAGGAAACTACCGTCCATATTATTTCTCCACTCTCTCCGGGGTTGATTCCCGACATCGTAGCTACACTATTTAACACCTTATGGGTTAACGTCGCATTCGATAGGTAGCCATTATTGTTCGAGGTTATGGTATAAATCGGCTGGGAGAAATCTCCACCTACTTTGTCAAATACAATTTCGTAAAGTGCCGCACCATTATCCTCGGTTCGCGCGGGCTCCCATTCAAAAAATAGCGAAGCTGATTCCGCGCTGACTAGTTTTACCGCGGCATTATCGGTCGGCGAATAAAGTGCCGTCACTGCGGTAACCTGCGCGTCGCTATAGTTCATATCATCGGTCTTACAGGAGTGAACAAATACAGCAAGGAATGAACACAAGAGTATATTTATATATTTTTTCATAATTTTTTCTTTTAGATTTTAGTTAGCGTATCCTGGATTATTAGGTAAAAGATTCTGGTTCAAGTCTATCTGACTGCGGGGGACGGACCATAGATAATCTCTATTTTCATCAAATTTCCGGGTATCTAAACGAATGTAACTGGAGTTACCATTTGCAAATTTTGCTCCACGAACCTCGCCTTGAAGGTACTGGCTTCCCGCTTTCCAACGAACGATATCGTAATAACGGAGGCCTTCAAGCGCGAGTTCTGTTCTGCGCTCGTTTCTAATAATTGTGCGCAGTTGGTCTTGAGAAGCACCTGCAGGAAAATTTAAAGCTGCCGCATTTTCTAGGCCTGCTCTTTCGCGTATCAATTTAATCGTGCTGTCCCACTCTTGGCTTGATAACTTGCCTAATTCATTTTTCGCTTCAGCGTACATTAATAGCACATCTGCATATCTAAACATGATAATGTTGAGTTCTGAATTATAGTTATCACGCGCGGTAATATCATAATATTTTTTAACATAGTATCCTGTTGAAGTAGAATTCGAACTAGCGCTCACATATTCATCCAGCTGCTCCTTTTGGTTAGAGCCTGTGCCGGGTTTGATGTAAATTGTGGTGACCTGGCCATCAAAATCTTGCCATTCTCCACCGTGAAAAACGATCGTTGCCCCCATACGTGGATCTCTGTTTACGTATGGATTGTTCTCGTTGTAATTAGGGTCTTGCGAAATAGGCAGACCATCTAAAGTTATGTAGTTGTCCACCAAGCTCTGAAGGGGCGCGTAAGCATTCAAACGAGCGCCTGCTGAAAGGGGCGCTGCATCGTAAAGCTTACCCCACAATTTCACTTCTGGAACATAACCGTAATCCAGTATCACCTCCTGATTATATTCATTAGCCACGGTAAATAAGTCCGCGTAGCTCTGAAATAGGCCATACTCGCCGTATGTGCCCTGCTGGTTCATCAGGTTTTCACAATGTTCAACAACTTTGTTCCAGTTGCTCTCATAAAGATACGCCCGCGCCTGAAAGGCTTCTACCGCTCCTTTGGTAATACGCCCGTTGTCGGCTGCCGGCATCTCGTTACGGCTTGGTAATAGTGTGGATATCTCTTGCAGCTCAGTGTGGATAAAGCTCAAAATTTCGGCCTTGGGCGTCCGGCTTTTGGTATAACTCTCATCCAAAGTGATATCATTGCTAAAAAAGGGCACGTCGCCATAGAAATTTACGAGCCGGAAATAGATAAATGCTCGAATAAAGCGAATTTCTGCAATTCTACGGGCCTTAAGGTTAGCATCTATTTCTGGAACGCGGTCAACATTAGCCAGAAAAACGTGGCAAGTCTTTAGACCTTCATAGGCCTGTTTCCATTCCTCGGCAAAACGCCCTAAAGAAGGGTCCGCAATTCCATTACGTATAGCGCGCTGCGGCGTGTTGGTTCTACCTTCAAAAATGTTATCGCTTAACGCTTCGTCGTTCCACATTTTATCTGCGGAATACATCTGATTGTAAGCCATATTCACCATTAGTTCTGCATTTTCCACAGATTGCCAGAACGTCTCATCGGTATGTCGGTCCGTAGGAATTGGATCTAATGAGTTGCAGCCTGCCACTGTCCATGCTGCAAATAGCAGCAGAAGGTGGATATATTTATATTTTTTCATGCTTGAATGTTATTAAAATTGAATATCGAACCCAAAACCGTAATATTTCAGTGTTGGGTAGTTCCGTGCACTATTTGCTCCTCCGCTCATATTACCATCAAATTCTGAGGACTCCGGGTCGATCCACGAGTTATGCGTTAAGGTAAACAGGTTTTGCGCGTTAAGGAATGCGCGAACTTTCTGCAGCCCCACTTTATTGATTAGCGATGAGGGCAAACTATAACCAACCTGGATATTTTTTAACCGCAGGTACTGACCGTCAAATAAAAACAAATCCGAATCTTTTTGATAGTTATTGGTTGTCGAGACCGACCCTGCGCCGGTAAGTCGTGGATATCTTGAACCGATGTTTGTCGGTGTCCAATAATCTAACTGGTGCTGATAGATTGCGTAGGAATAATTTTCGTGAAAAGGCTCGACGAGTTCTCCGCGGACCATCATATCACGCTTGCCGACACCTTGCAGAAACATACTAAAATCGAAGTTCTTATACGATACGTCGTAGGTAAAGCCAAACGAATAGCGCGGGAAGGCGTTCCCTAACACATAACGATCTTTAGAATCGATAATTCCGTCACTGTTTCGATCGACATACTTTACGTCTCCAGGCCTCAAGTCTGTCGGACTTAAACCGACCGGAAGTGCTGCCGTTTCCAGATCTTGCATGTTTTGAAAATAGCCATCGGTTTTATAGCCATAATACGCGTTAAATGGAAGTCCTTGCCGTATTATTCGCGTAATATTATCGGTTGTCGTTAACTGCTCTTTATCTTCGTAGTAGGTTACTTTGTTACGCGAATCGCCGATATTCCCCGAGAAGGTATGGTTAAAATCACCCGTTTTTAAGCGGTAAGATAAAACCAGCTCCCAACCCCTGTTCTCCATCTCACCAGCATTCAACTTGTTTAAGGTGGTACCGAATATCGTTGGTAATTCTGGAACCAATAGGATATCTACGGTGTTTTTGTTAAAATAATCAAAGCTCGCCGTTAAACTGTTTTTCAAAAAGGTGGCGTCGAAACCGATATTAAAGTTATACGTCTTTTCCCAACGGAGGTCTGCATTCCCAAATGCGAAGCCGGCTCCGGTCACCCCACTATTATTGAAACCATAGGCGTTCAATGTTGATGAGTAAGTCGTCATATACTGGTAATCACCAATATCTTGATTACCTAAAATACCATAAGAACCTCGGATTTTGAAATCTCCTACATTTTCTTTGTAGGTGTTTAAGAAATCCTCTTCGGTAATCCGCCATCCAAGAGAGACCGATGGAAAAAAGCCCCAACGGTTTTCTTTTGCAAACCGCGAGGATCCGTCGTAGCGAAAGCTTGCCTCTGCATAATATTTATCGGCATAGGAGTATCCAGCACGTCCAAACAAGGAGGTAATACTGGTCTCTACTGTTCCTTGTGGCGTAATTCTGCTGGTCGGATCAATTTGTGTACCTGTAGTTGGCGTTCCTAAGATGGGGTCGGTAAATTTAAGTTTAAGCTCATTCAGGGTACGTGTTGAGGATTCATTTGTCGCGCCAAATAGCCCTGTTAGACTATGATTACCGAATGTCTTGTTATAATCCAATAGTAGTTGATAGTTTAACAGATAATATTTTTCGTTAAAATCTTCTGAGCCTCTTGTTGAGTTCACATAAACCTGCGGTTTCTCTGCGTCGGCACTGGTGTATAGCGGCACCTGTTTTCTACGTATAAAGCGGTGATCAGCATAAATATCCGCACCAAACACCCCGCGCAGCTTCAGGCCATCGAACAACTTTACATCTAGCGATAGGTTCGCGTTAAAATAATCGTTATCATTCATTTGGCTCCCTCCTTCTCTCAGCTCTGCTAGTGGGTTCTGATCTGTCAGCGCGTTGTTCACCAGATAGCGGCCGTTTTCCGCCTGCATCCGGTAATAATAATACGATGGTATGCGTGATGAATTAATAATCGCATTGGCGGCTGTTGTCGCGTTGTTGTTGTTTCGCGTATATGATAAAATGGAATTCAGTTTAAAGATACCGATGTCGGCGCTCACATTAGAGCGCAAATTATAACGCTGAATACCGTAATTATCGCCAACAAAATTACTCTGTTGATCAAAGAAACCTCCAGAAAACAGATAGGTTGAATTCTCCCCACCACCCGAGACGGTAACATTATGATTTTGCTGGATTGCGGTCTGTAAGATCTCGTCATAATTCCAGCGTTCCTCGCTCTGGTGGTCGTATAGATCTTGAATCTCGGCAGGGGTGAACTGCGGATTCGCGCCGATATTGGTTAGCGCCAAGTTTTTTAACGTGGCATTCTGAGCACCTGTTAGCGGACTGAAAAGCACATTTGGATCCTGCATACCCGTTTGGGCGCTTATAGAAACTTGTGCCTTTTGATTCTTTCTACCCTTTTTTGTGGTGACAAGGACTACGCCATTTGCCGAACGGGATCCATAAATTGCAGCGGTACCTGCATCTTTTAATACCGAGACGCTTTCAATGTCCGCGGGGTTAATCTTATTAAGACTACCATTCTCAGACACCAAGCCGTCAATAACAATAAGGGGACCGTTGCTGTTCATCGTGGAGATCCCGCGAATATTAATATTCATTGTATTTCCGTTGGGGTCCATGCTCCGCTGTTGAATGTTTAGGCTAGGCGAAGCTCCCTGTAGTGCCTGGGTTACATTCCCTACCGGACGGTTCTCAATCGCTTTTGAACCTATCTGGTCTACGGCCCCTACGACTGACTTTCTAGTCGTCGTTCCGTAACCGATGACGATAACTTCTTCGACCTCTTGTGATGCAGATTGCAACACAAAAACGGGCGCATCATCGTTAATAACAAAGTCTGCGGTCTGAAAACCAATGAATGAGATTTCTAAAACGTCGCCGACATTCGCATTAATAGAAAAATTTCCTTGCGCATCTGAAAGCGTGACGATAGAGGATGATTTTAGTTTGATCGTGGCGCCTGCGACCGCACTGCCACTCTGATTAATAATTTTCCCTTTAATGGGCTGTTGCATTCTATGCGCGTTAACATCCAGCGTAACGACATGCAAAATCGGTTTTGCAAAAAGTGCTGAAGTTGAAAACGAGAGTACGCAACCAATTAAAAAAATTCTATTTTTTCTTAACATAAGGAATAAAGGTTATAATACTGGTTAAACTTGTTTTTAGCAATAGTATTGCTAAAACGTATCAACGTGTCCAAATATATCAATTTTTTTAATAACGAAAAGTTCCCGAAGAAATTTATGAGTGATCAATAATTAAAGCGTCAAAAACTTTTCCGGCCCATGTTTTCACGCATTCATTCAAAGTATCCTCGGAACTAGTGTGTTTAAAATTATTTCCAATGTAGCGAAATTTAACGTTGTCCATTAATAGGCTTTGGTGTAGACGAAGGTGGTTAATTGGATCCTCATCACAGAAACAGCTTCATGCTGCGTTTTTATACACGAGCATTTTAAAAAAACACCCAAGGCATTTGGGACACTCACCATAAACTACGGTTGTTCAATTCCTCCAGATTTTTAAGCGTTTTTCGCATCGATCTTACCGAGGACTGCTCTACATTTCTCGACTTTCGTTGTAAACTTCCTGGCGAAATTGAAACGGTATCGGGCGTTCGGAAATGCTGCGCGAAAAATTGAAAAATTGTTACCTTATCGTGTTCTCCAAAAATCCCCACGGCGATAAGGAGCCGAATAAAGTAGCCGAACAATGGAACAGAAAAATTCACTTGCAATCGCCAGTCGGTTGCTACCCTACCCGGGTCGTTGTGAGGCTGATTTCCCAAGAGCTCGATTCTTTTTTGAATAGTCGTTTGTTTCGATGCAAGATAAGACAAGAGTTGTTTTAACAAGGAAATACCAGCAAAGGGGCCCTGCATCCCCGAATGAATGCAAGCGCCTTTTACGGTATCTTCGAGCATATAGACAATTTCTAGCTGCGCGCGTAAATCTATTTGCCGCTCAATAGCCTGATGAAAAATGGTTCGTAGTAGTTTAAAGAATACAGGTGCGTTAAAGTCACGCTCGCAGAGAAACAAAATAATTTCGGCGCTTGTGGACGGCTTGTAGCGTTCCAAAGCATTTAAAAAATGTTGTAAATACCAGTGCGCACTGTAGGTAATCGAACTCGAAAATAGGAGCGATTTTATCTCGGCAGATACCATACCGATCAAGGCGGGATCGCTGCAAGCGACATCTAAGGTACGTTTCAACTCGAACAACTTCGTTCGCAGGTGCTTAACCACACTGCTACATTCATATTTCGTGAGGTGTAACTGCGCAAATTTGATACGATCGTTACGGCGCGCAATGTGTACCAAGTCGTCCAACAAATTTTGCATCATTGCCAGTGTGTGTCGGTAAATATCTACTATAACGTCAGACTTGCTACTAGCCGACCATGCCGCGCGGTATTCAACAAAGTATGTATAGACAATATCGCTTTTTGATATCAGCTGCGTCATATTTGCAATAGCGCGCTTTGGTGAAACGTTAATTTGCGTAATTACTTTCTGTCGAAATATCCGGGCTCTACGCTGCAGGTACTCACCGCTTTTCAGTTCTATTAACGCCGAACAGGAGAGCTGCACAAGATTCGCCGGGAACAAATCCTTTTCCAGGCAATCTAACCAACAAAGAGAAGTGCTTTTCATTGTTAAATTATTTTGGCTATTTATGATTCAATTCTATGGGTAATATCGCTAGGGACGCCTACATTTTATTCCCTTTTGCAGGTTCTGACGAATAACTAGCAGAACGGCCATTAAGATACTGGCTTTCCGAGTGATATTATACGGGTTAGTTTCGAAAACAGGCGACGCTGTACAGCATACCACCTTTTTCATTTATTTTTACCGGCCATAAAGCTTCCGAGCTAAAGCGCAGTAGCGCTATTTCCCGATAAATAATTTTTGTTGACGTCTACCAATTTTTCAAGCAGCTTACTCATTTTTAGAAACTGCGCCTCATCTAAGGTGTAATATTTTTTCCGCAGGCTCTCATACGAAAAATGCTCCTGATTAGCTGTTCTAAAATGCAGCTCGATAAATGAAAAAGCGGATGCGAGGTCCGGTTCGATGTTAAGGATACCTGCATCTCGCACCAAACGATAGAAAAGAAGAATCTCGCGAGCCGTCAAATTTAGCAGGCAAGGTTCGTCGCGTATAAAAAAAGACTTCTGCAGCTCATCAATCGTTTGTCGAAGATGGCGTACATGATCCACGAGTAATTGTCTACGCGCATTCTGGTCGTTAATTAAATGTAGATGCTGCTTTTGTAGGGTATATCTATTGTGTGCGGCTTGCTGCTGCATGCGTATCACCTGTTGAATATCACGAAGAAATGCAAAAAGCAGTTCGCTACATTCCAGAACGAAATCGGCATCCTCTTGGGCAGTAAGCGTATTAAGCTCCAACGAGGCGATTTTCCGTTTTATAACACGAAATCGCACATAAAAATTTTGATTCATTACCAGGTCATTTTACTTGTTGTGAGAAATAACACCTTACTTGTTCGCGGTATATTTTCCCAATCGGAATATCATTTTTGCATCTACACAATTCTTTTAGGGTGAGGGTGTGCTCGCGGATATTATAGCGCCAAATGCGGTTAAGTGCGACGATAAACGATTTACCGACCCGCATAAAATGCGCGGAGGG
Source organism: Sphingobacterium sp. JB170 (assembly GCF_900163865.1). Taxonomy (GTDB): domain Bacteria; phylum Bacteroidota; class Bacteroidia; order Sphingobacteriales; family Sphingobacteriaceae; genus Sphingobacterium. The sequence goes on from NZ_FUKU01000057.1 coordinate 242,124, forward strand.
TAGACGTTTTGCAAAGTCTGTTAATGTTCCTGTTACCGCCGTCTCTTTTCCGCCATGGTGATAGATATTAATGGTGTGGTCATCTGCTTGGAAATAATCAATCTCCCCAATCTCGATCAGTACCATATTTCTATTTGTATCGTTGAAAATAAAGGGTTCTGCGGGATTATATTTTTGTTTTACAAAATTTCTAGCCGCCCATTCCCCGAAATCGAGCCGTTCAAATGCGCGAGCTACCGCGGCCTCAAACCTCTCTCTTGTGAAGGGCTTTACTAAATAGTAGCTGACATCCAGCTCATAAAGCGCGTCCCCGAACTGGGAATGCCCGGAGCAACATATCACCTGCGCACGGCCTTCGAGTTTCCGAATTAACTCCAACCCATCCATGGTTGGCATTTCCACATCAACAAAGACGAGTTCGACTTTATAGTCCTCGACCTTATCTAATACTTTTAGGGGGTCGTCGGTCGTTAATACAAGGTCCAATACGGGAATATTACTAATCATTCCTTTAAGGCGATTGCGAGCTGCCGCCTCATCATCAATTACGATACATTTGATTCTTTTCATACTTGTTGAATTTCTAATATCACGCAAAACGACCCATCGGTGGTTTCCGATGTTTCAAATCTATATTTTTCAGGAAACTGTATATCTAGACGCTTACGGATATTCGCAAGTCCTATCCCGGTGGACTCCTTCGGCCCAGAGAGCTTATCGATACGATTGCAACATGTAAACAGCAAGCTGTTGTAACTGCTTTCGAGACGAACTTTAATCGGGTTCGCTGGTCCTCGAAATAAGCCGTGTTTAAATACGTTTTCCAAAATAATGATTAATGCTCCGGGAATTATCCGCTCGCCCCCGACATGTTCTTTACCGATAAAATCAATTTGGCAGTCGGGAAACCGTGATATTTGCAAAGAAAGGTAATTTTCTAACGCCTCGATTTCACGTGAAATAGTGATGGAGGGTTGTCCTGCTATTTCGAGATAAAAGCGCGTCAGTTCCCCAAGAATCCCAATCCGATGGGCGGTCTCAGGTAACTGTTCTTCACACTCTTGTATTAATTGATTAATCATATTATTCAAAAAATGAGGATTCACTTGCGAGGAGAGGAATTGATATTCCATCCTTTTACTTTCCAATTCCTTTTGATGTCTAATCTCCTCTGCTTCCCTCGCTTTGCGCACGTTATACCTATGAAGAACATGCAAAGCAATCCATGCCACTATCATTAAAACAAATGTGGCTTTATTAATCGTTACTAGCGCGTAAGCGTATCGCGGACGCGTAATCTCAGCGTCCGAAGGATTACCGGAGAAGAGCGGATAACAGACAAAAACCGCGATATGAATAAGCACTGCAAAAACGATTATTAATATTGGGACTGAGGTTACTTCCTGCCATTTTTCAGGGATCACCATCTGTATAGGATAGTGTATTGCGAGCCCAACGTTTACAAGCGACACCAAAGCCACCGAAATATAAATCATCGAAAAAGTTGAATGTTCAGGGGACACCTCGTTATTTAGGTTAACCATAAATAGAAAATATAACGGCCACAAAATAAGTTGAAATTGACCGCATTTTAACATAAAATATTTAAATGTCATGCGATTATTTTTAGGTTATCGCAAGCTAATATAAAAAATATTTTATTGATTATTCTCTGACCCTATATTTCCCACTGACACAAAAGGCACTCGAAATCAACATCATTAAGCAAAAATGTTTTATAATCCGACTTCTTCATTAAATAAGGTGCCGTTTGAAATTTTATTAGGGAATATTCTTGTTCTTCGGATGTGTCACCCGTAATCATCGCCCTGTTTAGGGGCAATATGCCTTTTAAAAAATAGTGTAATAGCGACCAGTTTGTCCACTGTTCAGGCCAGTGCATTACGTATGTAGATAAAAAGGAAAAAATTTCCCTCATTGCGTAAACACAGTACTGCTGCCGATCGGTAATCAGCGTAGGGAAAATTGTGCGCGCGACTTTAAATTCAATTCGATTTGTTCGTCTTAGTGCGAGTACCGGATACATCGGTACACCAAAATAGTGAGAAAGCGCGGCTGCTCCTTTGGGCACAAAAATTTGCTGCCCCAGAAATGGGATCTGAATCAACTGATTTTCATTGCCCTGACTCACTCCCTGAATACCGTCGACATAGACGACGATCGAATACCCCTGTTTCACAAGTCGGTACATCTGACGCAAAGATGTGCTAGCTTCCGCATTGAGTAAAACAAACCTCTCTTCTTTTGCCGCCTTATCAAGGATTTTACTCAGCACAGGGTAACGCTCCTTCCAATTATTAAACACATCTGCTCCGACTAAAAGCGCAAAGCGGTTTCGGCTGTTTAAAAGAATGCTATCGATGAGTTGATAGACACCAAAATGATAAGTGCATATTATCCCATTCTGCACATTTAATTTATCCATGAGATCGCCGATACCATCAATGGGAAGTGGATACTCGTTTTGAAAGAAATGTGTATCTATTCCATGTAACCATTGATTCATTTTAAAATCGCGGTAAAGAAAGCGATGTTTGGTGTAAGGCATTTGTGGCAGAAAATTATATAGATTAGCGCTAATCAGGCCGAAGGTATTTAACGAAAGGACGTCGCTGCTTTTGATTCGCTTTGGTAAAGGATTAGGCACAATGCCTAATCCTTCACAATACTTAATAAAGTCCATTTGAGCTACTAAAAAAAGGGAAATCACTCCCCGGCAATATTATATCGCAGAGCTCATTTAATAAAATTGGACTTGTCAACACGCTGAGCTGCACGGCGGCAACTGGTCTGTTGATTACTCGTTCGACAATCGAATAGCGATCGTCGGTACTTTTGACATCATTTCTCATGTTTTTTTAATAAAAAGTAAAAATTCAGTTAGTAATTCACTGTAAACCTATGCGTTAGGATTACTAAAACGAACTTACAATAGAATTTTTGAGAAAAAAGAAAAAAATCGTGAAAACACCATTATTGGACGTGAAAGTACATTTTCGAACTTTTTTATTACCCTTTGTCACCCAATTCAGGAAGTCCAGCGCGGGATTTCGTAAACTTTTAGGCGTTTTCGAGCTACTCGATGTCACCCTTGTCACTTGACTGCAAAAGGTAAATATTCGTCATTAGAGAAAATTAAATTTAATCTACTGATGAAAAAAACAATCTACTTACCGCGCCTCCCCTATTTAAAAAATAAGGTGGCGCAAAACCAGCTTCGTACGCTGAGAACAGCTTTGCCAATGGCTAATGGGCAGCGTACAAATCTGAAATTTGGCATCTCCGAGTGTGTGATCCAGGAGTTTGACAGCCGTTATGTTTACCTGTATAGTTTCGAGGTTTTTCTCCCGGACCGTCAGACATTCTTAGTACGGTCGGCATGCAGTGACCTCCATAATATCTATATGCTAAAGGGAACTAGCGCATTGAGCATCACCGCGAGCGGCAGCGAGGAAGCGCTGCTTTCCCTCGCGCCAGATCGCAGCCGCTTTTTCTATCTCCCTCAGGGTAACTACCGCATTAACTTACCCAAAGGGGAGACGCGTTTATTTGGGTATTATTTTGACAACAAGATATTCCGCATGGATAATGAGCGGAAATTTGATTTCATAAAACCTGTAATCGATGCACGCAGAACCAGATCTGCAGAGCCTATAGCCAGCAAAATGATTGCAATCGATCCTATAACAAGCTTGAACATTCGGCATATCTGTAATATTTTAAAACATGAGAATGTCAAAGACGAGGGTGATATTATTGTAGCAACCACTGTACTCCTCAACCTCGCTAGAGAAAACTTTAATAAGAAATGCAATGAAGTGCAGTCTCAGCTCTCTCTTGCGCAAAACGCACGACGACTTATCGAAGATCATGTCCTTCAGCATGGACATAACTTTAACTTCGAGGCCATATACGCATTATTGGGCTATAAAAAATCCGCTGTACACTTTGCTCATCAACGCGCTTTTCAGGAATCGATGCATGATTACAAAAACAGACTCGTGCTTGAAAAAGCGTTGAAACTACTTGAGCAGGGGCAATCGATTAAAAACTGCGCCTATAGCTGTGGTTATAATTCTCCAGAGACCTTTCACCGTTTTATAAAAAACCAGTTGGGTATAACTCCAGCCGAGTACGTGAACATATTTAGAATCAAAACGGGATTTTGATTTCAGCAGAGGGTGTTCGGGCCGATCTAATCGGCCGGCGATATATGAAAGTTCGGCCACTCTGGACAAAAAGCTATAAAGGTAGTGGATAATCCGCCAGTAGAGGCAGTGGATTCCTCGTTACTTTTGAAAAAGCTAATTAAGAAAAAAATGAATAAACGTATAAAATCTACCGCTCTATTTTGCTTACAGCTATTATTGATGGTATTCTGGATCTATGTAGCCGTAGACAAGCTATGGGACCTAGGTGATTTCCATCTATCGCTGCAGCGCCAGCCCTTCCCCGACTGGTGGGCAGATATTCTTTTTTGGCTTTTACCGCTGCTGGAGCTCGCTATTGGATTTATATTCATTCTCCCAAATACCGTGGCGAATACTTCGCTCGCAAATAATTCGGATAAAACCGGCGGTTGGCTCGATCAAAAACATTTTAACCGAGCCGATTTTTATCTGACTTTTAGCATCCGGAAAAAACAGTACCACATTTTAAGTCCTTTCTTACTTTCTGCCGCGCTGCTGATAATTTTCTCGGTGTATATAGCACTCGGCGTTATTGGTTTATATGCTGAGCGGCCATGCGGTTGCGCTTCGGTCTTTTCAGGACTTTCTTGGACAGCACACCTAATTGTAAATATTATTCTTTTGGGGCTTTCCCTTTTAGGGTGGTTCTTGAACTCTCGAGACAACCGATCCCCAAAGGACATGAATCGGACGAAAATAATATCTTCAGATTCAACGATACATATTTTGAATTTAGTGTTAGCGAGTTTAATGTTTCATCTTATTTGTAGAAGATTTCCAAAAAAATTCGCGCTATTCACGATCATGCCAGTAATGCACTGGCCAACATTTACGTTTGTTATGTTCTCGTGAAAAACATGACCGAGGGTTTTAAAATGGTTACTCCTCCTCGTAAATGAAGTGACTAACCGCAAAATCACTTAAATTAATATTATGAAAAATTTAAAATCTTACGTTGCAGCTATTGTAGCTACTGCGTCAATCGCCGGTTTCTCGGCATTTAATGTTGCGGATGCATCAAATAATCTTGCAAACGAAACGTTGTATTTTCATGGCGACACAACAGATCCATCTTCGGTTGAAGAACCTAGCAATTGGACGACTAGTTCAAATGGTCAAAGCTGTAGTAGCGGCGATATCGCTTGTTCGATGACGGTTACGGATCAAGATGTGACTGCCTCTGGTGAACTAGACCCCACTCGACTTGAAATACAGGCGCAAAAAAACAACGCTGATGAATATGCACCTACGAAACTATCAGGTGACGCGGAACCAAGTTTTCACAACAAGCAATAAAAACCGCTAGTCGCACATGACGATCAATTTGAAGTTATTTCAAATTGCTAAACAAAAAACCCTTTTGTACTAAAGGAAGGGCGTATTGTTTTACTTGAGCCCCTAAAAAACTTTCTTTAGGGGCTTAATTTTTATCTGATAATTGGAAAGAATCCTTCGACTCTCCCTCATCGATATTTCTCCGATTTGAGCAACTGAATTATTTAGGATTCTGCTGCATCCCAGTTTCTAAAATAATATCATGTGGTAAGGGCAATGCAAATCGCAAATCATTAGCAGGTAATTCGTATACCTCTCCGTTTACTATTCTTGTAAGGTCAATATTAAGTCCTTCTTTATTAAATCTTTTGATATCGATCCATCGTTGCCCTCGAAATATCATTTCCTTTCGCCGTTCGGTTCTTATAAATTGGAGCAGCTGTTCGTTGGGTAAGGCATTCAGACTAATCAATTCACCATCATCACTATACCGCTTCGCCATCAAAACCCGCATTACGCTTCGAGCCTGGTCATACGAATCCATAAAAGCTGCAGATTCCGCTTTGATCAAAAGTAACTCGCCTGTCGTTAAACCACTAAAAAGCCAATAATCTCCCGAATAGCTTCCCTTGAATTCATAATTTTCATTTAGCGGTTTAAAAAAAAGAGATTTCCGCAAGTCGCTATCCTTATAACTTTGGTAAAGCGATGTGTCCGTATTCCAATTATTAGCAGTCAGTGTTAATGTAGAGAAATATATCGTTTCTTTGTTGTATCGTGTAAACGGATAATCATCTGACCCAGTTGTATCTTGCGCGTCATTAAAATCCAGAAGATTGTCATAGAGCACTAAAGCAGAATCTGCATAATTATATGCCTGTTGATAATCACGCATACTTAAGTATGTTCTGGCTAATGTACCGTATACTGCAACTTTTGACGGACGTAAGACATGCCCCGTGGTCATAGGTAAGGTAGTACATTTTTTCAAATCACTAATTATTTGATCGTAGCATTCCTGCACGCTAGATCGTTGCGAAACAACAACCGGGTTGGAAGTCTTTCGCAAAACGATCCCTAAATTTTCACTTGCGTTCTCATCATACGCGAGTGAATAGGTCCATAACATACTCAAAAAACTATAAGCTCTGTAAAACAATGCGCTTGCGTAGATATCCTCGTATTGCTTTCTATTGCTGCTAGTTACCTCTAACTCTCCCAGGCCGTCAAGAACAAGATTGGATACATACACCGCGTGATACCCCCTTGCCCAATCGTTTACATATTCATAGTCCGGCCAGTCCCAAATATAATCACCTCGACGGAATTCATTCAAACCATTAAATGTTTCATCCGTTAAAAAATAGTTGTCGGCAGAAATTTCTCCAAACGTTGGAAATGAAACATTCATGACGTTCGCATTATCTAAAAGCATTTGAAAGCTTTCAAGATTATTTGGAGACGTAGTGGTCGCCGTTGATTTTTCATCAAGAAACTTTTCGCAAGCAGTGTTGCATACTAAAAAATAAACTGCAAAAATTAGAAGGCAAATTTTATTTACACTGTTAACCTTTTTCATAATCAAAATCTTAATTAAAATTAGCTCTAAATCCGACGGAGTAGGTCTTCAACGGACCTATCCTATCCTGGTACTCCGGATCAATTTTTTCCTTATTCGCTGTCCAGATTAGCCCTAAATTACTAGCATTGACGAAAATATTTAAATTCGAGATATGCTTATTCACACCGAACTTAGGACTCCATCCAATGTTCACATATGCTAATCGGATATGATCTGCCTTCAAAACATTGATTTCAGACATCTGGTAGAGCAAGTCTCGACGCGAATTCGCAGGGTATACAAAGGCAGGAACGTCGGTATACTTCTCATCGCCACTCTTGGTCCATCTTCTCTCTATATCGCTATATGCTTTACCACCTTTGACGAACGAATCATAGCTTGTAACTTTTTTACGAAAATAGTAGTCACCGTCAAATGACAAACTAAAGCCCATCGAAAAATTTCTAAAGCTAAAGCGGTTCTCAAGTGATCCGAACAACTGGGGCCTCGACGCTCCTTTGATGGTGAGGTTTCCGTCAACGCCCAAATCCGACGCTTCTTTTCGAATCGCTGCATAATCATCGCTCAATTCACCGTTCACATACCCCAACGGATCTCCCGTGCTATTTAGACCACCCCATTTTAACGCTGCAATGGCATATAAAAGATATCCTTCTACCGGAGTTATCCCAGCGTCACTTGTTAGAAATAATGATTCGTCTCGTTTATTCGGGGTGTAATAATCTGTTGTCTTATTTTGATTGCTACTTACAATCCAGGTTGTAGACCATTTAAATTCCCTATCGATGTTTTTCGTTGTTAGCATGATATCAATCCCATTTCCAGCCATCGAAGCTACATTTCTGGTAATACGACTTTGATTCCCCCAGGTAGTATAATCGTAACCCGATGGACCGTATAAATCCGTACCATTTTTTCTATACATATCAAAGGTACCAAACAGGCGTCCGCTAAAAAGTGAAAAATCAAGGCCTATATTAAACGTTGAAACTTTCTCCCATCGAAGCGAGGGGTCATTGAGTAGCGAAACCACAAGCGCCGGATAATCCGAATAAATATTAGGAGTTATTCCCGCAAGTGGAAGTGGTGTTTTCGATAAATCGACATTTCCACTAAAGCCATACGTGAGACGTAACTTTAAGCGATCAAGAAAGTCGTAATCCGTAGCGAATTCCTCATTAGAGATGTTCCAAAAACTTCCAACCGACCAAAGTGGTTTCCATTTTTCATTTGATTCCGCTCCAAAAATATTTGCGCCGTCCTGTCTTATACTACCGGTAAGTCCAATCCGTTCGTCAAAGGAATATAACATGGTCCCATACAATGAGATAAATCTATTGAGGGTACGGGTAAAAGCAGGTGCACCCGATATTTTGCTATTTCGATTGAATATAGGCGTGGGATAGGTGTTTGCATAATCAACACCAATGGACGAAAGCGGGTCCTCCTTATAACCGTAGGCTGAAAAAGTTTCATTACTTCTTTTATTTTGACGAACCTCAGTCCCTATTAACCCTGAAATCATATGTTTAGAAAGGGATTTTTTAAAATCCAATTGTCCTCGAAATGTATAAGAAGAACCTTTGGAATTAGCCGTTTCTCGAATCCCTCCCTTAGGGATTACATAATTCATTCGTCCGGTTGCCGGATCGTAGCTAGCAAACCTATTGTACTCCGTTCGTGCTTTTCGACTTTGTTCGGAATAGATTATATCGTTATTTGCATTCTGCTGTTGAATTTGATAGCCAAATTTTACAGCAAGTTCAGGGATTATCCGATAAGAGACATTCGCTACAGCGTAAAGTTCCTCCGTACGGTGCTGGTCGTCAACAAATTTATAATCTTCCAACGGAACATAGTCCCAGGATAGCAGTTCATCAGGAAAATACGCATCCATATACCCCTTGTTATAAGTGTCTTCCAGAGGCAGTGGATTACCATCCTGATCGGCGAGATCAAAATAGGGATAAAATCTTGTCGGCCCCATATTACCATATACTGGGCGTCCGGGCGTTGCACGGCTGTTTGTGTAGTTCAGACGGACATCAAAGTCAATTTTTTCACCAATAGATACCCTTTCGGAAATATTAAAATTCCATTTCTTGTAAGTAGAATAGTATTCAGCTGATTCCGTAGTGTAACCACCCGTAAAATTGAACCCATGGGTTTCATTCCCCCCTTCAAGTGACAACGATGATTGTAACATAACTGGGTTACGAATAAAATACTTTGTATAATCGTCTCTGGCATCAATTCCTTTCAGCCGTTCAATTTCATGTTGAGCATCTACTTCCGATATTTCACCGTTCTTAAGCTTCTGGAAAATGTTTACCGCCGGGCTTGTTGGGTAGTACGGTGTCCTATTGATCAAGTTATTAAAGTTTCCATTGTCAAAGAGTAGCTTCTCAAAATCTATAAAATCAGAGGAAGGAAGTTGATACACATCGGACAAATCGGGCTTTTCGCTTACGGTCATTGTTGTACTCCATCCTACCCCCAATTTACGCCCAATTTTCCCTCTTTTGGTAGTAATAACGATCACGCCGTTCCCAGCACGGGCACCCCAGATCGAGCTTGCCGCAGCATCTTTCAATATTGTGATATTTTCAATGCTGTGTGGATCAATATTATCGATATCTCCTTCATAAATAAATCCATCTAAAACAATCAAGGGGTCGAGATAGCCGTTGATCGTACTTAGTCCCCTAATGCTCACATTTAATTTCCTCCGTACAGATGATTGGGCTGCTCTATCAAAGCTAACACCGGGCGCCAAATTATTTATCCGATCCAAAACATTTCTTCCTGTTTGCTTGTTAAGATCGGCCTCATCCAACACCTGAATGGACCCGCTCACTTGCGAGGGTGACAATTCTTGGTAGCCCGTATGCACGACGGATACCTCCTCAATGTTTGTTTCTAATGGCTGTAAGGCGACTAGATAAAAGTTGTTAGGACGTGTTTGAATTATCGTGTCCCGGTACCCCACATGACTAATCGCAATCTGCTTACCTCCAGGCTCCACGACTTCAAAAACTCCTGACTGGTCTGTTATCATTACGACTCGTCCTGTGGCGTCATTTATTGTAACTCCTTGCAATGCTTTGCTATTTCTCACATCTATCACCTTACCGGTTATCTGCTGTGAAAAAGACGATTGACAGAATAAGAGTATCGACGCTAATATTATGGTTAAGCCTTTCATATTATGTCTTTTAATTATTAGTATTACTCACTGTTTCAAATAGCAAATGATCAAGGTCCCGTAGTTCCTCCCGCGTTTCGATTCCTAAATCATTAAGGAACGCTTCGACCGCAACTTTGTCCGTTTCATCAAAATTATCCGGTAAGGCGACATCAATTTTTTGCTTCAGTCCTGTTTGATTGTCGATCGGGATTCCCATCGTTCCACTGAGGTAATTAAACAGTCCGAATATAGATCTATTCTGCATCCGCTTTGGAGCGCCGCCTGCGTCATAAAAATTATTAAAACTATTGGTTGAATTCAGTTCAGATTTCTTGAATTTAGCGCCGGGCTTAAGTGTCGCAATTATCACGGGGATTCGACGCTTGACTTTCGAAACTTTGATATGGAACTTTTCTCTGAGAATTTTTTTGAGCAGAGCCGAGACGTCCGCAGCGGAGATTTCCTGACGGGAACTAATTTCGAATAAATAGGTGTCGTCTCGATCATTTCTATGCGTTAATTTTGTAATTAATGTGTCAGGAATATCTTCCGGAAAAATATACTGTATCCTTGGAATCTGTCCGCGCCCAAAGTCATTTTTATAGGCTTCCATGACTAGGTATGAAAGGGTATTATTAGCGATTCTATAAAGAAAAAAATCGCCATTGCGATAATAGGTTCCCGGGGTCTTCGGTATACCGCCGACATACGTTGAAAATAGGCACGAAATTGACTCATCCCCCATGATTTCCGAACCAAACTGTCCTAATATCGGCTTCGTTTCATCGAAGCCGGCGATATCAACTTTATGCTTATAAAACGACGTCTTACCGGTTTGAATCTGTTTTTTTATATTGTCGAGGGTGAATTCGGTAGAAGTAGTCGTTGCAATTATGACACCGGTGCTATCTATCCAGACTAAATGTGGAACCATTACATGCGGGAAATATTCTAGCATTTTGTTATCGTCCACTACCGTAAAAGGCTTAAAATTCGATTCAGCAATGTTCGAAAGGGTGTTTCGTATTTTAGATTCGGAATCCTTGGTCATTGAAACACTATTTACAGGAATCACTTTCAAGCGGTAATCAGTTTCTCTTTCTATAACCTCGGACTTGTACAAGCCGTCGACACAACTTCCACACCATGTGGCCCAGAAATCGAGTATAATTAGTTCCTTGTCACGGAAACTATCCAAGGTAATCACTTCGTTAGAGTCTAAATGGTTAAATACATTCAATTTCATTGTCCATAAAGCATCCGGGAGCGTGTCTCCAACAGACAGTTCGCTAATCTCCAAAAGCCCATCGGCCCCGCTGTCCTGGCGGGGCTCCTGAGCACTAACTGTATTACTAAACAAAAAAAACAAAAGCGGTAATGTGAAGCTGAACAAGGTTCGGCTTCGGTTATTTCTTGATTTCAAAAGGTGGCTAAATCTCTTCATAAAAAGCAGTCCGCGACCACCCCAGTCAAAATTCTTCATTTTTTTGGGTTTTGAGGAATTGAACGAAGCATAAACTAGTCTGATCGAAATACAAGATCTCACACTAGGGAAAGCTTAGCTCAAATAGTAAATAAATTGTTTGATGTTTACTCGGAATGCTCTGATACGGTATATTGAATGGTTAGTTCGCTTTTTAATTGGAGTCATTAACCGATGGGAAGATAGTCTAAATTGACTACGCTGTTCACTGAACTACTCAGGAGCTGTAATAATGTTTTTTAAGATTTGATCTTTGCGATTCATTGCTCGTAAATGGTTAACGAGTCACGTAACCTAATGCAAATACATGTGGGGCTACAAACCGCGGCTACTACAAAGTTTCTGACGCCTGATGTAACACGGATTTACAGTAGCCCCACATCTATCTCAAGAATACAAATATAGCAAATGTATAATTTAAGAATAGACATGGATATTTAATCTACTGCCCTGCGTTACGGCGTCAGATTGTAGCCGCAAGACTCTTTGTTTAAATATTCATACTTCTAATTATTGTAAAGGTATAAAATAATATTTATTTGTCAAATTTTTCTCTTAAAAATTTTAATCAATTTGATTATGATCGGTAATATTAGTCAAGAATACGACAAAAAAATATCGGAGAGAATATTACTAATCCTTAAATATTCAAGTTTAGAAATTAAAGGAATAGCAGCGCTAACGAATAAGTCTCCTGACATATTCTATGCGATTATAACGAGAAGACGCCGTCTCTCCCCCAAATTGGCATCTGTGATCGGAGAGGCTCTCGATTTTGATGGTAACATTATTTTTAATCTCAATATTCCAATACCTACAACAATAAAAGAATCCCAAAAATTGTCAACATTCAAAAAGGCGAACGCTAATAACCGGTTTTTTTTTATTGATACATGGACGAAAAATAAGGATTCGACGTTTATCCGTGAGCAACTACTTGACAAAGGCTATTTCGCGTACCCACGTTATGCTTGGGAAGTAAATCAGCAGTTGCTCAAATTAGGCAAACGATTAGACAGCGATTTGCTTACGAAGCAGCTGAAATATCTTGTGGAAAAAGGACTACTTAAAAGTAAAAAAGCCCCACTAAAACTTAAAGAAGGTGGCTATGGCAGTCGATCGGTGACAGTGTACTTTCAAAAATAGAAGGCACAGATTAAAAGCTACCGCTTTGGAAAACGAGTATGCTGATCGATGACATCTTCGATAATCGGAGTTTCCGTTTCAAAAATTGCTGATAATAGTAAAATTAAATCGTCCGGCATGTCCTTCGCCTCCCACCGTGTAGGATCGCCATATAGCCCTTTATAAAACGTTGTCTTATCCCCTTTTTTCCAAGTCACATCCGCGTGAAGCATATTTATAAGCTGTTTAACCACAAACTTTATCTGTGTCGTTTTCCCGCGGAGTTGTATTTCCATTTCTTTCACAGAGCGAATATACTAATTAATTTAGTAAAAAACTACCCTATCGTTCTCGTAATATGTCAATTTCCCCTCCGCACGCGAGAAGAAAATTTCTAAAATTACATTCCCTTTTTACGAAAAATTCCCTTTTAGCTCCTTTGTAAGTTTTCAAAACGAGCGGGCCGCCCCAACGATAGCAAGAATCCCAAGCCTCATGCACGAACAAAACAGCCTTTACTCTAGCGCAAAGACATCTTTTACCCCCAAAATCACCTTAACGCTATTAAAAACGGCACTGACAAATTAATTTCATTTTTTTTAAAAGAATTCACTCCCTCGTTAAACACCTCTAAAGGGCGATTAGTCCTGTTCATCGCCGATTTTTCCAGGGGGGCAATTGACCCTGGGGACTGTTTTGATATTATAGTATCCTTTTGTTTTGTGTTAACAGTTAATCGCAATTCTGTGGTAATCAAATTTCGCAATAAAGGTTAACTGCCAATGCTAATGAAAACTTAAAATAATCACGTTATGCATGCCAGAAATAACATACACGAAATTGAACAGATCTCCCTGGTTGATTTTTTAGCCAGGCTCGGCCATCAACCGGTAAAAAAATCCGGTAAAGAGTACATGTACCACAGCATGCTTCGCGATACAGCGCGCAATACCCCTTCACTTGCAGTATGGGATTCGGGCGGGAAATGGATGGATCACGGCGGGCCCAATGCAACAGGCATATTTGGTGGAGGCATCATCCAGCTCGCGCAGGCATATTGGCCAAATCTGCAGTTTAAAGAAGTGCTCGAGCGGATCTCCCAAACAATGAACCTGATCGTCCCCATCCGGAGCGACATACAAAAAACGGAAAATAAAACTACTGCCCGATCCGGTACTGATTACGCCTTTGAGCTGGTAGACACCCGCCCTATTGGCACGAATCCATCACTTACAAAATACTTAAACTCACGCGGTGTTTTTGAGCTCGCTAAGACCGCCCTGAGTGAAATATATTACCGAAATATACATGCCCCCGAACAGCTAAAGCCCTTCTATGCAGTAGGCTGGAAGAATCATCACGATAACTGGGAATTTGCCGACGCCAAAGGCTTTAAGAGTAGCATCGGTGCTAAAGGGATATCGGTCATCGCGGCCGACCCCGCCCATGTCGCTCTATTTGAAGGCTACATGGATTACCTGAGCTGGCGTACCCTTACCTCGCCAGAAAATAATCCTACGGTCATCGTACTTAACTCCGTGGTGCAGCTACCAAAAGCCATCGAACAGATCAAAGACGCCGCCCGTATCGATTCATATTTTGATAACGATGCTGCTGGCCGCACGGCAACGCGTCTTTTACAAGAATCTGCGCCATTAGCGCAAGATAAATCGGGCCTGTACAGCGGATTTAAAGACTATAACGAATATTTAATTGCTGGGTTAAAAGAAAGCCTGCGCGACCAGGAGCAAGGCCTAAGCCGCTAAGGCAACAGCGTGTAAGTGAAACGCAGTAAGAAATGATAACCATCATACAAAATAGAACATGAAGAGAAAAACAACCGAAATCCAAGAAAATTTACGTTTGACAGGCTTTTCGATCAAACTCAATCAAATTGACTTAGGGCGCCTGAAAGCGATCCAGGAATTAAGTGGTAATAATAGATCTGAGGTAATTCGATGGCTAATAAACAACAAGCAATCGATCATTGTCGATACCCGAAAAATCATGAGCGCTCTTGATGCTATTGGTATAGCGCTAAGCAACTCAAGCTGTACGTTAAAGCTTTGCTTAAATGGCCTCAACGAGATGGACACGGCTGATGATCGGCTTTCCAAAAAAATTGGCGAATTAACTCAGGCCGCACAAGCAAACCTCGCGCGGACCGGCGAGTGCGCTCAAATATTCCGACAATTAATGCGCGCGCTATGATGAGCCACCTTATTAAAATACTCTCGACTAGCGCATCGTTCGCCGGGGTGGGCTACAACATGAGTAAAGTGCAAAAAGGCGATGCCGAGCTGGTTTGTGAAGCTAATTTCGGAGCGCTGAGCCTGCTGGAACCTCGGCGCGCAAGCGATTATATACACTACCTTCAAATGATAGCCAAGGGAAACCCCAGAGTAATCAAGCCGCAGCTTCACGCGGTACTCTGCGTGCAGGGAAAGTCCCAGGCCACGGACAAATTACCAGAAATAGCCGAACGATGGCTCTGGGGGATGGGATACCGCAAGCAGCCCTATTTAATATTTGCGCATAACGATACGCCAAACGACCATCTTCATATTCTGAGCGTGCGCGTGAAAAAAAATGGAGACTGGATTGACCCTGGCCTCGAGTGGATACGCACTAGAAAGGTGCTCAATGAAATTCTTGGCATCAACGTGCCCCAGTTGGCGCGCGAATATGCGGACCAGGCACTGGATTATTCTTTCGACAGCCCCGAGCGGTTCGTGAGAATACTCGAGGCGAAGGGCTTTTTTATGCTCCGCAGGCGTGAGCAGCTACTGATGTGCTACTACGGGAAGGCGCAACACAGCATCCCTTTAAGCCTCGTGCAGCAGCGTTCGGCAAACTACCGAGTCGACACGGGCCGCATGAACGAAGTTCGCCGCTTATTTCTTGAGACCAAAAAATTATTCAGTCCCTCTTTAACCGGCAAAAGCCAATTGTTGCCTGGTCGCCGTGCGAGCAAATTTTCGGGCTACACCTCCAAGATGGCGATCATGCTCGAACAGAAGCTCGGTATCGAGATAATTTTTCATAATCGCAAAGGATGCCTGCCGCACGATTATACGATTATTGACCCGAAAAATCGAGCGGTATATAGCGGTGCGGAACTCATGCCACTACATCAATTTACCCGCGCAGATGACCTGCACGCTACTAACCAGCAGCAAACACAATATTCCTTTGAGCGCTAAACCTATCAACTATGCTTATCATTTTTGCTAATCAAAAAGGAGGAACAGGAAAAAGCACCCTTGCTCTGCTCTACGCCGCCTACCTAAATACTTACTACAAATCGCGCGTCTGTGTTTTAGATATGGACGGCCAGCATTCTTTGTCGCAAAAAGCGCAAAAAGATGGTCCCGTGCAAGACACGCTATCCTATCACCTGCTCCCGGCGGATCTCCAAGATCTAGAAGTGGCGCGCGAGAATTTAAAGGAAGGGGAATACGACTATGTGCTTGTCGATCTTTCGAGCGGCAGGCCTAACCAGGAGCTCGTCGCGGTATATGATACGGCCGACGCGGTGGTATGTCCTTATCATGCCGATGAGCTTACGCTAAACGGAACGCTCGTTTTTTTGAAGGTATTCACGAACATCAACGATCGTGCTGCACTATTTTTTGTTCCCAACAAGGTGCGCCGAAATGCAAGCGAGCATACCCAAAAAGCCGTAAAGTCGATGCTTGAAAAATATGGCGCAGTGAGCAGTCCCCTACCCGACCGGCCGGACTTTCAGCGGCTGAATACACAGGCGGGTTCGGTCAAGGCTATGGAACTTGTGCGCGCGGCTTTCGACGAGATTCACCAAGGCTGTTTGCAGCACTTACATCAGATATCACCAAAATAACTCGATATAACTATGAACTGGACACAATTTCTAATTTTTCTTGCCGTTTTGTACGGCATTTATTACGGAGCGCTAATTATTTATGACCGTTTTCGTGCGCGTAACGCGGCGCGCGATCAGGGGAGCGATCAGATGCTGAGCATGCCAACCAGCGATATGCAGAAGGAGCCTCAAAAAGTGGTGCGAACGGGTGGGGAAACTTATCCGAAGGATTCACCCTTTCCGCAAGTGCCCCCGCAGAGCGAAAATTCTAGTGGCACGGGTGGCATCGCGCTCGAGGAACTAATGGATAATGCGCTAAAAGACAGTGTTGAAAACGTAAAAGACATTTTTGATGAAAATGCGGCGGCGATTGATCCATCTCGAGGCACTTGACAAACCGGAGTAGTCCCGACATATAAACTCACCGCTCATTTACAATGAGATACAAACTATCTAAACATACCTAGCTGGATAAACGATTAACATATATTTTAACAATTTAAATTTTAATCTCATGAAAACAACTTTCAAAACAACAATCGCCCTGGTCGCTATGACGATCGGCTCTTACCAATCACTTCTGGCCCAAGGGGGCACTACAGGGATCAACGCTGCGACATCCGAGCTAACGACCTACATCGACCCCGTCTCCACCCTAATCCTGGTTATCGGCGCTATCGTTGGACTAATCGGCGGGGTGCGCGTGTTCATAAAATGGAACTCGGGCGATCATGACATCAACAAAGAAATAATGTCTTGGGGAGGATCCTGTTTGTTTCTGGTGCTGGTTGGCGTCATGGTCAAAGCCTTCTTTAACGTATGATCCCTAAGCAGCGATACTCGATTTATAAAGGGCTTCAAAAGCCGCTTGTGTACCGCGGTTTCAAAGGAAAATTTATTTTCTGGGGCATAGGTTCCATCTTCGGGGGATTGTTGCTGGGCGGGCTAGTGGGAGCGTTTACCAATATGTATATCGGTTGCGCTACCATTATCCTCGTTATTAGTGCAGGCCTGGGCTGGACCTATTTAGGGCAGAAAAACGGACTACACAGTAAAACCCGCCATCGCGGCATATTCATCAACCCCAGCGAGCTTCCCCTACGTTATAAGCAGCCACCCAAGCCTTAACTGATTACCTTATGCAATCCTTATTCCGATGAAAACAGAACAAAGAACAGTCTTCAACCTCCCTTATGCCGGCATCGGCAGCACTGGAAAACTGGATATCCTGTACGGCAGCGCCGGAGAGCTCTCGGCCGTGTGCAGGATTACGAACCCCGTTGCGCAGTATAGCGCCAGTGAGCAGAGCTACAGCAAGTTTCAAAATGTACTTGTCAACCTAGCCAAGATTCTCGGGGAGGGGTATATCCTTCAAAAGCAGGATATTTTTATTCGTCAGTGCTATGCGCCCCCCCTCGAGCCACAGCAAGAGTACCTGCAACAGAAATACCAAGAGCATTTCAACGCGCGCCCATACACTAATATAGAAACCTATCTCACGATCACTAAAACCGTAAAAAAAGGACTTTTCTACACTTACGATGAAAAAGCCTGGCACGACTTTAATCGCGATATGGACAAAGTATTTGACCTGCTAAAAGGCGCTGGCATGGACCCCCAGATCCTGCGTGAGCAACAGATCAACCACCTTGTAAAACGTATCCTATCGATGGATTTCGCCAACGCGCACATCGCGCTCGATAATATTCGCGCCCGAGACCAAGAACTGCAGATGGGAGACAAAGTGATCCGATGCCTGAGCCTAGTGAACACCGACACGATCGACCTACCGGAGTTTACCTCCCCTTGGTCCAATAACGCCCTTTCGGGAGAAGTGACCGACTTCCCACTCGATAACATGTTCTTTCTAAGCCAGCTGCCCGCCTACCAAACGGTGATCTACAACCAACTGATCGAAATACCCAGCCAGCGGGCGACTATAGGCAAACTTCAACTGAAGCGCAAGCGCCATAGCGGGGTTCCAGATGCGGCGAACTTAACTTGCGTAGAGGATATTGACCGCCTGCTAGTAGATGTGGCGCGGGAGAATCAACTGATCGTCAGCGCTCACTTTTCAATTATCATGTGCGCTAAAATTGAGCAGATTGATCGCATATCGAATTTTGTGGAGGCGGCACTCTTCGAGCGCGGCATCATCCCCTCGCGTAACGCCTATAACCAGCTCGAGCTGCTGCGTTGCGCCCTTCCGGGCAACGGGCCGGAGCTTAAGCGCTACGACTGGTTTTTAACAACGGCGCCCGCCGCGCTATGCTTCTTTTATAAAGAGTCGCTCGCAAAAGATGAGCAATCGGACTTCCTTGTTCGCTTTACTGACCGTCAGGGCATCCCCGTAGCTATCGATCCGGTGGACCTTCCGATGCGCACCAACCGGATCAATAACCGCAATAAGTTTGTCCTCGGCCCTTCGGGCTCGGGGAAAAGTTTCTTCATGAACGCTCTGGTGCAGCAGTACCTACAATACAATATGGATGTTGTGATCGTGGACACCGGGCACTCCTATTCAGGGCTCTGCGCTTACTTTGGAGGACGCTATATCACCTACTCGGAGAAAAGCCCCATCACGATGAATCCTTTTGCAATCAGCGAGCAGGAATACAGCCTAGAGAAAAAAGACTACCTGGTCACGCTCGTCGCCCTTCTCTGGAAAGGCGTGCAGGGAACAATCAATAACGTCGATCGCGATGTTGTCTCCCAAGTAATCAGCCAGTATTACGATATTCATTTTCTCGCTGCCCGCCATAAAAGCGAACAGATCGCGCCTCTATCCTTTAATACCTTTTACGAGTTTGCCTTGGAGAAGATCCCCCAGATTATGAGCGCCGAGCGGATACCGTTTGACATTGATGAATTTCGCTTTGTGCTAAAAAAGTTTTACCGCGGTGGGGAGTATGAAAGCATATTGAATGAAAACACCGATGCCAGCCTGTTTGAAGAAAGATTTATCGTTTTTGAAATCGACTCGATAAAAAACCACGCCATTTTGTTTCCTATTGTCACTTTGGTGATTATGGATGTTTTCATCAGTAAGGCCCAGCTCCGTAAGGCGCACCGCAAAGCACTGATCCTGGAAGAAGCTTGGAAAGCACTGGCCTCCCCACTGATGGCCGAGCAGATACTATACCTGTATAAAACGGTGCGTAAATTCTGGGGCGAGGCGATCGTGGTGACCCAGGAGCTGCACGATATCATAGACAACCCGGTTGTAAAAGGCGCTATTCTTAGCAACTCCGATACGGTATGCCTGCTCGATCAGAGTAAGTTCATCGACAACTACAGCGAGGTAGCGCGCCTGCTGTCGATCTCCCCGAGTGAGCAAAAGAAAATATTCACTATCGGCAATCTCGATAATAAGCACGATAGAGGCCGCTTCAAGGAAGTGTACATCCGCCGGGGTGCTATCGGCGAGGTCTACGGCGTAGAAGTGAGCATCAGTCAATATTTTGCATTTACGACAGAAAAACCTGAAAAAAGAGCCGTGGAGCGCTATGCGCGCCGCTACGGCAACTACCAGCAGGCGCTCGAGGCGATAACGGCTGATCTGAGCGCTTCGGGCCTCTCGCTCGAAGACTTCGTGCACAAGGTAAATAGCGAGGCCGAGCAGGCCGCAGAACAACTAACGCCATGAAGACGATCACCGCGCTCGCCCTGCTTTTGTTGTGGGGCAGCCCCTCTGAAGGTCAGATATACATCGATCCGGCCGTTGCAGCCGCAACTACAGCGCACGCGGGCGTAATGAATCGCCAGCTAAATAATGTAAACGATAAGCTCACATTGATTCAGCGTGGACAGCTCGCCGTCACCGGGCAGCTTGTTATTATTAACGATCTGCAATCCAAAATCTATAAAGGTCTGAGCGAAGTATCAGGCGCAGTACGCTCGCTGCTATCGGTCAAAGAGATTGCCCAGATCACCCTTGATATCTCCAAGAACGTCACCAAAGCCATGGAACTTGCCAAGAGCAACCCTGCGCTGCTGCTTTTTGCCGAGGCGGGTGCCCGCGAGTTTAAAACCAGGGCTACAGCGTTGGCCTCGGAGGTAAGCGGTATGGCCCTGAAGGGTGGCAAGCAAAATCTGATGGACGCCGGAGAACGCGCAAAGATGCTCGGCCGCATCCATCAGGAGCTCACCATCCTGCGCGGAGTGAGCTACGGAATGCACCGCAGCATGTTTTGGGCACAGCAGCGCGGCATCCTTAACTCTCTTAACCCCTACTCAGGGTTCGTCAATATCGATAAAAAGATTGCCGATGATGTTATCCGAAACTCCAAATTTTTAAACCCCTAAAAAACGTAACGATGAAAACGACACTTAACTACACGCTTACGATTCTTTGCCTGCTGCTCGTCAGCCACACGCTTCACGCGCAACTTAACGTAGAACTGCTTCATCAGCTCGTGCAGCATAGTAAAGATGAAAACTCGCGCCAGAACACCGCGCGCAATAAACAGGCGTTAACCACGGCTAATGAAAAAGTAAATATGGATAAAACCGGGGAACTCAAAGAAGGCTATGCAGCCCTGCAATCCCGGTTTAACACCTTGGGCGAAGTAATGCAGGTACTGTCTCTCGGTATCGAGGCGGCGCCCGTAGTACGAAGCATTACGCATACCCAGCAGCAGCTGATTACGCTTGCAAGTGACAAACCATTTCTGTTGCCCGTAGCGCTAGTCGGTCAGCGAGAGATCGGACGCAAAGCAACAAGGCTTGCGCGCTATTTGACCGGGATATTTATCACCATGGAAGATATAAACCAAATGAAGCAAAGCGACCGACGCATGCTCTACAGCTACGCACTAGAAGAGCTACGCGCACTCTCGGGTATCTCGAGCAGCCTGGTGCGCTCCATGTATGCCGCGGCGGAGGCGAAAAGCCGAGGAGCGGTGCCTGCTTTTAGTGATTTCATTAATCAAGACACGCCCATCGCTCAGGAAATTCTTGAAGGCCTAAAAGAGCTCGAATAATCATCTATAACCTGTCTCCAAATGAGTCTAAAAAAATACGCCATAAACCTAGCACGCGAGCACAAGATAAGTAAGCTTTTGATGTTCCTGTTTGCCGGCTCCCTGCACGTAACATGCTGCCTTGGCCAAAGCTACATAACGGTCATCATTGATGCGAAGCACCTTGCTATTGTCAACGAAAACGGCGCTGTGCGCTTAGCTTCAGAAATGAGCCATAACAGCATGCTGGGAAAAATTCAAACAAACATCGATGATATCAACCTAAACCTCTTTTCGATGAGCTTGGTGCAGCGCATGATTTATTCGGGGCTGGCAGATGTTAATTCGATTCAAAAGACAGGGCGCTCGGTCATGCATGTCAGCCGCCTGCTGCAAGAGATCACTAGCGAGAGCGCCGCTATGTTCGCCATGGCAAAGGATGCGCCGTGGTTGCTACTATTTGCCGAGAACACCGCCCGCCAGCTCAAAGATCGTGGCCTAGCGCTCGCCTGGGAAGTATCGAACTTCGTGCTAAAAGAAGGTGCTAACGTGCTGATGAATTATGCTAAGCGCGATCAGCTGTTGCGCAAGATTATTCTAGAACTTAAAGTCATTCGGGCGCTACTTTACTCTATGCAGCGATCGATGTTTTACGCCAAGATTAACGGCATATTCTATTCGGCAAATCCATACAAGGATTTCATTAACCGCGATAAACGATTAGCCGAAGATATCATCCGAAACAGCAAATTACTAACACCTTAGCACATGCGATACACTTCCTCTTTTACAACCTATTAAATCCATACGATGATGACACATTCCATTTTCGCCAGAATGCTGGTGGCACTACCGGCACTCCTATTCACCTGTTACACCGCGAGCAGCCAAAAAATAAAACGACAAACCGATAAACATATCGTACACCAGCAGGAGCGCATGGTGCACAAAAGCTGGAACCGCAAGAATTTCACACCTACCAAAGGATTTCTAGGTCTAAATTACCAGTACTGGCTTACCTGGGCATGGCATCCTAATTACCCCAAAACAGACCGTCGCCCGCTAAGTGCGAATGGGCCGCAGACCCTGCGCATGGGTATGGTGCTGGCGATGCAAAACACGGAGGCGGCCTATAAGTTGCAATCCGACACGATCCGCGAGACGGCCGTATCGGAAGCTGCCGCACAGTCCGGGCTTTTATCGAGTGCCGACCCGCTATGGACACTGTATTATAAACAAGAATTCGAGGGCCTACTAGACTCAGCAGAAAGCGATCACTTAGAAGGCTTGTCGGACGAGCTCAAAACATATCTGAGAAATGCAGGATCAATACAGCGGTACAACGACGAATGTACCGAGCTAAAAGAACGCTTATTGGGGGCTAGGAGTGCCAATATGGACCGGGGGAGTCGGATTCTCAGTTATTACCACATGTTAAAAGATTATCGAAAATTAAAAGCGAGATGGAACGCAGGAGTGCTCGTATCTAAACAGTACTTAAAAATAATGGAAAACAACCCCGATCAAAAGAATGATCGTCATTCCCCTCCTGTGTTATCTGTCCCCAAGACTGATATAGAAATAGCCGAAGATATCCTTAAAAAAGTTCATTAACCCTTACCACGATGAATAATATCTGTTTAATAAATTTTGCCTTTAACAACCTACTTCAAATCACACGCGTTGAGGTCCCCAACTCGTTTAAAGAAACGTTTAATTTCTTGCAAGGAAACGGTGTTTACGAAGACGGCGCATTTCATTTTTTTAAAGGGCTCAAAGATTCGGTATGGACGCATTACGATGCATTCATCGGCGACGCGCAGGCATTATCGGCGATTTTCATGCTAATCTACTTCGCCATCAAAGCTTACGAAATGATGGCTGGGGATAAGAAGCTCGAGATCATGCCGCTGTTAAGACCATTTGGTCTCGTGATGATTATCATCTGGTGGAGTCCTTTTACAAGGATGATCACCGTTCCTACTGACATCATCGCTGCGAAAACGGAAGCTTCGTTCGCTGAAGAACAGGAAATAGTTAACAATTTACGACTGCAGCGTGCGCAGCTCATGGTTCAGGTTGCGAACCAGCTTACCACCGTACAGGCACAAACCGAGATTGCCGCCAAAGAAGCCGATACTTGGTACGGCCAGGCCTGGGACGCGGTGACTTCCACGGTCAAAGACGGTTTCACCGAAGTCTGGAACCCAATCGTCGAGCTACGTAACCGTATGCAGGTAGGCGTACAGCTGCTCGCAACCAACATCCTGGAGACGATCGCGGTATGGGTACTTCGGATCTGCGCATACATAGTATTTATGATTCAGATTATCTACTCCACCATTCTGATCATCCTCGGGCCATTCTCGGTTGCCGCGAGCATCCTGCCGATATTCCGCGATTCGTTTAGTACCTGGATATCACGCTTTATCAGCGTAAACCTTTACTCGGGCATTGCTTTTCTAGTCATGCAGATTGGAGCCCTTTTCCAGCAGTACGCCATGCAGGCCGAGATCACCCGCTACCAGGAGCTGGTGGGCAAGGACGGGGCGAACCTCGAGAAGCTCGGCCATTTTGCCAGCAATGGCCTGCTGAGCTTTGGAACGGTGATCGTCGCTTTTTTAATTAGCGGGCTATGTATGCTTACTGTTCCGAGCATCTCCACGTGGATCATTTCCACTTCGGGCGTCGGCTCTGCCACAAGCACTTTAGGTCGAGGTGCCTCTAGCGTTAGCCGAAACGTGCGGCGCATGATTTCGAAATTTTAACTTTTAAACCGATTTATTATGATCATAAAAAACATTGAGGCTAAGGTGCGCCTAGCCACCTACGTTTCTGCCGGTGCTTTTATTCTGGCGCTACTGATCGTCGCTATGACCCTCTATTTCACTTCCAGGGAACTTCAAAAAGCACAGCGCTCAGTCTACATCATCGGCAGCTCAGGAATACCCGTCGCTGCCAAAAGGAGTAGCATGGAGCTAAACCGACCGGCGGAATACAGAGCGCATATCGCGCAATTCCATTCCTATTTTTTCACCCTCGCCCCGGACGAAAAATTTATCGAATCGCAAATGGATAAAGCGATGTACCTGATCGACGAATCGGGCGCCCTGCAGTATAATAACCTGCGTGAGAAAGGATTTTTTAATTCCGTTCTCTCTTCTAGCTCAGTGCTCACTTTGCAGACTGACTCGATAGTCTTAGACGAAAAGAAGCACTATTTCCGCTTTTACGGCAAGCAGACCATCGATCGCCGCAGCTCTACACTGGTCCGTTCCCTGGTTACCGAAGGCTACCTGCGCGACCTTGAGCTACGTACAGAAAACAACGCACACGGCGTGCTGATAACGCGCTGGAAAACCCTTGAAAATAACGACTTAAGCCATGTTCAAAAAAATAATTTCTAATTCCCCCACTCCAAAGCGCTTCCAGAAGCTCGACGCGCAAAACACCAAAATTCGGCAGCGGCCGAAAACTGGATCTTTTCTACAAAGCCGTCCGCTGGTAAGTTTGATCCTAATGTTAGCCGCGATACTAGGCTCCCTAGTCTACCTGATCGCTAACCGCCCGAGCGTCAGCGCTGTGCACCATGAACTTCACGCCCCGAGCGAAACGCTCGCCGGCCCGCTATCGAGCGGGATAACAGGCATTATTTCTTCGGCCTCGGCCCTTGGTGACATCGTAAAACTACAGGCGGAGTTGGAAGTTTTTCTAGCCAAAGATTCCCTCACGTCCCAGGATAGCATCGCGATGGAGCACGCCTTAGACCACATCAATGAGCTCGAAAATAAACTCGCGTCGGACCAGCGGTCTGCTGCGCACCACGATTCTATTAACTAAAAGCGAACATCATGAATACACAAGCTAAAAAAATATTATACGCTATCCCCCTTATCGCGCTTCCGTTTTTGTTGCTGATCTTTTACGCAATTAGCTCCGGATTTAAAAGTAGTAGCGAAACGCCCACTCAAAGTAAAATAGCAGACTCCTTACAAGGTAGCCTCGCGGATGTATCCGAAAAAATAAAAAGTCAGCCACTCGCCTCAAAGCTTGCCGCCTACAAGCAGAGCTATCGAAGCGGGGACGGCTATACGGCTATTGGTAAACTTAAAGATGACAAAGTAGAAACTTACCATTTTGATACCCCGTACTCGAAAAGCGATCAACATAAGCTCGACTCCATCGCCCAAGCACTTAAATCCGGCTACCAACCCGCCGCAACTACGGATGAAGGTGATCAGCTAGGTCCGGAGCAAAACGGGCACGAAGACCTTGTTATGCAACAGGCGCTTGCCGCCATTGGCAGTGCTAGCCCGCCCGCTAGGAAAGATAGCAGCGTTCAAAAACGAGAGTCCGTGCCCGATCCTATGGAGCTATTTCGGCAGCAGATGGCCTACGCAGACAGCATGGCAAAAGCGAATGATCCGGACTACCAGGCGCAGCTCGCGCTGCAGAAAAAGGCCCAGGCCGAACAAGAAGCCAGTGAATCCATCCTTGTCGCGAAAAAATACGAACCCGCCGCGGCCACTTTTAACACGGTAACACCGGAGCACAAGCAACTGCCAATACAGG
Source organism: Sphingobacterium sp. JB170 (assembly GCF_900163865.1). Taxonomy (GTDB): domain Bacteria; phylum Bacteroidota; class Bacteroidia; order Sphingobacteriales; family Sphingobacteriaceae; genus Sphingobacterium. The sequence goes on from NZ_FUKU01000057.1 coordinate 268,361, forward strand.
CCATCATCGATGAGAATATGACGGGCGTCGCCGGCTCTAGGCTGCGCATTCGCCTGCTGGACGATATACTTATTGGCGTGCACCACATCAAAAAAGGCACCTATCTGTATGCAAATATTAGCGGCTTTTCTGGCCAGCGGGTGCTGCTATCGATAAGCTCAGCGATGCAGAAAGGCACCATACTGCCGGTCCATCTTGAGCTCTATGATAACGATGGCGCTCGAGGATTATACGTACCAGCTTCCGCCTTTCGAGAGTTTAGCCGAGAGCTGGGCGCGAGCGGCGCACAAGGAATTACCCTGCAGCAACAAGCCGAAAATAATTCGCAGCTCGTGATGAGTCTCGTGCAGCGCATGTTCCAGTCCACTACCTCGGCAGTATCAAAGCAAATCCGCAAGAACAAAGTGAAGCTAAAATACAACAGCTTAGTGTACCTGATTGACCCCTCGGAGCTAAAAGAGAAGGCTTCAAACTAAATTATTAACCTGTTAATACTCATAATCCGTATGAAATCATATTCGTATTTACTTAGCCTGCTTGCCCTGGTGCTACCGGTAGCGATTAAAGCGCAGCGCCTCGCAACGTCCAAATTAAACCAACTTCCTCAAGTTGTAATCACCCCAGAAAAAACGCTTCATATTATCTCTCCCGAGCCCATTCAGTACGTCGATATTGCCTCGAGCCGCATCCGTGCCGATTTGCCGCTCGAAAATATCGTGCGCTTAAAACTAGCCGTCGATTCGGCGGACGCTGAACCCGGGCACTCCCCATTCGGCGAGCTTGGACCGATCAGCATTGTGGGCGATAATTTTATCGCTCAGTATAACCTGCAGCAAGGATCGGAGCGCGATGAGGCGACAGCCCCTACACGCATAAATATTCTACCTCGTGATATGGCACCGCTTGATATCGCTGGCATCAGCCTTTCTCAAAGCCAGATGAAACAAAAAGCGCTCGAAATCATTAGCCGCAACAAGCCGGCTAAAGCGGTGCGTAAGAACGCTAGTGCAGGAATAACGATGCGCCTGAACGGTATTTACAGCATCACCGATTATATCTTCCTCGATCTAAGCTTCACCAACCGAACTACGCTAAAATATGATCCGGACGAGCTACGCTTTTTTATTCAGGACAAAAAGATCACCAAAGCAACCAATGTGCAGACAATTGAACTCGAGCCGCTCTTTGCGCTGCATCCGCTTAGCGCATTTTCGCGCAGCTACCGAAATATCTACGTGCTGAAAAAAGTAAGCTTCCCGGGCAGTAAGGTGCTAAAAATTAGTCTTACCGAACGGCAGATTTCGGGCAGAGCACTCGAACTTAAGGTAAAATACAAGAACCTATTAGGCGCTGATTCGCTCTAGGGATTATCCGCAAATAAAATCACGCGGCTGCCGCGCGCTGGCAGTATAAAACGCTGGTCGCGGCAAATCACCGACACCTTAAAACACAGACCCATGGAAGAAACTAAAGAGCAGCAGCGCATGCTGTCCATATTGCAACTAATCATTTACTTTTCAGTGCTTATCGAGCTGTTTGTTTTTAGCTATAGCTCGACTGGGCTGCCAGCCGGCGCGCTTCAAAATATGCTTGGAGCGCTCCACGAAAAAATAGCGCTCTTACCAGTCTATGGATCTATTTACTATAGTAAGCTTTTTACCCTCAGCCTGATAAGTCTCGCCTCGATCGGCACACGCAGCAAAAAGCAAAGAGACCTGAACGTGAAAACGCAGATCCTGCTGCCGCTATTGTTTGGGCTCGTGGTAATGCTTTGCAGCACGAGCTCTTACCATCGAGCGAGTGAGGGTCCCGCAGGTATATTCCAGCTGGAAACTACCGCCGACCTACTGCTAGCGGGCTATTATCTCTCCGCGATAATTGGCGCCGTGCTCGTGCACCTAGCCATGGACAATATCTCAAAACTAATCAGCTCCAAACTAGGCAAAGATAAATGGAACGTAGAAGGAGAATCATTCATGCAGCAGACGCGCTGCACGAGCGGCCCGCACTCGGTAAATATCCCCACCCAGTTTTATTATAAAGGTAGGGTGCGCGATGGCTGGATAAACATCACCAATATCTTTCGCGCGCTGCTAGTCATAGGCGTTCCGGGCTCAGGGAAAACATTTGGCATCATCAATCCAGCTATCAGGCAGCTCATCGCAAAAGAGTTCTGCGCCTGTATATACGATTATAAGCATCCCGATCTTGGCCTTATTGCTTACCATCATTATCGCCTCGCGCAGGCTAGAGGTAAATGCGCTAGGCATAGCTTTCACGTGATAAACCTCAATGACCTCGAACATTCGCGCCGCATAAACCCATGGCGACCCGAATACCTCACGACGCTGGCCGAGGCCTCCGAGTCGGCCGAAGCGCTGGTTGAAGCGCTCAAGAAAGGCGATAAGAGCGGTGGCGCGGATCAGTTTTTTACCCAATCGGCGATAAACTTTCTAGCTGCCTGCATCTATTTTTTTGCCCGACACGAAGATGGGCGCTACTCGAGCTTTCCGCATGTGCTCTCTTTTTTAAACTGCACTTATGAAGATATCTTCAACACCCTGTTCTCTGTCCCCGAACTCGTGCCGCTGCTTTCGCCATTTAAAACAGCCTTTCACACCAAAGCTTTTAACCAGCTTGAAGGGCAGATCGGTACGCTTAAGATTTTCATTTCGCGCCTCGCCACGAAAGAAACTTACTGGGTATTCTCGGGCGATGATTTTGATTTAAAGATCTCCAGCAAAGCAAATCCGGCCATCATGGTGCTGGCCAACGATCCGAGTACCCAGAGCATCAATTCAGCCTGTTACTCGGTGATCGTCAACCGCCTTTGCAAGCTCATGAACAGTAAAGGCAATCTTCCTTCAGCAATAATCGTGGACGAAGTGCCCACGCTCTACATCCATAAAATTGAAAACTTGATCGCCGTCGCCCGCTCGAACAAAGTAGGTATCATCCTAGGACTGCAAGAGCTTCCACAGTTTCGCCAGCAGTATGGCAAAGATACCGCGGCGACCATCACTTCGGTGATCGGTAACGTGCTCTCGGGCGCTGCGCGCCACAAAGAAACATTGGATTGGCTCGAGCGGCTGTTTGGAAAAGTGAAGCAGCAAAGTGAGAGCGTGAGCATCGATCGCAACAAAACGTCCGTATCGATTAGTGAAAAGTTAGAACCGCTCGTGCCGGCAGGTAAAATAGCATCGCTAAAAACCGGAGAAATAGCCGGCATCCTAGCGAGCGATCCCCTGGATAACTACGACGGTAAGTTTGAGACGTCAGCGGTGAATTGCAAAGTGAACCTTGATCATAAATTGATTGAGCGCGAGCAGCAGCAGTACGCCCCTTTGCCGCGCTATTATGATTTCGGCGAGCATAAAGAAGCAATCCTTATCGAAAACTTCAACCGTATAAACGACCAGGTACGCCAAGTGGTAAATAGCCACTCGCCAGGACCCCATTAACAACATAAAAATCAAGAATATTCATTCTTAAAACCCAAAAATCATGAAAAGAAACAAACCGAACTTTAGATCAATTGTGCGCCGAGTGGCACATTTTCCTTTAGTGTGCTGCCTAGCGACATACACTTGCAGCGTAACGCCCTGCCACGCGCAACGTCCGCTCAGCGTACATTTACCGCTAAAAGAGATACATGTTACCTCCGCCTTCGGTCCGCGTGTACACCCAGTCACCAAAAAAAGGTCCTTCCACAACGGAGTCGATCTAAAAGCACGCGCAGCAACTATTTATAGCGTTCTCCACGCCCGAGTTTGCGCTACGGGAAACCATCCGATGCTAGGACTATACGTAAAAACCAACTCCAGCGGCATTGGCATTACCTACGGTCACCTCTCACGCATCATCGCACGTAAAGGCGAGTTGCTCGCTGCAGGCAGCCCGATCGGTATTAGCGGAAGTACCGGAAGAGTAACAGGTGAGCATCTGCACCTCTCGATGCAGTATAACGGCAGCTACCTGCCTCCCCTAGAATTCTTACGCCGCGCGTTACCACAAGCCCAGCAGCACACTTCAATATTAACCCATTAAAAAATAACGCCATGAAAAATACGTGTCATTCTCCGCTCACACCCCGCTGGCAATTCATCATAAATTTACTTCCGGCCGGCCTGAAGCATAAGCCTATCTACTCCTGCCCTGTCGGTCCAATTAAATATACCCAGCTGTTGGAGGCGGCCAAGTATGGCTAAAAAAACATTTATCCCCCTTCATGAGCAGGTGGCAAACCAACTTATCAAAAAGCTTGAAGAAGGTACAGCGCCCTGGCAGCTGCCTTGGGATAATTCAGGTACGCCTGCCCAGCTTCCCTATAACGCCGTAACAGGAAACCGCTACAAAGGGATAAACTGTCTTTCGCTCATGCTCGCCGGGCGTGAGGATCCGCGCTGGCTTACCTTTCGTCAAGCGCTTAGCAAAGGATGGAACGTGCGCCGGGGTGAAAAGGCGCGGCTGATCCAGTTTGTGAAAACCTCGGAATTCGTGCCCAAGATCGACGGGCAAGGAAATAAACGGTACGATTCCAAGGGTAAACCCGAAGGAATTATCGTTCCTCTTGAGCGCCCAATATTGTCGTCCGCTTGGGTATTTAACGCCCAACAAATTCAAGGAATACCCGTCCTTGTCGCGCAAGATAGAGAGCAGCAGCGCTGGAACCCTATCGAGCGCGCCGAGAAGCTCCTAGTCGCAACGGGTGCTAAGATCAACTATGTGCCGGGCGAAAAAGCGTTCTATAACCCCATGACCGATGAAATCACCCTGCCTCTTGCTAGCCAATTCCCGGCGGCGCATAAATTTTATGAAACGGCGCTCCATGAAACTGCACATTGGAGTGGGCACTCCAGCAGGCTCGACCGACGGGTTATGAATCAAGTAGGCTCTCCGGCATATGCCCGGGAGGAACTTCGTGCCGAAATTGCTTCCATGCTTATTGGAATTGAGTTAAAAATTGGACATGATCCTGGGCAACACGCGGCCTACGTGAATAGCTGGGTGCGCACGCTTCGCGACACGCCGGCAGAAATTTTTGCCGCGGCCACCGATGCCGAAAGAATATTCGATTATATTATGGCCTTTGAGCGGCTGTATGACCGTTCGCCGGAGAAGGCCTCTTCTAAGGCGGAGCTATCAAATGATTCGGGACAGCAGAAGATTGGCGAACTGCTACCCGGACAACAAGTTAACTATCACAACACGACCTATAAGGTAACGGGGATGCTTAAACGCGGACGCATACAACTCGAAGACCTCTCCAGCGGTGTCACTATCGCTGTCAATAAAGACGATCACTTATACCAGAGGCTGCTCGCGGTGGCAAATAACCAGAACAATAAAGAAAACGCAACGGAGCAAGCATCAACCCAGCAAGGCATTGGCAGGTAAAATTTTATAATCCATTCAAAAAAGCATAATTCTTAGCACCAACTTAAGATGATAAGACGCATAATCACCTTTATTTTTTTGTTCCTTAACGATATCAACGCGTGACTCATTCAAAGCAGTGCCAGTTTTATCCTCTGGCAGACCAAACTACAAAGATGTACTTACGGAGAATTTCTGGGATCTCGGGTATTATCCACGCAATACGCATTTTAACGTATGACGAATGTCATTTTACTTCTCGGGATATCAAAGTAAAAAACGAACCATTTGTAGATGTGAAAAAATCACATTACCTTTACGTGAATAATACAACGCGTATGCTGATCAGATTTAATATTGAAAATTTTTTGTCTTTCGAAGGTAGGACGACGTTTTCCATGATACCCGGACGAGGCAGCCTAAAGCCGCATCACAAAACAAAAAAATGTGGAGGAATCTCTGTTTTAAAGACTGGTGTTTTATTCGGAGCTAACGCTTCGGGAAAGTCGAATCTCATTAAGTCAATAGCTTTTGGGAAAAAAATGGTGCTCCGCGGCACAAAACCGGAGAAACCTATTGAGTATCAGAATTTCAGACTAAATAAGAATCCTACGTTGAAAGATTCAAGATTAGAATATGAGTTTCAGCATAATGGGTTTAATTATGCTTATGGCTTTACGTTTAATAAAGAATCAATAGTTGAAGAGTGGCTTTACAAAATTGGTCCAAACTTAGAACAGAAAATATTTGAGCGGGACAACAAAAAGCAGAATCCGTTTGATCTAGCTTACTTTATTGAAAAAATTAATTCACCTGAAGAGCTACAGTTTCTGAGTTTTATTGCAAAAGGAACTCGCAACAATCAATTGTTCTTGACGGAAATCCGTGCTCGAAACGTTGCCGAAAACGTTTCTAAAATAGACGATTTACTAAATACGATAGATTGGTTTCAAAATGCGCTGAAAATAATCTCCCCTGAAGATAAATATAATGAGGGATTAAAGTTTGAACTAAGAGAAGATGTCGAGTTACTAACGACGTTTGAAGAATTACTCTCTTATTTCGATACAGGTATTGATGGTGTTTGTCTTGAAGCCGTTGATCCCGACAATATAGAAATACCAAAAAGGATTATTGAAGAGATTAAGGGAGATCTCTTAAGTAAAAAGTCAGAATCGAGTCGAGCCTCCATATCTATTCGCGGCAACACTTACTTTTTGTCGATTAAAAATGATGAGCTTGAAATTCAAAAATTCATGACTAAACACGCAGTAAGCGGAAATGAAAAGGTCGTAAAATTTGACACCAGAGATGAATCGGATGGAACAAATCGGATAATGGATTTCATTCCTTTGATGATGGATTTAGTTAAAGGTGACAATGTTTTCATAATCGATGAGATGGAAAGGAGCCTTCATCCTAATTTGATGTACGACCTTATCGATTTATTTCTAAGTAAAACGGAACATGTTAATAGCCAGCTTATTTTAGCTAGCCACGAATCTACTTTATTGACTCAAAAACTCTTGAGAAAAGATGAGATTTGGTTCGTTGTCAAGGATCAGAACGGCGCGTCAAAATTACATTCATTAGAAGAATATAATGTTAGATTCGACAAAGAAATTAGAAAAGATTATTTGATAGGAAGATTTAAAGCCATCCCACGGATTGGTAGTAGAGCAAATCTTTCTGTACTCAATAATATAAGCTGACATGGGGCGCGAAAGAGTTGAATTTCTACGCGAAAGTAATTCGGTCAATAAGGAAAAAATATTTGTATTAGCCTTTGAGGGTAATGCTACAGAGGAGAAATATTTCCAATCGTTTAAGGATTCTGTTAAGTTCAATGACGAACAAGTGTTTTTAAAATTACTTACCAGGCATAAAAAAGACACCAAAAGCGCTCCTAATCACGTCTTCGCTAAATTGAAACGTGAAGCGAAAGATGAATACACATTTGGGAAAGACGATGAATTATGGATGATCATCGATACTGATAAATGGCAAAATATCCCAAAGATCGCTGAAGATTGTGTGAAAGAAAATAACATGTTTATGGCTGTTAGTAATCCTTGTTTTGAATTCTGGTTACTTCTTCACATTAAAAATATTACTGAATACTCTCCTGATGAGCAAAAAGAAATCTTTGCGAATTCAAAACTTTCGAAACACGGAAAAACCTATGTAGAGCGGAAATTGACAGAAATTTTGGGGTCATATAACAAAACAAACCCGCTTCCAAATCGTTTTTTAGGAGGCTTAAAATTAGCGATTGATCAAGCTAAAAAATTGGACAATGGGGAAGAGCCATTTCCTAGCCAATTAGGCTCTCACGTTTACAAACTTATCGAAAAAATTAAATCACCAAACGACTGAGCGGTTACATGTTTGCTCTACCAGACAGATGACGATCCTTCGTAACAAGCATTTTTAAAGCGGGACGCATATTTCTCGACGATCTATGCAGCGGCAAAGAAAGAAGACCACCTGCAGTAAACAATGCGTGAGGAGGCAAAACACAGGTAAAACAAAGAGATGGCAACCTATAGGCGAGAACTACAAATAGAGCGAAATTATAAGCTATCAAGAGGTTAAGCCCCACCCCGACTTAACAGACTATATCGATACCTTCTGACTTCAGGAGTGCACATCTGTCCCCCTATTAACTACCCGGTAACAGCGTTGATTTATTCGTTAATTTGGGCGACGAATTCAATACAGATAATGGAGCCCCGACAATATATCCGCACAAAACAGATCTCGTGGGAACGATGACCACGTTTAAAGAAGTCCTAATTGACTGGGATGATCGCTTTGTTGGCGTACGCCTTAAGCCCCCTGCCTTTTTCTGCTGCAGAGACCACCTCAGAGGCTTTAAGACCGGATGATTCCCGATAAAAGGAGTACAGCAATACACGCCCAAGGAACTCCTGCACAATCCATTGCTTTAAATTCTACATGATCCAACTTTTCATTTTAAAAACGTGTATTTTAGATATTTATAACCATAATCCATTTTTTTCAATCTAAATGTAATACTCGGGTAGAGATATCTGTCTTGTTATTAAATAAGCGATAATAATGATGAACCAAGAAGCTTTTAAAAATACGGTCTTTGTCCTGAAGGATAAGCTGTACCGATTTGCGAATAGGTTTTTGGAACATCAAGAAGATGCTTACGATCTGGTACAAGAAGTAATGCTGAAACTATGGGAAAAGAGAAATCAATTGGATCAGCTAGAAAACATAGAAGCTTTCGCCATGCAAATGGTAAGGAATATGGCATACAACAAAATTGACAAACAAGGGAGACACGCAAAATATTTAAAGCAGCTTCCTCCAGATATAGAAGTAGAAAAGTATCCCGCCTTAACCAAGGAGTTAATTCTGAAGATGATTGATACTCTTCCGGAAAAGCAGCGGTACGTGATGTATTTAAGAGATATCGAAGAATGCGAGATAAGCGACATCGCAGCGATCGCAGGGTTGGAAGAAAATGCTGTAAGGGTCAACTTATCGAGAGCACGATCCACAGTAAGATTAAACTTAACAAAAGTTTTCGATTATGAAAAGAGAAGAATTGGATAGGCAAAAGGCGAAATATTGGGGAGGTAAAACTTCTCTGGAAGAGGAACGCAAATTGAAAGAACTTGAAGGTGAGAAGTTCTTTAATGCCCTACAGCCGTCTGAGGACGCGATGGATTGGGACTTTGATGATTTCATACAACAGGTAAATGAAAAGAAGCCTGAAATAAAGAAAGTCCATCCGCTGGCCCGTCATATCATCCCCATGACTGCCATTGCCGCTACCGTAATCTTCGCTTTCTTCTTAATTCGTCAAATAATTGAATCGAATAATGATACGGCTAAACCGATAATAACTCGTGCCGAGGTCAACAATCAAGTTCTGGACGTTAAAAAATCTGGAACTAAGGACAAAGAATTAACGGATCAGGACGATACGCCGAGAATTGCAAATTCCCCCCTTAGCCCCACCGACATAAAACAGACGTCTATTGCCAATAATAAAAAAGATCACATGAAATCTACAGAAGACTTCAACGTTGGACCTGCACGAGAGGAACAGTTCTACGTTGAAATCAATGGAGTTAAGATTTATAACCAGGAGAAAGCCATAGAGATAACTGAAACGGCATTGCAGTTGGCAACCTCGAACCTAAGAAAGGGAATGAAAGGTGTTAAGAATATTAAATATTTAAAAATAGAAATATAAAAATTTAAGCTATGAAAACGTTCATGTTAATAATAAGTTTGTTTGCCGCTACCATCGCAAATGCACAGATCAATAAATTGGATCAAATATTTGAACAGTATAAAGAACAAAAAGGCGTAACGTCCATTAAGATTGGAAAACCAATGTTTAAAATGTTAAACAAGATGAATATTGGCGAGGCGGATATTGAAACTGTAAGACCTTTATTGAGCAAGGTAAATTCCATCAAGATGTTAGTCTTTGAAGACGCAGGTTCAGCAATTCAAAATGAAGTTGCCTCAGCAATCAGTAATCTAAAATATGAAGAACTGTTAGTGGTAAACTCGGAAGGTAATAAAATCAAATTCCTTGCGGAAAGTGTAGACGGCGACTTCTTGGATAACCTTCTATTAAGTATTAATTCCGAGGGCGAAACGATATTTATGATTCTAGATGGCTCGTTAAAATATGATGACATCAACGCATTGGTGAATAACAACTAAATTGAAACCTACAAAATTAAAATTATGAATCGCTTTATTGGAATCATTTGCGCGGCAATACTATTAATAAACATGCAAAGTTGTATTGTCAAAAAAGGGGCAAATATGGACTTTGCAAAAAAATCAAATTTATCCCAGGATGCTGAAATCGTTTCCATCAACGTTCCGGGCTTCCTGATGAAAACGTTTATCCGCACGGAAATTAAAGAATTACAAGAGGATGACCCCGCTTTAGCACTTGCCGTTAAAAAAATCAAAAAAATTAAACTGATGACTGTCTCCAATAACGGTAAAACTAATCTTTATGAACAATTCAGTGCCTATCTAGTAAACAATGATTTTGATGAATTAGTAAGTATCTATAGTGACGGTGCCAAAATATCTATCAATACCAAAACGAAAGGGGACAAAATAAAGACTATTATGTTGGGCATCATCGATGAGAATGATTATGTATTCGTAGATCTTAAATCTAACATCAATATTAATGAATTACAGAATTTAATAGAACATTACCAAGAAACCAAAAAGGAGAAGTAAAAGACTGACATTTAATATTATACACATAAATACCGTCTCCCGAATTTCAGTCAATTAATGACAGCCTTATAATTGATTAGAAAGGGGAATTCATCTCGAAGTCAGGAATGAAGATCATAGCCGATTTTCGGTCAAAATGACTTAGATTTTTTTAAGAGAATCGCTTGAACCAGGTTTCTACACGTCCATGTACGCCGCCGCTAAGCAGGCATATTGAATATTTTCACGCTATTTTAGCCAATAAGCTAAAGCCTTATTATTTTTGAAAAAAAGAGAAACTGGAGATACTTTTAAGTGACTTTTTCGACAAAAATTATACAGAAAAATTATACGGTTCGATTTAAAACTTGCTCCCAAATATACTTCTTGAATGGCGGTACAAAAGCCTTTTAGAGCAGAAAGAAGATGAAAAAGACGAAAATTGCATTTTAACTGCCATCTCGTATCGACAAGTATTGGATAATATGCGCTGGAAGTGCAATTCCCCCCCATCAAAAATATAGATTAAAATACTACCTTTAGAGAATAGTAATAGTCCGATTAATAGGAGGCTAAACCAACATCGTGAAATAGATAGTTCTCGTTAAATTATTTCAACACAATATTTTGAAAGAGGATTGACACGCCATCATAATATACATATCTTATGACTATAAAATTTAAATTTGTTTTAAAGACCATTATTTTTTTATTGTGCCTGAGTTACACTTCCGTAATAAAAGCTGATGGTCCAGTACCTCAAAAGGATCAACCTAAAATAATCAACATTATTAATTTTATTCGTCAGACTGACTATCGAGTAAAAAATGCCGACAGCTTGCTCTTTGATGCTACAGAAAAACAAGTTGAGCTTTTGAAGCAGCATTCCTTTCCCGGTACATTTCTCTTGCAATATGATGCATTGGTTAATCCAAAATATCAGCAACTATTAAAAGACGAATTAGGTAATGATTCTGAAATTGGCGCTTGGTGGGAAATCACAAAACCCCATGCAGAGGCAGCCGGTATTATTTGGCGAGGAAAGCATGATTGGGTCTCCACAGCAAATATAGCTTTCGCCACAGGGTACACTCCTTCAGAAAGAGAACGCTTAGTCGATGTCTACATGGCGAAATTTAAAAGTATTTTCGGCTATTATCCTAAATCAGTTGGATCTTGGTTTATTGACGCTCATACGTTGTTATACATGTACGAGAAATATAACATTGTTGCTTCGAGCAACTGCAAAGACCAGGTAGGGACTGATGGTTACACGTTATGGGGTGGTTACTGGAATCAAGCTTATTATCCTAGTAAATTGAATGCATATATGCCGGCACAATCTACAGCCAATCAAATTCCAGTACCTATCTTTCGTATGTTAGGAAGTGATCCTATCTATCAATATGACATGGGCGTGGGAACAGGTGGACAGGGAGTCGTTTCTTTAGAGCCGGTCTATAAACATGCGGGCATGGACAAAGCTTGGGTTGATTATTTTCTTGAATCTATTGTAAATCAACCGAGCCTAGCCTTCAATTATGCTCAAGTAGGTCAAGAAAACTCCTTTACTTGGAATGAAATGAAAGATGGTTTACGCATGCAGTTTCCAATTTTAGATTCATTAAGAACGATTGGAAAGATAAGAATTGAAACCTTGCAAACTTCTGGAGAATGGTTTAAAAAGGAATTTCCGCTAACTCCTGCTACAGCGGTCACCACACTGTCGGATCACAAGAATGAAGGTAAAAAATCGGTTTGGTACAACAGTCGTTTTTACAGAGCAAATTTATATTTTGAAAGGAATGCATTTCGCTTCAGAGATATTCATCTCTTTGATGAAAATTTTGAATCTGCTTATCTAAAACAACCAGGCACAGGCGGACAATTTTTTTATTATACACTGCCCGTGGTTGATGGATTTTTTTGGAGTACGAAAACCGAACGCGCGGGCTTACGTCTCATGAAAATAAACAAGAATGGCAAACGTGAGGAATTGATACTACAAAATCCAATCGTTACCGAGCAAGCGAAAGATAGAATGCTGATCACTGGAGTTGATCAATTTAAAAATGTATTTAAAATCGAATTTAAAGAAAACGAGATTGATGTGAGTTGCCAATCAACCAACAAAACATTTAAGTGGTTGTTAGAGTTAAATATGCCGACGGAGCGTCTGGATGAACATCCATTTCAATTAGATAATTCACCCGAGCTAATTGCGGACTTTAGAAAATACACGTATCAAATACCGCTAAAAAAAGGACGCATAAATAAAGGGGATGGAACTGATTTCGTCTTCCAATTTATTCCGTCAGGCAATACTGTAATTATCGACACCCAAATAAAACATTTACAATAATATTTTTAAAAGGGAAACTTCGGCAGAAAATATTTTAGGGCGATGGCTATTTCACTAGTTCCATAGATGAAGTGGCCCCCTGAAACAATCCGTCGGTACAGTCTCTAGAAGTTTAAAAAAAACGATATCCAAATAAGCAGAGGCCAGCTCTTCCTGATATACTCCAGGAGCCTCTGCTTATCATGATTGCGCGTGTTATTCGGGTCAAGTAAGATTCATTACTAATCTACGGTGCCGCTAAATATTTCGATTAAGATATCCTTGGAAATTATCTTGAAATTGCGTCTGGCCATCAAGCCTATATTTACTCAGCTTGTTAAACAGCGTAAGGCCCCAGAGCACAAATTCACTCAGAAAATAAACATCTTCAGAACGCGTTTGCGGCTGGTACTGCTGTATTAGCGCCCGGAGGGGCTCGACCTGCTCTATTGTCAGCTGGTAGTCCGCATCGATAAGTTCGTCCGGCAAATTAATACCATCGGACCCCAGGAACCAGCTCACGATATCATCGTAGGGATATTGCTGATTTTCTTTCTCGAGCTTCTCAACCTTTGGGAATAAAGTGACAAAAAGAGTCTTCACTGCATTTTCTATAAGCTCCATTGCGACTGAAGCGGCACCTTCCTGCTCTCCTTCGTACACCAGCTCTACTTTACCCGTTATCGCGGGCACGATACCCATAAAATCACTTAAGCGAACCGCGGTTGAGGACTCTCCATTTTTCAGCATACGCAGCTCGGCTGTGCTCAATAGATTTTGGAAAGCCGTGATACTCATACGGGCGCTAACACCACTTTTGGCATCGATGTAGTCACTTTGGCGGGCTTCAAAACTAATTTGCTCCAATATCTCTCTAGCCAGTTCAGGCACATAGATCTGCTCCTTCTGCCCAGCCTCTAGGCTGGCTTCCTGCTCCGTGATAGCTCTTGCCACGGCCAGAGAGTTAGGGTAATGTGTCAAAATCTGAGAGCCGATACGGTCTTTCAGCGGAGTAACGATACTTCCCCTGTTGGTATAATCTTCCGGATTGGCCGTAAAGATAAACTGAACGTCCAGTGGTAAGCGCAGCTTGAATCCCCGAATCTGTATATCACCCTCTTGTAATATATTGAATAGTGCTACCTGTATCCTTGCCTGCAAATCGGGCAGTTCATTGATAACAAATATAGAACGGTTTGCGCGGGGAATCATTCCGAAATGAATGACCCTATCATCGGCATAGCTCAGGCGCAAGTTAGCCGCTTTTATGGGGTCAACATCACCGATCAAATCCGCCACGGTCACGTCTGGGGTAGCCAATTTCTCGGCAAAGCGTTCACTTCTATGTAGCCAGCTGATGGGCGTATCATCACCTTTCTCACCCAGAAGCTCCACTGCATATCGTGATATCGGGCTATATGGATCGTCGTTAATCTCCGAGCCGGTCACATAGGGTATATATTCATCCAAGAGGTCCACCATTAACCTGGCGAGCCTGGTCTTGGCCTGCCCACGGAGGCCTAATAAGTTGATATTATGTTTAGAAAGGATAGCTCTCTCGAGTTCGGGGATGACCGTGTCTTGGTAGCCGTGGACGCCTTGAAAAACCGTCTCTCCCTTGCGTATTTTTAGCATAAGATTCTCACGCAGCTCTTCCTTAATTGTTCGCGGCTGGTAGGCCGATTTTTTTAATTCGCCAAAAGTTTTTATGTTATTGTAATCCATGTATTGCAATTAAATATTAATGGTGCTCACTCGATAAAGCGGAGCGCATAATTTGTGTTCTATTGTTTTTATAGTATCCGTTTACCGAATTCGCTTCTTACGATTGTCCTGGTAATCCTCGAAAATCATCTCTCCTAAATTGCCGAGCCCGGTATAGTAGGCCTTACCCAGATTTGAAGCCGTAAATTTATCGACAAACTCTTGCAAGTAAGGATCGCTCGTGATCATAAACGTAGTGATCGGAATATTTACCTTTCGAGCTTGGGCGGCCATGCTGTAGCACTTGCTGGTGATAAAAGGGTCCAATCCCATAGGGTTCTTGTAATAGGTGCCGTCAGACATTCTTAGACAGCTCGGTTTACCATCGGTAATCATGAATATCTGCTTGTTTGCATGACGCTTACGCCTCAAAATATCCATCGCCAGCTGCAGTCCTGCCACGGTATTGGTGTGGAATGGACCGACTTGCAAATACGGTAAATCTTTGATTTCTATCGGCCAGGCATCGTTTCCAAAGACGATAACATCGAGTGAATCCTTGGGGTAGCGCGTGAGTATAAGTTCCGATAAAGCCATGGCCACTTTCTTGGCCGGCGTGATACGGTCCTCCCCATATAAAATCATGCTGTGGCTGATATCAATCATCAGTACGGTACTCATCTGTGACTTAAACTGCGTATCCTCGACAACCAGATCTGCCTCTGACAAACTAAAGTCCCCTATGCCGTGGTTGACTTGTGCATTTTTCAAACTCTCCGTCACTGATATTTTCTCCAGACTATCGCCATATTGATAGCTTCGAAAGTCTCCAGCATCCTGCTCACTCTGCCCCTGATGCTTGGTTTTATGATTCCCCGATTTACCTTTATGCATATTACCGAAAATCTGAACCAACGCATTTTGTCGCAATGCTTTTTCCATCTTGGAGGTGATGTCCACCCCGCCCTGCCCCTTGAAATCTAGGCGTTCCTGAATGTATCCTTTTTCCTTAAGCTCCGCAATGAAATCATCTACCGTATATTCCGGTGTCGTCAGCTTAAATTCGCGATCCAACTCCCGTAGCCATTCGACAGCCTCATCGAAATCTCCAGAGGTATGGGTAAGAAGCTCGGTGAAAATTTCAAACAGCTTATCAAAAGGCGTCTGGAAGGGAGCTTGATATTGCTTAAAGACAAACCCTTTTTTACTATCCGCTTTTCTCATACTTTAAACTTACAAACTAATCTGCTTTATCGCGTCGTATTAAAGCAATATTATTAAGCCGGCGCGCGAGGCTAATAAATAAAACTAATTTCTAGCAAAAAAAATTAGCACACGACAAAAAAAATATAAACAGCTAATTATCAATTGATTAATCTGTGATAAATTGGGTTAATTGGAGGAAGTCGATCATTATCAGAATCTTTTATTTTAAATAAGTTATGGTGCAAAACTAAATTTACCATTTCACTTCTTGTACTTTTGTATCAAAAAGTAACAGTAACATTCGAATAACCAACTTACATAGCATGGAAAACATAAAAACACCATTAGAAGAGTGCGGTCATACCATACTCGCCAATCACGACGTGATGGATCTGCTGAATGGCAAATGGAAAGTCTCCATAATAGCGTGTTTATGCTTCCGTACGATGCGCTACTCCGAATTATTAAAGGAAGTCCGTGGAGTTTCCGGTAAAATGCTAAGTAGAGATTTACGGGAACTCGAAGACAACCACCTGATAAAAAGAACTATACAGGCTACGCAGCCTGTAACCGTGGAGCACGCGATAACCGAATACGGTTATACGCTAAAGAAATTGACCTCAACGATCGCAGAATGGGGCTGGAGCACAGAAAAAAAAATCATCAATGGTTAGCTTCATTACCATGCGTGGAAAGGTTCAACATATTATCATAGATATTCATGGTGTCAGAGCATCATTTTAATCCCAATGTCATATGTCCTCTTGATAAATAGCGATATTGATTCATATTTTCGGATCTATTCGAGAATGACTACATTTGCCATAGGACAAATACGATTTATATTTTGAGAACGATTCTTAAATTTATAGTAGCTTAATAACAGCCTCATAAACCACAGGCTGATAATTCTTTTGTTGGGGTAATTCGACCCCGACCGGTTTCCTATTAAATTATTATTCATGAGTTTGCTGTGTTGCTTATCAAAGTAATCACGCTTCATTACTGTGTTTTTCAATACTCTGATTGACATAGGGAATGTTTTACCGCATGAATAATATACAATTCACAAAAGAATATTAAGCGGTATAAAAAATAATGATCCAAGAATACGTATGGGAGGTGAAAGTCAAAAACACCCCCTTATTGAAGAAGAAATGTAATCGTTGCGACAATTCTAGATTTTATTGTAGTGAAAAATTCAGAATGAATGCTCAAAAAAAGAGTATTGATATATGGTTGATCTACAAGTGTACTAAATGTAACAGCACCTATAATGCTACCATAATAACTCGAACTAAACCGGAAGTTATAAATAAAGAACTATTTGGGAAATTTTCAGACAATCATACCGAAACCGCTTGGGAGCATGCTTTCTCGGCGGAAACCGCAAGAGTAAACGGTCTTGAATTTGATTTTGCAAGGGTGGAATACTATATAGAGAGTAACGGACATTCATTGGAAAATCTCATAAATTGCGGGAATGAAATCGTAACTTTTAAAATCAAATATCCATTTAATTTCAACTTAAAAATATCAACCATAATTAAGGAAACTCTACGTATCTCGACAAAACAATTAATTCAATTGATTGATGGAGACGTTATTTCTATTCATTCAAAATGCCTTAAAAAAAGGGATAAAGCTAAAAGTGGGCAGGTCGTAAAAATCGACGTAGAAAGGTTAAAGGTTATATATAATTTGTGGGTTAATGGTCATTAGAAACCATGTAATATGATTTCCGTTAAGCATCTAGCGAACGGTTTTAAGTTTACAAAACCTTACGGTGGCAAATAAAAAGGCAGATGAGGCGGATCATGGCAAGGTTGAGATCGTTGCTTAAATGAGCTGTAAATACGGTCAATAATTCCGTATGTTTATCGCACTGAGTGGTATTCGTTTTTAAGGACATCACGTGAATAACATCACACTAACACTCTAAATTTTAGTCATTTATCTAAAAATGTCATGAAATAATCACCTGATAATTAGGTGGTAATACTTTTATAATGTACTAAAAAAATTCAATCAGTAAACAAATACAACTATGAATTTATCGATCGATAAAAGCCTGTTAAGGCTACCGAATGATCCGATGAGTTATGCATGTCTTGGGACGAATTTCAGGCTTCATTTCATTGCAGATGCGCCAGAACGGAGCCTATATGTATTAATGTATGGAAAAATCAGTCTTCAGGAACGCTAAGGCCGATTATGTCGCAGGGACATTACCAAAGGCATCGCAACGTTTATATCCAAAAGATCGTTTGATTTATTAGATAATCGTACATTATTTGAATGAACGATAACCCGCTTCGCCCCATGATCCTGTGCGGGAGATCGCGAGTGGACTTTTTCATATAGTTTTATACGAATCCACCGACCAGATCGCTTTCCAGATCAAGCCCGGGTATATAAATGGTTTTTCAATTCCAAAATTTTATTTTTATATTTATACCTATCGTTCTGCACAATTAGCTTTAATTTATAACCTTTGTTAGAACATTTACATTACACCGCAGTAGTCAAATATCTAGGTCTCTCTTTTTATCTTTTACCCCTGTTATTAGATCTCATAATTATGTGCGGAATAACAATAGATAAACGATGAATAGCACAATAAACTGGAAATCATTAATGCGCTTTTGCTTTGTGGCATGGTGTCTCTTCAATAGTCTTGGAATTTTCGCCCAAACTGCAGAAAAATCAAGTAAACCAAATGTAATTTTAATCTATTCGGACGATCAGGGATGGGCGGATCTCGGCATATACGGATCTAAAGATATTTACACCCCTCATCTGGATAGCTTAGCCCGTAAAGGTGTTCGATTCTCGCAATTTTATTCGGCGTCTCCGGTTTGCTCGCCCTCTCGCGCATCCGTATTGACCGGGAGGTACCCCCAGCGCGCGGGACTAGCTACGAACGCTTCTTCGAGTCGCGGTCATGCCGGAATGCCGGGTAGCCAGTTTACTATGGCCGAGCTCTTTAAGGGCGCTGGCTACAAAACCGCCCACGTGGGCAAATGGCATGTGGGCTACAGCAGTGAAACGGTGCCCAATGCCCAAGGGTTTGATCATTCCTTTGGATTTATGGGAGGGGTGATCGATAACTATTCCCATTTTTTCTATTGGGATGGTCCAAACAGACACGATCTATGGAGGAACGGCGAAAGAGTATATGAACCAGGAAATTACTTTCCCGATTTGATGCTGGACGAAGCATCTGCATTTATGACGGAGAATCAAAGTGACCCCTTCTTTTTGTATTTTGCAATAAATATACCACACTACCCGCTGCAGCCCGAAAAGAAATGGCTCGATTATTACGCTGAAAGAAATGTCTCTTCTCCACGGAATATGTACGCAGCTTTTGTATCCACCATGGATGAAAAAGTCGGCATACTGCTGCAACAACTAGAGCAGCTGGGCCTAACCGAGAATACGATTATCGTTTTCCAGGCCGATCAAGGCTTCTCTGAAGAAGAACGTACGTTCGGTGGCGGTGGCTCTGCAGGGATATACCGCGGATCTAAATTTAGCCTTTTCGAAGGTGGCGTGCGCGTTCCTGCGATTATCAGCGGACCGGGTGGTATTCCGCAAAATGAAGTTCGGGAACAATTTGCAGCAAATATAGATTGGCTACCCACGCTAGCGGAATATTGCGGCATTGATTTACCGAACAGAAAAATTGACGGTAAGAGTTTAAAGCCGATAATCAATGAGGATTCAGACAAACCGATCCATGAGACTTTCTATTGGAAGAGCGGTGGTAGCAAAGCCGCCCCGCAATGGGCAATCAGACGTGGACCGTGGAAATTACTTCATAACCCAGTGCAAGCTAGAAACGAAGAACTCGACACTCAGAAGCTGTTTTTAGTTAATATGGACGAAGACCCTAGCGAGCAAACAAATTTATCCCAGAGCGAACCAGACTTAGTGGAAAAACTAAAAACGCTTTATGAACAATGGGAAAGTGAGGTTACAACCCAGTAGGTGTACAAAATAGGGAGTACGGTGCTTCTAGTGTGTGTCATGACAGTGAGAAAATTAAATATAAATTCCAGAAACGGGAGATTTTCCCTTTGGAAAAATGAGCGTAACTATTGCTCTATATGGTCGATATTTTAAGTAATCAGAAGATCAACTATGAGAATAGTATACAGAGATGCTGAATTTCCTCCCTGTTTTTCTTGAAGTCAATGAAATATTACAATATAATCCTAAAGGTCCTGCACACCACTCAGGTAAGCCTACTTCGTTTAGTGATTTCTAAACACCTAAAATACAACAACATTGATAAATTTATATTGTTGTGGACTCCAACGCTTATTTAAAAATAATAGGCCCGGTGTACAAACGTGACCTCGCGTGAAGCGGTTATAAAATGATTAATTTCCTTTTGCAAATACGACCAATAATTCCGTATTGCATTTAGATAAGAATGCGTCGATTTTCTGAGCAAGTATTATTGGTATGTATACTTACTATTAAAGTTCGCAGCAGGGTGATCGGGGCAGCCTTTAGTAGGTAATTCGTGTAATCCTCGTGCGTGTTCACCTACCAATGTACCTTCGTTGTTACAACAACCGATTTATGCACTTGAAGCTTATAACAAGATGAAACACGCAAACATTTGTTATTCAGTCCGTAGGGACATCCAGCGCATAAATTTCACATATTTTAACATTTAATAACCCCCAGTACTAAATACCTTACCGCGATCGATTGCTTCGAACTTCTGCAATCGCTTACACGATAACGTTCAAATTATTTATGAAAAAACAGTTTACAAAACAATGCAGCATATTCTTACGAGCAATATGCTTGATGACGACGCTAATTTGTGGACATGCCTATGCCCAAACCGTCGCTTTAAAGGGTATCGTAAAAGATGCCAACACCCTACAACCCATCACAGGAGCGAGCATTAGCACGCCAGATAAAAGCCAGAGCACTTCTTCGGGCGAACAAGGAGAGTTTAGTTTATCCGTTGAAAATTCGGTAAAGAGCCTCGAGGTTACCTTCGTTGGGTACCTCAGCCAAACCGTAGAGACCTCTAATTCATCCAACTTAGAGGTTTTTCTATCGCCTGCAGACGAGGAGCTGGAAGAAGTAGTCGTTACGGCCCTGGGCATCAGCCGCGAACAAAAGTCTTTAACGTATTCTACTCAACAGTTAAAGGGCGATGAACTTACACGTGCAAAAGGAACGAACCTAATAAACAGTATCAATGGAAAGGTTGCTGGTGTGAATATTACCTCTTCCTCCTCTGGCATTGGTGGGTCGGCGAAGGTCGTGCTACGCGGGAACAAATCTGCTTCGGGGAGTAACCAAGTCCTCTATGTAGTCGATGGAGTGCCCCTAAACAACAATTCGGTGGGTTCGCAGCCGGGAAACGTTTTTGGTGGTGAACGCGACTCTGGAGACCCGATCGCTATGATCAACCCCGAAGACATTGAAAGTATGTCCGTGCTAAAAGGCGCATCGGCTGCCGCTCTATATGGTAGCCAAGCTGCTAACGGCGTTATCTTGATCACCACAAAATCTGGAAAAAACGGACGCACAAGTATTGATTTTTCCAGCAGCGCACAAATCGAAACCCCTGCTACACTACCGAAATTCCAAAACAATTATGGACAAGGCATGGACGGGCAGACAGATGTAAACTCGGTAAACAGCTGGGGGGAGACAATGGATCAAAAAGCATCCGACCAAACCAAATCATTCTTTAATACGGGAACAAACTTCACCAATTCACTCAGTCTCTCCAAAGGCAACGAACAGATGCAAACCTATTTGTCATACGCCAATACCGAGGCTAAAGGACTATTACCGGAAAATGAATTGAGCAGACATAACATCAATATTAAGCAAAATGCTAGCTTTTTTGATGATCGTCTAAAAGTAGAAGGCGGTGCAAACTACATACAGCAGAAGCTGGAAAATTCTCCACTCACAGGCTTCTACTTTAATCCGATTGTCGGACTCTATCTCATGCCTCGAAATTTAGATCTAAGCTCTTACGAACAGTTTGAAACGTTCGATCCAGCCACCAATAAATATTCGCAGAACTGGCACAATCTAGGCGATAGCGAAACCACGCAGCAAAATCCATGGTGGATTCAAAATAGAAATCCAGCGAGATCTGATAAGAACCGATTGATCTTAAATGGAAGTGCGCAGTTCAAAGTGAATGACTGGTTAAGCCTACAAGCGCGCGGAAGCATGGACCGCACGCACGATGTATATGACCGTAAGATGTATGCAAGTACCCAATCTATTCTCGCGCAAAAAAATGGCGGGTACAACAATTCTAACATCACCATAACCCAAAAATATGCTGACTTTATCGCGACTTTCAATACGCAGATAACAGATAAAATCAAGTTTACAGGACTGCTCGGTACAAGTGTGACCGACTGGAATACGGAAGGAACGTCGTTCAATACGGGTTCGGAGGGATTGAAGATCGCAAATGTCTTTGTTGCCCAGAATACGACCACACCATTAACGACCACAGAAAGCAACAACCGCAGACAGCTACAATCCGTATTTGGAAGTGCTAATTTCGATTACGACGGATGGTTGTTCCTTGACTTGTCGGCGCGTAACGATTGGTCCAGCTCGCTGGCCTTTACCGACTCCCCATCGTTTTTTTATCCATCGGTCGGTTTAAGTGCCAATGTACATGATAAACTTAACCTTCCCGATTTCATAAACTTCATGAAGATACGCGGCTCATACGCGGAAGTAGGAAATGACCTGCCCGCATACAAGAGCTACCTGCTGAATTCTTTTGGGAATTACGGAAATGTCGACATCAACACGCTTACTTCACTGGCTACCTTAAAACCGGAAATCACACGCTCGATTGAAGCAGGTACCGAGATTAAGATGTTTAACAATAAAGTAGGTGTTGACTTCACGTATTATAAAACCAATACCAGAAACCAGTACTTCGAAATAGCCGCAAGCGAGGCCAGCTTATTTGGCTCCTATGCGATCAATGCAGGGGATATTCAAAACGAAGGTATCGAGCTATTAGTGAATTACGATGCAATCCGTAATGAAAATTTCTCGTGGAACACGGCATTAAATTATTCGAAAAACAAGAACACTATTAAAGCGTTAGACGACCGTATTAAAGAGTTTTCGCTAACTGGCGAGGGGCGTAACAACTACGCCTCCAAATTTGAAGTAGGTGGTTCTTTCGGGGACATCTATGGCATCGACTTTCAGCGCGACGACCAGGGGCGCATTCTCCTGAGCGATCAAAACGTTCCTTTGAAAGGTTCGGAATATGTGAAAGTAGGAAATGCAAATCCGCAATGGCAGATGGGCTGGAGCAATACATTGAACTACAAAAACTTCGGACTGTACTTTCTAATAGACGGGAAATTTGATTACGACGTATTATCAATCACTGAAGCTGTGATGGATGGCTACGGTGTTTCCGAGCGGAGCGGCCAGGCGCGTGACCTTGGTAGCGTAGCCATCGATGGCGTAAATCCTGCTGGAGACGCCGTTAACGCGGTTGATCCGCAGACATGGTATACAACCGTTGGCGGGATCGGACCGGTGACCACAAATTATATGTATAGCGGTAATGCAATACGCCTAAGAGAAGTCGAGCTGTCGTATAATTTCAAAATCCAACATAAATTCTTCAAAGGGGTAAAAGTTGCCGCTACTGGACGCAACCTATTCTTCCTCTATAAGGATGCTCCATTTGATCCGGAGACTTCGATGTCCACGGCGAATGGTTTAAGTGGGATCGACATCTTCATGATGCCATCGAGTAGAAGTTATGGACTGTCGTTAAATGTTAATTTTTAATCATCCAAATCATGTTAATTACGAATCTTAAGAACACAAAAAAATATATATTACCGGTCATCCTCTCAGCAGGAATGGCTTGCTTTTTCCAGGGCTGCACAAAGAACTTCGAAGATTACAACACAGACAATACGGGCCTCACACCGGAGGACTTACTAAGCAATAATGAGAACCTAAAGCTGTATTTCACTAATGCTCAGCGCGCTATACTAAATTTTTCAGGTATCGACCCAAATTCCTATCAGCTACAGCAAAACTTAATGGGTGATGTGTATGGTGGGTATATGATGAGTGCCAACCCTTTTAACAGCGGGCAGAACAACATGAACTATGCATTAGTAAGCTCATGGAATACAGAACCTTTTAAAGTGCTGTATTTAGACGTCCTTGGCCCTATCGATAAGTTGGAAAAAGGTGGCGTAAAAACAACCTATCCCGCATTATGGGGAGCGGTATTAACCACCAAGGTCCTCGCTACAAGCCGCGTCACCGATATTTACGGTCCGATTCCTTATAGCATAGTTGGGAAAAATACCGATACCAATATACCATACGATTCCCAAGAAGCCGTTTACACGGCTATGTTTGCCGAGCTCGACGAGGCCACCGAACTTCTTGAGGCTTACATTAATGGTTCGGGCGTGACGGAGATGCCGTCCAATTTAGACGAAATCGACTTAATTTATAGTGGTAGCAGCGACCAGGAGCGCTTTACCAAGTGGTTGAAGTTCGCAAATTCATTGCGCCTGCGCCTGGCGATGCGGATCGTAAAAGTCAATCCAACGCTTGCCAGAGAACAAGGAGAAAAAGCACTAGCTAGCAACCAGTTAATTTCCGAAAATACCGATAACGCCACCGTTCGAATCGATCGTGAAAGCGGGTTTTATAATGTCCTTGAATTTATTTCAAACAACTGGGGGGATATCAATATTAATGCTTCTTTAGAGTCCTACCTTTCGGGTTATCAAGATCCACGTATCGGAAAATACTTAGACAAGGCTACTGGTGATAAAGTTACTGGATATAAAGGGATACGCACCGGTGCATTTGGAGTGGTAAAAGGCACTTATGCAAGCTACTCGACAATTAATTTCAAAGACGGATCATCGCCCTCTTTTACGCAATCTACTGCGCCAATTTTATTGACTGCAGCGGAAGTGTCCTTTTTAAAGGCTGAAGCAGCACTGCGCAGCTGGTCCAATGCTGGCGGGACGGCAAAAAGCCTGTACGAGAGCGGTATCCAATTATCATTTTCCCAGTGGGGTGCGCAGGGTGCAGAAAGCTACTTCGCAAATAGCAGCAACACCCCGGCCGCGTATGTCGACCCTAACAATAGCAAAAACAATGCACCAAAACCCTCATCCATCACGATTAAATGGAATGAGTCGGCCAGCGACGAACAAAAGCTAGAACGTATCATCACGCAAAAATGGCTCGCGGTATTTCCTGATGGCCAGGAGGCATGGTCGGAATTTCGAAGAACGGGTTATCCGAAATTGTTCCCTGTCGCACAAAATAATAGCGGCGGATTGATCGACACGGAAATTCAAATACGTAGAATTCCATTTAGCCAAAATGAGTACAACACGAATAACGGTGAAGTTCAAAAAGCAATTTCGTTTTTAAACGGACCTGATAACGGTGGAACAAGATTATGGTGGGACGTAGACAAAGGTAATTTCTAAATTACACTAATCACCCCGCCATCTTGGCAAAAATTAGACCGTCTCGAATTTAACAACGAGACGGTTTTTTTTCGTTACTACACGGTTACAAATGAAAAATATCCCCATTTATCGACACCGGTGGCGATATCCATATCCCGAGTTTTTTTCTCGATTTTTATCCGTGAAAGTTCATAATTATATCCGGCGCTGTTGCTCGGATAACGAAATTTAATTTCTACTTTTTATACTACTCGTATCCGTTCAATCAACAGCGTTTTTAGCGGTGGATATTCGAGTTTTTCACCTGATTTGTCTTTGTTTTTTTCATTAATCATTTCTATTGGTGTTTTAGTCGATAATCGGGCGAAACCAGCTTTTATACGGCGGATAAGGTCCTGCCCACATCGCTTGAGGGGCCGTTTGTTTTGCATCCGATCCATATCTCACAAAATAATTGATCAACACATTTCCGTAAAAAAACATTCGACAATTAACCGCGCAGCAACGCCACTAAATCCCTAGCACCCACCGAACGTCAAAGGCATCGATTACCTCGACTAGGTGCTGGTCATCATCAGTTTTGGCAGAAACATTATATTTATCCAAAAATAGTTTCCTAATAAGCGTCTGCCGTTCACTTATATTTCTGCACTTCAAAAAAATGGACATATAATTTCCTAGTTGTCTTCCTTCATCATGAACCAAGTCCGAGCCATAAATAACGATGCAATCGGAAACCAATGATCCACTTACCACGGGTACTTCTGCATACTCTTTTAGTTCTTGTTCAAAAGTTTGAAATTTCAATGTACCGCCAAAACAACTTTGGTAATATGTAAGTGCTCTCCTGCAATTACCAGAAAACGTAATGAGGATCGCACAGACATATTTACCACGACTAGGGTTATGCATAATGAACTGATTTAAGCATCCGGAATCTCAGCTTCAACAAGCTTAATCAGTTTCTCCAGCGACTCTTGCCAACCCAAGTAACACATTTCTGGAGGAATCACCGAAGGAATACCCTCCTGAAGCACTTTAAATTCAGTACCACATGAAACTGCATTCAACCATATCGTTGTCGTCATTTCTCCCGGTAGATTCGGATCATCAAATGTATCGCTGTATTTGATCAATTCGTTGCTTTTTATATCCAAGTATGATCCACCAAATGAATGCGCATTTCCGGTACTGAAATTAATAAAGGTCATATGGAACTTTCCACCTTTTTTAAAATCGAATTCCTGGACCGTACACATAAACCCATACGGAGGCAACCAGATTGAATGCGCTATTGGGTCTTCGAATGCTCGAAATATTTTTTCTGGGCTAGCCTTGATAACCCGATGTAAGGAAACAGTTTGATTTTCCATTTTTTTAAAAATTTGATTATTGATTATTAACTCGTCAGACATTCTTAATGCCTGTTTTTCTGAATTTTATAATTATAAATATATGAAACGGCAAGAATCCCCAACACCACTAAGGGCAAAAGCATATACAGAAAATTCTGATCGACACACCCATGACTAATGAATGCAAAGATTAAACTAAATGTAAGCCCTGCATATGCCCATTCCTTTAGTTTTTCTGGAATTTTGGGTAAAGAAATTGCGATTACACCAAGCACCTTGAACATAATCAAAGCATAGGCGAAGTAATCCGGATAACCTAAAGGTCGCGTACCAATGGTTGCTTGCTCCGGCGCGAAAAGAAGCGTGCTAAGCGGCATAATTCCTTCCCAAAGGATGATAATCGTCGTCGCTATCCAAAAGATAATTTTGTACTTTTTCATAGGATTAAATATTAAGTTATAGATCTGTTGATTCAACGTATTTGACAAAATTGTCCAAAATAGCCTGCCAGCCCTGTTTCTGTAGCTCAGGATCATTTTCTGTTTCGGCATCAAAAGTAGTTACTATATGGGTTTGACCATCCGCTGCCGCAAATAACGTTGTAGAGGTTCTTCCATCGGGCATAGTGTAAGTAATCTCTTTATATGGCTCTACCATATCGTAGATCCCTTCAAAGTCAAAACCAAAACTCCCATCTTTTGCTTCCATGCGATGTTTGAACTTCCCGCCAACGCGCAGGTCGTTTTCGCTGCTAGGGGTATGCCATGCTGGATCCGGTGTGTTCCACTTCATGATGTCACTCGGCGTATGCCATGCTTTCCAGAGGTCCACTAAAGACGCATTTGTTACTCGTTCAATTGTAATTCTTGTTGCTAGTGCCATGTCTTATAATTTTAGTTAGTTCATTTTTACATTTCAAAATTACGACCGTATATAAGAATGTGGCTGTTGCGAAAACGACAATTTTAGGGGTAGATTATGACAAAACTATTTTTTAACTTGCAGCTTAATACATTCGTTGCTATGCAGATTTCTGTTTTTGTACCTGAGTACGGAGTAATTGAAGCGGTTACACCTGCATTCAGAACCTTTCATATGGCTAACGAGTTTTTAACTACTTTTGGTAAAGCGCCCCTTTTCAAAGTTGAATATGTTGGCCTGCATGAATATGTGCCTGCGAACAAAGGTGAATGTATTATAAAGACAGATCGCCTGCTAAAAGATGTGACTACAACGGACTTATTAATCATACCTCCGGCCTTTGGTAATACTTCCGAAGGTATCCGGGCTAATATCGAGGCGATCCCTTATTTTAAAAAGTTATATGAAAAAGGCTCAAGCCTTGCCAGCCTGTGTATTGGGGCATTCCTACTAGCCGAAACAGGGCTATTAGATGGCAGAAAATGTTCGACACACTGGGCCCATATCAATGAGTTTAGAGAACGGTACCCCACCGTGGAGGTAGAAGATGGGGCCATTATCACCGAGCACGATAATATTTACAGTAGTGGTGGCGCGAGTAGTTTATGGAATCTAATTTTGTACCTCGTTGAAAAATTCGCAGATAGAGAAATAGCAATCATGATTTCAAAATATTTCGCACTGGACATTGGAAGAAATAGTCAATCTCAATTTGCAATATTCAAGGGGCAACGGAATCATGGACACGAGGACATTAAAAAAGTACAGGACTATATCGAAAAGCACTATTGTAATAAAATATCAATAGACTTGTTGGCAAAACTGATCAATACAGGTCGCCGAACTTTTGAACGAAAATTTAAAGAGGCTACCAACAATACGCCTATAGAATATATACAAAGGGTCCGCATAGAAGCCGCCAAAATTTTCTTTGAGGCCTCACGAAGAAACGTAACTGAAATTATGTTTGATGTGGGCTACACAGACACGAAAGCTTTTCGAGATATCTTTAAAAAGGTTACCGGCCTTACACCTTTAGAGTACAGAAATAAGTTTGCAAAGGTCGCAAATGAAGTGTAGCGAAATTTAGCCCATAATAACGAGCTAAAACCGCGTCAATTCCTCCTCCGGATTGGTAAACCCACGTAGTCTTTTGCGGAAACTTCATTTTGAATTTTGATGTGTTATTTGCTAGGCAATATACAACGAATCTTACTTTGGAAAACCAAATCTACCGCTGCCAAGCATCATGAAAATTAACAAAAACATGACCCATTGCCCGATTTATAACCCTGATTCTCCAACGAATATTATGTGCGGGTAACAAGTGTCTTTGGTTTTCCCAATTCTTTGAGCACGAATAGAATTTATTTGTCTTGTGTATTGTGGTCAATCAATTTAAATAAAAACAGCACCGTGGAAATTCGGAAGCAACGGCCTGTTGATAAACAGATTTAATTTCTCGCACCAACAGAAAAAGCGGGCTAATTCTTCTTTACACAACCCCTGAGGATGAAAAATTTTGTGCGGAAATGGAATCACATTGCAATAAACACCATCGACCGCGAAGACCAGCACAATTTTTGCATTTTGAATTTTCTTTAAATCAAAATACTTTTGAAATTCCGCTTACCTTCAGAAAGGCCTTTCATCGCTTCATCTTTGAAGCGCTCAAAATCGAATTTCTCTTTGTCCATTATCTGTGTCTAATATAAAAATTATTTAGATGACAGTTCAACTTACACCTTTCCACGATTGCGAGAACCCTTATTACTGTCGTTGTATTGTCTGCTTACGTGTATCTTAATAATGTTTCAACAAGTCTGAATACAGTCGTTGACGATTCTTCTGTCGCGGGATTGGCGTGTTCAAACTGTTTGTAATTCCTTTTTGCTCTTTGAATTGCTAACACTTTTCTCTCTTGATTCGTTTTCTCGTCAATTCCGTCTAACACTTCAAATATTTCTTCTGTAATAATTTTACTTCTCTCTCCGTCATAAGCCAATTTAAAAGGTTTGAGAAGACTGTTGAGTTTCTTATCGTAGTCCTTTCTGTGCATTCCGCCTCCTTGATGGTCGTCAAAATGCAAAATTATCCAATATTCAAAAGCCTGATTTGAATAAGCAACTCCAAAGCCTTGTGCTTCTGCTGTTACAATGGCATTATTAAAGTTGGTTACATCAAAATCATCTTTGTCAAATACGCACCAAACTTGTTCGTAATCTTTTTCTTTAGCTAATCCGGCAGCTCTGTTTACAAGAGAAATCGTGTTATATCCTTCTCCGATAGATTTAATCGTTGCAGTAGAAAGTCTGAACTGACTAAAATATGAGGGTTCTGTGTTTTCTCCTTCGCAGACAATCAGTATTGTTGGCTTTTCCTGCAATACGGGCTCTCTTCTTTCAAAAACAGGTTCGTTTCTACGCTTTGATTTTAACTGTTCTCTGTGTCGTTTCTTTGCCCCAATTTGTTCCGCTCTTTTATTTTTCATTTTCATATTCCGGCAAAAATTTAGTCAGATTATCAAAATATCCCAAATAGGGAACGGCACCGTATTTTCCTCTGATATAATTATCCTCAAAGGCTTCGGTTTTTCTAACGCTTTCCGATTTGAAATCGCCTAATGAATAAAGTCGGGCTTCTCCGTATTTGTTTTTTTCGGCAAACCAAATTTGGTCACGTCTGAATAATCCCGAACTTAATAAATTAGTGTCGTGTGTGTTGAAAATAAGTTGAGCATTCTTTTTGTTAATCTCTTTTGAATTGAAAAGACCAACCAATTTACAAACCAAATTTGGATGAAGTTTAGAATCCAATTCATCTACAACAAGCGTATAACCATTTTCAATAACATCTAAAATAGGTCCCGTAAGTGCGAAAAATTTCCTTGTTCCTGACGATTCATCTTCGTCCAAAGAGAAATGCACGGTTTCATTTGTATTTTTTTTATTAGCATCATACTTTTTGTGAAAAGTGATAACGTCAGAGATAAATTCAGTATTTTCGTCACGAATAGTTTTAATAATTCGTTCCTTCAAATCTTTGGGCATATCCTTTGGCAGTTGATCAATATCCAACTTTTGAAGTTTAATATCCTGAATACCCAAGTCGGCTGCTCTGAGAAGATTGAGAATTTTTAATTTATGAACAGGGCTTTCGGTTTTGCTCATTGTGAAACCTTGATAACCTTCTTCATTTAGTCCCGAAATAGTTTTTAATTGTTTAAACCAATCAATCACATTAATAGAAATAGCATCATTGAATTGTGCGGCTACTGAAACCAATAAGGCATTATCTCTAACCAACCCTTCTTTAATTACCGTATTTCCTTTGGAAAAATTTCTTCCGTGTGTTTCAAAATCTTGAAACTCTCTGTAAAACAATTCTACCTCTTTGGTTTTCGGTTTGTGATAAAGCCATTCAGAGATAATAGTTTCATTGTCGGCTTCAAAACCGTATCTGTACATCTCATTCTGAAAAGTAAAAACAATCTCAAATTCACTTGGCAAATGTTCGGTTTCTGTACTCAATTTAAAAGGTTCAATATTGATTTTATCGCCTTTCTGACTATCTTTTGAACTTGTGATGACGAAATGTTTCATAAACATTAAAGCCTCCATAAATTTACTTTTCCCGCTTGCATTTGCGCCATAGATTACGGCACTTTTCAGAATACGCAGATTGAAAGTGTTGTCTTCAAAGATGTTATCAGATTCACGAGTAGTCTTATCATAATTAGACGCTACAAGGCTGATAGTGGCTTTCTCTTTAAAAGTCCTAAAGTTTTTAACCGAAAACTGAATAAGCATAATAATGTCTATTTTAGCATTGTTTCT
Source organism: Sphingobacterium sp. JB170 (assembly GCF_900163865.1). Lineage (GTDB taxonomy): Bacteria > Bacteroidota > Bacteroidia > Sphingobacteriales > Sphingobacteriaceae > Sphingobacterium. The sequence continues at coordinate 299,838 of NZ_FUKU01000057.1, forward strand.
GCAAAAATATGTATTATTTTTCAAAAAATGCTATATTGTCATCTGTTTTTTACTTGTCTTTGTATAAAAATGGGTCGATGAATTATAGCCACAACTGCATTGGCTTTCTTTAATCACTTTATAGGTTTCAGAGTTGATCCACAAAAAACTGCTCCATACCCTTAAATTTATGCGATATTTTTCGCACAGTTGACAGCTTCATTTTTTTCTTAATACATGTAATTCCGTGGTCGCTAAAGCATATATTTCAATCGTAATTTATATGTTACGAAAGCGATTGTGTTAACTATTTTATTGCTTGGTTCATTTCTATTGTTTTACTTTACATTTCTTTTATTAATGAAAATTATAATATATAAATAACATTAAAACAAAGCATGTTAATTTTTTATAAAATACATTTTTAAACTAACCAAACACCTAACAATCTTATGATTAGATTTAGACAAAAAATGATGGTAATCTTGTTGATTTTAACGAGTCAACTTGCTGTAAACTGTTCATCAGACGATGACTTAATTAACGATGGTATTGAGAACTCGACCGTTTGGATGGACGACCTTGAAAGCTCGCTGGGAAAAGGTACAAAAGCCAAACTAATGGAATGGATAGGCGCGGGCTTGGACAAAACTAAACTCAAAGAAGCATTTTCAACGACCAGTGACAAGGCGGATTTGATGGAAGATCTTGAAAATTCCGTTAGTATCTACCACCAACGGGTATACGTAAAAGACTGGGATAACATACCCGGAATCGAAAAATCTGATTATGCGCCAAACGGCTTAATTGCAGGGGAAAGCAATCCCGAATGGAGTAGTCCAGATTTAGATTTACCGGCTGTAGAAGCTGCCAACTTTGTGGACGCCACGCCCGTTTCGTTACCCGAGGGTTCAAAGATTTACCGTATTACAGGTGGTAATCCTGCAGGTGGATACTGGACCATCGAAAAACCCGGTTCAATCGGCGATGTTATAGGTGGTACAGCAGTGCAACCGGCATGGAATAATTTTAGTAAATTCTACGAATACCAAGTCCCTAAAGCGCAGACGTTGAACGTCTGGCAAGGGACCACCGCGAGACAGCCAATTGCCGAAGGGATAGTTAACCCGCACCTGCCTGGGGGAGAACAGCAAATATTCGTACCTTTGGTCCTTAGAGATGACGCCTTTAAAAAGTTAGTAACCGAGATCCCTCTTCCATGGTAAATGCTGAAAAAATAAAAAAAGATTACCTACAACTCCTTCAGTTAATCGAAAAGGAAGTTTTAATAGATCCTTCTGTTAGACGGTATCTGAATTACTTAACCAAGTATAAAGACAAGTTTATCGGTCAGGACCACATACCGTATCAACTAGAATTGAAAGAATTTCTAAGGGGAGCAAATAGATTTTCAGACGAGTTTACTTTTTCAGATCAAAATACCCGCCTGATACAGACGTTGCTTAATCGTCTATATGAGGCGATGGGTAACTCCTAGTAATGAATTTCTGAAGCAGGTCGCAACAATTACAGAAAAACCGCACTTCCACGAGGTAATCAGGTTTTCAAGAAAAACAATGACGGCAGTTAACGCCGTCATTGTTTCATATCAAATAAACTAGCGGGGCACCTCTTCTATCATCACATTATTGGTATCGCAGGTATATTTAAGGTAAAACCAAGTTCGTACTCGAACCTAGTCTATTAGTTTTCTGAAGCGCCGGATAATCTGTTGTATCCAAAAGTCATAAACGTCCTTTTAGCAGTACGGCCACCACTAAGATGCAAACCAAAACATGGGCTTCTATTCCTTGCCCCTATTCCACACATCCAAGCTATACGAAATACCGTTGCTGCTATGAATTGATGAATCTCTCTCAGGTTGTCAAATACAGGTTCCCATCCTCTCCCAATCGAGCTTCGATATCGTAAGAAATTTCCTTTGCCAATCTCCTAACAATATCGATAGCGGTGTCTTTATCCGGATTGATAGAATACAGTTCACTCGCTGTTATTGAGCGGTCACCTTCCACACGAGAAATTATCAATTCTCGTATCTTTTCGTCCGTGTTGTGTTCCATGACGCATATATTTTAAGTCTATTCTATTTATTCCACAAAAAACAAGCCACTGCTTAGCGCCCCAGACCCGTTGCCGCTTCTGCATGACTTCGTTCTAAATATGCGTAGGAAACTCATCCTTCCAGGACGTACTATGCCAATTGACCGATTCTTGATCGGTCAGAAGACAGGCTTCAAGTTCAAGAAGACATTTTTCTTTTTCCAGGTCTTGACCAATAAAGACCAGTTCATTCTTCCTGTCCGCCCACTGCGGATGCCACCGTTTCAGTAGATCACTCCGGATCTCCAGATAGCTTGGGTATTGATAACGCACTTCCTCGGACATACTACACCACCACGATCCCGCACTTTCCAGCCGTACACTACCGCCAGCCTGACTGAAACTTATAGCAGTATCAGGACGTGATGCCATCCAAAAAAGCCCCTTAGCTCGGATAATGTTATGAGGATAGTCCTCATTAAGATACTTATGGAGACGCTGGGGATGAAATGGCCGCTGGGAACGAAATACAAGCGATGAAATACCGTACTCCTCCGTCTCGGGCGTGTGTTCGGTTTCAAGTTCTCTAATCCATCCGGCTGATGCTGAAGCATCCTCGAAATCAAACGAATTGGTACCCATGATTGTTTGGGGGTCCACCTTTCCGAACTGTGTTCGTATAATTCGAGCTCCCGGGTTCAGTTTATGGATTGCCGCCTCCAAAATACCAAGTGTTTCCTGGGAAACCAGATCCGCTTTATTGAGCAGAATGACATTGGCAAATTCAATCTGGTCGGTCAGCAGGTTAACAATCGTCCGGTTATCAAGGTCCTCGTCCGTTAGCTCCCTATCCCGCAGCGTATCAGCGCTACCAAAATCAGCAAAGAAATTGTAACAGTCTACTACTGTTACCATGGTGTCGATATAGCTGAATGAGGAAAGATCAATATCATTTTCCGGATCAACATAACTGAATGTCTGGGCTACGGGAATAGGTTCAGAAATTCCAGTACTCTCAATCAGCAGGTAATCAAACCGGTCTTCTTTTGCTAATTTTTCTACTTCGATCATAAGATCTTCTCGCAGTGTACAGCAAATACAGCCATTGCTCAGCTCGACTAGTTTTTCCTCTGTGCGCGAGAGTGTATTCTCGCGTTCAACGGTCTGCGCATCGATATTGACTTCACTCATGTCGTTGACGATCACAGCGACTTTTTGACCTTCCTTATTGTGCAATATGTGGTTCAATAAAGATGTTTTTCCTGCTCCTAAAAAACCACTAAGGACGGTAACGGGCAATTTTTTGTTCATGGTTTTTCTTATTAATCACGTGTTTCAATTTCTTGGTCGATAATCTGGCGAAACCAGCTTTTTATACGTAGTAAATGCTCCTGCCCGTATAGTTTGACAAACCGCCGGGTTTCCGTAAGAGATTCGTCTTCATATCGGGCCAGACGCTGAGCTGCAAATTCGGGCGTCAGGGTAATACCGCATTTCTTCTCGATACAAACTTTCCAGTCTGCAAAATTGTGAGGAATTATATCCATATCTATTTCTTTAGGTTCAAAAATAGAAATCCAAAATTACAAACGCAACAATGTTGCGTTAATATTTTTATATTTGTTTTTGATTAGACACATAACGGTATGAAACCATATATAACGACACTGATTCCATTTACAGTATTAGCTACTTGTCCCACGTACACGCTGGCCCAACAGCAGTCATCAAAAGAAATACAACACCTAGCGGACCATAAACCCTTGATGAATAAAACTTGGGAAACATTTGATATGCTGATGTACAAAGTGACCAAGAAAAACGGCCAGACGATATACACCCCTCATTTTCCACCGCAGCTTGCAGCCTTGGATGGCAAGACTGTCCAGCTGCAGGGGTATATGGTACCACTGAAAGCTGGTTTTAGACATAATATCTTTATGCTTTCTGTTCTGCCGATACAGCAATGCATGTTCTGTGGACAAAACGGAATCCCCGCCATGGTCGAGGTAACACTTTTTGGCGGTCGGAAGGAGCGAATATCCGAGCGACCTATTACCATAAAAGGAAAAATAGTTTTGAACCGCAGGCAAAACGATCGATTGGAGATATGGATTACCGATTCCAACATATTAGAATAAGGGAGGCTCGACAGAAAAAAAGGCCTTCCTTTCCGAGACAGCCCATAACATCCATTTTTCATCCTTTATTAACGGATTGGACACCAAGTGACATTAGGACGATTAATGGCGGTACTTAGCTTTCATATCGATTAAAGACCGTCCATATGCTTGCATCAAAAGGAAAGTGACTTTACAAATTTGATAGCGGAAAATAAATGAAAGACACTTACAACAATTTAGTCAAAAAACATTAATAGTGTTTCTTCTGGGTTTACGATTATTTCCAAATCAATTATTCCTAAATTTACAATGTAATAATTTGAGATGTGACGAAGGTACTTATAATAGACGATGAGGAAAAAATCCGAAATCTACTTTCCAAGATAATCAGCTTGGAAGGATTTGATGTATTGCAGGCAGGCGATATAAAAGGTGGATTGAAGAAATTAGAAACTGTCGATATGGACATTGTTATCTGCGATGTAAAACTTCCTGACGGTAGCGGTGTTGAAACAGCGAAAACAATAAAAGAGAAGTATCCCGCCATTGAAATTATCTTATTAACAGCCTATGGCAATATCCCTGATAGTGTACAGGCTATTAAAAACGGGGCGTTTGATTACATCACCAAGGGAGATGACAATAACAAGATTATTCCACTTTTATACAAAGCTGGTGAAAAAGTAGCTTTGGCAAAAAGGGTATTGCATTTAGAAAAGCAATTAGGTGAGAAATACTCTTTTGACCGTATCATTGGTAAATCGAAGCTGCTCAAAACGGCCATTGATGCGGGGAAAAAAGTAGCAGCATCTGATGCCACCGTTTTGCTGACCGGAGAAACAGGAACAGGTAAAGAAGTGTTTGCACAAGCAATCCATAATTCAAGCACACGGAGCAAGCATAGTTTTGTCGCGGTAAACTGTTCTGCATTCAGCAAAGAACTATTGGAAAACGAATTGTTCGGGCATAAGGCAGGAGCTTTCACAGGAGCGGTTAAAGACAGCAAAGGTATTTTTGAAGAAGCCAACCAGGGAACTATTTTTTTAGATGAAATCGGGGAAATGCCGCTGGATTTACAAGCAAAATTATTAAGAGTGCTCGAATCGGGCGAATTTTTAAAAGTTGGTGACAGCAAACCCACAAAAGTTAATGTGCGTATTATTGCCGCTACAAATCGTGATTTGCAAAATGAAATAGAAACCGGAAATTTCCGTGAAGATTTATATTATAGGATAGCCGTTTTCCAAATTTCATTACCCCCCTTGCGGGACAGGATTTCGGATATTGACGAATTGGCAATATATTTTTTAAAAGTGTTTTGTGGCAAAACAGGAAAAAAAATAGCTGGTATTGTCCCACAATATGTAACGGCTATGAAAAGACATACTTGGAAAGGGAATATCCGGGAGCTTCGCAATGTCATAGAGAGAAGTGTTATATTGGAAGATAATGAACAATTGACGACCGACAGCTTACCTATTGATTTGCAGCAACTTTTAAACGACAGCGGACAATTGTCAACTAGCAAAAAGATGCTTTCCGCCTTTTCTCTGGCGAGTGCCGAAAAACTGCACATTCAAAAAATCCTTAACCATACAGGAGGAAACAAAGCGGAAACTGCCCGTTTACTTGAAATCGGAGCAGCCACCCTATACCGGAAAATTGAAGAATACAAAATAAAGTAAACGGCACGCTTAACAAAGTCTTTGTTACCTATCCAAACGCCCTAGCGCATTGACGGGCTCTCCCCAATCGAGTAGGAAGATAGGGATTATTTCCCTATCTGTCCTCTCACACCACCCGGC
>NZ_FUKU01000056.1 GCF_900163865.1 Sphingobacterium sp. JB170
ATGGGCCAAATTTATTTAATTTTTAAAACGTCCCGATTTTAATGGGACACTAGTGGAAGAAACTATTATCAATGGATTAATGCAAAATTTGCAACAGGAAATTGAAGCAATGATAGACAATTACACACAAGACCTAGTTGTTTCTCATCTTGATTTGTTGGTAAACTATTGCAACCGTTTTTACAATCGTCAATTCATCACAAGAAAAAAAGCATCCAACGATTTGTTTTTAAAATTTGAAGACTTACTAAACGCTTATTATCAAAATGATGATTTAACTGTATCAGGATTGCCTACCGTTCATTATTTTGCTGAAAAACTATTTGTTTCGGCTCACTATCTAAACGATATGCTAAAAAATTTGACAGGACAAACTACACAACAGCATATTCAAAACCAACTTCTGGAAAAAGCGAAGGAACTTTTATCGACAACAGAATTATCCGTAAGCGAGATTGCATATCAGTTAGGCTTTGAATACCCTCAATCATTTAACAAAGTATTTAAAAACAAAACGAACCAAACACCATTGGAGTTTAGGCAGTCTTTTAACTGACCAAGAAGATAGACATCACAAACAAAAGGAAAGCGCAACCATCAATATAGTCAGGCTTTTCGATAAGGGGGCGAAATTACAAAAAACTAAAAGAGCTGTATCCCCAGAACTATAATCAAAATTGCAATCAGAAAATATGTGGTTCATCGGGTGGATACTGAGCTCACGTTTTTCCAGGCCATGTATGCGCCATTGAATGGGAAATATAACGTCCCTTGCTGAACCATACCTTTCTGAAACGCCCCATTAGTCAGGTTTATCGTTCATCTTCTTAAAAATTACTAAATAGAAAAAGCCCCATAAAAGCCGTTTCAACTAATTGAATCAAATTAAACATCGACAGGAGAAGGTGAGCGATCCTAAAAGGGCAATTATCGGTTTTTAGTATCGAATAAAGATCTTGCTCCCATGGTAGATATAAGGAAACTATTGTCTATGGATGCGACTTTCAAGTCAAAAAATCTCAAATGTACATACAAAGTAATCCTTTTGAGTTAAAAGATCTTAAATCTATAGTTTAGGGAAATATAGACAAGACATCGGGAAATGACGCTATTTCTCGGGGCCTGACCTTCTGCTACCTTTGTTCCTGTAATATTAAATACAACAATTATGAACACGATTAAAAGAATAGGAAAAGTGGCAACATCTTCTTTCCTCTTTATAGGGGGGCTGGTTACAATGGTTTCCTGCACTGATGACGATGTGATGTCCCCAACACAGGCCAGTACGATTACCATCGAGAATATATTGGAATCAAAAGCTCTGGTGCAATCCGGAACTTTTATGGGAACCGGTACGCCACCCCTGATCCTCCCAGGGCAATCTTTCAGTATTGAATTTAATGCGGGGGCTGGACAGGCGCTATCATTTGCTACAATGTACGGTTGGAGTAACGACCTGTTCTTCGCACCTGAAAATCCTGGCATCAATCTTTATAATATGGACGGCATTCCTGTCACGGGCGATGTATCTGCACAGATTAAGTTATGGGATAACGGAACCCGTATCAATGAGACTCCCGGAATGAGCCTGATGCATCCAGGGACGGCTGAAGCCACCCCAGGTAATGTCATGGAAGTAAATCGAACAGATGCACAGGGAAATACCTACCTACCGGCTTCACAGCTTATGAAAGCGACACTGGAATATAATGGGAACTCTCAATTTACCCTGACGATTGAAAACACAAGTAAAGGTACTGCGAATGAAACTCCTTTCAGTCCGGGGGTATGGACCGTATCTTATGCGCCGGACGGAGATATCTTGAATAAAACCCCGATTTATGCCAAAGGAAAGCCTTCAGCAAACGGGCTTACCAACATTGCAGAAATGGGCGATAACTCAATGCTGAGCAAGCACCTGCAGGACATGACCGGTATCTTTACGCCGCTCTCTCCAGTATTGGTCGTTGTATACTCGGGTAGCGAACATCCCTTTTATATGAAAGGGGAAAAGGACCGGGGCGAAGGATTGAGCGAACTGGCACAGACCGGTAACGCGGATGTACTGGTTGCTGCCCTGGAGTCCAAACCAGGCGTTAAAAAAGTTTATGTGCTGAAGGAGGCGGCCACTACCGTCCTGTTACCTAAAATAGGGACTGAAGCAGGGGGACAGGTTATGCAGCAACTGGATGTAGTAAAAGGGGACAGGGTAGCTATTGCCACCATGTACGGCTTGAGCAATGACTGGTTTTATGCCTCAAAAGATAATGGCATTGATGCCATGCAGAAGGGTGATGTGTCTGATCAGATTCAGCTATATGATAACGGAACGAAAAAGGACCAGTATCCTGGTGCCAACATCCGAATCGATCTTCCCGAAATGTCGTTGACAGAGAGTAAAGCTATCGAGGAAGTTCCAAACCCCAACGCATTTACTACCTTGCCACAGATCATAAAAGTAACCCTTAATTAAAAGAAACCTCTGATGGCCGGGATCCCGATCAGCTACAATCTCGGCCATTATTATCCGTTCAATTCAGGTATTTCTTTACTATATTTAGGCGAAGTCAGATAATTTAAAGAAGAATAGCGAACATGAAACTGGAATTTATAAATAGCCAGACCAACGGAGTTTTCTCGGTAGGCAATGAGCGGGAGATGCTCACCCACTTAGGGATACTTCGAGAAAGTACAATTAATTCCATTGTGTTTAACTTCGGAGAAGACCAAATTGCCATCATTGATGAAGTTTGCTATACATTTCCTGGGAACACTGTGCTTCCATTAATGGCGAACCAGAACTTCCGTTCTGAGCATCCTGAGCAACTCATGGCCTGGCAGTTCAACAGGGAATTTTATTGTATTGTCGACCATGATGCCGAGGTTGGTTGTGTTGGTTTTCTTTTTTACGGTATCAACAACCCGATGTTCATTGATCTTTCCGAACAGGATATTACCAATATAAAACTGACGGAACGCTTTTGCAAAAACGACATGCAGGTGAAGGACCGGATGCAGAATGAGATGCTGCGTACCCTGCTCAAACGTATCATCATCAGTGTAACGAGGCTTGCTAGAGAGCAGACGACGGATAGCAACCTGCTAACTGAAGATAAACTGGACCTGGTAAGAAAGTTCAACCTGATGTTGGAATTTAATTTCAAAACGGAGCATGAGGTACGTTTCTATGCTGGTGCGCTTAATAAATCGCCCAAAACCCTTTCCAATACATTTGCTTTGCTGAAGTTTCCTTCACCATCTAAGCTGATACAGAATAGGATCATACTGGAAGCTAAACGTTACCTCAACTATACGGATAGGTCTGCTAAGGAAATTGCCTATATGCTTGGCTTTGTAAGTCCTGCACATTTCAGCCGTTTCTTCCGGCAGCATACAGGGGAGAATATTTCTTTTTTCCGGAGTGGAACAACAAGTACCAAAAACAATTAACAATGAACAAAAAACTATTTATAACACTCGGCATCATTCTGTGCAGTATCCATATGGTAAGCTCTCAAACGAATCAGGAAAGGCAGGAATACCCATTAAAAGCAGAGAATGTAAGCCCGCTGCTGATTGGTGAAAAAATTCCTGCGCTTACTTTAACCGATGCGATGGGAGAAATGATACAATTAGGGAAATTGTTTTCCGAAAAGCCGACGATATTTGTCATTTACAGAGGAGGCTGGTGTCCATACTGTAATCTTCAGCTATCGGGGCTTCAGGAGATAGAAAAAGATCTTACGATGCTCGGATATCAGATAATAGCCGTAAGTACGGACAAGCCTGAAAATCTCAAGGCAAGTTCTGATAAAGGAGAATTAGGCTATACCTTACTTTCTGATGCTGATCTTTCACTGGCTAAAGCCATGGGACTTGCATTTAAGGCTCCAGAAGCGTATCATAAATTTTTACCGGAAACAACTGGGGGTAAAAACAAAGATATGTTGTTACCAGTCCCGTCTGTATTTATTTTGAACAAAGCAGGCGAAATAAGATTTGAATACATAGAGCCTAATTTTAAAGAAAGGGTCAGTCCGGATTTGCTTAAGGTCGTTGCCGGAGCACTATATAAAACTCTATAGTAATTGTCTCCAGGAACCCTTTTCGGCTACCTGAATAGCTATCCTAAAATAATTGGAGTTTTATTATTCTCCTTTTTTAGGACGCTATTGTTTTGCAATATATAAGTCGCTAACACGTAATAAGGGAGCTAGGACTATACCACAATTCGTTACAATTATTTTGTGCGTTTCTTATAACCGTACTCATCGCTGTCCCATTAAAATCTGAAATTGTTCTTTGAAATATTTGAAATATAGTT
>NZ_FUKU01000054.1 GCF_900163865.1 Sphingobacterium sp. JB170
GTATCCGCCCTACGAACTACATATTTGATTGCTGAATAATATTCTTATAGTTCTGTGGGAATAGGTTTTTTAAGTGTTTGTGATTTATGGTCATAATATTCTGCAGCGTATATTTTAACCACTGGAAGGGATTTACGTCATGTTTTTTACATATTGCAAAGAAAGAATAGATCATTGCGGCCCGTTGTGCAGCCTCATGGCTCCCCGCAAAGAGGTAGTTCTTTCGACCTAAACAGCATGGGCGGAGCGCATTCTCACATTGGTTCGTATCAATCTGCAGATTTCCATCATATAAGTATGCTGATAGCGCATCCCATCTGGCATATGCATAAGCCATCGCTTTACCGATCTGACTTTTAGGTAACGTATTCTTTATCTCTTTAAAGATCCATTTTCCCAGTTCGTTGATAATGGGCAGCGATTTTTCCAGGCGCAGTGTTTTTGTCTGTTCTGGTGTAAACTTCGCTTGTTTGGCTTGCCTTTCTACAGCATATAATTGCTGGATCATAAGAAGCGCTTTCTCTGCCCGTGGTCGGTCGCTGTCCAAAGCTCGTTCTATCTCCCGGCGTGTGTGCGCCCAGCAGGCTAAATGAGTAACCTCTTTCTTTTTGCCATATTTTTCGTACACAACATAACCGTCACTCTGCAGATAACCTTTGAAGTTTCCTAACATAGGTAATGGTGCACTACTGCCGCGGGTAGGGCTATAGTCAAACAGTACAGTTCCATCCAAAGGCGCATGATATACCCAATACCAACCGGTGTGAGCAGCCCCTTTTTTATCACTGTCCAGTACTTTTATTCTGGTCTCATCGACCTGCAGGTAACCCTTGGTTTTGGTGTCGTAAACAAGCTGTTCGTATAGGGGTTCCAACTTTTCTAACGCCTGTTTTGTCCAGCCTTCGATCGTTGAGGAGGGGATTTGTATGTTTTCTCTGGCGAAGATTTGCTTTTGGCGGTACAGTGGGAGATGATCTTGGTATTTACCGGTTAATATCAGGGCCAGTAGGCCTGCTCCGGGTATTCCCTTGTCGATTACACGCTCGGGAAGTTCAGCGATAGATACACCGTTACCGTTTTTAGCAGCATATTTATAGCGGATATAACGTTTGATATAGAACTTGGCTGGCTCGCACTCCAGTTCTTCCGTAATTTCCTTT
>NZ_FUKU01000053.1 GCF_900163865.1 Sphingobacterium sp. JB170
ACGTTTGATATAGAACTTGGCTGGCTCGCACTCCAGTTCTTCCGTAATTTCCTTTCCGATGCATACCATTTCGGTTAGATCACCTTGGGGATGGATCTCGATCTCTTCAACAGGTAGATGTTCAGGCAACTTCGCCCGCCCTTTATGGTTTGGACGTTTGCGGGTGTACTCAATCTTTTGTTTGGTTTCTTCTTCTTGGTTAGCCTCTTCTACAGCATCAACCTCAAAAGGCAGCATGATCTGTTTGGGGTCGCCCTCAAAGCGCTCGCGCTTCTGGCCGAACTGCATGCGTTTGAGCATCTCCACCTGTGCTTTCAGGTAATCACGTTCTTGGGAAAGTATCTCACGTTCCTGGGAAAGTGATTTTATCTTTTCATCTTTAGAAGAGGAGTCTTTGGAAAGTGAATCTATCTTTTCATCACGGCTGGAAATGACCTTCAGAAGGTCCTCTTTTGAGAGGTTTTCCAGCGCTGTTTCCATACCTTAAAGATACGGATTTACCTGCTTTTTATCAACAAAAAAGCTCGTTTTTATAGTAATGAATATCGTTTTTTCTGAATACTCTTTATCACCTGAATGCCTTCAATCATCAGCACCAGCTCACTCCAGGAGAGTTCAATCTTTGGATCTTTTGGGGTAGGGAAAGTTCCCTGCTCCAAACGTTTGTAGTAAAGTACAAAGCCACCGTTTTCCCAGTGAAGGAGCTTGATGTGGGTACGGTTCCGGTTCAAGAAGACGAAAACCTCTCCACTAGTAGCTCCGCGCTTCATAACAGAACCCACCAGGCCACATAGCCCGTCAAATGATTTTCTCATGTCGCAGGGGCTGTCATATAGGTAGAATTTATGGGAAGAGCCCAATGAAAACATATTTACAGCCGGATCAACTGTGAAACTAGACCGAGATCAGCCTCCACCTTTACGCAGACCCCGTTAGGATAAATGATTTCCACCTGGGTCCTCTGGGATGGTTCTTCCAACGGGATGAAACTGTGTGCCTTGAAGCAGCCTAAGGCTAGGCTGCATGCTGTACGATTGATGGCAGTTTGGCCTGCCGTTGGAGATGACAGACATATCCAACAAACTACTCCGTGGTGCTGCTTTTCCGAAAGGAAGCGGTATTGAGCGACGAGAGAAAAGGTAGTGATGTAACTATCAAGTGAGATCCAAGGAGCTGAACGAGAGTGAATAGCCATATTAAAGTATCGTTATCGATCATATCCTGTCAAAATCGGACAAAAAGTTTCGTGGCCGAGACTAGAGTCCAGCGGCAGTAAACTGGTGTTGGCTGGACGGCAGGCGGTGCAGAGGCTGCAGGAACTTGGATCAGGCGATCGTATGGAACAAGGGAACTTGTAGGAGGATGTCAAGGAGAGAGCACAAGTATAACAAATATACAAGGCCCAAATCTCCGAAGCCTCCTACAGGGACGGATCACTTCGTAGTACCGATGAAACTTCTGTAATGGAAATGGAGGGAAGGGAGTGACCAGATTAGTTTTTATAATAAACAACAACAGTAAAACGGATGATTGATTACTATGAAACAAAGCAACATCCCATTACCAAGAAAATGGTATTAGATGCTTACAGCAAAGTGCGGGCAAACAAAGGAAGTGCTGGTATTGATGGCCAGAGCCTAGAGAAGTTCGAAGAACGGTTAACAGATAACTTATATAGAATCTGGAACCGAATGACTTCTGGTAGCTATCATCCTGAGACAGTACGTGCAGTACAAATTCCGAAGAAAAGTGGAGGCTATCGGACACTTGGTATACCTACAGTGTCAGACCGAATTGCGCAGCAAGTGGTCAAAAGCTATCTTGAACCTATGGTAGAGCCAAGCTTTCACGAAGATAGCTATGGTTATCGACCAAATAAGAATACACATGACGCACTGGCAAAAACGGTGAAAAATTGTGGGTACTACAGTTGGGTGGTAGACTTGGACATCCGTGGGTTCTTCGATAACATCGACCACGAACTTCTCATGAAAGCGGTGCGCGTGTACACCAAGGAGAAATGGCTAATTATCTACATTGAACGCTGGCTCAAAGTGGGGGTGTTTGTTGAGGGCGAATCGCAGAAGCGGGAAAAAGGCACGCCGCAAGGCGGAGTGATAAGCCCATTGCTAGCGAACATCTTTCTACATTTTGTCTTCGACAAATGGATGGAAAAATACCACAGCAACATGCCTTTTGAACGATATTGTGATGATGCAATCATTCATTGCACTTCAGAAAACCAAGCTAAGTTTATTAAAAGTGTAGTAGCTAGACGGATGAAAGAATGTAAACTTGAACTTAACAGTGAGAAAACAAAAATCGCATACTGTAGAAACTCCGTTCACCGAGAATCAAACTCGGCAGGAGTTTCGTTTACCTTCTTAGGTCATACATTTCGACCACTGGGCAGACCAACTAAAAACGGTTGGAAACTTACATACTTTCCATGTATGAGCGAGGATGCCAAGAAATCCGTGCGAGAGAAAGTGAAGGAGGTAGTAAATCGACGGTTCTTCGGGGATATTCAAGGGATTGCACAGCGGCTCAACAGGATGTCCAAAGGATGGATTAACTATTATTGCGTTTATTCAAAATGGACGGTCTATGGGCTTTGGTATTGGATCAACTTGAAGCTGGTCAGATGGGTAATGGAACGGAAGAAGATGGGACGAGGGCGAGCACATCTTTGGCTGAAGAAGATCTATAAACAGAATCCAAACTTATTTGTTCATTGGGCATTAGCTAGGCCGTACTAGACAAGGTAAAGCTGATCTGGAAGCGCCGTGTGACGGGAGACTGTCACGCACGGTGCTGTGAGAGGTTCGGGGTGAAATTCCCCTTACCTACTCGACCCAATAAAAGTACTGGATAGCGGTAAAAAAGGCGCTGCCCATCAAGGTTATTATTGGGTCTATCACGCTCCCCTGGACGGAACCGTGCTGTTTGATTATAGCCCCACCCGTGGTGGCATCGCCGCAGTGCCCATGCTTGGGAATTTCAAAGGCTATCTCCAGACCGATGGATACTCGGTCTATGAAAAGTACGGCAAAAAGAAAGAAGTGACGCACCTGGCCTGTTGGGCGCATGCTCGCCGCGAATTTGAAAAATCACTGGACAATGATAAACCAAGAGCTGAAAAGGCATTATTGATGATCCAGCAACTATATGCTGTTGAGCGAAAAGCAAAAGAAGAGCAGCTATGCGCTGATCAGACCAAACAGATCCGTCTAGATCAATCTTTGGATATCATCAACGAAATGGGCAAATGGATATTTGAAGAAATAAAAGCTACACTTCCAAAAAGTCAGATCGGAAAGGCAATGGCTTACGCCTATGCAAGATGGGATGCATTATCAGCTTATTTATACGATGGAAATCTAAAAATTGATAATAACGAAATTGAAAATAAAATCAGAGTAATTGCTTTGGGACGCAAAAATTACCTCTTTGCGGGAAGCCATGAGGCAGCGCAGCGTGCTGCGATGATCTACTCGTTCTTCGCTATCTGTAAAAAACATGAGGTAAACCCCTTTCAGTGGCTAAAGTATACGCTGGAAAATATCATGTCCATAAACCAAAAGAACATCAAGGAGCTATATCCCCAGAACTATAAACAAATTATCGGGCAATCAAATATGTAGTTCGTAGGGCGGATACGGTTCATTAATGAACTCGTAATATTTGTTCAACGGTAACTGAGATGTAATTATAATTGAGCCATTCCCATACCTATCCTCTAGAATGTCAAGTAGGGCAATTTTAGCATCGTGCGAAAGAGGTTTCAGCCCGAAATCATCTAATACGATTACTGGATGAGCAGCTATGCTCCTCATCCATTTCAGGTAGGTCCCATCAAGCTTGGCTTGTGCAATAGCTTCAAGAAACTTATTCATGGCAAGATACAGGACTTTGTAGCCTAATAAACAGGCATTTCTACCTAATGCACATGCGAGGTAGCTTTTACCACATCCTGTTGCTCCGTGTATAAGTACATTTTGTGACCTGGAAATTAGGTTCTCATCGGAGAGTGTGATTAACATTTCTTTAGATAACCCCCGCTCAGATTTACAAATAACCTCTTCCAGTAATGCGTTGTAACGTAGCTTACTATTCTTTAGTAACCTTTCTGTTCGTTTAAAATTACGCTGTTCGATTTCTGCTTGACATAGCATACCCACTAATGTGTATGCGTCCTCTTGTTCGTGGCTTGGCAAATTTAGCATTGCCTGATAACATTTAGCCATCCCGAATAGTCGGAGATCACTAAGTTGTTCTAATGTTGATTGATTGTTCATTTTATTGATTATTAATATTTTCTAATTTAGTCCGCTAAACCCTTCAGGGCCTCGAAGATTGTTATGCGAGGGAATTGGAGAAACATCTGAGACAGGCTCTTCCTGTAACTTGTCCATATTATTCGTTAGAATATTATAGAGAACCCCGTGATTATACCTATACCCGAGTAAAGCGCGTTTACATGCCGCTTCGACACGTTCAGCACCGTAAGTGCGGATCAATCGGAGTATTCCTTGGCAAGGACTGTAAGCTTGATGAATGGATACCTTGCTCTCCATTAGTTTGGAGACAAATTGATGGGTGCAGGGGCCGTTTTCTTTTGCCTTTTGTAGGTAATAGTCGGGATCCCAACCTCGGCTTTCTGCAATTTTTCGATGGTTCTCGGGCATATGGTCAATATTTGTAGAGTATCCATGTTTCTTATAACTGCGGGAATGTATAGCTATCCTTTCCAGTTTAATGTAGATTTCTACATGACTTGTGTTATAAACGATGGTTGCTTCTTTTCCTAAATATGAATGCGGTACGCTGTAATAGTGCCAGTCTTCTCCGACAACGACATGATAGTTCTTTTGCACCTTTGCTTTTGTAGTGTGCCGAATCTCAAAGGCACTTTCTGGTAATTTTTGCAATAGGTGTTGCTCTTCGGATTCAAATAAATCTTTACGACTGAAGCTCTTTTTTTGAAAGTTTAATTCATGATGTTCCTTAATTTTTTCGAGAATACCACGGTTAAGTTCGTCCAGACTATGAAAGATATCATTGCGTAACATAGCGTATATTCGTCGATAAGAAATCAGTACTTGGTTCTCTACCGACGGTTTATCCTTAGGCCGCCCAGGACGAGTCGCCAATAACCCGACCTTGTTGTGGAGCGACCACTGTTCCAGGAGGACAGGAAAGGTAGGCTCATATTTACAGGTTCGTGTGACCCATTGCTTCATATTATCGGAAATGACATTAAGCGGAGCTCCTTGAAAATACGCTAGCATTTTGTTTAGACATTGGATCACATTTGGCAAGGATGCATCAGGAAGGGCTTCAAGGTAACAATATCCACTAAAAGGCAATACGCCAACCAATACTGGACATTCGGTTACCTCTCCAGTTTCCCGCTTTACATACGCGAGCTTTGAGCCAGCAAAGTCGATCTCTAGTAATACGGCCGGTTCATGCTCAAAGTGCATAGATGCCTTTCGAGATGAAAGTTCTTTATCTAAAAGTTCGCAAAATCTCGAATATTGAACCCCATCAGGATAAAGCTTAAGATGTTCTTGCCATAAAAGGTATCGCGTAACTCCAACTCGCTTAAGTTCACTAGCAAAATAACCAACCTGTTGTTGAAATTGAAATTTCCTTAAATCAACCGGTTCTTCATTTTGTTCTTTTTTTGAAACGATTATCGAATTTAGTTCATGATCTTTTAGAGCTAGTAAAGTGGAATAATCCTTGCCTGTAGCTTTAAACAGCTCCGAATAAAGATGGATTGTCGGTCGAGAGACTCCGGTCTGTTTGGCTATTGCTCGTTCGGAATAACCTCGATTAAGGAATAGTAGAATGTTACGTAATTTCTGCATAGTGAGTAGTTTATTCGCCATATCTCTTTTAGTTTTGATCTTTAACAAAACTAAAAAATATGGAACTTAAACACTCTTAATGGTAAACTTTGCCCTGGAATAAGCGGTAAAGTATATGCCGGAATGTCAGCCTTTTAAAACATCAAAATGTCTAAAAGTGGTAAACTTTACCCCGGAATACTTGGTAAACTTTGTATCGGAATACCTGGTAAACTTTACCCCGGAATAGTGGTAAAGTATCCTCCGGAATGGCTGGTAAACTTTGCAGCGGAATAGTGGTAAACTATATACCGGAATATGCAGTAAGAGTGAGCAGAACTCTGTTGCTAATAATATCACATTACATTTTAATAACACATTTAAAGACGTACCGATCGTACTCGGTGACGCTACTTCTGCCACAGCGAATACTTCTGCTGAGGGACAGGTACATCACTTTTCAGAATTGAAATACGTGGTAAGTAATATCCGTCTTATAAAAGCTGAAGGTGGAGAAATCCCCTACAATATTAATGATCTAGATAAAGGGGCGGCCGTGGTAGATCAATCCAAGCCACAAACCTTGGATTATGTGCTGAGCAACATTCCAGCTGGAGAATACAAACAAATAAAGTTCGGTTTGGGCGTGAAGACGGAATTGAATACGCTAGATGAAGCAAGGTTTCCAGTCTTTTACGCAAGTGCGGGGGCAAACGATACAGAAATGCATTGGGAGTGGGGTACGGGTTATCGTTTCACGAAGATTGAAGGCTTCTACGACACCGATAATAAGGAGTTGTCTATCCATACCGGAAGTACAGTGGAAGGAACAAATGGGGACCCTGATTCCTATACCCAAGGCGTTGATGCGTATAGAGATATTATACTCACACTTCCAAATAATGCTATGGTTGGACGGACTGCACCACGGATTACCATCAATGCAGACTTCGATAAACTATTGAGCGGAAAGACGAATACAATAACATTAGGGGATGACAATGCAACACCAAGCGCGCATACGGCGGTTAACATGCTGCTATTTGTAGACAATTTGGGCGGAGACGGTTCCAGCGATATCTCTGGAATGTTTTCCGTTAGTGCGGTAAAAAACTAGAATTTCAGCGAAGAGCCACCCGGCCAAGCTGCGGTGGCTCTTTTTAATTATATATTTTTAAGAGACATGAAAAAGGTAATCACAATGTTATCGATTTTCTTGTTGCTGCTATCCTGCAACAAAGAGGATCATATTGAAATGCTACCTTTTGAGAACCCTGAAATGCATTTGGATATACCAGCGGGCTTTCCTTCTTTGAATACTTCGTTTGCTAAAAACAGGCCAACAAAATATGGCGTAGAACTGGGAGAGAAATTATTCAATGAGAAAAAATTCAGCGGCAATAACACGGTATCCTGTGCCAGTTGCCATAACCCCTCGATGGCATTTTCCGATAATCAGGCGCAGGCAATTGGGGTTTATGATAGAGTGGGTCTTCGTAACACACCACCGCTCCAAAATTTGGCTTTTATGCAGTTTTATAATTGGGACGGAAACATTCTACAATTGGAAAAACAGGCATTGGTGCCCATAATTACGCATGAAGAGATGAACTCGTCTATTTTGGAGGTCATTTCCAAATTAGAAACGGACCACCAGTATAGGGAGCTTTTCAGAAGAACATTCGGCGACGATGATATTACGCCTGATAAGATTTATCAAAGTCTGGCGCAGTATCAGTATACGTTAATCTCAGCGGACAGTAAATACGATAAAGTAAAAAGAAAGCAGGGTGAAACATTTACCGAACGTGAAGCGCGGGGCCTTGGACTATTTAAAATAAAATGTGCAAGTTGCCATAGTACAGAACTGTTTACAGACCAGAGTTTCAGAAATGTAGGGTTTCCGTTGAATCCCAGTATAGAGGAGGCTGGTCGAGCGCGAGTAACAGGAGCAGAAGAAGACTTTATGAGCTTCCGCGTCCCTTCATTACGGAATGCCGAGTATACCGCACCCTATGGAAGCTTTGGTCAGTTTGCTACTTTAAAGGCGGTTCTGGATTATTTTGATGAAGGTGTTTTAGAGGCCCAAAACCTCGACCCAATTTTAAAACAGAATGAAAATCGCATACCGTTGAGTGAGAAGGAAAAAGATGATATTATTGGTTTTATTAAAACCTTAAGTGATAGTTCGTTTGTGGGGTTGTATCAAAAGTAAAATGGTGCGGTTTTTAGTATTAAAGCACGTAAGATTATCACGTGATTCTTGTTACTGTAAAATGCAGACTTAAAAATTATTGGCTCGCTACCTTCGACAACATTAAATATTAATAATAAGGAACAGGAAATATCCCCGAAATTTTTTATGAATTAAAAATGAAAAGGCGACTTTAAGTTTGTAGTCAATAGCCAATGCTTCTCATATTGCAAAACAAAATTTTCACCCCATTAAATACGCCTTTTCTAACTAAGTTACGCCGTGTGGATCTTTGTTAATGCAAGATTTTCAGGTATTGAATTAGATTCAAAAGAATTGAGCTAGACTATAGTTTTTTGTGATGTGATTTTTTATCTTTGGTTGTAGAAAGTGGTTGCGTAATGCAGCACTTCTAACAAGTGCCCGTTATGAACATGAACTTGTGCCCACGCCTCAGGAGCCTTTACCACATTTTTGATCAGTAGGTCTGACCTAAATTTGGTGAAATATCTTATTGCTTGCTATTGGCGGAATAACTGCCTCTAAACCGAAAATAAAAACAACTAGAGAATAACAATTATATTATATAAGCTGTATAAATAGATACTCCTTTGATAAAAGGATCTGTTATCTATTCAACAAATACCTACTATACCTATGAAAAAGACATTAAACTTAATCCTCTTCCCACTATTATTGGGTTTGACCCAAACGGCCGAAAACCCCAAATCACCAACAAGAATAACCGCACTTTCCTATGTTGATACTGTACCAATGCTGCAAGATAGTTTGGATACCTTATCTGGCGCACCGGAAGATTTATTGATGACCTCCTTTACGGGGCCAGATCTAACACCAAGCCCGGCTTGTTTAGCGGTAGCACCGACAGGCGAAGTATATGTGGGGGTGGATATGATAGGTTCGTTAGGAAAAGATATGGGCAAGGGGTTTATCCGACGATTTGTTGATTTGGATAATGACGGTAAAATGGATAAACATACTGATTTTGCGCGCGTAGATAATCCGCGCGGTATTTTTATCTTAGGTGATCAGGTTTTTGTCTTACATACTACTTTCGATGCGACAACAGGCGTAGCGACAGGTATGGACTTAGTTGTGTTTGAGGATAAGGATCATGATGGTATCGCCGACGGATCCCCCAAATCGCTGGTGGTTGGATTGAGCAATGCTAAATACATCCAGGAAAGGGGAACTGACCACGCGACCAATGGCATTCGCATGGGAATCGATGGTTGGGTTTACATTGCTGTAGGTGATTTTGGATTTCATAATGCTAAAGGCACGGATGGAAAAAAACTGTCCATGTACGGTGGTGGTATTCTACGCGTTCGCCCAGATGGGACAGAACTGGAGGTCTATACGCATGGGTTACGTAATATTTATGATGTTGCTATCGATCCTTTTATGAATATTTTTACAAGAGATAATACCAATGACGGTGGTGGTTGGGACATCCGTTTCTCCCATCAGATTCAGTCCGGTGAGTATGGATATCCTTTATTATTCCAGAATTTTACGGAAGAAATCATTCCAGCTTTAGCGATGTTAGGTGGGGGATCGGGCACAGGTTCACTTTATATGGACGAGGACACCTGGCCTGCGAAATATAATAAGGTGCCCATGATGGCCGACTGGGGAAGAAGTTTCCTTTACTTGCATCATGTGCATCCAGATGGACCAAGCTTTACGCAAAAAGAAGAAGAGTTTATTAAGTTACCGCAAATTACTGATTTGGACGTGGATGGTTCGGGCAGGTTATATTTATCAGCCTGGGATGGTGCTGGTTATGCCGGTAACCCAGATAAAGGGTATGTCGTACGGGTCGTTCCTAAGGGATGGACCTACACCGCGTTCCCTGACATTAAAAAGGCATCAGTTTCTGAATTGGCTGACTTATTAAAATCGGCTAGCGCAACAACTAGGCTGTATGCTTCTCAGGAACTACTTTCCAGACCGGCTGATGAAGCAGCTGCTACTGCTTTGAGTTTGGCAAAGAACACGGATTTACCTTTAAGCACGCGTGTTGCCGCAATCTATACGTATGCACAGGTGGCAAAAGAAAAAGCGATTCCTGCCTTACTCGACCTTGTAAAAGAAGACCAACTGCGTGAATTTGCTTTGCGTGCACTTGCTGATCGTAAAGGTAGATTAGAAAAGGTTCCAGTTGATCCGTTTATTGCGGGATTAAAAGACCCATCCGTGCGTGTTCAAACAGCTTCGATAGTGGCCTTAGGCCGGCTTGGACGTGTCGAAGTTGCCAATGCTTTATTACAAACACCTGTGCCGGCTTCTTTTGTTGCCCCGCTCAAGGGTACGGAAGGACCACATGATAAACCAAATGCGGAAATTATTCCAGCACATTTGGCTGTGCAAGCTTTAGTTCGTTTAAACGCAGTAAATGCTAGTATAGGTTTCTTAGGGACAGAAAGTCCTGATTTGGCTTTGTGGGCCTTGCGTTATATGCATGACCCAGTTGCCATTGAAGGGTTAATAAGGGCTTATGGGAAAACAAAGGATCAAAAATTGAAGGATAAAATCTTGGTTACCTTAGCGCGTTTATATAAAAAGGAAACGGCTTACGACGCCTCATGGTGGTGGGGTACTCGTCCTGATTCTCACGGACCATACTATAAAGCTATCGATTGGGAGTCATCGCCTGTCATAGAAAAATTCTTAACAGCACAAGCGTTAAAAGCAGGGGCAACAAAGCAACCATTTTTTGCTAGTTTGAATGATAAATTCCGTATGGAAATTGCAGCTTTCAACGTGGTAAAGAAGCAAGTGGTTGTAAAACAAACACCAGAGAAAAAAGTAGATTTGGAGAAAATTAAGAATCAAAAAGGACAGGTGGGTAAAACCTCCATAGAGGATATTTTATTAACGTTAAGCAAAATAAAAGGTAATCCGTCTCAAGGTAAGGCGCTTTTTACTAAACAAGGCTGTGTTGCCTGCCATAGCATTAGCAAAAGTGAACCGATGAAAGGGCCATTCATGGGCCAGGTTGGAGCGATTATGAATCGTGAACAAATTGCAGAATCTATTTTGAAACCGAATGCTTCTATTTCTCAGGGCTTTGCAACGGTGCTGATTAGTACAAAAAATAAAAAGAGTTATATGGGATTTGTGACCCAAGAAACTGCAGCTAGCGTTGTATTGAGAGATATTGCTGGTTCGGTGACAACCATAAAAAAGAACAATATTGCTTCCCGAAAAGAAATGCCTAACTCGATGATGCCAGCAGGATTAGCAAATTCCCTAACCGTGGAAGAATTTGCTTCACTTGTTGCTTTTCTGGAACGGCAAAAATAGTTTGGATGTCGCGGGGTCGTGTCAAAAATAAAGTGGTACGATCCCTTTTTTATGTTCTTTTCTAGTAATCTATTTTTTCAATTGGCAAGGTTGTTATTATTTTTTTTAATAAAACTTAGTGTTTAAAAAACGTACAGCTCGATAAACACCGAGAAATATAAGGCACATGAGCCCTGCTTTCCAGGGATGAGATAAGAAAAAACCATTGCTGGTTCAAAACCCGGGATACGTCGAGTAACCGGTTTATAATATTATTGTTAAAAGGGCGGGATTTCCTTCATTGGGAATCAAGTTTGCTTTTGAACACAAATCCGATCGATCACTTTACCTTTTACGATAAATTTTCCGTGATCAGGATTACCAACCCTAACGAGTTTGGGCATCTTGTTAAGTAGTAAATCTGATGATTGCCTTATTAGATTCAATAGTCACCGGACTTTCGCTTTTAGCGACGGCTTTTCGCTTCATTCTTCTATGCGACACGGCAAGTCCTGTCCGCATCTCCAACGAACAGTACGTCCGTAGTCTTTGTAATACACAATCTGATCGCTATATAGCGCTGAATGTTTTCCTTTTCTCCACCCCAGCCAATTGCGCATTCCTAGTTCTACCTTGCGAATGAATTCTGATATATGCTGTCATAATTGTTTTGTCGCTATCCAAGATCATAAGACTTATCAAAGAGAAATAACGAAAAAAAATCTTGCATAAAAATATTTTCGTTCTATATTTGCAGTTATTTATAATAAGTCTAATTAAACTTTAGAAAGATAAAATCAACACGCATTTGTAATAGATGATTTTTAATAGCTAGAAATTAACAAGTTTTATAACGTAAAATTTTATGAAAGATAGTAACCTAATAGCTCACCTTACAGTACCATAAGTTTTAATTCTTCACCCTCATCAAAGAACCATTTTGGTCAGTTTAATCTGCATTGATAGTCTACAACAAGAAATGCTACTGACAAACCCAATTAAAATTTATAGTTCAAAAAAATGAAAAGTATTATATTATCCTGCATGATTATTTTAGCATTATGCAGTTATAGCTACTCACAAACGGGTATCATTAAAGGCAGAGTACTCACCGAAAAGGGGAACCCTGCAAAAAATGTAGTCATCAATCTTAATGGTATTCAGGAGTTGGAGGTTGACTCGAGCGGATATTATGAGTTTACCAAATTACCCGCTAACACCTATGAGATAAAGGCAAAACATGTCAGTTTCGCTTCTCAGGTTATCACTGTCGATCTTAAGAATTCCGAGGTAAAAACACTTGATTTTGCCTTGAAGCAAAGCGAAAATACGTTGAAGGAAGTATTAGTAAGCGGTTATAAAGGAGCGGTCGAGCAACAGCCCTCCAGCAGCCTCCGTGTTCAAACGCCTTTAATTGAGCTGGCCCAGAACGTTCAAGTTATTAATTCAGAAACAATGAATAAACAACAATCCTTTAATCTGGCGGATGGATTGTATAAAAATGTAAGTGGAATTGGCCGTCAGACACACTGGAATGATCTATACGTAAATATCAGCATGCGAGGCTCACAAATACAGGCGTTTCGAAATGGAATGAACATCGTTGCGTCCTATTGGGGCCCTTTATCGGAAGATATGGCCACTGTAGAGCGTGTAGAATTCGTTAAAGGGCCCGCGGGTTTTATGATGTCCAGCGGAGATCCAGCGGGAATATATAATGTGGTTACTAAGAAGCCCACCGGCGAACAGAAAGGAGAGATAACCTTCTCTCTAGGTAGTTTTGATATGTACCGAACGACTTTGGACTTAGATGGAAGACTCTCCTCGAATGGCAAATTGCTATACCGCTTAAATGTTGCAGGAAGCTCCAGCGCATCCTTTAGACCGAACGAAGACTCTAAAAGACTCACCGTAGCGCCGGTGATCTCCTATCAATTAGGCGAAAACACAAAAGCTACTTTCGAATACACTTATCAAAAAGCTAGAATGACAGACATCGGTTCGGCCTATCTATTTTCTCCATTTGGATTTAAGTCTTTACCGAGGGATTTTACATTTTCCGCGGTCGGATTAGAGCCGCTAAACATTGATGAACACAACACTTTTTTAACAATAGAACATGATTTTTCGAGTAATTGGAAACTAACAGCCCAAGGTTCTTACTTTAACTACAATCAGACCGGCGCCAGTAGCTGGCCCCTGGACGTCTTCCCAGAAGGGAAGATGTTGCGAAAAACCGATATTTGGGATGCGCAGAGCGAGATGCAATTAGGGCAATTGTTCTTGAATGGTAATTTTAATACCGGTAAGGTAAAACATAAAATATTAGCGGGTATTGATTTAGGTAAAAAGGAATATTTTGCAGATTGGAACACCGGATTAGTATTGGACACCTTAAATGGTGGTGAATTTGATCCCCAAAATCCAAGTTATTCCTTTGACACGAACCGTCCAGATACATTAACATTCGATAGGTCACTACCGCTGAAAACAAGAGCATTTGTCGGTGGCGGATTGATGAATAGCTCCTATTCATCAGTTTATGTACAAGATGAATTAGGATTTTTTGATAATAGCCTGCGTTTAACATTAGCAGCTCGATATACTTCGATGTCGGTAGGTACATGGGGAGATGCACCAATTACCAGTAAAAAGGTAACGCCACGATTGGGGGTTTCCTATTCGATAGATAAAAATACGTCCGTATACGGTCTTTACGATCAAGCTTTTCTTCCCCAAAGACAGGGAAATCTGCACGACGGAAGTGAAATCAAGCCGATAACGGGTGACAATATTGAATTCGGTGCCAAAAGGAACTGGGCTGGAGGAAGATGGAATACAACGTTGTCAGCTTACCGAATCATCAAAAATCATGAACTAACCTCTTATGGTCCTAGGCCCGAGGATGTAATAGAAATTGGACAAAAAAGAGTTCAAGGAATCGAGTTTGATATTAAAGGAGAACTATATAAAGGCATTAATTTAATTGCCAATTACGCCTATACGGATGCTATTATTTCTAAGGTAAACCAAGGCGTTAATACCGACGAACAGTTAAATTTCTTTGAAGGTCAGCGATTAACTGGTTCCGACAAGCATATTGTCAATGTTTGGTTGGATTACGAGATACAAAATGGGGCCGTAAAAGGACTAGGAATTATGGCCGGAATGAATAGTAACGTAGACCGAGGAACCGGTAGTTATTCGATAGATTTGCCAGAAACAAACATCGAAGATTATTTACGCTTTGACGCTGGATTAAGTTATCATAAAGACAAGTGGTATACAAACCTGAACGTACAAAACCTCTTCGATAAATACCTGGTCGAGGGTGGGGGAGTCAGCAGTTTCTCCTCGGGTTCGGTTTACTCTTGGCAAGCGGGAGCGCCTCGCAATTTCAGAATGACAGTAGGATATAAATTCTAAAAATTTCGCCGTTTAACACGAACAATGGTCTTTTTCTCTGTATTGTTTAACGAGAATATCGCTGACAATACAGAGAAATTGAGATAAGGTGAAAGTAAGTAGTCGAGTTCTCCGTACGGCACTTTCGTTACAAAATCTAACAACTTGCAAAGTTCATTCCCCCTCTTTTATGTAGCAGGCAAGTAGATGATATAAATCCTGAACGTCATCTTTTAGGCTAGTATTCCTCCCAAAAATGCAACAATCTCTTCCAAATGAAACTAGTCCTCGTATAGCCCAGGGTTTGGGGAGGGGATAACATGATCGGAGGAAAACTACACTCATCCTGATGGTTAATTAACATCGAGCAAGAAAATCCTGTCTGATCTAATCAATAAAAAATAATTTGATATTTAAATATTAGCGCTATATTTGTTTATTAGCAAAACCGGTTTTGCAACCTGTTACTGGCTACCAATTTTAGAGTTATGTTTATGCACAATATTGTTTTATGTGTTGATTTGGGTGGCACCCATTGTTCTAGTGCGCTCATTGATAAAGGTTCCGATTGCGTAATTGAAACCACCTACTTCCGTGGTCATGTCGATAGCAACGATACTCGGTCCAAAATCCTTAAGCAAATCCAACAAATCATTGATAAGACGTTAATGAGTTCAAAGGAAGTGCCTACCGAAATGAAAGTATCTTGTCCTGGTCCGTTTGATTATCAAAATGGAATTCCCCTTATGGATAAGATGAACAAATACCAGGATCTCTTGAACTTTAATCTGAAAGAATATTTTTCCGAAATTACCAATATAAAGCCGTCCTGGATACAATTTAATAACGATGCTACAGCCTTCCTATTGGGGGAAGTATTTTGTCGCGGTATACAACGGGGACGTGTTGTTGGACTTACCTTAGGAACAGGACTCGGATCTTCATTGTTCGATAATGGGGAGATAGAAGATCTCAATTTCGGTTCTGCTGCCTATGTTAATGGTATTGTAGAAGACGTGATCTCTACCCGAGGAATTCTTAAACATTTGCAGGACCGTTTTGGCTCCGTGCCGGTGCAAAATATTAAAGATCTAGTGGAAAGTGAGAGTCTGAATGATGAAAGAACCGAGGCATTTGACTATCTGGCGCGAAATCTCAGTACTTTTATTAGGCAGTACGTTGCTCCTCTTGCTCCTGATCTCATCGTTATCGGGGGAAGTATTGCTAAAGCACATACTTATTTTTTTGATTCTTTGAACCTACCTGCAGACCTAAAAATAGAGCGCGCATCATCTGACGAGCGTAATTTATTTTTAGGATTAACAAGTGAAACTTATAGTATATGAAACCAGTTTGGAAATTCACACTCATAGCGTCGTTAGGTGGCTTCTTATTCGGATTTGAGACCGCCGTTATATCAGGTGCTGAACAAATCATACAAAAGTTATGGCATCTGGATTCCGTACGGCACGGTCTCACTGTTTCTATATCACTTATAGGTACTATTATTGGAGCAATATTAGCCGGCCGGATCGCAGATAAATACGGACGCAAACGTGTTTTATATTTTGTCGCTATTCTTTACTTGTTCTCCGCACTGGGGTGCGCAGTCGCCTCTGTTTGGGAGCTGTTTTTATTGTTCCGTTTACTCGGTGGCCTAGCTGTTGGGATCAGCTCCGTTGTTGGACCGGTATATACTTCAGAAATCGCACCGGCAAAAGATAGAGGAAAGCTTACCGGAACATTTCAGATCATGATAGTCACCGGGATATTTACAGCTTATTTGACCAACTTTCTTTTTATGGATGTCCAGACAGGTGCTTGGCGTTATATGTTGGGTATCATGGCAATCCCAGCTTTATTATTTGTCCTGTTACTTAAGCTCATTCCAGAAAGCCCTCGTTGGTTCCTTCAACGTGGACAGGTTGAGAAAGCCCGTGCAAGTTACAATCGTCTTCAGGAGCCTTTTTCAATCGAAGAAGGTCAGCATACAACACGCGCCAAGACGATCAATCTGTTTCAAATAAAATATATTAAGCCAATTATTTTTGCCGTGCTTCTGGCCTTTTTTAATCAGATGACAGGAATCAATGCTATTCTATACTACGCACCTCGGATATTTGAAATGGCCGGTTTTAGTGCCGAACTATCGTATCTTCAGCCAATTTTTATCGGAGGAACGAATCTATTGTTCACCCTGGTTGGGATGACTATAATTGATCGGTTCGGACGAAAAAAATTGCTTTTAAGTGGAGCTGTTGGCATGTTCGTTTTTCTCTTACTTGCCGCTTTTGGTCTGAACGGTGTAAATGCTGAATTTCTTCTTTACTATATACTCGGTTTTATAGCATCTTTTGCATTATCGCAGGGAGCAGTTATTTGGGTCTTCCTGGCCGAAATATTCCCTAATGAGGTGCGTGCGCAGGGATCCTCGCTAGGGAGTACGACACACTGGGTGTTTGCGGCGATTATATCATGGGTATTTCCTGTCATTGTTGAAGGGAGCTCCCAAGGGGGATATTATGTTTTTCTCTTTTACGCTGTTATGGTAGTTGCTTCATTCATCTTCATTCGTTTTATGCCAGAAACAAAAGGGAAATCATTGGAAGAGATCACCCAACAGTAATATATTTTTTGTTTGAATACCAGTAATATTAAATAATTATTAAATCTAGAATCCCTTGTTGTTATAATTAATTAGGTTCTTAGCTTTGCATTGAAAAACCGGTTTTGCAGGGTGCTTACTTTTAATTTTTGACATACTATAGGGCAACAAAACATCAGAAAAAAGTAATAGAAATAATATGAGACACATTACAAATTTATTAAAGCCACTATCCTTATTAGCTCTAGTGATGACATTATTTGGTTGTCGTTCCCAACACGACCAAATACACGTAGCACCTGATTGGGTAATGGGTGGTTTTGTACGACCGGCAGGGATCAATCCCATCATTGAACCCGACAGTTCCACTACATTTTTGGATCCTATGAGTGGAAGGGCTGTCCGATGGGAAGAAAATGACACCTTTAATCCTGCAGCGGTAGTAAAAGGAGATAGCGTATACGTTCTGTACCGAGCAGAAGATAAAACCGGGGTCAAAATTGGCCATAGGACCTCGCGAATTGGTCTGGCAGCAAGTGGCGATGGTACAAATTTTACGCGTCGAAACACGCCGATCTTTTTCCCTGCTGAGGACAGCCAGAAAGAATTTGAATGGCCCGGGGGGACTGAAGATCCACGTGTTGCTGAGTTACCAGACGGCAGGTATGTGATGTTTTATACGCAGTGGAACAGAAAAGTTCCTCGTTTAGGTGTTGCTATATCGGAAGATTTGAAAAATTGGGTTAAATACGGACCTATTTTCGGCAAATCTAAATCGCTACCGTCGCTAGTAGATAAATCACATAAATCAGCGTCCATCGTTACTGAATTGGTGGGTGATAAACAAGTTGTAGCGAAGGTCAATGGTAAATATTGGATCTACTGGGGAGAACACGGTGTTTACGGTGCGACTTCAGATAATCTCATCGATTGGGAACCTGTTTTGGACGAAAATGGCGAACTAAAAGCGTTTATATCACCACGTGAAGGATACTTCGATAGCTCTTTAACGGAATGTGGTCCTCCCGCAGTAAAGACGGACAAAGGAATTCTACTTCTTTACAATGGGAAGAACCATCCTGAAAAGGGCGATAAACGCTTCAATAGAGGTACGTACTCGGCAGGACAGGTACTGTTTGATGCAAATGATCCAACGAAAGTACTCGAACGTATGGATGTTCCTTTTCTCAGGCCGATGGAAGCCTTTGAAAAAAGTGGTCAATATGTTGATGGTACGGTGTTTATCGAAGGCCTAGTTTACTTCCAAAAGAAATGGTTCTTGTACTATGGTTGTGCTGACTCCAAAGTCGGAGTAGCGATTTACGATCCGGCGAATCCAACTAATCTTGATCCTTTACCATAATGAAATTGAAATAGCTACACCTAAAAACAGCAATCGATCCCAGATCGATTGCTAATGAATAACAAATCATATTAACTTAAATATTATAAAATGATACAGCGTGATTTGAATGCAAAGCGCTGCAAATGGGTATTCAATGCCTGTTTGATCTGCTTTGCACTATCGTCTTCGTCCGTATATGGACATGAACGCCTTCACCAGGACCCTGATGCTGTCTCAGCGACACAGGCTCCTATCGCTATCAGTGGCCAGGTTACTGATGTTGCTAACAGCCCTATTGCCGGCGTTTCTATTCTTTTAAAAAGTTCATCATCCGTTGGAACGAGCACGGACGGAAGTGGGAGTTTTAACATCTCAGCAGATCCCGATGGCGTCTTGCTGGTATCCTTTGCGGGCTACAAATCGCAGGAGGTGGCCATTAATGGTCGTACAACCATTAACATTATACTTCAAGATTCTGTAGAGATGATGGATGAAGTTGTCGTTGTTGGGTATGGCGTACAGAAACGAGCTTCCATTACAGGATCTGTGGCCTCGATTCAGGCTGAAGAGCTTGTAAAAGTAAAAACACCCAATGTAACTAACATGTTGGCCGGACGGCTCCCTGGTATACGTGCTGCACAACGTAGTGGTGCACCCGGTGACGATGGCGCATCCGTGGATATTCGCGGTTACGGTAGCATGCTTGTTATTGTTGATGGCGTGCAGCGCGATTTTGCCCAGCTTGATGCTAATGATATTGAATCGATATCGATCTTGAAAGACGCATCTGCTGCGGTATATGGGTTTAAAGGTTCCAACGGAGTTCTGTTAGTCACGACAAAAAAAGGGACAAAAGAACGCACTAAGCTGGAATATAATGGCTATTACGGACTTCAGGACGTGACCCGATATCCGCGTATGATGAGCGCCTTCGAGTACGCGTCATTATATAACGAAGCAATATATAACTCCAATCCTTATACCGGTGTACCGGCTTACAGTCAGGAGCAGCTTGATAGCTACAAGAGCGGTGAGCAAGGTACCGATTGGTGGAATGCATTGGTTCGAGGCAATGCTCCACAAACTTCTCATAATCTAAGCATATATGGAGGAAACGACAAAGTTACTTATTATAACTCCATTGGATACGTCGACCAATCGGGCATATTGAAGTCGGACGACTGGACATTTAAACGCTATAACCTTCGTTCGAATGTCGATCTAGCAGTTACGCCGAATTTTAGCGTAGGATTTAAACTTTCCGGACGAATCCAAGACCGTAATAAACCCTATGGCGGTGATGATCTTTTTACGCAGGCTCAAATGGCTTTGCCGATCTATTCCATATACGCAAACAATAATCCTAACTATTGGCAGGCGATTGGTAACATGGCAAATCCTGTACATAGCTCCTATATCGAGAACAGCGGTTATGAATCGAGATTGCGACGTGAGTTTAATGGGTCATTGGACTTGAATTGGAAACTTCCATGGGTGTCAGGCTTGTCAGTGCGAGCAATGGTGGCTTACGACTACAAAAATAGTGAATGGAAAACATGGCAGAAAGCGCTTAGTGATTACCAATATAATCAAGCGAACGACGTGTACACAGAGGTGGCTCTACGTGAAAAGGCAAGTTTAGAATCGAAAATGGAAAATCTCTATATGCCTACCCAGCAATATTCCATTAATTATAACCACGTCTTTGCAGGTAAACACGATGTGAGTGGCCTACTTCTGTGGGAAGCCTATCATGACCGGTTAACAGATATTCTTGGGTTTAGGGAATCATCGATTGGTATCATTGACGATATCAGTAAAGGAGATACCGAGAATCAAAATACGTCCGGTAAAAGTGTAGAGACCGCACACGCAGGTTTAGTAGGAAGGTTCAACTACGCCTTCGATAGGAAATACCTGTTGGAGCTTAACTTTCGTTATGATGGTTCCTACAAGTTTCAAGCAGACCGCAGATGGGGATTTTTTCCCGGAGCTTCGTTAGGATGGCGTATCTCTGAAGAAGATTTTTTCAAAGAGAGCCTCCCCCAGTTTGATAACGTGAAAATCCGTGGATCGTATGCTAAAGTCGGCGACGAAGGAGACTTCTCCGCTTATCAGTATTTAGATGGATACGTTTATGGCGGTAGCTACGTGCTGGGAACTTCAGGTTTATCTTCCGGACTTGTTGCCAGTGGTATGGCCAATCCATGGCTTACCTGGTACGAGTCACAGATTATGAATTTCGGTTTTGAGGCATCATTTAAAAATGGCTTAATCAGCACTGAATTTGATTGGTTCCGCAGGGAACGGACAGGACTGCCTGCGACACGCCAAGGGACTTTCCCTACAAGCTTTGGAGAGTCTATGCCGCAAGAAAATCTAAATTCCGACATCAACTCCGGTTTCGAATGGTCGGTAGGACATAAGAATAAAATAGGGGAATTTAGTTACAATGTCGCCGCAAATTTTTCGGTTACGCGAATTCGTTATGGATACGTAGAACGGGCTAATTCAACCAACATGTTTACGAACTGGCAGGACAACAATAACGATCGTAACAAAGATATTCGTTGGGGACGGACGGTACTAGGTCAATTTGGATCTTACGAAGAGATTTTAAATTCGCCCCTGCAAGATAACAATGGAAATCGATCGTTACTTCCAGGAGACCTTAAATTTAAGGACGTCAACGAAGACGGAATTATTGATGGTAATGATGTTGAGCCAATCGGTCGTGGCGCCACGCCACGCATGTATTACGGGCTGAACTTAGGAGCCAATTACAAAGGGTTCGATATGACTATGTTTTTTCAAGGAGCAGCTGGGCATGATATCTATATCAGCGGAGATATCCTTGATCCTTTCATCCAGCAAGGACTGGGAAATGGCTTTGCCTTCATGACTGATCGTTGGCACCGTGCCGACCCGGCCGACCCGAATAGCGAATGGAGACCAGGAAACATGCCTGCAGCACGTGTAACAGGTCAAGTGGATAACAGATCCGACAATTCCTGGTCATTACATAATGCGGATTACTTACGACTCAAGACTTTAGAGATTGGGTACACTCTACCTCAACAATGGACACAGTCACTGAACATAGAGCGTTGTCGATTTTACTTCAATGGAAACAACCTTCTTACCTTCACTGGTGATGACGAGTTGTTGAAGAATATTGATCCTGAAAGTAATCAAAGTCGTTTACGCTACTATCCGCAGTTGAGGACATTTAACCTTGGTGTTAATCTAGTTTTTTAATCAGTACAATTATGAAAGTTAAATATTTCAAACACATAGTATGGGGATGTGCACTTACAATTGGCGTGTCCAGCTGTAGCGACTACCTTGACCGGGAATTGACAAGTGGCATCATCACGACAGATTTAATCTGGGAAAAACCTCAAGCGATACAGTCCGTTCTTGTCAGCATGTATGACCAAGGACTACGCTTAGATGAGTTCGACGATTGGTTTACAGGTAAATCCAATTTGTTAAACCTGACTTCTCTATCGGATGAAGCGACCGGTGGCTATCAAAAAGATTACGCTTTTAGTAATGCTAACGCGGTATATACTTACAGCGATTACGTTTTTGAGGATCCTTTTCAAAGCCGTTACATTCAGATCCGACGTACCAACGACTTCTTAAAAAAGCTTAATGAAACAACTGCGCTTACTGGAGAGGAGAAAGTTTTAATCGATGCGGAAGCGAGATGGATTCGCGCAATGCAATATTTTGGGTTGGTGAAACGCTACGGAGGTGTTCCTCTGTTAATAGAGCCCCAAGAATATGTACCAGGGGAATTTGAGCAACTGCAAGTGCCTAGAAGTACGGAGGCACAAGTTTATGATTTTATAATTGACGAATGTAAAGCTATTAGCGAGATTCTTCCCAGCACAAGAACCGCAGAGGCTAAATATAGAGCATCTAAGGGCGCCGCTGTAGCATTGTGGTCACGTGCAGCATTGTATGCAGGTTCCATTGCCAAGTACGGAGCTAATGTAAACTTAACAGGCGAAGCGGTAACGCGTGGGTATATAGGGATAAATGCCGGAGAAGCTTCACGTTATTTTACCGAATCTTATAATGCTTCCAAGGCATTGCTGGACGGAGGTGTTTATAGTTTGTATAACCGGAATTCAGATAAAGCAGAGAATTTTTATGAGCTGTTCTCAAAAAGTGTAAACGGTGATAATGGTGAATACATTTTCCAAAAAACCTATAATGTTTCGGCGGGTAAAGGGCACATGTGGGATAAAATGAATGCTCCTTTCGCTTTCCGTGGGGACGGATGGGGGTGTGGTGTAACACCGACATTGGAAATGGTGGAAGCTTTTGAATATATCGACGGTACTGAGGGGAAAATAAATCTTCGAAATAACGATGGATCTTTAAAGAGTTTTGCAAATCCTTATGATCTATTTGCGGGTAAAGATCCGCGTTTATTTGCGTCTATCTATGTTCCGGGCGCTCCTTTGAAAGGTAGTACAGTAGAGTGGTTTCGTGGCGTAATCGATGGGCAGAATGGTACCGGGCAGAAGTATCAGGCACAGAACCAGCCCGATAAAGATAATATAGCAACAATAGAGGGTGTCCGTTATAACACGTCTGGTAAAGATGGTGGAGCGGACGTTGGTGATGCATCAAAAACAGGGTTTTATATGCGTAAGTTTTTTGATGAAACGCTTACCGACATGACAAATATCGATGCTAAAAGGTCTGAGACTCCATGGGTTGTATTTCGTCTGGGGGAAATATACTTAAACCTGGCAGAAGCTTGTCTAGAGCTTGGAGGAAAAGATATGGAAGCGCTACAAGCAGTAAACGCTATACGTGAACGTGCAGGAATCAAGACATTGAGCTCGGTGTCGATTGCTCAGGTGAGGCAAGAGCGTAAAGTAGAACTTGCTTTTGAGAAGCATCGCTTTTGGGATCTAAAAAGATGGCGGTTAGCACATTTAGACGTAACACAGGGCGGACTTACGAACTATAGAGGGACAGCATTATACCCTTGGTATAATACAAAAAGTCAGGAGTATACTTTTGAAACTGGTACGCCTCCAAAACAACGACGTCTTTTCTTAGAAAGAAACTATTACGTCCGTATTAGTCCTACTGATCTCAGTACCAACCCGCTGTTAGTGCAAAATCCAGGCTACGGTAATTAATGATTAACTGATAATTAGATTATTATGAAAAATATAATATATGTGTTAGGTTTTATCTTCTTTGTCTCATTGAACAGTTGCGAGAATGAAATCGATAACATAGACGCTCCTCAGGGTGGTTTATTTGGTACAGTTTACGACATGGAGACAGATGAGCCGATACCTCTCCCAGTTGAGGGTTCTGGAGGAACTATGGTTTCTTTATTTGAAATAGGGACAGGTGCAGCAGCATCGATAGACTTCCGTGCGAATGCCGATGGCACGTACACGAACAACAGGGTTTTTAATGGAGATTATCGGGTTTTTGTAAATGGCCCGTTCATCGGTGTCTGTGAAGGATACACGACAGTGAACGGCCAAACACAGTTTGATTTAAAAGCCACTCCATTTTCACGTATTGAGGCTTCCGCTACAATTTCCGAACGAAACCAGGTCGAAATTAACTATAAGGTGAACAAATCCGATGAATCATTTAACTTAACCAGTGTGTCCCTTATGTGGAATTATAGTCCACGCGTTGACCAAAGCAATTCAAACTATGTGACTAAGATTGCTAAAGGTAATGCTGCCGAAGGTGTTCATACTTTCGAATTAGCAAACGACAAGGATTTTGTGGAGAATTTCTATAAAATTAAGGCCAATGGAAATAGGATATATGTTCGAGTTAGTGCGACGGTAAATAGTATTGTTAACTACAGTAAGACAATTGAACTTGTTGCGAACGATTAATTTTTTTGACGCTGAAAATTATAAAAAATGAAAAAATTATTAACAATGATCCTCGTGGGATTCCTGCTTACTTCGTGCAGCAAAAGTGATTCTGAGGAAATAGATGAAATTGGTCCTACAGGAGCTACAGTGAAGACCATGACCTATAATATTTATGCAGCACAGAAGCAAGGTATTGAAGCAATTGCCCAGGTTATTAAAAAAAATGATCCTGATTTGGTCGGGCTGCAAGAGGTAGAAGTGAATTCTCAGAATCAAGATTTCGACACTGGAAAAAGGCTTTCTGAACTTACAGGTATGCCTTACTATTATTTTGTGAAAGCACGCGATCTAGACAAAGGAGAATATGGGAATCTTATATTATCGAAATTTCCTTTTAACGAAAAGGCTACTTATCTGCTCGACGTCCTTACCTCGGAATCTAATGCCTATATAAGAGCGTTGGGAATGGTGAAGGTAACCAAGGATGATAAAGATTTTTACTTTTCCGTCACCCATTTGGATCATTTGTCCGATAACGCCAACAGGCTGCATCAGATAGATCTAATTCATGAGCACACCAAAGGTCTTGATGCACCAATTATACTTTCGGCAGATTTAAATGCTAAACCAACCGAGGAAGGGTATAAGACAATAACTCAGTGGTTTACTGTCGGATGTTTAAATGGGTACTGCGGATTTACTGCCGGCACGCCAAAACCCGACGGCGTAATTGACTACCTAATGTTTGCGCCTCAAGATGCGGTAGTAGCGCAGGCCTATCATGTCGACTATAGCTCTTATGTCCAGTCGGACCATTTTCCGGTTATGGCGACATTTTTAATAAAAAATTGATAACCAATTAATTAACAGTTATGAAAATATTGTTTTTTTATAAATCATTACATGCTAAGGTAATCCCGATAGGGGTTGTCATGTGCTGCCTTATGGCATTCGCCGGGTGTTCTAAGGAAACCGAAAGTGATATGTCTTATCCGGAAAAAAGCGGTTCTGCACAAATTACGCAATACACACCGATTTCAGGAGGGTCATCTACAGAGCTGTCGTTATACGGAAGTAATTTTGAGACGGATATCGAAAAAATAAAAGTTACCATTAACGATAAAGAAGCCTCCGTTTTGAGTTCTAACGGACGCATTATAACCGCTAAGGTATCGCAAAATGCAGGATCGGGAAAAGTAAAGCTTATCATTGATGGAAAGGAATACGTTTATAATCATGATTTCCAGTACGATTTCCAAACCGTAGTCTATACTTATTTAGGGAGCACCAAAGATGATGTTGACGGTACTTTTGAACAGGCCAAGCTTTCCGGACCGCGCTATTTAAGATGGACGAACGACAACGCCTTATATATTGTCGAAGAGGGCGCTAGCAGCTCTGATAATTTTGCGGCTCTTCGCGTAGCGGCCAATAATTCAGTTACTACATTATTGAATGCAGCCAAAAGCACGTTGTACGAACGTCTACGAGCTTTTGATTTCTCGACAGATCAAACGGTACTTTATCTGACCAATGACAATAATGGAGCTGGGACAATGGGATTAGGTCAGATGACTAAATCAGGAGCTTTATATGGAGATTTGACAGCTGTTTCGGGGAATGGTGGTTTAACGGCAGTGGCCACCAATCCGGTGACAAACGAGACATTTGTCGGTACATATTCCGGCGGGAGAATATCTCGTTTGAAGGCTGATGGAAGCTTAGAAGAGTTGTTTAGGGTAAACACCAAAAACGTGAATATTATGGATATCATCTTTTCCAAGGATGGTCAGACAATGTTTATCTCTGGTGCTTATAACGCACACAGTATATACCGAGTACCATACAGTACCGCGGATAAAAGCTTTGGACCTGTCGAAGTACTAGCAGGACCGAATGCCAATACTACAGGAAATGAAATTGGAACTCGCGATGCAGCTCGTTTTAATACACCAGCTCAAATGGATATTGATACAGAGGGTAACCTATATGTCGCCGACCGGAAGAATCACTGTATTCGTAAGATTACACCTGATGGGATGGTGACGACCTATGCTGGGGTAGCCGGCACGAGCGGTATGCAGAATGGCAACGCTTTGACGGCAAAATTTTATGATCCAGAAGGACTGAAATTTGGTCCCGATGGGGCACTATATGTCGCTGATACGTGGAACCATATAATCCGTAAAATAGTAGTTGAATAGAAGTAATAAATCTTTAGTATGTGGACTTGATGAACGATTAACTGTAATGGTTTTTAAGTTCATCAATTCCACTCTAAATCACCAAAAATGAACGATATGGATAATCTGAGAAAACAAAAAACCCGAATGTTCGCTTCCTGCAATTTTATTTTATTAACAGTATCCCTTATAACGCTGCTTAGCACGGATGGTTTTGCCCAACAGGATTCTAAATCAGTGGAGATCAAAGCAATGACATATAATATCTATAGTGCACGGAAAATGGGAATAGACGCTATCGCCTCGGTAATTAAAAAAGCTGATCCCGATGTCGTCTCCCTACAAGAGGTAGAAAGGAACACTGATGTAAATCCGATGGATTTCCCCAAAAAAATAGCTGCCTTGACAGGAATGAAATATTATTATTTCGCACATGCTTTGACATTAAAAAAAGGAGACTACGGAAATGTTATACTTTCCAAATATCCACTCAAAGAAACACATTCTATACACCTAGGCGTTGCTGATGACGGCGATGATACACGCTCGTTCGGTTATGCGTTAATTGAAAAGCAAGGCGAACAGTTTTATTTTGCAACGACACATTTAGGCTACAAACCTGAGGATGCGACTCGTTTAAAGCAGATAGGGGAGATATTAAAGGAAATTAAAGATATAAAACAGCCGATAATTCTGGGTGCCGACCTGAATTCGCGGCCTAACTCGCAAACCATGCCGGCATTACAACAGTATTTTTCATTGCCTTGTCAAACTTCCGACTGTGAATGGACGGTCCCGACACCAAAACCAACCTATACCTGCGATTGGCTTATTTTTGCGCCTAATCAAGCCTTCCGGGTGAAGGACTATTCTGTGCTTTTTTGGGCCGATAAGGAGTCTGATCATTACCCTGTAATTGGAACGTTCGTACTACAGTAGTGTTCCCGCGGAGGAACGCTCCACATTTTCTATCTAGATATTTTTAACCAAATAATAAATATGATGAGAAAGTTAATTTATGGATTACATTTAACATGGGCTTCGATCCTTTTCTTTAGTGCTTGTTCTAAAGAAATGACAGATAGCGCAAGCCAAAATCAAGCACTTCTGGCGTTATCTGGTACGGAGATGGCACAAATGATTGATGGAAGTGGAGGATACGTGATGATGACGTTTAATATTAGGCAGGATGCTCCCGACCCGGGAAATCATGCTTGGACCGTACGGCGGACTCTCGTAAAAGAAAGGATCCTCGAGCATGACTGTGATATCGTTGGTGTTCAGGAGGCATTAGGAAATCAAATGAATAATATGAGTACCGATCTGCCAGGTTATAGTAAAGTGGGGGAAGGCCGAGAAGGAAATTCAAACTCTGAGCATTCCGCAATATTCTACAAAAACACAAAATTTAATGCACTGGAAAGTGGTACCTTTTGGCTTGCACCCGGCGCCCCGACAAGGCCTACAGGTCCTGCTTGGGATGCTGCGTATAAGCGTATTTGCACGTGGATCAAATTGCAAGACAAACAAACAGCATTGATATTTTATGTGTTCAATACTCATTTTGATCATGTTGGAGCAGAGGCTAAGGTCAATAGCGCTAACCTCCTTTTAACCTATATGCAGGATAAAATAGGTAATTTACCAGCTGTATTAATGGGAGATCTAAACGCTAATCAAAGTTCAGCGGGATATGCAGCGCTAAATGGATCTTCGCTATTGGAAGAAAGCTGGAATATTGCCGGTTCTAAGGCGCCAGTTTTACGCGTCACAGGTAATGGGTGGAATATTAGTCCATCCGGAGATAGTCAAATCGACCATATTTTTGTGACCAACCAATGGACGGTATCTGACCGGCTCGTGGATTGGTATCATAAGGAACCTGACGGTATATTACCTTCAGATCATTTCCCCGTTATAGCGCGCTTACATATAGATGGCGTCTCCATTTTTCAAGATGCTCATTATGGTGGGAAAGGTGTTTTTCTTCCAATAGGTACATATGACCTGTCTGATTTAAATGCTCGAGGTATTTTAAATGACTGGGCGTCCTCGGCCCGTGTTTCCGGAGGGCGTACGCTTACTCTTTATGAACACGAGCATTTTTTAGGCAACACTTGGGTAATCAATTCGGATACACCACTGTTTTCACAGCTTTCACCAACAGCAAACGATAAAGCATCATCAATTAAAGTGCAGTAGGCTCTTCTTTTAAAGTGAATCTTCAATGGATTAGAACGCGAGGAGTGCTCTAATCCATT
Organism: Sphingobacterium sp. JB170; assembly: GCF_900163865.1. Lineage (GTDB taxonomy): Bacteria > Bacteroidota > Bacteroidia > Sphingobacteriales > Sphingobacteriaceae > Sphingobacterium. The sequence goes on from NZ_FUKU01000053.1 coordinate 29,037, forward strand.
GAATATTTTAGCCATTAATCAGCATCTGTGCTGATAATATATCATTTTTTAATCGTGGATTGTCTATATTTTATGATCGAAGGTAACATGATATGCTTCGAGGAATGATTTTTGACCTGTTTTATACGCAGATCAATGATATTTTAGCTTAGTTCCTCTAATCCCTCGCTCAAGTAGACCAAACTAGAGGAGAACAAATTGCGGCTTTCAACGTGGTAAAGATAGAAGTGGTTGTATTATAATCTACGAAGAACATTATTCTTTAGATAAATAGGAAGTGTCATCTGGCTACAAAATAGGTGACGTAGTGTTGGTTCATTATCCATTTAAAGAGGACCCGTCAAAAACTAAGTTACGTCCCGCAGTAATTGCTGAAATTTCTGAAACACCACGATTGTTATTTGTCCAAATAACGGGAACTAATAGATCCGATACAAAGGATGGGCGATGGATTATATGTACATACATCTTCGGCCGGTAAAATGATGGGCCTTCTAAAGGACAGTTTTTTAAATTATGAAAATCATATCCGATTAGATTATGAATTTATAGATCGAAAAATAGGTGACTGCCCATATATTGACGAAATACTAGGACACCTCATCCTAACAGTTCTTGCTCAAACCCTAATAGATTTAGATAAAACGAAAGAAAAAATATACAAAATCTATTCGATAAATATTTAGTCAAAGGGGGGAGTGAGAAACTTCTGCTCGGGTTCGGTTTACTCTTGGCAAGCGGGAGCGCCTCGCAATTTCAGAATGACAGTAGGATATAAATTCTAAAGGATTACGAAAATTGGATATTCTTCCTCGGTATCTGGAGGGACTTTTTCGTGGAACCCGTAACCGTCTTTAGCTTTGGAGGGTGAAAGGTTCACCCGCTAACCTTAAAACACGATTGTTTTAAGGTTAGCGTTTTTGGGATTGCTTTTAGCAGATTGATAACTCTAGAAAGTGCGGTTTGTTTTTCAATAATCTGCTTCTGAGTAACTTAAAGATATGTGGTTAACTCCTTCTCATTAGTAAGGTCTAACCGTAACGGTGTTATCGAAACGAAACTATTCTCGACGGCCCATCTGTCCGTGTTTTCCTCTGCAGGCGCGAGGGGAGTCACCGTGATCCAAAAATGTTTGCGCCCCATAGGATCCTCGCCGGGAATTACATTTCCATCGTAAAGTCTAATGGACTGCCGGGTCCATTTTATTCTTTTTGGTGCGGGGGGAAAGTTGATGTTATATAAGCCAAGAGTTGTATCTGCTAAGAGAAGATCGAGACTCTGTTTTACATATGATTCAATATTCTCGAATTTCGGTTCGGATTTTCCTACAGATGTACTTAATGCAATTCCTTTAACACCCAGTAAGACGGCTTGTTTTGCTGCCGCTAACGTGCCGGAATGCCACATGGAATTTCCTAAATTGAGTCCCATATTGATGCCTGACAATACAACCTCCGTATCGGGATACATGTGAAGGCCTAGCGCGACGCAATCTGCCGGTGTACCATTTACCCTGTAAGCGTCGATGCCCTCAAAAGTAATTGGAGATTTTTTATAGCTCAATGGCCTGGAGTGTGTAATGGCATGGCCCATGGATGATTGCTCCACATCCGGCGCGACTATTCGTGCTTGCCCGAAATTTAACGCTGCTTTTGCGAGTGCTGCTATACCTGGACTATAGATACCGTCGTCATTTGTAATAAGGATTTTCATAGTTTATCTGTTTATTTAGATTAAAACCTTTGTCGGGCAGTATTGTTTAAATAACATGAAAGAAACGAGTAAAATTGTACATCTTGTTTATAATTCAAATGCAGGCGACGGAGAAAATCAGTCTAAGAAAGAACTTGTTTCTATGATTGAGACATTTGGTTACAACTGCAATAGTTCTTCGGCGACAAAGAAATCACTAAAGTCAATAGATCCTCTGACTGAATTCATCATTGTGGCGGGAGGAGACGGTACAGTAAGAGAGGTGGCAATGACGCTCCTCAAGAACAAGTTGAAACATAACCGCCCGATTGCATTGCTTCCCTTCGGGACGGCAAACAATATAGCTAACTCGCTTGGGATCTCTAGGGACAGCAAGACGAATATACAGTCATGGGGAAATGCCGAACCCGAAAAAATTGATGTTGGCCAAGTCTTAGGACTATCCAAGAAGATATACTTTCTAGAGTCTTTCGGTTTCGGACTATTTTCCAAGTTGTTGCGGACTTTAGAAAACAGAAAAGAGGATCCCGATCAGGCTCGCAAAGAGGAATTTTCTATGGCCATCGAGACGCTGCTTCAGATAACCGAAGACTTCCCGGGGTCGTCCTTCAAAATTGAAACGGACGATGGGGTTATAGAGGATGAATTTATTTTGATAGCGGTGATGAACATTTCGTGTTTAGGTCCGAACTTAAACTTGAGCAATAAGGCCGATCCTCGCGATGGATATATGGATGTAGTTATCGTTTCGGTGGAACAAAGACCCCTTCTGGAACGTTACCTACGGCATCGGGGTCATCGTAAAGAAATCGATTTCCCGGTAAAACCCATACAAACGAAAAAACTAATGATAACGGGTCGGGGGCGAGACATGCATGTGGATGATGAGCTTCTCGACGATGAAAAAGACGTTCGCATTCAAATATCTCTGTTATCCAATTTAATAGATATAATTCGTTAACTGTATCCTAATTTCCGTGTGATCGGTGTTCATCTCCCACAGTACAATTCATTTCCTTTTTGAGATTATTGAAGAAGAAGAACGTCTAGTGGATAGCAATTTCGAATCGAAATATACAGTGGTGCTAGATATACATACCATATACCGCTACACCGGATCAAGCAGATGTTTACTCGTGAGAAAATCCCAATCTCATCAATACAAGCCAAATTTTCTGTATAAATCCTTTTTCAGCATGTCATCTTTTAGCAGTATGGTTACCCGATCATGAAACCAACATAATATATTGATATGTATTTGTGCATTAAAATTTTAGACAAACGTTTGCTTTTGCTGAATACTTTAAGATGAGAATTAGTATCGCTAAATTTAAATAATCCTTAAAATATACCCTTATGGAATTTAAAAATTTATTAAATCAAATTTTACTTGTAATAGTACTTGGATTTATCAGCTTTACGTCCTGTTCTCAAGACCTCCAATCTGCATCTCCAAAAAACGAAGAATCTTTAGATACAGTTTATACGCTTCCCTTAGCAGGTAATGCTTTCCTCTCATCAGGTAGCGGAACATTTTCTGAAAGAATTACAAACAATGGATTAACGAATTGGGACAACGAGAAAACAGTTACGAGTACTTATATTCGAGTTAATAAAGATGGAAAATTAAATCTTGGACTTAAAGCTAAGGTCCTTCCTTCTGGTAATACAAGTCAGGTACAAATTTCAATTAACGGTGAGCGTAGAACAGTAGAGCTTTCTGGTGCAGACCTTAAAGAATATCCCATCGGTGATTTTGATGTAGAGGCCGGCTACATTAAAATTGATCTTCAAGGCGTACATAAATCTGGCGGGTACTTTGCTGATGTGGAGAGTTATTCTGTTACGGGTGCTGCAATTAATGAAGGCGTGATTTATAGCAATGACCCTGAATATTACTATTGGGCAAGAAGAGGTCCATCTTGTCACCTAGGCTATACCATTCCAACAACGGACGATGTAAGTTACTATTATTCCGAAGTTGAGGTTCCCGAAGGTTCAGATCCAATTGGATCTTATTTTATGGCAAATGGATTTAGTGAGGGTTATTTTGGTTTTCAGGTGAACAGTGAATCGGAAAGAAGAATCTTATTTTCTGTTTGGAGTCCGTATTCTACTGATGATCCAAATTCGATTCCTGAAGATGAAAAAATTATGTTAAATAAAAAAGGACCAGGAGTTTATACGGGTGAATTTGGGAATGAAGGTTCTGGTGGGCAAAGTTATCTGAAATATAACTGGAAGGCCGGTAATACCTATAAATTCCTTTTAAAAGGTCAACCTGACGGGAATGGAAAGACAGATTTTACCGCGTGGTTCTATGCTCCTGATGAAGATAATTGGAAATTAATAGCAAGTTTTAAGAGACCAAAGACGGATAAATATTTAACAGGGTTTCATAGTTTCCTTGAAAATTTTAATCCAGAAAAAGGAGCATTGTCAAGAACAGCCAATTATAAAAATCAATGGGTGATTACAAGTAGTGGGCAGTGGAAGAAAATTGCGGAAGCGAATTTTACGGTTGATAATACGTATCAAGCAAACCAAAGAATCGATGCCTTGGGGGGGGCAAACCAAACAGGTTTCTTCCTAAAAAATGGGGGATTCTTTAGTGAAATTGTTGCCCCGAATACTAAATTCAATTTTGAAAATACTGCTGCGGCACCTAATATTGATTTTGAAAATCTTCCTTTATAGTAGTTTGAATTTTTTAGATAGACGGGTTGTTTGGGATGAAAGCTCGCCCAAACAACCTGTTTTAATTCCAGAGCCAAATCCACAATGGATTTCTCCGTTATTGAAAGCAATTTCAACATCGACCCTTCGACAGGACTATTGGCGGATGACACCATTGTACTAAACGGATACAAGTCTAAAAAACTATACCCTGAACCGCTAAGACTGGTACGATATTATGGCTAAGAAAAAGAGTTCGAGCTGCAAAGCTATTCCAAAATGGGCTTTGTAGGCCAGAAGTTTTTTATATTGTTTAGTTTAGTAAACTATATTTGGTATTTTTTGTTTATCATGATGAACAATATATTAGTATATTTGTTTATTGTAATAAACAAATATGGAAAATTTTATAGAGCTTTTTCATCGAAAATTAGATCGGACTGATGTTAATTTCACCCGTAGTTTGATGTCCGATATCAATTGGAATGCTAGATTGATTGGGATTAAAGGGGCAAGAGGTATCGGTAAAACAACAATGCTGCTACAGTTTATAAAACTTCATTTAGCCGACAGACTCGATGAAGTCATTTATGTTAGTTTAGATGCTATTTGGTTCAATTCAAATTCATTATTGAGTTTAGTAAATGAATTCGATAAGAAGGGAGGGAAGTATTTGTTCATCGACGAGGTTCATAAATATAGTGGTTGGGCGCAAGAAGTGAAAAATATATACGATGATTATCCCGATATGAAGATCGTGTTTACGGGTTCATCGTTGTTAGATATTTTGAACGCCCGCGCGGATCTGAGTAGGAGGGCTGTTACCTATAAAATGCAGGGCTTTTCTTTCAGAGAGTACCTTGCGTTAGAAACTGGAGTACATTTTAGTTCGTTGACATTGGAGGAGTTATTGAATCAACATACTGCTAAGGCTAGAGAGATTAATAAGCAAATCAAACCATTTGTTTATTTTGAAAATTACCTAAGATACGGGTATTACCCATTTTATAAGGAGGAATTAGATTTATATTATAATCGATTAGAAGAGGTCATAAGTCTGATGTTGGAAATTGAGTTACCCCTTTTGCGAAATATAGATATTGCCTACGTGGGAAAAATTAAACAGTTGTTGACGGTGATTGCTGAGTCTGTGCCCTTTATTCCAAATGTTAGTAAACTTAGTGACAAAATCGGAATAAATCGAGGTACCTTGTTGTCTTACCTACATTATTTAGACGAAATTGATCTAACGCGGAATTTATTTAAAATAGGCGAAGGCACAAGCTTGCTACAGAAACCATCAAAAATTTTTTTAGAGAACACGAATATTGCCTACGTGCTGGGTAAAAGGAATACAAATAAAGGGAATTTGCGTGAAACGTTTTTCGGTAACCAAGTGGGATATAATCATGAACTAATATATGTAGAACAAGGAGATTTTGTCGTTGATAATCGTTATACCTTTGAGATTGGTGGTAAAGGTAAATCGGCAAATCAGATAACTGGTCTCAAGGATGCTTTTGTAGTTTCAGACGATATAACGCATGGCTTCCATAATAAAATCCCTTTATGGCTATTTGGCTTCTTGTATTAGAATCCCCGCCCTTCTTAATTTTTAAAACGTCCCGATTTTAGTGGGACACTAGTGAAGTGATTTAGTAAAAAATGATTTTTCTAATCGTTCAGAAGATCGCGAAGTAAATGTGATTTACAATAGGTTAATTTACAGTGTTTTATAATTCAATTCTGAAAGCACTGATTCCCGCGAATATTGTATTTATTGTTTTAAGCAACGGCTGGGGGACCAGTAATAAGCGTTAATATGTTTTCGTTTAAAAAGTAAAAGGTAGTAAAAAGAGGGAAGTAGGCGTAACTAATATGCCTCACAAGCCATTTCCCTGCACTGTACTTACGTAAGACTTCAGTATAGATACATCTGTGGTTTGAAAATAAAAAATCCCACGTACGTTCGTAGTTGAGTATGGCAAAACGTAGCTTAATTAAAATAAAATTCCTCGTTTGTTTACTCCATTTTTTTGTCAATAAAACCGGTTTTTGAAAGGTACAAAAAGCAAGAGGTGTTTAATTATATTTCCTCAGTACGCTTTTCTGCACTTTTAAAAGTGCATTTTGCTTTGTGTATTGCACTTCTAAAAGTGCAATAATGGAAGAGTTGATGGATTTATCAAACGTTTTGCTTGACCGAACTAATTTAGATTTCTCCCACTATCTAGATCAAGAAATTGACTGGAGCGACGGATTGATAGGTATAAAAGGAGCAAGAGGGACCGGTACGACGACTCTGTTGCTCCAGTATTTAAAGTAGTTGGATATTCCGATAAATCAGAAGTTGTATTTATCGTTAGATGATATTTATTTCACGGATCATAGGATCACCAGTCTTGGAAAAGATTTTTATTTGCGTTAAAAACTTTTGCTCCAAATTCGGCTTCCCTGCTGTCAGCGGCATAGGGTGCAAGTATCGTAGTTCTGAACGAAATCTACACCATTCTGAATTAAAATTCTCCCCATTGATTCTCTTTACCTCGTTATATTTGAGCATTAATGTATATATAACCAGATGCGCTAACCAAACACTATAGTCATTACATTAAACTTGAAAGATTATTCTTTACAGGAGTAAACGTCCACCGCTAGTTACAACCATCGGATAATTTTACTGATCTAGCGCTGTATGAGCTGTATGAAAGGTTCAATACTAATAGTGATGTATTGAAATTGCTTTTTGTAAAAAATACTTCAAGGATTGTCAAGTTTAAAAAAATGGTCGTAGCCTGTTATTATAAAATCGCCTATAACATGAAAACATATTTCAGATATTTAATAGTTTGTCTCCCTTTTTGTCTCGCTATGAGTTTGAGCGTGATAGCACAGGATGTAAAACTGTGGTACAATAAACCGGCGATCGCTTGGGAAGAGGCTTTGCCTCTAGGAAATGCAAAGATGGGAGCCATGGTTTTTGGAGGTCTTGAGACAGAACATTATCAGCTGAACGATAATACATTGTGGTCGGGTTATCCAAGTGATGGCAATAATAGAGGCGCGCTAGCCGTGCTTCCGGAAGTTCGAAAAGCGATTTTGGAAGAGAAGTATACGCAGGCTGAGAACCTGTGGAAGAAGATGCAGGGCCCATATTCCGCTAGTTATCTCCCAATGGGAGACCTGTGGCTGCATTTCCAACATGGGGACTCTTCGGTATCAAATTACTACAGGGAGCTTAGTTTGGATAGCGCTGTAAGTAAAGTCCGGTATAGAATTAATGATATCAACTATATCAGGGAATCGTTTATTAGCAGAACAGATGGAGGTCTTGTTCTACGAATTTCGGCAGATAGACCTGGAGCGATCTCGTTTAAAATGGAGCTTACTAGCAAATTGAAGCACACTGTCATAGCAGATCTGAATGGGCAAATGGTGTTAAAGGGTGTAGCACCAAGCTACATAGCCAAACGTGATTTTGAGCCAAGGCAAGTGGTATACAATGAACCCCTTGGCGAGGGGATGCGGTTTGAAATTCATGCCGCCGTTCACACCAGTGGTGGTACGGTTGCAAATGAAAATGGACAAGTGAATGTGAGGGGAGCTGATGAAGTTCTTGTTTTCCTTACCGATGCAACAAGCTTTGCAGGTTTTGATAAGTCACCAGGACTTCAGGGAGTGGATGCCCATAAGGCTGCTTTGAAAGGGCTACAGGAGCTTCAAAAGCAATCTTTTAAAAGACTCAAAAAAGAGCACGTGCAGGATCATTCGTCTCTTTTTAATAGGGTGGCCATTTCTTTAGGTGGTGATCCTGTTAATACCAAGCGTACCACCGACGAGCGCATACGTAGATTTTCTGCTGGCGAGTCCGACAATGGTCTTTTAGAACTATATTACCAATTTGGTCGTTATCTGCTTATCGCGAGTTCGCGCCCTGGTGGGCCTCCTGCTAATTTACAAGGGTTATGGAACAACGATCTTCAGCCCCCCTGGGGAAGTAATTATACGATGAATATCAACACCCAGATGAATTACTGGCTAGCAGAGAATACGAATCTAGCTGAATGTCACGTTCCGTTATTTGATTTTATAGGTGAGCTCGCCGTTAATGGTGCGCAGACAGCCCGCGTAAATTACGGTATTAACAATGGATGGCTCAGTCACCATAATTCGGATATATGGGCAAAAACATCGCCTACAGGAGGTTATACATGGGATCCCAAAGGGATGCCTCGCTGGTCGGCATGGCCTATGTCCGGCGCGTGGCTCAGTTGTCATTTGTGGGAGCATTATCTATATTCCGAAGATCTAATTTTTTTATCCCAAAAAGCTTATCCGTTGATGCGAGGTGCTGCTGTGGCGATGCTTGAATGGTTAGTAGACGATCCGACCGGCAAATATCTAATTACGATTCCGTCCACTTCGCCGGAGAACACCGTGAAAATTAAAGGCAAGGAGTATCAGCTGAGTATGGCCAGTACCATGGATATGGCTATTATTCGTGAACTCTTTTCTGCATGTATAGCCGCTTGCGAACTGCTTGCCGTAGACGAGCCGTTTAAACTGCAGCTCCAAGCGGCAATGGAGCGCCTTTATCCATATCATATCGGAGGGGACGGGCAACTGCAAGAGTGGTATAAGGACTGGGATGATCCGCAGGATAAACACCGGCATATCTCGCATCTTTTTGGTCTTTATCCAGGCAACCAGATTAGTACGATAAAAACTCCTGAGCTCGCTGCAGCGGCGAAACGGACGCTACTTGATAGGGGTGATGAGAGTACCGGTTGGTCCATGGCATGGAAAACAAACTGGTGGGCCAGGCTCTTTGACGGTAATCATGCCTACAAAATTTTAAAAGACGCCTTGCATTATATCGACCCCCGGGAGCAAAGAGGACAGATGAGTGGTGGTGGTGCATATCCCAATCTGTTTGACGCCCATCCTCCTTTTCAGATCGATGGTAATTTTGGTGCCACAGCCGGCATAACTGAAATGTTGATGCAAAGCCACGCCTCAGAAATCCATCTGTTGCCAGCATTGCCTGATAGGTGGCCCCAAGGGTATATATCAGGCATAAGAGCACGAGGCAATTTTAGCGTTAATATAAAGTGGAACGAAGGGAAACTTCATGCTGCGAGCATCCATTCGGGAAATGGAGGCGTCTGCCGGGTGCGCTCCTGGCAACCGCTTGTGGTAAGACACAATGAGACAGAAGTGATTACATCTGATCAAACAAGAAGCGTAAACGAACATAAGGCGGTCATGAAATTCTTTAACAATACCCAAGGATCATTACTGGAACTTGATATCCCGCAGTCTTACGAAATTGAATTTGAAACTAAACCCGGCCTGACCTATCAACTTACACCGCTGATCGGGAAAGAAAGTAAAGATGAGTATGAAGATGTTAAAAACTAACCTGATGAAAGTTGTGAAGTACTTGCCGATTTTAGGTCTACTTTATTTCTCCACCGCTCTGCGTGCTCAGCAACCTTCCGTCGCTGAAAAGGTCCGTAGCACATTAAAACAGCAGATCGAAGATCAGGCGGCCTGGGCCCTGCGAGAACAGCCCCAGACGATAACGGCCACAATTTGTACGCGTAGTGAAGGAGGCGTTCATGATTTTTATTCAGAAGGGGATTATTGGTGGCCAGATCCGCAAAATCCCCAGGGACCCTTTGTGCGGCGTGATGGGCAGAGTAACCCTGAAAATTTTGTCTCCCACCGCCGAGCGATGATTCGATTTAGTCGAATTATCGGCGCATTAGCCTCTGCCTATACGCTTAAGCCCGATCCAATATACCTTGAGCATGCTATAAAGCATCTTGAGGCCTGGTTTGTCCATGCGGACACGAAAATGAATCCAAATCTCTTGTACGCTCAGGCTATAAAAGGTCTCTTTAGCGGACGTGGAATAGGAATTATCGACACGATCCACTTAATAGAGGTTGCTCAGGGCATGCTTGTTTTTGAGCGCGCCGAGGATTTTCCGGTAGAGACCAAACAGAAGGTTCACGAATGGTTTGCGGAATATCTTGACTGGATAACCTCACATCAGTACGGTCTTGACGAGATGAAAGCATCCAATAATCATGGTACTTGCTGGGTGCTACAGGTTGCTAGTTTTGCAAAATTGGTAGGCGATAAGGCGAAGCTTGAACTTGCGCGCGAGCGTTTTAAAACAGTGTTGTTACCTACGCAGTTGTCCTCGGATGGGAGTTTTCCTTTAGAACTCAGTAGAACTAAACCTTACGGTTATTCTTTATTTAATCTCGATGCGATGGTAATGATTGCACACATACTTTCCTCTTCTGAAGACAATTTGTGGGAATTCAGTACCGACAGCGGGGCGAGCCTTCGGACAGCAATGGAATTTATGTACCCTTTTATGAAAAACAAAGACGCATGGCCCTACCAAAAGGATGTGATGTACTGGGAACAGTGGCCTGTTGCGCAGCCTGCCCTCGTGTTTTGCGCGAGTGCGTACAATAAAGACCAGTGGATAGAGCTCTGGGCCAAACTAGACCATCTACCCACCCAGGGCGAGGTAATCAGGAATCTACCGATTCGAAACCCAGTTATCTGGTTTTAAACTGATGTATGGAATAAATAATCATGGGTGGGTGTGATAGAAAACAGAATTAATCAACACAATGAATCGAAGATAAAGATGAAAAGCATTAAGAAAACAAGTGACATTAGTAGGGAATTTCTAATAAACATTAACAAACAGAATGCATCGAAATATTTTTTTGCGCCCTTGCTTCTAGTGTCGCTATTGGTTAGCGTGACGGGTTTTGCGCAACAGGTAACCGGGCAGGAGCAGCTTGCTATCCAAATTGATAAACAGGGGAATATCACGTATATTCCCGATGAGCGAGGGAATATTATACCGGATTTTTCAGCTGTCGGATATACGCAAGGTAAAAGAGCCATTCCTCAGGTTCCTACCGTTGTTGTACTCCACCCATCGAGCAGTGGCAACGATCAGCATGTTATACAACAGGCGATTGATAGTGTTAGCGCTCTCCCACCTGATAAAGACGGCCTCAGGGGAGCTATTTTGCTGGCTAAGGGAATATACCGTATTGCAGGTACTTTAAAGATTAACCAGAGTGGAGTTGTGTTGAAAGGAGAAGGAGATAAGGCCGGAGGTACCACAATCATAGCAACAGGCAGCGGACGTCGTAGCTTGCTTAAAATTTCCGGAACAGGTGACTATAATGTTCGCCAAAGTGAGGCGCAGCGCGTGATTCAAAATTATGTGCCGCAGGGCGCTAAGAAGCTTGTTTTAGCCGATGCGGCCGGTTTAAAGGTAGGGATGGATATCCTTTTGTGTTATAATATGAACGATCGCTGGATTTCGGCCCTGAAGATGGATCAGATTGACGCTAAAACGGGAACGGTTCAGTGGCAGCCTACAGATTATGAGCTGAAATTTGAGCGTCGTGTAACCGCTGTTAATGGAGATACTATATCTTTAGACAATCCGGTGATGATGGCTATTGATAAGCTGTATGGTGCTGCCCATATATACCCTTTCACCTTTGAGGGTAGAATTGCGCAGGTGGGCATCGAAGATCTACGACTAGAATCGGAATATGCAGATGAGCAGGACGAAAATCACGGATGGATTGCGGTTGACATGGATAAGCTGGAAAATTGCTGGGTGGAACGTATTACCGCCCAATACTTCGGCTATGCTGCCGTAAGTTTGGGCTATTACGCTAAGCAGGTGACCGTCCTGGACTGCACCTCTCTAACGCCTAAATCCATCATTACCGGCGGACGGCGTTATTCGTTTAATAACAACGGGCAGCTTAATCTCTTCAAAAATCTTTATACGTCTCACGGGCGCCATGATTTTGTAACTGGTGCTAAAACCCTAGGACCGAATGTTTTTACGAATTGTCGCGCGGAATATGCGCATGCCGATATTGGTCCACATCACCGCTGGGCGGTAGGGACGCTGTATGATCAGATCGTTACCGATGGCCAGATCAATGTGCAGGATCGAGGGAATTGGGGTACAGGCCACGGCTGGGCTGGGATAACGCAGGTGTTATGGAATTGTGAAGCGCAAGGTATTACGTTGCAGCGGCCGTGGGTTTCGGGCGAAAACTATAGTTTTTTCAGTCGAGGGGCACTATTACGGGGACGCCTAGAAGGCAGACCTACGGGATATATATATCAGCATAGTAAAAAAGCTCCGGTACCCTCGTTATTCGAACTGCAGAAACTGCAGCGACGCCATACCGGGCGTTACTAAAAAAAAATAACGGTAGCCAGTTGTATGTTAAATTGATTATTTTTGATCATCTCAATATTAAAATAGACCTATTTAACCGATGATCCGACGATTAACGAAGTTTTACGTTTCCTTATGCGTGCTATTATTTTTAAGTAATATGCTGCTTGCTGGAGATATCCGTTTTTTGCACCTTAATGTCAATGATGGACTATCACAAGGTAGTGTATTTGCTATTATGCAGGATTATCAAGGGTTTATGTGGATTGGAACGCGAGATGGGCTTAACAAGTACGATTCGCGTAAATTTACGACCTATCGTAATAACCCGCGGGATAGTACATCCATTGGGAGTAACTTCGTACAGTCGATTATGGAGGATAGCCGAAAACGGCTATGGGTAGCGACAGTCGACGGCCTTAACCTTTACAACCGAGCCCATGATAATTTTAGCCGTATTCGCCTTTCGAACCTGCAATCAAGCAGCACAAAATCCGAGCCGCTTGTGTACCATATCATGGAGGATAGGCGGCATCAATTATGGATTGCGGCAAGCACTGGTTTATACCGAATAATTGAAGGCGAGTATCCCAGAGCAGAGCTAGTTTTTAACAGCATACCTATAGAAATTGGTGATAAGGCACATATTTACCGGAATTTTCGGTACGTGTATGAAGATGCACGAGGTAAGATATGGTTATGTACCGACCAAGGGGTGGTGTCGATGATCCGCAGTGGATTGGAGCTGCGCTTAGCGGATATTTATCCTATTCAAGGCGATGGGGGGCATGCCGAGCGCAGGTCCGTAGCAATCTACGAGATGAGCCCTGGCGTGCTGTGGGTGGCGACCAAGTACGATGGTATAAAAGTGATTGATGAACGTACAAGAACGATCAGTTACTATAAACATATCGAAGGGCAGAAAAATAGCCTACCGAGCAACGATGTACGCTCTATCGTTAAAGATCGTAAAGGAAGAGTGTGGATTGGAACATTTCATGGTCTTTCGCTGTTTCAGGGAGGACATTTTAAGAATTATCATGCGCAAGATACGCAGAGCTATGGCTTAACAAATAATTCTATTCGTCCGATTTATGAAGATCGGCGCGGATCGATATGGATTGGAACGTATTTCGGAGGATTAAACATTATTGATGATGGCATTCCCGAATTTCAAAATTTTTCCTACAGCTCGCATCCTGGCCAGGGACTGAATTTTAATGTGGTGAGTGCATTTGCCGAGCAGCCCGATGGTACGCTCATTATAGGTACCGAAGGTGGAGGACTGAATTTTTTAGACCAAAGAACTGGTGAATTCACCTACCAGCGGCACCAACCAGGTTTCTCAGGGAGCTTAAGTCATAATACCATAAAAGCACTCTGCCTAGACAGCGAACTGAACCTGTGGGTTGGTACGTACGAGGGCGGTCTTAACCTCAGACGTCGAGGGGAAACGACATTTGAGCATTTTCGCCACGATCCAACCGATCCTGAATCTCTGGCGAGCAATAATGTTTATTCTCTGCTACAGGATAAAAAGGGTGACCTCTGGATTGCAACATTCGGTGGGGGAGTGCAAAGGAGACGTAAAGGGAGTAAAGGGATGAAGTTAGAGACCTTTAGCACCCATACCGGGGACTTGTTATCAAATATGGTGCGGATCTTGTTTGAAGATTCCAAAGGTAACCTGTGGATTGGTAGTGAGCGTGGGCTCTACTTGAAGAGACCAGAAAGTGAGCGCTTTGTTACTTTTTTACATAAGAAAGGTGACCCTTCCACCCTCAGTGGGGATGACGTTATTAGTGTTCATGAAGATGGAAAAGGGCGGATATGGGTCGGAACGAATATGACAGGGCTAAATCTATACGACCCTAATGGTGATCGGTTTGTACGTTATGATGTAGATAGTGGTCTCGCTGGTAATAATATATTCGGTATTTTGCATGATGATAGTAATAACCTGTGGCTTAGTACCAATGCAGGGATTTCGTGCCTCGACCCACAGACGAATAAAATTCGAAATTATGACCAAAACGACGGCTTGGTTGGCAATGAGTTTATTTATGGAGCGGCTCGACGTCTTTCTGCTGGACGGTTCGCATTTGGGAACTTTGCCGGGTTTACTATTTTTCATCCTGACAGTATCCTTACCAACGATTTTATTCCACCGGTCGTTTTTACACAGTTACGCCTTTTTAATAAAACTGTTGTTCCCGGAAAGGACAGCCCAATAAAAGCCGATATTTCTTTGCTCAAGGAGCTGGTGCTTAACCATACGCAGAACGTATTTAGTTTAGAATTTAGTGTGTTAAACTATATCCACGCCGATAAAAATAAATACGCTTATTTTTTGAAGAATTTTGATCAGCAATGGAATTATGTCAGCATGCCGGTTGCTACGTATACGAACCTTGATGCGGGCAATTACGAATTATTTATAAAAGGCGCCAATAATGATGGAATATGGAATGAAAGCCCCACGGTTCTTAAAATAAAGATATTGCCGGCCCCCTGGCGGACGATGTGGGCATATTGCATTTACTTAGCCATTATAGGCCTCGTGATATTTTATGGCATCCGCTTCTTGGGCATCCGTAATAAACTTCGGCAGGAACTCCTACGGGAGCATATGGCCCTTGAAAAACAAAAAGAGATACACGAAGCAAAACTAGACTTCTTTACACATATTTCCCATGAGCTGCGGACCCCATTATCACTTATAGCCGGCCCTATAGAAAGGTTGGGAGAACAAAGCGAACTTTCCAATGGGGCGCGTTCTCTTTTGCAAAGTGCGAGCAATAGTGTTGACAGACTACTTCATTTAGTGAATCAACTATTGGATTTCCGTAAACACGAGGGCGGTCAGATCGTTTTGCAGCGCGAGTGGACCGATATTAAGTTGTTCACGCAGGGTATTTTGGATAGTTTTAAGATCCTTAGTGAACGGAATAACATTCGCCTTGTGTTGCGCTCCTATTTACCAGAGGGCGTTAGACTTCATGTTGATAAAGAACAGCTGGAGAAAGTGCTAACAAACATTTTATTTAATTCATTCAAATTTACACCCAAAGGAGGGAGCATCTGTGTACATCTATCCATGTCCGCCTCCCAGGATATGGCAGATCATTGCGAAATTGCCGTTTGGGATACCGGCAGAGGCGTAACCAAGACAGATCTGCCCTACATATTTGATGAATTTTATCAGTCTACACAAAAAGGAAATCTACAGATTGGATCAGGGATTGGCCTCGCTCTTGCCAGGTCATTGGTCCGAATGCATGGGGGAGAAATAACCGCCTTAAGTGAACTAAAGCGGGATGATCAGCCCTATAATACGGTTGTGCGTATTACCTTACCCGTGGGAGATTTGGCTGATATAGAACAGGTTCCTGTGGCCGAGGTACCACTCGCCGAGGTAGAGCAGGAGGCAGAGGCGTCCTGCGATAATGATTATCGTTCTGGGGCTGCCAAAGTAGGCAAGCCGCTACTGCTTATTGTAGAGGATAATATAGAGCTTCGCTCATTTATCCGAGAAAGTCTGCTTGAGCACTATATTATTAAAGAGGCTGCTGATGGTCAACAGGCCTGGGACCTCACCGAACAAATAGTACCCGACCTAATCGTTAGTGATGTGATGATGCCCAATAGCGATGGTATGGAACTACTGCAGAAAGTTCGCAAGACAAGAATGACCTGCCATATTCCAGTGATCTTACTTACTGCACGTACCGCCGAACCGTATGTATTGGAGGCATTTAATCAGGGTACGGATGATTATATCACCAAGCCTTTTAGTGTACAGTTATTGCGACTGAAGATCCGAAATATGCTTGATGTACGTAAGCGTTTGGAGGATAGGTTTATACAAAATCATATTGTAAAACCCACAGAGGAAGTTGTGATTGAACAGAATAGCTTTTTAAGTACAGTCATGGAGATCGTTCAGGAACATATCGACCAGGAAAGCTTTAGCGTTGAAGATCTGGCACGTTATTGTGGAATGAGCCGTACGGTGCTCTATCGCAAGGTTAAAAATTTCTCAGGATTAAATGTTGTTGAATTTATAAATGTGGTTCGTTTAAAAAAGGCCGCTCAATTACTCGAAACGGCGGTCGATATAACCGTTAGTGAGGTAGCTTATAAAGTCGGTTTTACGGACCCGAAATACTTTAGTAAAACATTCAAAAAGTTCTTTGGCGTGTCTCCCTCGCAATACGTACAAACGCGTAAGCAGGAGTAATTTAAAGGTGTCAATTTAGATTTATTTTTATCGTGTTTTTCTGCCTTACACTGTTTCTTAGAGCTGCCCCGGAACCTATTAGATGCAATAGAAGAAATAGACAGTCAATTTGTATAACGGGAAGGTTAAGTGCGATTTCATGTCCGTTACACACCATTTTTCCACCACTTTGAACAAAAATTACCCCATAAAAGATGGCGGTGCCACCGACATTTGTTTAGGTTCTACCATGTAGGCCACAATGCTAACCATTTAATTTTATACCATATGACCGCAATAGATTCTGCAGAAGTATTGGCGTATCCTAGGGGAGATAGGAGCCAGTGTTATTTTATGCGAGTGTTCTATGAACTACGCCATGCTAATCGCTTCTTTTAATTTTTTATCACGAGTCTAACGGCAGAGCAGTAAGAATTCTTCCTGTTCGCAATGCGTGATAAAAAGTTAAGCATATTATCGCTCGGCGTTTCGCTCTTTTACTAAATCAGAAGTGTCGGGTACTGCTTAACGAAACCTAAATATCAGATTATAACCAATTAATTAGTTAATGTATGGAATATATTACCTCCATCCGATGTATGCTTGTGTATACGTTAGAGAAGATTCATTTGCCTAGCATCCGAAACTTTTTGCTTCCCATCTTTTTAAAAAAGAAACATTTGCCGTATAAGTGTTTACCCTTTTCGCTCTTATTTTTTCTATTAACATCCGCTTCTTATGCTACAGAAACACGACTTATTATAAGTCCGGGAAGCATAAATTATCAGCAGCGGGTCGTCAATGGGATTGTCAGTGACCAAAGTGGAAACCCTCTTGTAGGCGTTAGCGTTAAAATTAAGGATACTACCTTTGGTGCGACGACCAATGCACAAGGACGATTTACAATAAATACACCTGCAGGATCAGCAGGCACTTTGGTGTTCACATACGTTGGTTTTACTTCGCAAGAAGTGGCGCTCAACGGGCGCACACAAGTGGATGTTATTTTGATCGAGCAGTCTTCGGCACTTACCGAAGTGGTGGTTGTCGGCTACGGTACGCAGAAAAAAGTCAATCTGACAGGATCGGTATCGTCCCTAAATGTTGATGAAAAATTCACAAATCGTGCACTGACAAACGTTTCCTCGGGTCTCTCGGGGCTAATGCCTGGCCTAGCGGTCAATCAAAGTACCGGCATGGCTGGTAACAATAGTGCGTCTTTGTTGATCAGAGGACTGGGCACGGTGAATAATGCCAGCCCATTGGTAGTAGTCGACGGGATGCCTGATGTAGACATAAATCGTATCAATGCCAGTGACATCGAAAGTATTTCCGTACTGAAAGATGCTACCTCGGCCGCTGTTTACGGTTCCAGGGCTGCCAATGGTGTTATCTTGATTACGACCAAATCGGGTAAGGGGCAAGACAAGACTAGCATTAATATATCGAGTTCTTATGCATTGCAAAAGCCAACGCGTGCAATCAATTATATGGCTGATTACCCGCGCGCGTTAACCTTGCAACAGCGGCTAGCAGCGGTTAATACCGAACGGGATGATTGGGCTTTTAAGGACGGAACAATTGATCAATGGATGGCTTTAGGTATGATTGACCCATTGCGTTACCCAAATACCGATTGGTGGGATGTGGTTATGCGCGATGGCGCTCTTCAAAATCATAACATTTCAGCATCTGGAGGTAACGATAAAGCCAATTTTTTTATCTCAGCGGGAATTATGGATGAAAAAGGACTGCAGATAAATAATGATTATAAGCGTTATAATGCGCGGTTTAATTTTGACTATAAAATTCGTGAAAACATGAATGTGGGGGCTCGTTTCGCGGGAAACTGGTCTAAACAAACCTATTCTTTTGACGATGGGTTTACCGATAACTCGGGAAATTTCGATTTGCAGTATGCAATAGCTGGCGTGCTGCCCTATGATCCGATTACGGGTTATTTCGGTGGAGTGATGGCGTATAACGAGGATCCGCAGGCTTTTAATCCCTACTCACAGTTCGTTAACAATTTGAATTACCAGGACCGTCAGGAGGTAACCCCGAGTGTATATATTGATTGGACACCTTTGAAAGGGCTTACTGCCAGGGTGGACTACACGGTTGACTATTTCAATCAATTTCGCTGGAATGCACCTATACCCACCCATGCCTACAATTTCCAATCAGAATCCTTCGGTTCGCGTGTTTATATTGGCGAGAATGCGGGAATTGCGAACTATACGAATACAGGCTATAAAACGCAGCTAAATGGTCGTTTGAATTATCATACGGTGATCGCTCAGAAACATGATCTTCGCGCCCTATTTGTATATAGTGAAGAATATTGGAGTAAAAGATCTCAGCGCAGCTCACGTAATGATAGGCTTCACCCTTCGCTGCATGAAATAGATGCCGCCCTTGCCGATATCCAATCAGCAGGAGGTAATTCGGATGCTGAAGGATTACGCTCCTACATCGGCCGATTAAATTATACAGCTTACGATAAATATCTTTTTGAAGCAAATTTTCGCTATGACGGTTCCTCGAAGTTTCTACCAGGCAGCCAGTACGGTTTTTTCCCTTCGGCAGCTATTGGCTGGCGCTTTAGCGAGGAAGGATTTATGGCCTCCACGCAGCATTGGTTGCAAAATGGTAAGCTACGGGCATCGTACGGCGGGCTCGGGAATAACAGTGGTGTTAGTCGTTATGAACAGCAAGAAACGCTGGATGCCAATGCCTATATGATAGATGGATCCATTGTGCGCGGGTTTGTGAACAGCAAGATGGTCAATAGGAGCCTTACTTGGGAGAAAACCTCGGTGTTAAATATTGGGCTTGATCTAGGATTTCTTGATAATAGACTTACCGCAGAAATTGATTACTACGACAGGCTGACAACCGGTATGAACCGACCTTCTGACCTATCGATATTATTAACAGGAGCCTATGATGCACCTCGTACAAATATCGGTAACCTGCGTAACCGCGGTATTGAAGGGAATTTTACATGGAAAGATCGTAGAGGAGCGTTTAATTACAGCATTAATTTAAATGCCTCGTATAACCAAACCAATCTGGAGGAATGGAATGAATACCTCACCAGAGGGCATGTGTTTTTAAATATGCCATACCATTTTTTGTACACCTATGAAGATGTGGGTATCGCGCAGACCTGGCAGGACGTTTATAATGCAACTCCACAAGGAGCATCGCCGGGTGATATTTTACGTAAAGATCTCAATGGTGATGGCCGGATTGACGGCAACGATAAAAAAGCCTATCCGAATGTGCAGCGCGATCGACCATCAGCAAACTACGGTTTGAATGCTTATTTAGCATGGCGAGGGCTGGACCTGGCGGTACTTTTTCAAGCTGCAACTGGACGCAAGGACTACTGGCTTAATAACTACAACGATGTGAACTTCCCTTCAGCACGCTACGCCGCGAGTGTAGAACATTGGGAGAACCCGTGGACAGTTGAAAACCGCGATGGTGAATGGCCCCGTATCGGGGGGAGCAATAATACGCAAGAGACCACATTTTGGCTCGATGATATGAGCTACCTGCGTCTGAAGAATATTCAGCTAGGTTATGCTTTTCCGAAAGACTGGACAAAGCGTGCTGGGGTAAGCAATGTACGCCTGTTTTTTACTGCAGAGAACCTGGCGACATTTACCAAATACCGGGGCTTAGACCCGGAGAAAACGGGTAATAGAAGTGATGCGTACCCCCTAACAAAGTCATTTTCTTTCGGGATAAACATCGGTATCTAATTTCCATAGTGCTTAATTAAATAATTATAGAGATGAAAAAAATACACATTAATATATTATCCTTGGCGCTCGCTGCGACGGTACTATTTACGGTGGCTTCCTGCCGAAAGGACCTACTAAATCAACAGCCAACTACGGAGTTAGGGGGTGAATCGTTTTGGCAAACAGAGGCCGATGCGACGTATGCATTGCAGGGTGCTTATACCAGTGTGCGTGCGTGTTTTGATCGCGATTATTACTTCGATGGTCAGGGTGAATACGTTAGAACACGTAATTCGAATAATAGCACTAGCGGTGGTGATATCTATGGAGGAGCACCGTATCGCGGAGGAGGCTATAATCCTACAGGGTATGGGAGTAACTTCAATACGTACTATAGGTATCTGTATGGCGCAGTAAATCGTACAAACTACGTTATTGATAATGTTAACAAAATGCTGCCCCAGGCGAAAGCACAGTCTGTCGAAGGCTTGGAGGCTATCATTGCCGAGGCGCGTCTACTACGGGGAATGGTCTATTTCCGGCTAATATCGATGTGGGGCGATGTACCTTATATTGGCCACACGGTACTTGATAACGCGCAGGTGCAAGATCTAGCACGTATGCCTATTGCACAGGTTAAAGATTCGATTATAGCGGATTTCACTTTTGCCGCGGAGAAGCTGCCGCAGAGTGCTTCGCAACTGGGAAGGGCAGCAAAACCAGCGGCATTGGCATTTCGAGGAAAACTGCAGTTATTCTGGGGCTCCTGGAAAAAGAACGGCTGGCCCGAGCTGGAAGGGTTTCAGGCCAATGCGACCGAAGCCAAGATCGCATTTGGGGCAGCTGCAGCAGACTTTAAAAGTGTTATTGATGACTTCGGGCTTACCCTTTACAAAAATGGAGAACCCGGAGATATTGACGGGCTCGGTAAAGCAGAGGTCTTGCCTAATTACTACTACTTGTTTACGCCACTTGCCAACGAGGATAATCCCGAAATGCTAATGGTTTTTACGCACGGTGGCACGGGAACGGGGCAAGGAGAGGAACTCATGCGCGATTTCGCAGGACGATCCCACGAAGGAAGTCAGCTGTGGGTTAGCCCGCGCTACGAAATTGCAGACCGTTATCAATCGATCGTAACGGGAGAATTCCTTTCGCCGCTTACGCCGGTTAATCCATCTAAATTCGCAGATGCTCGCACGATGGAAAACTCTACTCTAAACCCGCAAAGTTACGCTGATCGCGACTACCGTATGAAATCCACCATCCAGTGGGACTATGAAATGAGTGTGGGTATGAAATCGTTAAAGTCGACAGGTTTCACACCTTACATTTACAAATCATGGGGCGCGAACATCACTATAGGCGGCGAGAATTATATAACCTATAACACCGATGGAACAAACTCGGGATACGTATTCCGTAAGTTCGTTCGTAATTATGCTGGTCAAGGCCGAAGCGACGGTGATTACGCGTTCCCGGTGATGCGTTTAGCGGATGTATACTTAATGTATGCCGAGGCGACAAATGAGTATAACGGTCCACAAGAAGAAGCAATTGCGCTGGTTAATAAAGTCCGCCATCGTGGTAATTTACCTCCGTTAACGAGCGCGCGAACAGGTAGTAAGGAAGCTTTCTTTGCCGCCATCGAACAGGAGCGTATCGTAGAGCTCATTGGTGAAGGGCAACGTCCATTTGATCTACGCAGATGGCGTGCCATAGAGCGCATATGGGGCGCACCCGGAGGTTCGGGTGTATGGCGCATAGATACATGGGGTGCTCAACAGTCCCGTTATTACCAAAACACCTCTGAGCGTACATATCAGCAAAATTATATATTTAAAATTCCGCAAAGTGAGCGCGACCGTAACCCCAACTTAACCCAAAATACGCCGTGGATGTAACAGCTGATGTCGGATAAGATCATGATCACCCTAACAAAAAAAATATGAAACGATATACTATACAATTTTTATGCATGCTGCTGTCTATGGCAATATTGCCGGGATGTAGCAAGGACTTACCGATGGATGAGGATGGACTGCTGATAACCGATAGGGCGGAATGTTACGTGAGTAACTTTGAGCTTTTAGGTGCCGATTTTATTACGGTCAGGACATCAAATGCCGTTATTGATACAATGGCATGCACGATTGATGTCGAGGTACAGTTTGGTACCGATCTTAAGAATCTATATCCGCAATTTTCACTTGCGAGCGATGCGAAGCTAGATCCGAAAATCGTCGGCAAAGTTGACTTTTCCGATCTCCAAAACCCAAAAGTTTATACGGTGATCTCCGGGAATAGGAAGGTTAGAAAACCCTACACGGTGGTAATATCTATACAAAACCCATAACTAATATGACAATGAAAAATATGAGCTATACTTTTTTTCGCCACATTGCCATTCTTATGTTCAGCGCGATATTCTTCAGCAGCTGTAGTGAGAAAGAATACAGCATTCCCGAAGGCGGAGCAGATCTACAGAATGATGTGATCAAACGTTCATTAGGCCCCAACCTTGTGGGTCTGGATATTGAGTTCGCCTATGCTATGGCGCTGCCCAAACAGAAGGGAAAGATTTTGTGGGCGCAGGTGGAAGCTTCCATTGCTGGGGGCGAAGAGACCTATTTAGAAAATAAATCGTATTACACGCATTCCGGTTCCGATGAGATAAATGGCGGAACTGACGTCGGTGTCGTCATTGGTAAGCCATCGGAGAATCAGGGAGCCAAAACAATCGTGAATTTCTCCAGAGATACCTCGGCAGCAACACTGCGTTATTTTTATGACGTGCCCGAGCAGGCACGAGGCAAGAAGGTAGAGTTTACCTTTACAGCAAAGAGCAGTGATGGTTCTACCGTATCGTACAAGATGGGGCCGTATCAGATTGCCGTAATGGATATGGTCCTTAATCTGGAAGCTAGCGATAACCAGGCTTGTTATCTTTCAATTAAGGATATGACGTTCTATTCGGCGGCTCAGGCAGCAACACGTCCGCAGGAAATAGACCTCGTATATCTGTATCGTGGTGAACTGAATTCTTTTGGTCATGCGCTTGTATCTCCGGGTGCTGACCGGCAGTATCTTCCGCAGGTTGACCTTCCCACGGGCTTAAGCCGCTCTACTAAAATGCGCCGAGAGTTTGGTCTTCGAGATCAACAGTTGGGGAATCCTAAATACGGAATCTATATTGATGATGTTGATTTTCAGCAATTGGATGTAAGTGATTCACCAAATTATGCGCTAAATCTCAAAGAGGAAGCTGGCGCTTGGCTGGAAACGCAGGACGGCACCTATCGGGCTTATGTCTTTGTCAATAAAATTGATAATGCGGGTGCTAAAGCAACATTGAGCATGAAACGTTATAAGCTCAAATAAAAGACTCAGGTGTATTTAAATAAATTAAAATAGGAGTTAATCAATGAAGAAATTATGGATCGTTTTACTTTTGGTGTGGTCTGCAAGTGTCGTGTTTGGCCAACGATTTGTGCACCCGGGGATCGATCAGACTCCGGCGGACTTAGCGTATATGAAAAGTGCAGTGCTTGCCAAACAGCAACCTTGGCATAATGCTTTTGAGCGGCTAAAAAAAGAAACATCGCTTGACTTTCAATCACAGGCATATGCCCATGTAGTGCGGGGGCCTTACGGTAAACCTGATATTGGAGGAAGTGAGTTATCGAGAGCGGCCTCGACGGCTTATAACAGTGCTTTGATATGGTATATAACGCGCGATCGTGCCTACGCGGATCAGGCAATTGAGATTCTCGACACCTGGTCTTCTAAGTTGTGGGATTTTGATAATAATGATGCTAAGTTGATTGCTGGGTATACGGGCTACGTTTTTTGTAATGCCGCAGAAATACTACGCTATAGTGATTCCGGTTGGGAGCAAGAGAGTATAGAACAGTTTACAAGCATGCTTTTGAATGTCTATTATCCACTGCTTCGACATTATTACCCACAAGCCAACGGCAACTGGGATGCGGCGATTGTCCATAGCATTATGGCTATAGCGGTATTCACCGATAATCGGACCATGTTTCAGAGTGGCGTTGATCATTTTCTGTATGGTCCCATTAATGGAAGTGTTTTTCGGTATATATACCCTAGTGGTCAAAGTCAAGAGAGTACGCGTGATCAGGCTCATGTGCAGTTTGGGCAAAGTGAACTTGCGGGTGCTGCGCGCATAGCTTATAGTCAGGGTATAGATTTATTTTCTGTGGGTAACAATAGGATCGCTCTGGGGTATGAATATACTGCGAAATTTATTCTGCAAGCTGATACACCGCAGGCATATGGCGTAATTTCACAGCAGCGTAAAGACGTACGATACGATTACGAATATGTATACCAGCATTACACTTCAAAAGGCGTATCGATGCCTTATAGTTCGATTGCGGCCCAACAGACGCTTAGCGTTTCCCCGCGCAGCGTGCTTACAGCGAGACGTGCGCTCCATAAAGATTTATCACCCGAACAGAAAGTCTTGCAGGTCAGTACATATGGTTATCCGGCAGGCGCATCAAATGTTGCGGGCGAACCTCCCGTTGGTTCAATATTTGTTAAGCCGGGAGAATCCTTGCAAGAGGCTCTTTTACAAGCTGCCGGCACGCCGGTGTGGGTTGTCGCGATGGCGGGCATACATCTTCTACCGGCGAGTTTAAAGATTCCTAGCGAGGTAACACTTGCTGGGCAAGGACTGCGTACCATCCTGTTTCTTGACCCAGCGATCAAAGACCGTGATGCGATTACAAATGATGATCTGGAGTTAAAGAATGTTACTATTCGTGATCTAGTGATCGAATCCTCGCTCATCACCGGCACGCCTGCCAATTCGCGACGTTCTTTTAACAATATAGGGCGCCGTGCGGGTATCGTTTTGGTTACGGATGAAAAAGGTAAAATTGATAATATCACTCTTTTAAATATTACCGTTCGTAATAGCGTGTACAGTGGGGTGACAATTAAAGGGGCGTCTGCAGTACAGGTGATAAATTGTGATTTTAGCGAGAATGGCGCGAATATGGTTCCAGGGGTGCATCTATTGCATAACCTGCATCTGAGCCACTGTTCGGCCGTGGAAGTACGCGGATGCAGACTGGATACCTCGCCGCAAGGCAGTGGTCTAGCAATCAGTCATTCGGATCAAGTCGCTGTTACGGATTGCGAAATAGCTCGTAATGGTTACTACGGTGTTTTGATTACAGAATCTAATAATATCTCCCTTCGTTCAAGCCTCATCGAAGCGAATAATCGAAGCGGAGTTATGGCAGAATTTCTCTTCAGGGGATCTCAAAATATAAGTATAAAAAATAATCAAATTCAGTATAACAATGGTAACGGCGTCGAAGCGTACGGTACTAATTCGATAAGCCTGTTAGGCAACGATTTTGTTCGTAATCGGGATTCTATGCAGAAAATTGATGATAGCAAAACTATTATCGTGCCCCCGGGAAACGGTTATAATTAAAGATAAATAAGTGACTTTAAATTAATTTTCTATGAAAGGTAAATATCTTAGCGCCGGTCTGTTGATCGTATTTATGCATGTTGGTTGCACGGCGAACAAGAAGGATGAAATTGATAGCGTTTTCTCAAATGCTGCCCAGCAGACGGAGTATATGCTTAAGGAGGTTGAACTGGCAAAGCAGCATGCTTCCAAACCAGATCTATTATTCCCTAGAACGCTTTCTCCTTCTGGAAGTTTGGAACTGGTCGCTGCGGGTGACTGGACGAGCGGCTTCTTCGCTGGTGTATTGTGGTTCCTCTATGAGCAAAGTAAGGATGACAAATGGTTAGCACTTGCGCGCCAATACACGACTGGCATTGAGAAAGAAAAAATGAACGGACGTACCCATGATATGGGTTTTAAAATTTACAACAGTTTCGGTAGCGGATATCGACTTACGGGCGATACTGCATACAAACAGGTTATCATTCAGTCTGCTAAAACCTTATCCACGCGCTACAACCCCAATACGGGTGTTACGCGTTCCTGGGATCATAATAAAGCGAAATGGACAAACCCGGTAATTATCGACAACATGATGAACTTGGAACTACTTTTTGAGGCTTCGCTTTTAACAGGAGACTCATCGTTTTATAATATTGCAGTTTCGCACGCTGATCAAACTATAAAGAATCATTTTCGTGATGATTATAGCAGTTACCATGTTGTTGATTACGATCCTCAAAGTGGAGATATCATTAAGAAAACTACACATCAGGGGTATAGTGATGATTCGGCATGGGCACGAGGACAGGCGTGGGCCCTTTATGGCTATGTGATGTGCTACCGTTATACGAAGCATTCTCGATATCTCCAGCAGGCCGAGCACATCGCTAGCTATATATTAAACCACCCTAATATGCCGGAAGATCTTGTTCCATATTGGGATTTTGATGCGCCAAACATTCCAAATGAACCTCGTGATGCTTCCGCAGCAGCTATTATTGCTTCGGGACTTTATGAGCTAAGTGGTTATAGTGAAAAGGAAAATTATAAAGAAATAGCTGATAAGATCATAAGCAATCTCACCGCTAGCTACCGTTCGTCCTTTGGTGAGAACAAAGGGTTCCTACTATTGCACAGTACAGGGTCAAAACCTTCCAATTTGGAGGTTGATGTTCCGCTGAACTATGCAGATTATTATTACTTGGAAGCTTTACTTCGCAAAGATCGATCACAATAAGATTCATAATTTAAAAGAGAAAAATTCGCGGAGGTATTATTACAATTAACCACATTCGGATAGATGAATTTTAAACCAGGATATTGAGTGACACTAGTAATCGACCCAATTGATAAATAGTATCCGTGCTAGCTTGACCTTAGGCAATTTTAAATTGAACATATCAAAATTTTGTTTTAAGCAAGCTGGCCGGATCAAATCTGTTTTCGTCTTTTTGATTTCCGCATCGTTAAATGTAAAATTAAAGGTTCCATCAATTTTCCCTTCGCGGAAATCGCCTGTGAATTCAACTTCAATATGGGTTATATTTTCGTCGATGATGTCGATTTCTACCAATCGGATTTGGGTTTTGTAATCAATAAAATAGCATTCAAAATAATCTTTAATTTCATCGTGTCCTATGAATTTTCTGCGGACAGAATGATCGTCTAAAACGACATATTTATACCGCAATTCCAAATATTTTTGGGTGTCTTAAGCATTGCTAACGGCGAAAAAATTTGCTATAAATTTTACAAATACCTTTCTAATTATTGTTTTGTCCACATTGGTTTTTGTTTTATAATTTGTCGATGAACAGGGCAGTTTTCCGAATGTGCCCCACGTAAATATCCAATGCTCATTAGAAATTCGCCCACAATTTCACCTCCTGTAAACTTGAATGTTTTTTTGAACAATTTCACCCATTCTTCTTTGGTTTTTGGGTGATGATGTTCCAGCCATTTTTCAAATGAACCAAATTCTTTTTGTAATCCTACAATGGTTTTGGCGTTTTCAATCGCTGCATTTACTTTGAGTTTGTTGCGGATAACCCCTGCGTCATTCAGCAATCGTTCACGGTCCTTTTCTGTATAGGTAGCGATTTTTTCGATGTTGAAATTACTATAAGCTTTGCGGAAACCTTCTTCTTTTTTCAAAATCGTTTCCCAGCTCAAACCTGCTTGGTTGATTTCCATAATCAATCGCCCAAACAATTCATCGTCATTGTGAATGGGAAAACCGTAATGATCATCGTGGTATTTTTTATGCAATGCTTTCCGTTCTTCGGATTGCATCGCCTCAATGGCGTAACAATAGCTCATATATTATTTTAATAATTTTTCAGTTTTGGTTAAAAATTTCTCTACAGCCTCTTCAATACTAATATCCATCCTATCGGCTAAAACAACTAGCCACCAGATGCTTTCGCCGAGTTTGTGTTCTAATTCTTCCTGTGAATTTGCTTTTGGCCAGCGATTTTGTTGTGACATGATGTTTCTTCCTATCAAGCCTGTATCGGTAAGAAATGCTAAAGCATCTTCTTCTACCGTCCACTCGCTGCCATGATGTTGGCGTTCCAGTTTATGGTATTGCTTTCTGATTTCAAGCGAACGCTTGATAATTTCTTCAATGTTATTTGTACGCATTTGTTTTCTTTTTTATGAATGTATAAATGTAAAATAAATTTGGCTTGGTACATTCGCCATAACGGCTCTTTTATTTGCCGTTTTGACGAATTGTTACCGACTAATATTTTATATCATATCAACCAAAGAGGTATTCGGGATATCTTGCAAAATATCCTCGCCATAGGCTGAACCCGGAGACTGATATCCAAATTTGAAATCGTTATTTAAAATACGATGTGCTACTGCTACCACTGAAAGCGGGGTAAGGTCATATCCCGAAGGTGCATCCACCCAAGCTTTCACTACTTTTCCGTCCCTGCCTGTAATCTCTGCCGCTATTCCATTTCGTCCTGCCGCTCGTTCTGCTTTTGTTGGTCCATCAGGCAGATTTACCATTGTTAGATCCGGAACTTCCGTGGCTGGGAGTTTCAGCGAAAAAAACTCTTCTATATTGGGGATACCCGTACTTTTATAACTCAGGATAATACCTCCTAAAGGCGTAGCCATACAATCTACTTCCTGTTCACCAAATGAAAATATCTTCGACTTTGGATCTGGATTAGTTACGATATCGCCATTTCTACGGATTAATGTGCCTAAGTCTGCAATATTCTTACTGCTTAAAACTGACCCTCTGGAGAAACCACCATAGTGTTGGAAACCCACTCTCAAATATTCGGGTTCGGGCACCAATTTTGACAGATGAACAACCAGTGCATCATAGCTCACAAAAAGGCCAGCACCAGATATTAACTGAATACCCGCCGCATTTGCTTCTTCATCGAGTAACTCAGCCAATCGGTAGGTCTCCATTTCTGCACTGATGTCTAAATAGTGCACACCGGCTTTTATGCAGGCTCTCATCGCTTGTTCGGCGGTAAACTTAAACGGTCCTGCTGCATTAATTAAGACCTGTTTACCTAGTAAGGCTTTTTGCCAGGCGTACTCAGTATCCACGTCGAAAATGTGATAATCAACGGCTATCTCCTCGGCAAATTTCCTGGTTTTATCGGGATCCCTTCCTGCAATTTCAAAATCAATGTTTAACTCTTTTGCCCTTTCGGCAATGATCTTTCCTGTATATCCGGTGGCTCCGTAAATTAAAAGTTTGTTTTTCTTGCTATTCATTTTCTTACAGTTTTTAGGGAAAGGCACTATTACAACGATGGATTTGTTCCTCCGTCAATAATATAGTTTACGCCAGTTATATAGGATGCTCTCGCAGAAACCAAAAACCCAACCAGCTCCGCAATTTCTTCAGGGAGTGCCATTCTACCCATTGGAATTCCGCCAAGATCATTCATTAGATTATTGGTAACTTCTTCTATGCTTAATCCCGATGTATCAGCTAATGATTGCAGATAAGCATCCATTGTATCGGTTTTTACCATCCCTGGCGAGACAGCGGCAACTCGTATTCCTTTTGGCGTAAATTCTTTTGACAAGCTTTTGCTATAGTTGTTTATTGCTGCTTTTGCCACTGCATAAGCACCAAGCGACTCAAATACGGGTATAGCACCAGTTAATGAGGAAATATGGATAATAACACCGCTTTTCTTTGCTACCATTTGAGGTAAAACTGCCCTGTCAATGCGAACAGAAGATTGCAAATTTAATTGAAGGTCATTTTCCCAATGCTGGTCAGAAAGGGCT
The DNA here is from genome assembly GCF_900163865.1 of Sphingobacterium sp. JB170. Taxonomy (GTDB): domain Bacteria; phylum Bacteroidota; class Bacteroidia; order Sphingobacteriales; family Sphingobacteriaceae; genus Sphingobacterium. The sequence goes on from NZ_FUKU01000053.1 coordinate 59,390, forward strand.
CCAAAACCTCCCGAAGGACTGGTAGATCCACCCATATTATTGACTAGAATATCAATTGTTCCAAATTTTTCGTTGATTTCCTTTACCACTTTGTCCGTTTCGCTCGGGATAGTTAAATCTGTTGCGATGAAATGATGTTTTAGTTTATTTTCTCCGGGTTGACTTCTGGCAGTTACGATTACATTTGCTCCCGCTTCCAATAATCTATCTGCGATTGCTTTACCGATGCCCTTTGTTCCGCCTGTTACTAATGCTACTTTACCAGCTAATTCTTTTGTTGTGATTTCCATTATTAAAAATTTTTATTGAAACATACGTTCCAGATTTTAGTAAAAAATATCTATTTAGATAAATGCTTGATTTTTATTTTCTATTTTGTTCGATTGTGTTTGGATCTATGGTTGCGGGTTTGGCGTGATGAGAAAGATCTCCAGCCAACGTTATGATTAGCTCGCGTACAGAGAAATGCCATTTCCCATCCGTTCTCGTGAACGCATCGTGATAACGTCCGATGGCTATGGCTTGTAGCGGAAAATCCCGATCAACATCCTTTTGAAAAATTGTCAGGTAGGAAACGGCCGTAGCGTTATTTTTTTCTTCCTGAATTTCTAAAACGGTATTGGTAGTAATATGTGCTGTTCGGAGAGTACCGTCTGAATAAACCTGTAGGTTCTTGTCCAATTGTCTGGCAACGCCGTCTTTACCCTCCATCGTGCTGCCTGGGGAGATTATTTTACCATTTGCAAAGAGTTCACCTACTTTGTCGAATCTAGCTTGGTCAACATAGAAGGTGTATTGTCCTATCAAATTCAAGATTTGTTGCTCATTAGTCATCGTCATATTTTTTTAAAATATTTTTAAGTTGTCTTAAAATACGGTCGGGATTGTTCCTCCATCAACCACATAATTTGCTCCGGTGATGTAAGAGGCTTTCGGGGAAACGAGAAAACCAACAAGGTTTGCGATTTCTTCCGGTTGGGCCAATCGATTTAGCGGAACGCCACCCAAACTGTCCATCACCACTTGTGTGGTTTCGTCAAATGTTTTTCCAATAGACGTTGCCAGGCCATTTAAAAAAGTTTCCATAGCAGCTGTTTTTACCATTCCCGGAGAAACCGTAACTACCCGGATATTATGCTGGGCCATTTCATTTGCCAACGTTTTGCTGTAGCTGTTCAGTGCGGCTTTAATAACACCGTAGGAAAAGTTGGAAGTATGCAATGGTATTTTTCCATTGATCGATGAGATATGAATTACCACCCCTTTTTTACGTTCAATCATCTTGGGGAGAAGCGCCTTATCTACTTTAATCGCTGCCAAAAGATTTAACTGCAGATCATTTTCCCAATCTTGTTCAGATAATGCACTAAATCCTCCTGCTGGCGAGGAGGTGCCGCCCACATTATTGATTAAAATATCGACAGCGCTATATTTTTTGGCAACCGTTTTAGCCAACCTTTCATTGTCTGAAGCGTTGGTAAGATCTGCCGCAATAAAATCATGAGTAGTGCTATTTTCCAACGGTTCGTTTCGTGCGGTGGTGATAACTGTTGCACCTAAGTTGGCTAACTCCTCGGCAATGGCTTTTCCTATTCCTTTTGTTCCGCCGGTAACCAATGCTACCTTACCTGTTAATTCTTTTTCTGAGTTTTTCATGATGTATTGTTTGTTTATTGAAACATTTGTTTCAGATTTGTTTAAAAAAATATGTTGTTAAATTGCTTGTACCGGGTCTCTTAAAATGGTTTGCATATTCGCCTGGCTTTGTCCCTTTTCAAAATGGGTAATATGGATTTCGTGATGCATCCCTGATTTTCTCAATCCGCTTTCGCTGGCGAAATTTTGTAAAATTGGCAAGGTTACCAATTCTCCAGCAAAGGGTCCCAGGTGCATCAACTGTACACATTTACCAGCGTTATAATCGAACGTTTCAAATTGACTGGCAAATGGAATTTCTTTGTGGTTTTCTGCCGTGACTTCGATGTTTTGTGCAGTAATGAAATCAGGAATAACTACAGCAATTCTATACTTTAATATATCCAAACTAAGTGTCGTATAGAAATCGCCAATGTCCACAAAGCCTTCTTTTTCATCAAACCAATAGAATATTTCAACAATATCACTTTTAAAAGCCTTTTCCTTTTGTGTAAACTCTTTTTGAAGTTGCTGGAGGAAATCAATGATCGCCTTTTTCTTTTCGTAGAAAATAGGCGTTCCCGGACTGCCGCTGCCGAGAATGGATAGATAATTCATTCTTCCTATCTCCACTATTTCAGGCTCTGTTGATGCGGAATAATATCCGCTATACTTATTTGCCATGTCTATTATATCCATTATTCTAAAACGTTTGTTTCAAATTTTAATAAAAAAATTATTTGTTTAATTGTTCGATAAGAAATTTTGCCGTTTTCTTAATCCTTGTTTTATCTTGGTGGATGATGAACGATTCGTGCCATCCAGTGAAATGGTTGATGATATAATCGGTGAGCATTTCAGCATCTTTCGTGAATTTAATTTCCTGTATATCAATGGCTTTTTTTATCAGACCAATCAATAATTGGTATGTAAACTCATTGTCCGACTTAATAATCTTTTGCACTTCCACATCGAACGTGGCGACCTCAAATGTCGTTTTTATGGCAAGACAACTATTTGGTTCGGTCGTGATGGTATAGGCCGAAGCGTTGATATATTTTTCAATGGCTTTTAATGGCGAGGAGATTTGATGTAATTGCTTTTTAGCAGCTTCCATCCGGCTTTCGGTATAGTGCTTTATGCACTTTATGAAAAGCTGGTGCTTATCACCGATGGTATTGTACAAACTACTGCTGTTGATCCCCATAGCTTCCGTTAAATCCCGCATAGAAGCACCGTTATAACCCTTTTTCCAAAACACATCCATTGCTTTGGAAATTGCCAATTGTTCGTCAAATTCTACGTTTCTTGCCATATGTACAGGCAAAGATATGAAAATATCTGAAACATTCATTTCAGAATAAGTTTAATTAACGTCATTTTCTTGAATTCGCTTTTTAATGCTGCTCAATGAAAGGTTCTTTATACCTGAGAAAGAAGCTCTTCTTTGGACGATATTTGGATGTTCTTTATGCAGATTGTGTGCTGACTGTCCATCACGAGTATGAAATTTCCTTTAACAGGTAGTAAGCTAAATATCAAATAACTAACAGACTTCATTGGTAATTCTACTTCCGACATAAAACGCTGAATACGCCGAATGCAGCTCGAAACAAGGGGCACTTCGGTTACCCATGCCTCAAGAACATCATTTGATACGTTAGGATTAGTCCTCGGAGCTCTTCTTTAATTAGATTAATAGGGAAGATATTTGCTTTAACACCTATTTGGTATATAAACTAAGTTGTGACGGTTGAAGCCACGCTGTGGAGGCGTAATTTGACGGCTGAAATTCGGCAGAGTGATTTTTTACGGAACGAAAGAGCCCTGTACGACTTTATTAGTCAGCAGAAGTTACTCCTGCATTCCAAAGTCAATTCCCCCATCATGTGGCTATAAGTTCTTATGATAGGGGAATTGTGCCCAGAAGTATGGGATGCTATTTAAAGGGGCGACATCACCAATGTGAGATCGGTCTGGAATTCGTGTCCGGTCGTAGTAACAGCCTTTAAAATGATTTTGTAGCTGCCCGCTTTTAACGTATCGTCTTTCTTAACCGTAATCGCCCCTGTCTGAGGATTGACAGAAAAGATGGCGGCAGAATTGTCAAATGTTGCGTCGTCTAGGCTCACTGATTGCAGCGAAAATGATGATTTATAATTTTCAGGATATATCATTGGCTCGGCGGATAGGTAACCGTTTCCTAATGCAATATGTAATAGATTTAAGTTAATTGTCAGATCCATATCGGGATAATACATTCCGAAGAAGAATTTAACCTGCGGAATAAAAACGACCCGGAAAGATGTACTGGCCACAGGAAATCCATCTTTTAGGAGAACCGGTCGGAGGTCATAGGTATATTCCGAGTTTTTATGGGGGTCACCCGCATCGGCGGAAAACTGGATGGTTGAGTTTTCGATAGCTACGCTATTTGATTCACCCGGGGAGTGGCTCAGATGCCAAGTCGTCCCTTGCGTAGGCACGTCCAAGGTTTCCAGTTTATAGGTCGTAATATTATCGCTGTAAAGGGCGTAGGCAAACGGGATTTCATTGGATACATCCGCTCCGCTTATCCCTATTGTGCCCTCAGAAACAGTGAAGTTAAAATCATTTTTACCTACCGTTTCCCCAGTACCGGTTTTGGCAAAAAGCGTAACGGTATAAGAATCAGGAATCTTATTATCGTTGGTGGTAGAGCGTGCTCCATTAGGATAAAGTGTGGAGGAGTTGATGACGATGGTTTGCTCCTTCTCATCGACTGTTACTGCTTTGGAAAGCTGGTCGCGAAGCTTAACGCCACCTGATATTTCCACGTTGTCTGTCTGCTCAAAGCCGAGGCTTAACGTAATATCCTTACGAGTCGATAGGGATGAAGGGATTGGAATATTAGCCGTTTGTCCGTAGGACATCCCCGTATTTTCAGGGAGGTCAATTTCGATTGTTGGTTCCGGCCCGGACGTATCTTTTTGACAAGATAAAGTCGTTGATAGCAGGGTGGACACTACGGTGAGCGCAGTAAAGAATCTTTTGAACATGTTCATCTGTATAATTTTTTTTGCGAAGGTAATCATAAAATTTATAAACGCAACAACGTTGCGTTGTTGGTGTTTTTATTTAATTTAGCGCCATGTTTAGAAATACCTCTTTTATGGCCGGATCTGTTCGTGCTGTTCTTTGCTTTCTGTTCTTTGTACATCTTTTTACCGCTAGCCTGTATTGCAGTGCACAAAAAGTAGATACCCTTGAAATGATCCAGATCGATTCAGCATTGGTCGTCGCTAGAATCCCGTTGACGGGCTTGGTCACTAAGCTTTCCCGGTCGCAGCTTTCTCGTATCCAAGCGCAGACATTGGGGGAGACACTCAGTCATATTCCGGGCGTACAGAATGCCTACTTTGGCCCAAGTGCTGGACTGCCGATGATCCGTAGCCTGAGTGGTAACCGGGTTAGGTTGTTAGAGGACGGCTTGGCGGTCAGCGATCTGAGCGGTATTAGTCCGAACATCAACACCAATGTGGATATGGAAAACCTACGGGAGATAGAAATTTACAAAGGTTCTGCTAGTGTTCTTTATGGTGGAAAGGCTATTGGTGGTGCCGTGAATATGAAGGATAATACGATTCCGCAGTCTCGTTTCTCCACGGTTTGGCAAGGTAACGCTACTTTGGAAGCTGGCACCAACAACGGACACCGGCAGGCGGTCCAGGTTGAGGGAAATCTTGGAAATAGCTGGGCCTGGCGGCTGAGCGGCACAAACTATCAGCACGGGAATCTGCGTATCCCTGGAAATACAAAGGCACCGATTGCATACGATCCGGCAATAGATCATTTGACGGCTGATATGGCGCAGGTAGATGTGGATAGGGAACAGATACGCAACTTGAGCTTATATCCTTACATCAGCAAGTTTGTGCTTGAAAATATGGACGACCCCAAATGGGGGTTATCAGAGGCAGATTTGTATACTTTTGATCAGTATTCCGTTATTGGAGGTGAGCGCGTGACTAATCCGGAAAATAGCAAGTTTGTTGCCGGACAGGATCCGGCAACACCGCTCTACACCTCCGTGGTGCACGGCATTACAGATTTACATCCGGTTAACTATGGGATTATGCCTAATAGCCATGCTGATGGCCGCTCCTTTAACCTCGGAACAAGTTATATCAAAGACAGCCTACGTGTGGGCATCGGTTACCGTGCGCAGGAAGGATACTACGGTGTGCCCGGATTCGCCCTTGCAACTAAACCCAAGCATACCCATGGTCCGGTAAATCAAGTCGCCGATTATCAGCCGATTAATACTAGGACGCGTTCGCATATGCTAAAGTTTGAAACCGTGCTTTCTTCCGCAAATAGATACATTCGCGAGATAGCCATTCGGTATTCGGCACAGTACGCTGATGATCGTGAACTGGTCGGGATTTACCAGGTAAACAGGTTTATAAGCAGAAGACAGGCATGGAGACTGGAAAGTAAACAGCAGTTTACTTCCTTCTGGACAGCGCAAACGGGCGCTGACTTTACCTTTCTACGGTTGGACGGTGAAGGAGTACAGCGATTTCTTCCTAACAGCTTGAGCCGAGAGCTTGGGGCGTTTACTGTACACACGCTGAGGTACAAACCTCTGGTCATGAACATAGGATATCGTCACGACTACGTGGCTCGTCGCGCTCTGACCGACATGCAGTATAAGCCTAGTAGAGGCCTTGCCGGCGGCAAACTTTCCCCGCGAGATTTTGCACTGAACCAATTCTCTACTCAACTGCGGTGGGATATCTTAAAAATAGCTTTTCTAACCGCCGCGTTTTCACACTCTGAACGGGCTCCCGATCTCAATGAGCTATATGCAGGAAACGACCATTTTGCTATCCTAGTCGAAGAAAACGGTGATGACAGACTGGGCGAAGAGACAGCGAATAGTATCGAAATTGCAACTGGCATACAGTTCAGAGGCATCCGTCTGATGGCGACAAGGTACTTGACAAGTTTTAATAATTACCTTTATCTGGCGCACACGGGCATGTCTCGTTCCGGTGGATTCCTCGTCAAGGAGTGGCGCGCGTCGCAAACGCGCGTCACCGGATGGGAACTGGAAGCCTCCTACGATCACCTCTGGGCGGAAGGAGCCCGTGCCAGTTTTTCTGCATTTGCGGACCTCGTTAAGAACATCAATACCTCGGACGATCATCTTCGCGGATGGGCAGAAGGTGATTATATGCCCAACCTGCCCACTAGCAGATATGGCGTTTCGACTATATTGAAAGTAGGCAGCGGGTCACTATCGGCGACCTGCGAACGTTATTTGAAACAAAGATATTTAGGTAAAAACATTAACCCAGAACCACCGATGCCTGCATATTCCTTACTACAGGCGCGGGTAGGATATGATTTTCGAATCTTTGGAACAATGCTGACGGGTTACCTCAACGGTCAGAATCTGTTGAATGTAGAGGCGAGACCGCAGAATTCCATGCTCAAATATCTTGCTCCACTCCCTGGGAGAAACATATCAATGGGCTTAAAGGCATACTTGTAGCTGTTTTGATGGGAGCTCGATATAATTGTAATGGTAGATATAGTTGGTTCATACCGGCAACATCTATTTTCACTATTTTGTTAATCGTTGAAGTTGTATGCGAGACTTGTTACGAAACTTTCCACCGAGGGAAAAGCAAGGGAATTGATACTTTCGTGCTTGGACGACTCGAACTGTACAAATAAGAGGGGGATTTACTTCTATAGATCTCCACAGAGAGCTTTTCAGAAAAGACTCATTATTAACAATCTTTTGATACAAATTGTAGATTTATTGATACGATGCTATACCAATAAACATATTGAGATGCTGTTTCTTTCGACTATCTATTTTTTGTTAAAAAATGTATTTATTCTTGTCTGATTAATGAAAGAAGCGAATCCTGATACGCCATCTACAAAAAAGCATTTTAACGCCTTGGACGGACTTTGCGGAATTGCGGCGGTCGGAGTCGTTCTGTTCCACTTTTTGGAAATTGCCGCTCCTGATTACCGGGATAATTTACTGACTTAACTTTGCATAGGTCGGTGATAAAAAGACATATGAGGCGGATCCTAGCGAAATGGAGATCGTAGCCTAAATGAGCTGTAAATCCGGTCTATAATTCCGTATATTTATCGCACTGACTGGTATTCGTGTTTAAGAACATTACGTTGAAAATGGCGTGTCAGACCTTAACGTAAGTCCTCAAGGCAAATCACTTGCTCAAATGTTTCCTATGATTAATCATTTTGTTATTGGATGTGGCGAAATAGGAACGTTTACGGGGAGTAGTACTTCATATAATACTAGAGCCCAAGGTTCAATATCTGTCATTTGCAGTTCAATGTAAATTTGATCAATATGAAAGTTTTTTCTAAGTACTTTATTTTATGGCTCACGATCTTATTATCCAATTACGACATCCGAGCACAAAATGCGCATGAAGTCGACATTCAACAAATTTCAATCAGGGATACAGTACTTATGAATGAAATATCCAACATGATTCGAGAACAAGAAGGGGCAAATATAGAACACGTTTCCGAATCATGGTTTGACGAAGGTCTCGGTTATATTAAACTGACGATTGATTCTTATCACAAAGGAGATACTATACTTCGGTACCAAATAGTTCCTGATCAAACTCCTATTGAGGTTACGGGGAGTGATCCAGCCTTTCCCATTTATTACGCACTTAATAACGCCAGACCAATTTTGGTTTATTATTCTCATTCATTTATGGAAGCGTTAGGAATAAAGTTTTCGCACAAAAGTAAAGTTAAATTTTTAAAACAGTTGGATAAGGTATTACCTACTCCTGAAAAGGAAGTCGGCAGAAATGAAAAAGGCGAGGTAGTCTTTCGAATTGATGATTTTAGGCCACAACATGTAACATTCGGACTGAATAAAACTATTTATTTGCTACGAGATAGCTCATATGTTATCAGTAAAGAAAGAGAATATTAAATTGATGCTTGAAGAAATATTGTCCTTAAATTTTTCCCAGATAAGTATCGATACATGATTATGACTGCAAGCATCCTTAAAGTCAGTCAGTCCTGGGAGTATGTTTCAAGTGAGAAGAATTTACACTCCCCAATCTTTACAAATACCAGTTAAAACACAATTCACAGTTTCAACATTGTAACCATTAGGAACAGAGAAATGAAGGCTTCTGGTAAACATTCTATCGTTTGGCAGTTTATACAGCGAAAATGAAAATGATTAATTGCTAATTTTTTTTCGTCACGCCGCATTTGCTCAAAAATACCCTACAATTAAAACATTTGATACCACAGGTGGGGATTGGATAAATACACCTTTGAACAATATGCGAAACATAATCAGTTTTCGTCATTCATCGAAATGATTCAAACTGAACTTAAAAATTTTAATCCTAATATTGCGGATGATGTTGCCGAGGCATTAGCGATTGAAGGATTGTTTACGGATCATTAGTAATGACGTTAAAATATTAAATGATAATGAAAGAGATACACGAAAAAATAAAAGCAAAGGGACAAAATGTGAATAAGTTCTTTTTATTAATTTTTCTTCTTGTGATTGGATTCGATGCAATTGCGCAGGGGAAGTATCTTGTTATTGACTCTACAGATACGGGATATGCCACAAAACATTACCGGCTAAATACTCGAGAGCTATACGATACCGATTTCAATATCGAGACATTTAATATTATTTTCTCAGAAAAGAATAATTCCTCAAAAAATCTTAATCAATATGAACGAATTCTCTTGGTTAGCTTGTTGCCGGATATATCAACAGGTAAACTATGGGAAGAGATAGACGCTAAAGATATCAAGGAGCATACGATCGGTCCCGCAGAGTACGTTCGTTCGATATCTCCAGTTCTTGGTTTTAAAAACAATGTCTTTGATTTAAAGAAATTCAATCAAACTCGGCTAGTGACAGAAGAAAAGGGTAAATGGTGGGTTTCTTCAAATTGTTTGATTGAATCATTCGAAATTGTTCCTAACGGGCTTCCATTTTTCTCGGGTATATATGGGCAATTAATATTGGATCAAAATATGGTTGCTATTAAGGAATTCGTTGAAAAATATCCTCCAGAAGAATACAAAGATGTTTTAGGGATACCGCTATTACTATCAGGTCGAGGTGGTCGCGCGGATAATCTAAACGGTTGGCGCACTTGGAAAGAATTTCTTTCGAAAATCGTATCTGTAAATGGAAGTGGTAAAGGGTACCAATTTTGGACTTGTGCTGCCACAAACGTTGCTGATAATTACGACGCTAGTCAGGGAGTAGGAAGGTTCATCTACGTCCCGGGTGAAGGAATAATCGGCGGATCCTACGACTTTTATTTCTTGAGACCTCCTAGTTATTATTTAGCCAAATCTGGAAATAAAATTTATTCCCATCGCTTAACGTCAGAACAATGGGACAAAAATATCCTTGAAGAAAAAGTGATGATTGCAGAAAGCTTTACGATAGATTGATGAATTTAATAAGTATAGTAAAGCCGCTCTAACCAGTGGCTTTATTTGTTCGGGTAAACATTCTCTAAATCTCCGATCATTATCTTTATAAGACCTTGATAACATGTGTTTAATATACGTCAGGCACAGCTAAGATACCATCAATATTGGAAATAATTGAATCTGTTTCTTTTGTTCGTCTCCAGTAATTATACTCTATAAATAGCATTAAAAAAGGAGCTTTATAAGGCATAGGATCCAGGTCAAAATAATTTTTCTCTAAATAGGTGGAATAATTTTTATTTCAATCGTTTTAATTCTATATTATAGATAATAATAGAATTAGATTTTTCAGTTAAAAATAGGTTTAAGATGACCCTGATCTATATACTTGCCGGAATAATGCTGGTCGCAGCTGTTGTCGTTAACAGAAAAAACGCACCCTATATACTCGCTGGATACAATACCCTGCCGGAAATTAAAAAGCGAGAGTTCGATTTAGTTTTGTTTTTAAAATTCTTTAAGCGATTTCTTTTCTTCCTTACCATTTCTTATTTAGTTATTGGGTTAACTCTTCACGATGTGGTGCGAAATGAAAATTGGCTGATCATATTTTCCGTAATGTATCCATTATTTGGTTTCCTTGTGTTGATAGTTAAATCAGAACAATTTTACGACAATAGAAGAAAGTCTAATATCACCATTTTTCTTATTGGGGGTGGGGTAATATTGGCGATTATTATCTCAATTGCAATAGGGATGAGTAAGCCTAATATAAAGGTTGAAGTTGAACATCTATGCATTTCAGGACCGTATGGTGCTAAAATTAATTACCAAGATATTGTAGTAGTTGAAAAGATAATTATGCCAAATCAGGCAAGAAAAATCGAAGGGTTCCAGCTCGGCAATGTTCGCAAGGGAAGATTTGAATTATGTAATAATGAAGTGGCTACTATTATTTCGACAACAGATAGCGCTGACCACTTAATGATAATGACTCATGACGGTAAATATATCATTGAATATGATCGTATAGTTGAAAACCAGATTATCGACAAACTAAAAAAATAAAAGTGATTAGTGCGAATGCATAGCGACGGATAGTAGTGCTGAGTGATAGAAGAACGCTCCGCGTTAAAATGATGCTAGACATGTGGATTTTCAGTCTGAAGAACTATCTGCATAAGAACTTTCTTGTAGGGTCCGTCGTTCAATAGTAAATCCAAGACCATCGAGGATCTGTTCAATTGACAAGCTACGCTCTGCAAGAAGGCACAAGATGGTTTCTATTTGCTTTTGTTTTTCCCTAATGTCGTCACTTATTGTGACAAAGTCAGATGAATCTTGTCGCGATACCAGTATCGCGACAAGATGTTGTCGCGATTTTCCGGTATTAAACGAATGAAAAAAATAGCTTCGATAGAAACAAAAGAGAAGGATATCTGAGGAATCCTTCTCTATTCCTTTTTTTAAATAAAGTTTTAGATTTTTCATCTTGTTTCCAAGCTCGATAAATTTTAACATTAAGAAATCGTGAGTTATAGAAACGGCAAAAAGATCAACATCCAAGGTATTATTCTATTTTTAAAAGAATGCACCTAAGAAAAACGGAATGTTGCCGATTACGTGCGGGATAACCGTCAACGGCAAGCAATCTAAGTTAGTGCCAAGCTGGATATATCCACTTCAACGTAGGACTTGAAATATGGTAGGGTTTTAGGCAAGAACCAACAATCCTGGAATATGCACTTTTTGGCCGTGTTATTACAAAAAAAGGCTGTATCGTTTATTTTTGATACAGCCCCTTCAAGGCACACGGTTTCGTCAGACTGAAGGTACTTCGCTGCTAAGGTTTCCCTTATTAAAGCTCTATAGATCGGTTCCAGTGCCCGGATTGTTGCAGCTACATTGTCCAAGAATGTAGAAGATGAGATTGGGATTTTCTCACGGGTAAACATCTGCTTGATCCGGTGCAGCGGTAAATGGTATGTATATTTACTTACCAGTAAGAAGGCCAGTACAGACTCATCAAACAGGCCACTTTTTACCGTACGGGAAGGTGCCGGCGCTATGATGAACGATGCATCGAGGACTTCATAAAAACTGAGTCGGTGACCATTACTATGGTGAATTTCAAAAACCGGGATGTTGCTGTTAGGAGTAATAACCACCGGAGCAAAACCCGACTGTTCCTTGACCGTGGAGCGCTGCGCGCTACGGAACTTGACTACCCAATAATTAAATTGTGCCTGATGCAAACCGCTTTGCTTACTATAGGCACGCTGGCTAAGTCCACTGGACTGCCAAGCAAGATAATGCCGATGCATCCGATCCCAAAGATTACTTTTTGCCATTTCTAATTTCTTTTAATGTGAATAGCAAAAGTAAAAAGCAAAACTATCTAATCATACAGGGGGATAACCGGATGCTTACTTATCAAACACAGATGCCTGCAATATAAATAAGAAATTTGCCTTTATTATCTCTCGGCAATAGTGATTATTTCCTCATGTCTTAGCGTGCTAACCTTAGTCTTGTGTCACAGATACTTGTTATATTTGTGACAAGAAAAAGCTTGTACGAATGTATCGCTTTGTTTGACAAGAAGTGGGTGTAATTGTTCGACCACGAGACTGACAAGCGAAATTTTGTATGAGAAACCCATATTTAATTTAGCGATTCCTAATCAAACTGTTTTAATTCAAACCAAGATTATAGCGTTATCAGGTTATACCCTGACGGATATCTAGCAATTGTCAGGATATAACCTGATAGATAGTTTGTTAATGTCAGGTGATAACCTTACTTTTGTTTAAAATCTGTCAGGTTAAAGCCTTGCATTATGAATAAGAAAAGATTACAAATAGAGCAATTAGATCGTAAATTAAAAGGATTTGGAGAAGCTATTCAAATTCCACAACCAGATATTGGCTGGCTAAAAACGATACGAGTTTCCTTAGGGATGTCGCTACAACAAGTGGCAGAAAAATTATCTATCACCAAACAAAGTGTCCAAGAAATCGAAATTAGAGAAAAAGAGGGCAGTATTACCCTAAATAGTCTAAAAGAAACAGCAAATGCACTGGATATGCAGCTTGTATATGGACTAGTTCCTAAAGATGGCACTATAAACGATTTAATTGAACGTAAAGCGAAAGAACTAGCGCTGCGCATTGTTTCTAGAACTTCAAACACAATGAAGTTGGAAGATCAAGAAAATTCAAAACAACGCCTTCAAAAAGCTATCGAAGAGCGCACCGCTATCATTAAAAACGAAATACCTAAATCTTTATGGGATTAGACTTAGAATATATCGATGGGCAAACCCCTATTGATGAAGAGGAAAAAGAGGGGTTATTAATCGAAACAATCAGTACTAAGGCCGAGTTGGACGAATTTGAACAACTCAACATTGAGGAGGCTTTACAGTGGGTATTTGGGAAAAAGTTTAAACCTAAACAACTATTTACCGAAAATTTTATCTGTAACCTGCACAAACGTATGTATGGCAATATTTGGGCTTGGGCAGGAGCTTTTAGAAGAACTGATAAAAACATCGGGGTAGATAAATACCAAATTCCCATGGAACTTAAAGTCCTTTGCGATGATGTTTTGTACTGGATAGAAAACAATACTTACCCACCAGAAGAGATTTCCATCCGCTTCAAGCATCGTTTGGTAAGTATCCATTGCTTTCCTAACGGTAACGGTCGGCACAGCAGGCTAATGGCGGATATTATTATAGAAAAACTATATGACCTGCCACCATTTTCCTGGGGAGCTGCGAACCTCACTGAAGCAAGCGATACTCGAACCATTTATATAAAAGCAGTAAAACTAGCCGATCAGCACGAATATCAACCGCTTTTGGACTTTGCTCGATCCTGATATACAGATTTTATTATAGAAAGAAAAAGCTTAATGAATCGATTGGAAAGAACAATCAGCTCATGACGTAGACTAAAAACAGGGTTATTTATCCTATTTAATGCTATATTTACTTCTTTAGATACTATAACCTCCAATATGACCATTGATATTTACCTGTCCAATATTAATAAAAGATTTATTTTAGGAAATGCTACCGAGCATACATTTCGAGGCGACTTGCAACAGCTAATTGAAAGTTTAGTTTCTGAAGTACGTGCAACCAATGAACCCAAAAGACAAGCCGTAGGTGCACCTGATTATAGCTTAACGCGCAAAGGGATTCCTGTAGGATTTATTGAAGCGAAAGATATTGGGGATAAAGACCTTGCTGGAACAAAGAAGACAGGTAATAAAGAACAGTTTGACCGTGGTGAATTTCAAAAACCGGGATGTTGCTGTTAGGGGTAATAACCACCGGAGCAAAACCCGACTGTTCCTTGACCGTGGAGCGCTGCGCGCTACGGAACTTGACTACCCAATAATTAAATTGTGCCTGATGCAAACCGCTTTGCTTGCTATAGGCACACTGGCTAAGTCCACTGGACTGCCAAGCAAGATAATACCGATGCATCCGATCCCAAAGATTACTTTTTGCCATTTCTAATTTCTTTTAATGTGAATAGCAAAAGTAAAAAGCAAAACTATCTAATCATATTCCTGACGGAATGGTTGGTAAATCAGTTGACGGTGGAAACTATGTGAAATTCTCGGCCAAAGGAGATTTAATGAAAGACTTGGTCATAAACAAGTGGTTGGAAATTTGGAAAATGGATTTAGATAGACTATTTACGGCAGACTTTGAAGTATTTGGTGAGAAAGCACAAAACCCAGCAGATGCAGAGATAGATATTTTAATCGCAGTAAAATAAAGGAAATGGTTGAGCAGCTTCATAGCTATTACTTGAATAAAGAAGAGCCAAACAAGAGTTGCTTGCTTGCATTGCGGAGCATTATTCTTAATCAGGATACAGACATCACAGAAACGCAGAAGTGGGGAATGCCCTGCTTCTGCTACAAGAAAAAAATGTTTTGTTATTTGTGGACGGATAAAAAGACAGATGAACCCTATATGCTGATGGTTGAAGGAAAATATCTTGACCATCCCGAATTGGAAGAAGGCAACCGCACACGGATGAAGATTTTCAGAATTAATCCCAACAAAGATTTACCCATAAAGACAATTGGGAATATTTTACAAAAAGCGTTGGATTTATACAGAACAGGTGTGGTAAAGCTCAAAGAATGATAGCACTTACAAAAACAGCCCATTGATTAAAACAATGGGCTGTGTCTCTAAATTAAGAACAATCTTTACAAATACCAGTTAAAACACAATTCACACTTTCAACATTGTAACCATTAGGAACAGAGAAATGGACGGCTTCTGGTAAACATTCTATGGTTTGGCAGTTGGTACAGCGAAAATGAAAATGATTGTCTGCTAATTTTTTTTCGTCACATTTCATACATACCGCAAAATATTGTTTTCCGTCTTCGGCTACAACTCTATGTACCAATCCATCTTCACAAAAGCGGTTTAATACCCTGTAAATTGTGGCTCGGTCAATTTCTACATCTATTTTTTGTTCGATTGCATCCCGGCTCATTGCTTTTCCTGCACTTATCAATAAGTCCAAAACGGCTTCTTTTGACGGTGTATTTCTGCGTTTCATCTTTACTCCTTTTCTTTTGTAAATTTAATGCAAATAATCCGCATTAACTTATTGCGATTATGTCGCGATAATAAAATATTGTTTACCTTTGCTAAAAGATTTGAAAAAAATGACAGCAGAAAAAACCTTAAAATTAGGTAGGGTAGAAGTTTTTACTACAAATATCCAAAACAAAATTCAGGCAGAACACATCGTGAAAATACTTGAAAGCAGATTTCCTAAAATGAAAATCAATTTTGATTTATGCGAAACAGAATTGCCTTATCCTTGCGGACACACGATTTTACGTGTTGAAAACAGCGAAATAAATTCAGGAAACATAATTTCAATCGTAAAGAAATCAGGATTTATGTGCGATATTTTGGAAGATAAAGTTTGTAACTAAACAAAGACTATGGCAGAATTTTGGGAAGAAGCATTTAAGGAAAAGCAGGAAATGTGGGGTTTTGAGCCTGCTAATTCTGCAAAAATTGCAAAAGATTTTTTTGTAGAAAAAGGTATAAAAAATATACTCATTGCAGGTATCGGCTACGGAAGAAATGCACAAGTTTTTAGAGAAAGCAGAATTGAAGTAACAGGAATTGAAATTTCAAAAACGGCAATAGATTTAGCAAGAAAACATTACGGAACGGGTATGGTCATTTATCACGGATCTGTAACGGATATGCCTTTTGACAACAACCAATATGATGGCATTTTCTGTTACGCCTTAATTCACTTATTGGACAGCGACGAAAGAGCGAAACTTATTTCTGATTGCTATGCCCAATTAGCTGAAAACGGCTATATGATTTTTACGGCTATCACAAAACAATCCCGAACTTACGGACAAGGGAAACGAGTTGGTAAAGACCGTTTTGAAATGTTTGGCGGAGTAAAAATGTACTTTTATGACAAGGAAGCCGTACAGGAAGAATTTGCAAAGGCAGGACTGTTTGAAATTACAGAAGTAACAGAAAGCTATCCTTTCTATTTAATAAAATGCCGAAAACCAAACACCGACAGGTTTGACCAATAAAATAACAAGACGAGAAATAATAAAACAAGGTGGACTTGCGTTAACCGTATTAAGGTTGCCTTTTCCATTAACCGCACTTTCAAAAATCAATCTTATGACGGACAATAAAAAATTTGATGTAATCATCATAGGCGGAAGTTACGCAGGACTTTCATCGGCAATGGCTTTGGGACGAGCTTTGCGAAATGTTTTAATCATTGACAGTGGTTTACCTTGTAACAGACAGACACCACATTCGCATAATTTTATTACGCAAGACGGAGCAAAACCAAGCGAAATTGCGGAGAAAGCCAAAACACAAGTTCTAAAATATGACACAGTGAAGTTTCTCAACGACCTTGCCGTTAGCGGAAATAAAACCGAAAATGGGTTTACAATTACCACTAAAACAGGGGGGACTTTTGAAACAAAAAAACTCGTTTTTGCAACAGGCGTAAAAGACATAATGCCCGACGTCAAAGGATTTTCGGAATGTTGGGGAATTACGGTTATTCATTGTCCATATTGTCACGGTTACGAAGTGAAACACGAAAAAACGGGAATTTTAGCCAATGGAAATTTTGCTTTACACTATGCACAACTCATTCGTAATTGGACAAAAGAATTGACCATTTTTACAAATGGAAAATCTACATTGACCCAAGAACAAACCGATAAAATTTCCAAACACAACATTCCGATAATTGAAAAAGAGATTGCGGAAATCAAACACGAAAATGGTAACCTCAGACAAATCGTTTTCAAAGACAATTCAACCTTTGACCTTAAAGCAATCTATTCACGTCCAAACTTTGAACAACATTGCAAAATTCCTGAAATGTTGGGTTGCGAACTTACAGAGGAGGGATTGCTTAAAGTAGATATGTTTCAAAAAGCAACCGTAGCAAATATTTTCGCTTGTGGCGATAGTTCAAGCCCAATGCGTTCTGTATCCAATGCTGTATCAACAGGAAATATTGCAGGTGCTGTGTTAAACAACGGAATGACAGAAGAAGAATTTTAATGGATAGTACTCAATAAATCGCAGTCCCGGAAAAAAATCAGAGCTAATCATTTTGTGTGTTGTTATATCTAAAAAGGAACAAGAAGGTAGCAAAGATTAAGGTGTGCACCTACCGCACCGCCCCACCCAAAAGATTGCGGCATAATGGCAGGGTAAAATTATGGTGGCTTGGATCAGCCAGGAGTTCATTATGTTCAATCTGTAGTGCGTTCAAACATAATGACAGGCTGATTTCTCAAGCTGCCCCTCTGTAGGAACTTGTCTTCGGCCCGACGTTTATAACGTGACTGTTAGCAATGATATACACCTGTCTGTCGCTGTTCGCGTTATCCCCCTCCTTAGAATAGGATAAAAGATCCTTGGATGAGCTTTCTATTGATAAGGTTCCAGAAATAATCATAGCGTTTAGACAAGAGATTGAAAACGTAGATGGAGTATTAATCTGTACCCCTGAATATGTTTTCACGATTGCAAGCGCCCCAGCTTTGCACCGTTAAAACGCTCCAAAACACAAGATGCCGCGGATAAATAGCAAATAGGCTCCATCCCGCTATTTTTCTATAACTTTACTCTTTTCTAGATAATAGCCGATATTTTACGTTGATCGCCCTATTGAAATCAATGATTATGAATTCTTCTGTGATCACTCCTCGAGTGCCAATCCGATGGATTAATTCTGATGTTTCAAAAATAAATGGAACGAAAGAAAACTGTAAACCAAATTCAAACTCGTGGAGTTATCAAGTGTAATATTGAAAGATAAAAGTATCTTAATGTCAGTTTCTTACCTTTATTGAAGAATCTGAGTGTTTTTGTCCAATTTGTAAAATTCCAATCCTTATTTAGATATAAATACCAAATATTTAATATTAAAATCATGAAAGAATTTATGTTATTATTCCGGCAGCCCAGTTACGACTTTAGTAATGTCTCTTCTGAAGAGATGAGAGCATTATCGAAAAAATGGAAAGAATGGATGGACGGAATAACCGCTCAAGAAAGATTGGTAAGTGAGGGGCCTCGTTTAGCAGCGGAAGGTAAAGTATTGAACTCAGGAGGTGTTATTACCGACGGACCTTTTGTGGAAATTAAGGAGCAATTGGGTAGTTTTATTATCGTTAAAGCAGAAAATATCGACGAGGCGACCACCTTGGCTCACGGCTGCCCTGCAATTGATGAGGGTGGTAGCGTTGAGATCCGACCGATTTATGGGAGGCAATATTAAAAAAAGCATAACCTATGGAAAAGGACGCTTTAAAAATTTTATTTAAACAGGAGTTTACAAGAATGATCGCAGTCATCAGTAAGATCTATGGATTGCAACATATAGAAATTGCCGAAGATATCGTGAGCGAGACCTTTTTGTTGGCTGCTGAAACTTGGGATAAAAAAGGAACTCCCGTAAATCCCGCTGCGTGGTTATATACCGTGGCCAAACAAAAAACAATTCACCATTTTAGGCGGGGCAAAATTTTCAAGGAGAAAATAGTGCCGGAACTGAGCTACAAGCAAAGTACACAAGAAAATGAGGATCTGATTTTTTCAGAACAAAACATTAAAGATAGCCAGTTGCAAATGATTTTTGCTATTTGCACCCCTGTTATAGCGAGCGAAGCCCAGATCGGGTTAGCCCTCCGCATATTATGTGGATTTGGAATTGACGAAATCGCTGAAGCTTTTTTGACAAAAAAAGACACGATCAACAAAAGACTTTTTAGGGCCAAGCAAAAATTAAGAACAGAGAAGGTAAAATTAGAATTTCCTGCTGAAAGCAATATTGCCAGCAGGTTGGAAAACGTCTTACATATTATATACCTTCTCTTTAATGAAGGGTATTATTCTAAGACTCAAAATAAAACCCTACAAAAAGACTTATGCCTAGAAGCTATGCGTCTATGCATTATGCTGACCGAATACAAGAAGACTAATCAACCTAAAACCAACGCATTACTTGCCCTTATGTGTTTTCATGCGTCCCGCTTTAATGCTAGGAAAGACGCTAATGATTATTGGATTTTGTATGAACAACAAGACGAGTCTCTATGGGAAATGGGTTTGATTCAAAAGGGAAGACATTTTCTAAATCGATCGGCAGAAGGACAGGAAATGAGCTCTTATCATTTAGAGGCCAGAATTGCTTACTGGCATTGTATTAAAGAGGACAGCAAAAATAAGTGGTCGGATATTTTAAAATTATACGATCAACTTCTACTAATCAATTATTCTTCAAGTGTGGCCCTAAACAGACTATTTGCATTTTATAAGCTCAATGGGTCAGGGGCAGCTTTGGAAGAAGCGAAAGCACTTAAGCTGGGGAACAATCATTTTTATTATACACTTTTGGGTCAACTCTATACAGATATTGACGAACAAATGGCGATCATGAATTTTCAGAAGGCTATTATCTTAGCGAAATCTAAGGCGGATAAACGAACCATATTACAAAAACTGGAACGTTTGAAAAAATAAATGGCGATGTGTCCAATTATAATATGTTCGATCATTATTGGGGTAAAAGAGAAAACTTTCAAAATGATGAACGAACAGAGTAAATCAATTGTAGGTTCACGAAGAACCCCGGACCTTATCGCTAAGATTGCAGCAACAATTACCATAATAGGAATGCTCGTTGGAGGTGCGAGTCAATTCTTTCGATTTGATTATCAGGTAGCGGTTTTTGAGCAATTAGGTTACCCACTGTATTTAATGTCAATTATAGGTTTAGGAAAAATTATTGGAGCAGTTGTTTTATTGATCCCCAGACTACCTCTTATTTTTAAAATTGGTGCGTATACAGGTTTGGTTTTCACCACAAGCGGAGCTGTAGTATCCCATATTATACAGGGCATGCCTTTGGACGCTATTCCACCATTCATCGTAGCTGGAATAGCGTTTGTTTCCTGTTATTTACATCCAAAACTCAAATTCGTATTTACAAAAATCGACTCTAATTAAAAATCGATAATAATTCGATTCGCTCCAGAAACCTTATTAATTGTATTTTTAAATAATTAATAATCAATATGAAAGCACTTAATACGAACAAAATAATCAAATTGTATTTGCGATTAGCGATTGGTGTCGGGTTTTTATCTGCTGTAGCAGACAGGTTCGGCCTTTGGAGTCCGGAGTTATCCGTTTGGGGAAATTGGGACAAATTCTTAGAATATACTCAAGTGTTAAACCCAATGGCCCCGGAAGGATTCATACCCGTCTTAGGCTTTGTCGCTACGGCTGCCGAAATTTTTTTCGGATTATTTCTACTAATGGGTTTCAAAACCGAATTGTTTGCAAAACTCAGTGGCGTGTTATTGTTAATATTTGCATTGTCGATGACCTTTTCAACGAGTATTAAAGGTGCATTCGACTTTTCAGTTTTGACAGCTTCCGCCGCTTCCTTTGCGTTGGGAACGATGAAAGAAAAATATTGGGAAATAGATAGTTTATTATTTAGGCCGTCAAGATAAATGATTGGTCGACCTGAATTTAAACACGTATTAATGGACCTCATGAAAAGAATATACCTTCTATCAGTTACGCTATTCTTTATCGTAGGCTGCACTGAACCTCGAAAGAACACTAATAGTCAGGTATTAAGTTCATTACATCAACTTGTTGAAGAATTAAACTATTTTGAACTTCAAGGAGTGTATCTTAAACAAAAAGGTAAACTTACTGAAAAGCACCAACTGTATTTTGAAGCCATCTTGGCTAATGCCTTTAATCAACCGGAGAGGTCCAATCAATTAATTGATACTTTTTTTTCAGATTCGATTGAAAATGATACCCTTGCAAAACAGTTACTTCAAAGAAGGCTAACTAATCACATTCATCTTTCTGAATATGCTGAAGCTTTGCACGTTAATGAAATGCTTAGAGGACAGTATACATCCTTATTGGATTCCGGAGAGGTTGAAGACCTTGATAATACCCATAAAATATGGCGGGCCCTCAAGACGGCTCCGCCCCAGCGAATACTTAAGAATGAAAATGTGATTCTGCCTATCACTAAGGATAAAGCCGGACTTTCAACAATCGAAACGAAATGTGGTGACACTACGCGGAATTTTGTTTTTGATACGGGTGCCAATTTTTCGGTTATCCAGAAGTCGGAGGCAGAAGCCATGGGGATGCGGTTTATACCAGCGGGTTTCAATGTAGAAGCAGCTACCGGGTTGAAGGTGAAAAGTGATTTGGCTGTTGCCGAACAGCTGGAGCTGGGCTCTATCGTTTTAAAGAATGTTGTTTTTCTGGTCTTTGAGGATGCTGCCTTGTCATTTCCCTCCTTTGATTATGAGATTAAGGGAATTATTGGTTTCCCTGTTATCAGGGCCTTAGAGGAAATTCAGCTCTATAAAAACGGGCAGATTCGCATCCCTAAAGAGCCCACAATTTATAATCTAGACAATCTGGCATTGGATGAATATATGCCCATTGTAAAGGGAGGTTTCCAAGGGGAGAATCTGCTTTTTCATTTTGATACTGGTGCGCAAAAGACTTCTTTGTTTTATAATTTTTTTCAGAAATATAAACGTGAAATAGAGGCGAAATATAAAAAGGAAACCTTGAAAGTTAGTAGTGCGGGCGGAGAGGTGGGGTTCGAAGGGTATGTTATTGATGATTTTATACTGAAAATTGGAGATGCGCAAGCAAGATTAGATAGTTTGCAATTATCCATCAGCCAGATTGGACAGGTAGACCGGATGGATGGTAATTTGGGACAAGATTTTATCCAGCAATTCGATACGATGATCATAAGTTTTAAGTTTGCGTCGATATTATTTCAGTAAAAATCTTTTACCTGAGAGCTATCTTTGGAATTACGGCATTATAAAATCATTCGATGACGGTAACTATAAATAATATATGGGTAAATGGGATTTGTTATCTTAGTTATGTTTTAATCAGCCAAAAGATGCCCTATCGTATTATTAACAAAGATGGCAAGTGAAAATGCTGTTTACAAGCATAAACGGAAGTGGATTAAATATTGAACACGCCCGAGTAACACACCTCGATCGGTTGGCAAAACTAATGATGTTGGTCATGATCGCATTTGTGTGGTACTACAAAATTGGTGATTATATAGAGACGAAGATTAAATCCATCACAACAAAAAAGCACGGGAATAGAGCTACAAGTATCTCTAAATATGGGTTGGACGACATTGCTCATCGCCTATTATCTGGGTTCAATCCGTTTAATATCAATTTAATACGTTTTTTGTCGTCGCACTTAACAATTTAATACCCAAATATCAGACAGTTGATAATTTCTTGTGCCTTCTAGAAAACCAGTGCTTGACATAATATATTTTATATAGGTCGTAGCATGCGATCAGTATTAAGATAAAACATATAATATAAAATGTGGAATTCCCAATATGTACAAATCCGAATCCGCCAACGAGTCCACCTAGGACATAACTCACCATAATGGTTAGAAGTAAATGAAACTTATCGACCATCGCCTTGTTTTGTCTGTTGTTCTTTTTGCTTAATAGCGAGACTAGTATAGCGAGATCGGTTGTAAGTCCGGTAAGGTGTGTCGTCTTGACCACAGAATTAGAGATACTCGCTGTTAGTCCATTCTGCAACCCCATAGCAAAAAGCAGCAGGGCGACTAGGTATTCGGTCTCTTGAAGCGAGTCTTGATAGAAAAAATCTAAATATACGCCTACGTAGAGCACGCTGAGAAATTCCAGCATGATGGGCACCGCATGAGCGAAGTATTGACTCCACCTGCCCTTACCATTAATGATAAGAAAGTTCGATAGAAAACTTCCGATGAAAAAAGAGGATATCCATAGTAATACCACAGCACCTTGATACCAATTGCCTTTACTAATTTCCTGCGCAAATACGGCGTAATAGCCGGTAATGTTTGAGGTAAAAGCAAAAAACACGATTACAGAGGCTACGTTTAACATACCCGCGGAAAAGGCAGTGAGGCTTCCTAATCTTAAATTATCTCCAAGTGTACGATGTGTACTATACTTCCTTAGCATATATTTCGTTTGTTTCCTGTTTGTTTTTTCGTTCTAGAATGATTTCTATAATCCCTTTTACCTGAAGATCAAAATTCAGGTGTAGGACCATTTTGTCTTTACTTATCGCTTGAATTTGAAAGCTTTCTAATCGCTTTCCATTCCGGTGAAGTTCCAATATGTGCCCGCGACCTTTAATATACCACTTCAACTGCTCATTTTGGTGCTTGTTTGTGGAGATGAGTTTTCCATTCTCTGAAAAATTCCAGCAACCTAAATGTAGCTCGTGAAAATCATCGAATATTTCCTTTTTTAGTTCCTGATAAACAGGCGAAGTAATAGAGACAGCATTATTTGTGTTGTCTTTTTCGATACTCCAAGCTGTCTCAATCCATTCGCCTTCAATTATCTGTTCCGGGCTGTCTAATCGACTAACCGTCAGCGATGAGATAGAAAGTATCCCAAAAATAACGATGTAATTTATTTTTACTAGGAAATCTCTACTCATAGCTTAATTTTATGTTTTTTCTAAAAAATAGGGCTTCCAACTCGTCGCGTTTGTCGTTTTCTGACTGGGGAACCGCTAATTTGTTGACCACTGAACCTACCTTCATCTGCAATTCACACAGTCTTCCGTGGAGATCGAAAGCAAGTCTTTTGTTTTGGGAATATTTATACCTTTCTGAGAGCACAAGTTCAATGATCTGGTTTCCTTTGAGGTAATTGGCGATATACCGACTGTTTTTGGAAATGACTAGATCCGCATAGATCTCTTTTAATTTGTTTTTATACTTAGCGCGTATAACTTGACACCCTTTGATGAAGTCGTCTCCCTGAATATCCTCTAGGTAGAATTCTTTGTCAAAGCTATAAAACGTGGTAATGGAGCTACCAAGATCAACTCCACATGCGAGAATGATTTCAATTTCTTTTTTTTCAGTCTGTTCTAGATATGCCAAGACGACCTGAAGTGAGGCCGTGCTGAAGTCTGTAGGGATCAAAATTCTACTTACCATTTTTTGCTATTGTTTGCGAACAAAATTAGCGCAGGGAGGTAGGAAGGCGATGAGAACTGTATTAGTTTTACATTAGACTTTGTGGAGGTACATTAAGGGAAGATTAAAATACGTTCACGGTATTAGAATTGGATTAGAATTGACAACTTGGCAGCTCTATTCGTACAGTAGTTCCTTTAGCCAGTTCAGAATTGATCGTTAGTTTCCCCTCATGCATCTGAATAATATTTCGGGCAAGAGGCAGTCCAATACCATATCCCGAGTATGAGGATACGTTAGACGCGCGGAAGTACGGGTCATACACGAACTTCAGCTCCTGCTGCGGTATTCCGATACCTTTATCTCTGATCAATATGATGACGCTTTTTTCACCCGCACCTAGGGCGACATACGCCGTGTGATTTTCGGAATATTTACAAGCATTAGAAACGAGATTCGAGATTGCCAGTTGAAGAAGTGCAACGGATCCATTCACTTTTAACTTCATGCTGTCTTCGGGCAATAAGCTGAAATCGGTCTTAATATGAAATTTAGAGTTAATGTCTTTAACCGCGATCTCCGCATCCATGATAATTTGGTCGATGCGGACGGGTGTAAATTTTAATGTATTGTTTTGGTAGCCCGTTTGCGCAAGCATCAGAAGGGCGCGAGTTTTCTTTTCTAGGTTCTCCGAGGAAACCATAATTTTCTCTAGAGCTTGCTGGTATTGTTTGATCGTTCGGTCTTTAGAAAGCGCGAGGTCTGCGATGCCGATGATCGTCGTTAAGGGGGTGTTTAGTTCGTGAGAAGCATTACTGATAAAATTCTTCTGCGTCTCAAAAGAGGTTTCAATTCTATTGAGCATACGGTTGAAAGTACGAGCTAGTTTCTGCAAGACACCTTTTTCCCGATCTTCATTCAGTCGAAGAAAAAGATTTTCCGTGCTGAATTTCTCCACTTCACCGATTAACCGGTGCACAGGCTTAATGAAGGATCGCTTTACTAAGAGAGAAACGACGGTGACAAATAGAATCCCCAGAATAAGGGAGATGATTAATAGGTTGCGTAGGTAAGCTAAGTGATGAGAATAAAAATAGTTTTCGGCAGATATCCCGATAACATATTGTTTGTTTTGGTGATGATAGACGCTTGTTGAGTAGAATTTATTGCCTACTTTAAAATTCGTCGGCCCCTTTTTGTTAATCATCTTCCAAATCGAAGGATCAAAATACGCATCGGACTTGATTCTGTTCTTCTCGTCAAATTCCAGCACAAATTCCGTTTGATTGAAAAGTTCTTCAATATAGTTTTTGGACCATGCCACACCTTCCCGCTTGGTGTCAAGGACATGATTAGCGGTAATTTCCCTTCTAAGGTCCAGGCGTTTATAGAAATCAGAAAAGGCAAAGTTTGTCACCGAATAAAAGATGAAAGCGACAAAAGTGATCGTATAGATCACTAATATACCAATCAGTGCATAAAGTAGTTTATTGTAAGTTCTCAATTATTCCTCAATTTTTAAAACATACCCCATACCAATTACTGTATGGATCGCCTTTTGTTTAGTCGTTTTTTCAATTTTCTTACGCAAATAGTTGACATATACGTCAACGACATTCGAGCCGATGTCAAAGTTAATCCCCCATACTTTGTCTAGCAGCTCCGTCCTGTCAAAGACCTTTTCGGGAGATTTTAGTAATAATAATAATAGTCTGTATTCTGTCGAAGTCAGGCTAAGGGCCTGCCCATGGGAAAAAGCAATTTTCTTGTAGTCATCGATCTCAATAAAGCCGTAGCGATGATGTTTTTTTTCGCTGCTGGTAGCCTGGAGGGTAATTTCACGTTTTCGTCGTATCAAGGACCGCACGCGTGCTTTTAATTCGATCAATTTAAATGGTTTGGATAAATAATCATCCGCGCCGCTATCTAAGCCGATTACGACATTTTCTGGGCTTGCAAGCGCCGTTAACATCAATATTTGGAGATGAGTATAACCGATTTCGCGTAAGTTTCTGCATACTTCTAATCCGTTCATCTCCGGCAATAAAATATCTAAAATAACCAGGTCAACCTGCCACTCTTCCAGGACGTTAAGTACTTCACTGTACCTATCTGCATGAAATACCATATAACCTTCTTCCTCCAAGCCCTGAATTATGAACTCCGCGACATCGGCATCGTCTTCGACCAGTAGTATGTTCATACTCTCCATTTCGATAATTTACTTGTTACTTGATTTATTGTCGCCCCTAAGATAGAAAACCAACGACCAAAAATGTTTTTTTCCCGAGGTTATTTCACAAAAATGAATAGGGCAGTGGGTATCTTCCTGTTCATTACGGGACTGCTACTTCTTTTGCAGCGCGTTTTGCAACGGCTTGCTTTTTTTGTGCGCTTGGAGATTACAATCCCATGTGTATCAGGGTATACCAGGTAAAGTACACCAGTTTTTGAAGAAAGTCGTCGGGGCTGTTTAGCAAGAGGACTCTGTTAAATCTATTTTTTTAAGCGGCCGTTGCGAGACATTGTACGCCACGTATTCCGTAATCAAACTCCACGACCAGGTGTTTTTTTGGATAACTTAATTGAAAACAAGAACCATGGGTGCATCTCGCTATTGAATCAGGGAACTGTTGCAGAGAAGATTCGTAGATATAACGGTTACGAAAACCCATCTATTTCGCAGGCCGGTATTTTTTCGGAGTTCCAAAGACGCTCATACTGACAAAAAATAATACGACGATTAAATGAGATTTTTTAATGTAATGCATCACGCCTTTTTTCTCGTGTATAGATCAATAATATCCAATTTACAAGATGCTTTTCCTTATTAGGTCGAGAGATCACCACACGTTTTATCTACGGGTTATTTATTTAACAAGCCTAGTGAACAAAAATGAATTATATGTTTCGATACGATTGGTAAAAGTGATTTATTTTTTTACATTTGCCTCAATTTGTATTTAATCTAAATAAGCTTTAAAAATGAATCTTATCTTTTCGTCAATAGCAGTGTTCCAAGGACAGTGTTTAAGGACAGTTACAATTTCAATTGTCTCCGTGCTGGTTATGTTAACAACGATAGTCTCTGCTCAAGACGTTACCCTCCGAATACAAAATCAACAAAATGATAATATCGAAGGCGCCTCTATTCGATTAGATAAGAAGGTACTAGGCACGACGAATCAAAACGGTGAATTTTTGCTGGACGTGAGCGTTATCGAAAATAAAAGTTTGTTGTTATCGGCAATAGGTTATCAGAACTTGAATGCTACTATATCGCCGACAATTACGTCTGCTTTGTTAACTTTTACGTTGACTCAGGATAATAAGTTTTTAGATGAAGTAATTGTTACCGCTGGAAGAAAGGTCGAGAATATAAATACGGTTCCCTCGTCGGTTACGATATTAAATCAAAAAGAGATCGATGCACAATTAAATATTTCGAGTAATCTTGCTACCATGATAGGCAATGCGGTACCCGGTTTGGGGACGAGTACCAATAAGGCGAATAACAGCGGCCAAACCTTGCGCGGACGGCAGGTTCTGGTTTTAATAGATGGGATCCCGCAGTCGACTCCACTTATGAATGGTTCGAAAGATATAAGAACTATAGATCCGGGGGTTATTGAGCGCATTGAAGTCATTAAAGGTGCGACTTCAATCTATGGTAATGGTTCGGGTGGAGGTATCATTAATTACATCACCAAGAAAAATAACAATGCCAAGCAATTTGGAGGAACGACATCGATAGGGACTTCTTTTAGTCCTTTACATGCAGATGAAACGATCGGCTACCGGGTAGCACAAACATTTACGGGGACACGAAATAAGTGGAACTATACGGTCGGTGGAAGCTTAGATTATACGGGCTTGCTGCGCGATGCCGATGGAACGCCCCTAGGTCAGGTAGATGGTTTGTCGAATACCCGCTCTTACAACGGGTTTCTAAAAGTAGGATACGATATTAATGATCATTCTGGACTTACATTACTATATAATTATTTTGGAAGCACGCAGCATGCTAAATATATAAGTGAGACTGGTGTTTATGGCCAGACGCCAACAATTGGAATAGAGGGAGCAGACCCCGGAAAACCCGCAGGGACTCCCTATAATCATAATGCGATGTTAACCTATTCGAACTCCAAAATATTCTCGAATACTGCGCTAGATGTAACGGCTTACGTGAATAGTTTTAGTTCAATGAATCGTTTTATAGCCATGGGTTCGTCCTGGTATGGTCCGGGGCAGACAATGATTAAATCGAATAAAAAGGGATTGCGTACTAATTTCAATTCCGCTTTTAATATCGGTAATATCCCTTCTGAATTGACCTATGGATTAGATTTGCTCAATGACGTGACCTATCAAGATCTAGTTGACGGGAGAGTATATATACCAAAATTGTCAATGGTGAATTTAGCGCCCTACGCACAGTTGAAAATGGACTTTTTCGAAAATTTTATTTTTAAAGGTGGCATACGCTATGAGAACGCGACGGTGCGTGTAAAATCTTTTAACACTATCGCTACGGGTCCTGATAATGAGGGTAGTATTCCCGTCTCGGGAGGTGATATCCCCTACAAAGCAACCATGTTTAATGCGGGCTTGCGATTTAATAGGTTCGACATATTTAATCCATTTGTAAGTTTCTCCCAAGGGTTTGCGATTAATGAATTAGGGAGGGTATTACGTCGGGCGAAGGAAAATACGTTGGAAGCGATAGAAACAGATCCGATAATTACCAATAATTACGAAGCAGGGTTTTCATCACGATATAAAATGTTGAATTTTACGGCGGCCTATTATATAAGCACGTCTGAATTGGGCGTCAACCTTGTTGATGTCGGCGGGTTTTTAATGGCGCAACGGGAGCCAGAGAGAGTAAGTGGTTTTGAGTTTACATTAGACGCGGCGCTTTCTCAAAAACTAAGTGTTGGAGGAAGTTATGCGTATGTTGAAGGTAAAGCGGAGCTTGATAACGGGGATAAAATCTATCTTAACGGCTCGCGCATAGCGCCGGCTAAAGCCACTGCTTTTATCTATTATTATCCAACGCGAAAATGGGACCTTCAATTATTCTGGGTGCATACCGGTTCTCGTGATCGGTTTGACGTGAACGATACCGGGCGATATAATAACAGTGAAGGACCAATAAAGAATGTGGATCTCTTCAATCTGTCTTCCAGCTATGCGTTTAATCCGCAGTGGGAACTCAGTTTAGGTATTGAAAATATTTTTAACACAAGTTATTACCCTACAGTGAGTCAATATCGTGCTCTAGATGCAGAGTACGTTCGCGGGAATGGTACCAGAGCAAATTTAAATCTACATTTTAAATTCTAGAAATGTTCAAAAAGGGCATCATTTGGCTCCATAAATGGTTGGGATTATTTTCCGGTATTATTGTATTTATCTTGAGTATTACTGGATGTATCTATGTGTTCCAAGATGAACTAAAATTACTCGTCTATCCAGAACGTTATTATATTCAGGAACCTGTTTCATCTAGCGAGGCATTACCGGTAAGTGAGCTATTAAAAATTGCGCAGCAGGCGATAAGTAGTAATGAAAAAATTTCTCGACTAGATTTGTTTCCAGCGAAAGATAGAACTTGGATATTCCGCGCTGCACAGACAAATGAGCATGCATTTGGACACTGGAATTACCAAAAATATTACAAGCGTGTATTTGTTAATCCATATTCGGGGGAAGTACAGGCAGTCGAAAATACAAAGTATGAATTTTTTCAAATTGTGCTTCAGTTACATCTAAATCTATTGCTGGGAAAGAAAGTAGGGCATGCCCTTGTCGGAGCTTCGACGATATTATTTACTGTTCTTTTGCTCAGTGGTATTGTACTATGGTGGCCTAAGAAATGGAAAAGAAAACCAATTAAGCGTGGCTTAACGCTATCCTTTAACGTTAAATGGAAACGCTTAATTTATGATCTGCATAATGTACTCGGGTTTTATAGTTTATTGATAGCTCTAATTTTCGCTATTACAGGATTGGTTTTTGCTTACCCGAAATTTAAGGAAGGATATATAAATGCATTTAATTTCGTTGATCGCAGTATGCTAGATGCGTCCGCCAAAGTCATCCCCCAGGTAAAGCTGCACGCTCTCGATGATGCACTAACATATACCTTAAGAAAGCATCCTAGCGCCGATATGATGTCCTTAAGACTGAAAGCCAATGGGGATAAGCAGGATATTCAAGTCCGTCTACAAAAAGACAAAACGAGTGATTTTGTTTGGTATTATTTTAATCTAAAAGATGGATACATTGTCGACGTAAAAATGGATGAGACTAATCGGCTCGGTGATCAAATAGCGGCTATGAACTATGACCTTCATGTCGGTAATATTTACGGCATAGGGACAAAATTTTTATATTTCTTTATGTCGCTTATTTGCGCCTCACTTCCAGTAACAGGGTTTATGATGTGGGTAAATAAAACAAAGAAAAAGAATAGAAGCGTGATTAAAAACAATTAACTCAATCCACCATCTAGGCTTGTGAATGTTTTTTCTCAACCGCCTGCCTTCATAAGAAAACTTGGCTAATTCATTCAATGGTTTTAGCTCCGTTTGGGGGCACTCTCACTAGAGAGCTTTCGAATTTAAAAAATAGAAGCACTGATTTGTCCTTTGATGCTTCACTCATTGTCCCTTCTCAATTTTCTGCCCTGTCTCAAAAGCTTCATCATTGACTTTTCGATTCTCCTGTGCTCCTTAGAACCGGCCAAGTTGCGTTTTTCAAGGGTGCTAGGGGAATAATGATATAGCTCTTTAGATTCAACGGCCCCCTCATCCAGATTTACCCACTCGGTGTACCTGTATTCTTTTGTTCGCACGGAATATCCCATATACTTGGGTTCATTCTTATACATCCAAGGACGTGGGAACTGACTAAATGCTGCTTTTTTCCAAGGGCGTGTCGGATTCTTCAGCAATGGTACCATGCTCTTGCCTTCCAACCCATCAGGGATATCTAACCCTGCAAGTTCAGCCAGCGTAGGGTAGATATCAATCAACTCAACCAGGGCTTCGGTATTAGATTCTTTGACACCGACATGTGGAGAACAAATGATAAGGGGAACGCGGGTATCCATTTCAAAATTTGTGGTTTTAGCCCATAGGCCGAGCTCTCCCAAATGAAAGCCATGATCGCTCCACAAAACAATCACGGTATTCTCCATTAATCCCTGTTGTTCCAATTCATCTATCAATCGCCCAATCTGAGCATCTATGTAGGAGATACTTGCGTAGTACCCGTGTCGTAGCTGCTGTATTTTAGTTACAGGAATCGCTCCTGAATCCGGAATATCATTGTAACCTCGTAGCTCCACCCCATCATGCAACGCAATTTTCGGTGCAGCCTCTGGTGCGCTATCTGGAGATGGGGGCGGTATTTCGCTCTGGTTGTAAAGATCCCAATATCGCTTAGGAGCGGAAAAAGGGAGATGCGGTCTTCTGAAACCCACAGCGAGAAAAAATGATGAATCTTTTAGCTCGCGGATTACATTAACAGCAGCACTAGCGACTTGGCCATCTACGTAAGCCGTATCAGGAACCTCGAGGCATTCCCAAGAGGCCTTCTTCCAAGAGCCATTTGTGGGTTGATTTTCAGGAAGGACGTACTTTGGACCTGCAGCATCTGTAATTGCTTTTATCTCCGGTGCAGACCACGACACAGGATCTTGTGCCTCTTTTGAATCGTGATAGATTTTTCCCACATTTCGTGCGGCATATCCATGTTGTTTAAAATACTGCGGTAATGTAACGGCATCTGGTAAGGCCTGCCGAAAATGTGTTTTTAGATCCCATACCTTCGTCACATCCGGCCGCCGTCCTGTAAGGACTGATGCTCGAGATGGGCCACAGACTGCTTGTTGACAATAGGCTCGATTAAACACTACGCCTTTTTTGGCGAGCCGATCAATATTAGGCGTAATTGCTGCAAAGTTTCCATCATTGGAACGCAGATCATCAACAGCGATAAAAAGTACATTGGGTCGCCTTGCGGTTTGAGCGTTTACGCGTTGATGCGCCACCAATAGTATACTGGTTAGCACAATAATCACAATATGTAGAACGGGGTGCTTCATATTTATACTGAATTGTTGCTGTTTCTAAGTTCAGATTTACAGTTGGTCGATAAGTTCCTGGATATTAAATTGACTTAAATGTAAAGCCAATCCTTTTTGCTTATCAGTCCGGGTTTCGTATAAACAATAGATGATACCATCTAATCCAACAGCCAAATCAGAATAGCCTGCTACTCCTTCTTCCAGAATCTTGGATACCGGCCAAGTTTTTCCGCCGTCTGAGCTCAACTTGACGGTCAGATTTTTCCGCGGATGCTTGGGGATTTGTTCGCTATCAGGATTGACAAAAATGAGGTAGGACTTGCCCTCAGGCTGATCTACGCGGATAATGCTTCCCATACAAATGGGTTCGAACAAATCATCGATGTAAGTTGGAGGCGTCCAATTGGTGATGCCATTTTTGCTATAGCTTACTCCTCGCTTTCTTTCTTCCGATTCGTTGCGTATATTCAACATTACACGTCCATCATCAAGTTGAACGGCCATCGTTTCACTTGGATTCTTAAAGCCTTGAACATCCGGTATCAATGCACCTCTTTTCCAGGTTTCTCCCATGTCATCGCTATATATGGTGGCAATTCGTGAGGGTCTATGACTCCTATGCGGTGTAAGGACATCGGAATCGGCTAACCAGACAGGCACAATCAATCGTCCGTTTTGCAGCTGGATGCTATGCCCGGGACCGGGGGCCAAGACTTTCCAATTATATTCGTCCTTAAACTCGTCAAAAGTAGAAGTAATGTCCGAAGGCTTACTCCAAGTCTTACCGTCGTCTTTGGATTGTGTGTAATAGGCGCGTGAATAGTCTCGTTGATAGATTAAATGGACTATCCCATTCTGCCCGATGATTGGTGTGGGGTTGTCCACAGGCATGTTCCCTGAGCTTTTTGCAACAATTTGTAGGGGCTCCCAATTATTTCCTCCGTCTTCACTTCTTCGCATGACCAGATCCATATCAGCCCAGTCGCTACCGCTATCTATTCTTCCGGCAGCGAAAGCCAGAAGTGTGCCTTTTCCAGTTACTACTAATGCCGGAATACGGAGAGACGAATAGGGGTGGTCGATAGGCGTCAAGACCGGCGTAGATGAGGCAACGTTGTGCTTTATAGTCTGCGCTATTGACGTTTCAGCCACTGAAACACAAAAAATCAAAATCATCGCTAAGGATGCCATCATCCAATTTTTATTTAAATTATTTCGTTGTTTCATCAGTAACCTTCGGTTTGAGTAATTTTAGGGTTTGTATTAATTGAAGCATCATGCAGGGGCCAAAGAAGAGTGTTTTTTTTACTTTCTTTACCCTCAAGGTTCTGTACCTTGTGCATTTATTGCTGTTGTCAATGAAATGAGCCACAAACAAGTGTAGAAAAAGACCAGTGTTCTTTTCATAATAGTTTTCTTTTGGTTGCCTAACTAATAAGTCTATATGTACTACATATCAAATGTAGAAAATAAATTTTGTAAACCAAAAAACAAATTATTTCGGTAACGCTATAAACTCCATAGAGCATTGAAAGGACGCTCCAAACGCGCTACTGTTCTTTTTATTTTTGTGATTCGTCTGTAGTTTTGCGATACGGTTTTTTTGTTGAATTATCCTTCGAGAACGATATTCACTCACCTGTTTAAGTCAAAAGGCAGCTAAATACGACCAGTTTCCGGATATAAAGACATTGTTACATGTATTTTTTTGAAAGTAGAATATTCGTGTGTTATTTTCGGACATGCGCGTATTTTTGATTTTCTCGTTTGTGTTATCTTCTACACTTCTTTGTTATGCACAGCAACCCCAGTCTTGGTTGATCTATTTCGGACAATCGAAATTTAAGGATAGTAAATTTAGTATTCACCACGAGGCTCAATTTAGAGATCATACGCTATTTGGAGATCATAATCAGAGTTTGTTTCGCGTAGGTGGGCAATACCAATTTAAGCCTTATCTGCAAGGAACGATGGGCTACGGGTTTATTTATTCCGAACAGCCCGGTTCACCTAACCGGCCTAGTCACGAACATCGTATCTATCAAGAAGCTTTATTTTCCCATGGCTTGAAAAGATCTAAAATCAAACATCGATTGAGACTAGAGGAACGGTTCATTGAACGGCAGGACTTTCGAGGTAGGTTTAGGTATAATATTTTTATAGATATTCCGCTGACTCGCCGCGATTTTACCGCAGGAGGGGTTTATTTAGCTTTCTATGACGAGATCTTTTTAAATATTGACGATTCGAAAGATATCGAGACATTTGACAGAAATCGACTTTATGGCGGCCTTGGCTATAAAGTAAAGGATAATCTGGGACTGCAACTTGGTTACATGATGCAACATGTGGAAAAAAACAAAGGCACGAACCATTTATTGCTGTCTGTGCATCATACGATAAACTGGAAGTAAACTAATCCAATCGCTTTTCTTGAACGATCAAATGCCTGTATCCAATAGGTGATTTCCTTTATCCTGAAAGATACTTTTTAGTAGCGCAACCTCAGCCAAATGGCAATAAAAAAGAAATCTAATGTTAAAGAATGTTAGTTTCTTTCGTAATCACTTCATTGATTGTTAGTTTTGATAAGTCCAAGACTCTAATCTTACTTTGAATTTATGATGAGATTGCTAGTGTCGGTGTTTTTTGTCTACTTATCAAATCAGGTATTTGCGCAACAGCTAACTGGATTAGTGGTTGACCAAACTACAAATTCCCCTATTATCAACGCAAAAGTTATGACATCTTCTCACGATACATTCACAAGTGCAACAGGGGGATTTAGCTTGGATAATGTTCCTTTTGGTGATACCATAACTGTTAGCCATATGGGTTATCAGACGTATTATGTAGAGCGTCGTAATAGCACTAAATCTGACACCATGTTGATCATATTAGAAAGTACTCCAATTGCTTTACAAGAAGTAATAATAACAGGAACACGCAATTACACGCAGGATTCTCTAAATAGGAGAAAGGAATATGCAGCCGTCTTTGCTGATAAATCTCCGAGATTTAAAGATATTTTCATTTCTAAGTCTGCCAATACTTCTTCCCACTATTCTCCATTTCAGAATTCTACCTCCTCTTTGGTTAGCGTCAATCTACTGTCAGTTATTGGTTTACTTACTAAAAACAAGAGGCCCGTTTCTAGATTGCAAAAAAAATTGTTAAAGGAGGAAGAATATAATTACGTGGATCGTGTGTTTTCCAAGGAAAAAGTCCAATCCTTAACACCTTTAAGAGGGGATTCACTTCAAAGTTTTATCAATGAGTATCGTCCCTCTATTGAAGAATTGGAACACATGACAGACTACGATTTAATATTACATATTAAAGAAAGCTATAAAGAATTCACTAAGACTTATAAGCATGAAAATTTTCCTTCCCTTAAATAAATAAAATTTTTATCCTGCTAGGATGCATACTTACAGCGACCGGGGGCAATTATGTTCATAAAAGTAAAAAGGATGAAATCGGTTTAGAACCAGACTATAGTCGCAGTGTATATCAAAATAAAATCTACCACGGATGTGTTGAGAAACCTCTTAAATCCAAAAATTAAAAGTATACTTATAACTTTTGTAAAAAATAGATAAACTTATAAGTATGATTATTATTTATATGGTGTTCCAAGGATTTGGTATTCAATCTTGATGTATTTGTAAATATTGATTCGAGGTGCGTTAATAAATTTTAAGAAAAAGAGAAATACGCAAGCAAGAACAGAAATGCTAAATCTGATAAGTAACTCAAAAATTGCTTTATCACATTCTGAGATAGAAAATAGGTTGGATGGTTTATGTAATCGGTTTATGATCTATCGGTTCTTTGCCCTTTGTATTTGTAACGTTGCTTTTCCTGTGGATATGCTTACAAGGTGCCCCTATCTTTACCCAATTCCTGTTGCTTATATTTTGGAAGATGTAGTAAAACTATCTGTGGTTTCTGAGCCTGCGTTTTATGTTATAAAATCGAAGCAGTAACCGATCGTACCAAAGGGCGAACAACAGTAAGGTCACCGGAATAAACAGTGTTTTTACTCCTAAACTGAGAAAAGCGAAACCTCCGAGCAACCCTCCGGAGAAAAAGCAGCCTATAATTGCACCCTTCAAGAGAATACTTCTATTTAGTTTTTTGCGTTCGGTGACTCCTTTGTAAAAAAATAATTGTGACAATTCAATGCCTAAATCGGTAAACAATCCGGTCAAATGGGTTGTTCTTACCACGGATTTAGAAACTCTTGTTACTAGGGAGTTTTGTAGCCCCATAGCAAAAAGCAGCGCACAGGAGAGTAATACAGGGCTTAGGATTACCTGGTGTATATCCAGTAAGCCTGAACAGGAAACAATTAAAAGCACGCCAATTTCAACAGATATGGGCAACACATAAGAAGCATTGGGCTTGTGCTTGGAAACCAGCTCCGTTAATGTGTTTGAAACAAATGCCCCAAATAAAAAAAACAGGACGTATATGAAATAAATAAACACCATGTTATAGTCCTTTAAAAAGAACTCTTCCGACAAAAATGCAAAATGGCCTGTGATGTTGGTGGTCAATGTATTGAGACCCAAAACCCCAACAATGTTTACAGTTCCTGCAACACCCGATAAAATTGAAGCTAATTTGAGATTGTGCAAATAGGTGCGGCCCTTCCCGCTATGTCTAAACATTCGTAAATCCTTTGTAACAAAGATACAAAACAGATCTGCCAATTGAATTTCTCCAATCCAATTGGCATGCTTCACCAGATCGTTGAAGGGGACATCATGCTAGTCGGAAATTATGACAACCAATCAACGCGACATAAGACTTTTATAAGGAACATCAAAGACAGTCGAGTAACTATCTGATCGCGACCTTTGTCCTATTGTATCACGTCTATTTCTGGTAAATATTTAAAGAGAAATAAAAGGTGCTTCCCGCTCCATATTCACTTTCCGCCCAAATTTTGCCTCCTTGTGCTTTAATAAACTCCTTACTGATACTAAGTCCTAATCCGGTACCTTCCTTCTTTGTACCTGGAATCCGAAAATATCGCTCGAAAATCTTCGTCAGGTACTGGGGTTGTACACCCTGCCCCGTATCTGTTACTGAAAACTGAATCTGATTATTTTGTATTTCCGTTTTGACAAGAATAGTTGAATTTTCATAGGAATAACGGACTGCATTAGAAATTAAGTTCGTAAGCACCCATGCTGTTTTCTCGCTATCGGCAGATATCATTACACTATCATTTGCACTGACATCTATTTTTATATTTTTATGATCTGCCGCAGATTTGTTGGCATTCACCGCATAATCAATAACAGGGCTTACCTCAGATGGCAGCAGATTTATTTGGATAGATCCGCTTTCTACCTGTGTGATATTCAGTAATTCGCCTGTGATTTTCAATAGTCTGACTGTATCGTCTTTTATTCCGTTTACCAACTCTTTCTGTTCTTCGTTGAGACTTCCTATCTGATTATTCTCTAGTAATTGCAAACTCATTTGGATGGACGAAATAGGTGTTTTAAATTCGTGAGAGACTGTTCCCATAAAATTTGTTTTGGCAAGATCCAGCTCTTTGAACGGGGTAATATTTCGCAGCAGGATAACCTGACCGATAAATTCGATTTTCTCTTCTCCGGTGGGTAAAATGTTGATATCCACGACTTCTTTTTCAAAATAGCTTTCTTTTCCGTCAGCGTAAATTTTTAATTGTTCAGTTGTCGGATTTTCCGCTTTTGGAAGAAAAATATCTTTAATGATATTTCGGATAAGATCATTGTGAACAGCTATATTCTGTATTTTTTTTCCAATGAGCTCTTCTTTGCGTAACCCGGAAATGTTCAATGCCTCTTCATTTGCAAAAAGAACCTTTTTGGTTTCATCAATACCAATAACAGGGTCGTGGAGATTATCAATCAACGTCTCAATTCTTTTTTTGCCTTTTAAAATTTTGTCCAGTTTGCTTTCTGAGTATTCTTCCAGTTTTTCGGCCATGGTATTGAATGATTTTGCCAAATCCCCAAACTCATTATTGCTTTCGAAATGAACGCGCTTATGGTAGTTCTGTGCGGCAATTTCCTTTATACTTTCGGTCATTTCCTTGATTGGATTGGCAATATTGGACGGTAGGTTAACCAATAGTATGAAAGCAATCAAAAAACAGACCGTTCCCGTAAGAGATATGATTACAATTGCCTTTTGCGCAGTCTCATCTGCGATACCACTTTTTCTGTTGATCGCTTCCATATTCAATTGCATCACTTCACTGATGTCTTTTCGTATGGAAGATATTAAGATCGAGTCTTCAGTTTGTTTCTTCAGTCCGTTAAAGTGTTTTACAAGCAGGTTTGTAGCCTCATATTCACCTATCTCTGTGACATTACCTCTCTGCAAATTCAGGTTTTTTTGAAAGGCATCAATGGCTGAATTATCTGAAGAGACATCCTCCAAAGCAAGCAACATATTTCTAGAATACTGCAAGGTGTTATAATTGGCAACAAGGATATTGTTAGTGTCTTTTTTGAGCTGATTTACATACCATCCACTGATGGCAGCCAAAGCTAAGATTAATACAAACAACAGTCCAACTCCAAATGTTAATTTTGCTTTTATTTTCATCAGATTAAATTACTTAGTGAGCTCGCGGGCTCGGATTGTTCTTTTTCGGTGATGAAGCTATCAAATTTATTCAAACCGTAGCGTTTTGAATAAATTTGATTGTCTCCTTTCATGATAGTATTACGAGATCAATCTTTTCTTTTGAGAGTTTGTTCAATAAGGTATTAAAAGTATCTGTTGCCAGTATCAGCTTGACTAAGGTGATATGCGGCTTTCCAATACATACGGTGGTAATTTTCCTATCCTCACATTCTTTGATAATAGCTTTGGTTGTGTTTCTTGCCCTCACTTTTATGATTTCAGCACCCAATTCTGTTGCTAATTTGAAATTATTGATCAGGAAGCGCTGTTTGTCCAAAGCTATTTTATCCGCACCTTCCCTGGGAGTCTGTACATACAGCACATACCATTTACTGTTGTAATAATTGGCCAATCGTGCAGTTTTTCGGATGACGGTTTTTGCCGTTTTTTCATTGCAACTGATGCAGGTTAAAAAGCGTTCTTTTTTGACATTTCGGGTAAGTACAACTTCCGTTTCTACCTTTCGTTGCACCTGCGATGCAACTTCTTTGAGGGCCAATTCCCGAAGTTGTAAAATATGCTCGCTCTTGAAAAAATTATTGAGCGCTGAATCAATTTTGGAACTTTCATAAATCTTACCCTCTTTCAAGCGATCAATGAGGTCCTCCGCGGTCAGGTCAATATTTACCACTTCATCTGCTTGAGCAACCACACTATCGGGGATGCGTTCCTGCACATCTATGCCCGTGATCCCCCTTACTTCTTCATTCAGGCTTTCTATATGTTGAATATTTACCGCACTGATGACATTGATGCCGGCATCCAGAATATCAATTACATCCTGCCAGCGTTTTTCATTTTTGCTTCCCTCAATGTTGCAGTGTGCCAGCTCATCAACAATGACCACTTCCGGACGCAGATTAATCACAGCCTGAACATCCAGTTCTTCCAGTTCTTTTCCCTTGTAAAATAGTTTTCTTCTCGGGATAATAGGCAGACCGTCCAATAAGGCGTGGGTTTCTTTTCGGTCATGTGTTTCTATATAGCCAATTTTAACATCTATACCATTACGCAAAAGAGTGTGTGCCTCCTGTAGCATCCTGTAACTTTTTCCCACACCGGCACTCATCCCGATATAGAGTTTGAATTTTCCTCTTCTGGATTTCTGAATTAAATCTAAAAAATGTTCAGCACTTTTTCGTTCGTCCATAAATTTAAAATAATATAGCTTAAAAGGGCTAACCTTCAATTATTTCTATTGCTTCCACTATTCCGTCTTCCATTGACATTGCCTGAGCTATCAATACAGCATTGTGGGATAGTGTTTCGTTCGTTAATAACGCACGGACACTGTCCACGAATTTCTTTGGTGTAAGTTTTTTTACGGGCAATGGATATACGGCTACACCCTTTTGATAAGCAATTTTACCCCAAAAAAACTGGTCGCCGAGCGGATGCAATACAGGACAGGTTAAAAAAGGCTTTCCTGCTTTCAGGCACGAGGCAGTTGTGCCAATACCTCCATGGTGTACCACTGCCTTAACCAAAGGAAACAATTTGTCATAAGGGGCGGCATCAATCACTTTTATATCCGGGTTTTTGTCCAGTACTTCCGTTTCGGAAAATCCCCAACCTTTCACTACAATTATTCTGATGTTCAACTGCTTGCTTAACGTATTGATGAGTTCAGGAATGTCAAGATTATTGCCAAAGGGCATACTTCCGAATGTTATAAGCAGTGGCAGCGCACCATTTTCGATAAAATCAACGATATCTTGCCTTAATGCGACAGGAGAATCGTCCAGCCAAAAACCGGTAAAGAAGCTATTATGAGGAAAATCGTCAGGTTTTTTCAACAGCAGTTCGCTGATACCATAGATAGACATCAAGTCAGGCTTCCTGAATTCAAGGGAAAGTCCCATGTTTTTCCGAAACTCTTGAATAGGTTTTTTCCACATTCTTAATCCTAATTCGGTCAGTTTAAAGGTGAACCTGTTTAGAAAAGACGGCAAAGAGAATGCACTAAACACAGGATTGGGAAATGCTGAGGTCGGCTGGCTTGCCGGAACGACATTCGTTCTAATCATCTTTTCCGGAAATTTTTCTGAAAAATTGTCTGCCATTGTTTTAATATGAAACAACACTTTATCACTTTGTTTTGCCAATTCGTAAAACTTTACTAAAGCGTCCTGTAACATGGGGTAAACAAATTTTTTCAGATGTTTTCGGGCGAGAAATGGATTATGTCGAATCTTATTTCCTTCTTCAGAATTAAGTAATGCCTGAAAGTCTGCATCGACTGGAACAAAATCCAGTTCATAAGTATTAATAAGGCCTTCAAAGTTTCTTGCTGTGGATAAAACGACTTCGTGTCCCCGATCTTTCAGCGCTTTACCCAGTACAGCGTATGGCTGCACATCTCCTCTTGTTCCCAATGTCAATATGGCTATTTTCATATTAATGTGTATTTGCACTAAATCAAATTTACTATAATAAGTGGGTAAAAACGACACGCTATTAACTGGTCGTTTTTACCCATTTTAGCTATATTAAAATTGAATCGCCAGCGATGTAATCGCCATCACATCTCCTTTTTTCATCACATCATCCCGGTTTAAGAAAACAGCATCCTTGCTGTTTAAGCTTTTGACCTCGGTACGCCAAACTAAATTGGGCAGAATCCGGTAATCTACGTTGAGTGAAGCTCCAAAAGTCTGAAAACCGTTTTCTGCGCCGGAATCTATAATAACACCATTTTTGTCATTGTAATATTCTCCTCTTGCAGCAATGTTTAATTTGTCTGTGGGAGAGTATTTGGCAATTAGTACAGGTGTATACCAGGTATCGTAATCACTGCTTGATTTTTCTTTTTGCTGTGCTCCGATATCGAACCCGGCAATCAAAGCAAATTGACTGTCGATTTCAAACTGCCCGTACAGATTATGGAAATAGCGCATTCTTCGCTCATCATCCGGAAAATCATTCCCAATGAAAGAGCTGCTGTTTAACGTCACTTTCTCACTAGGGCGGTAAGTCAATTGGTGTCCGAACGCCGGCGTGGTGTTCCCCTCCACGCGTTGGATACGTTGCCAGCTGTTCATCACAAGGACAGCCATATCCCATTTGCCATTATTTGTACTGTATGATAGTTTAGCTCCTGTTTCAAAATACGGCGAATTGTCAGCCATCATACTTCTTGTCAACGTATAGCAGTCAGCGCCAATCGCACTTTCAAAGCCGATATGGGAAGGTAAAATACCTGCATCCAACCATAAATCGTGGTTTTTGGACAATTTAACGCCGATATTTGCTTCATAGATGTTTTTTAGGACACCTTCTTCAGCAGCATAATTGGCATTCATATATGAACCTACGCCAAAACCCAAATTCGCTCGTACATTGTCCGTTTGGTAAGCAGCTTTGATCAACCCTAAGTTAAGGCTGACTTCATTGTTGCGGTTGTGACTGTACATAAATCCCGGTCTGGCGTTGGATTTCGGATTATTAAAATACTGCTGATAATATACTTCGGCGTATCCATTGATGGTTAAGGGCTTTTTTTCAATTTCCTGAGCACATATGCTCCCTGTCGCTCCCAGCAGGATTGCTGAAAACATAATTATGTTTTTCATCTAAATAAATTGTTGTTTGAATGATTAAAATCTACATGTTTTATGGAATTCCTCTCACAACCTATATTTCCAATGGCTACACATACATGTGAAGTAATGGTGCGAAAGGTTGTTCAGTTACATTAGTTCGTCTAGCGCGATATTTAATTTCAGTACATTTATTTTTTCCGGTCCAAATATGCCCCACAAAGGTTTTTCTGTCTGCTCATCAATTAATTGATTTAATTTTAGCTCATCGACACCTCTTATTTTAGCAATTCTTTTTACCTGTACTTTTGCAGCCTGTACTGAAAAGTTGGGATCTAATCCACTTCCGCTGGCGGTAACGAGGTCTACAGGAATTTCGGAT
This sequence comes from Sphingobacterium sp. JB170, assembly GCF_900163865.1. GTDB lineage: Bacteria > Bacteroidota > Bacteroidia > Sphingobacteriales > Sphingobacteriaceae > Sphingobacterium. Next base: position 102,823 of record NZ_FUKU01000053.1, read on the forward strand.
TTATCTATTCCGGGGTTGTGGACTAAAAAAGTGTCAATTCGCGCCTTAACTTCCGTTAAGTACTCTTCGTTGGAAGGGCCTTTATTACTACCTCCCGAACCCGAAGCATCGTAATCCACCGCGGAAGGTCTAGACCAGAAGTATTGATCTCGAGTAAAGGATTGCCCTATGTTGGAATAGTATTTCTTTCCGTTATGTTCAATGATTTCTCCCTTTCCCGCGTTGGGAGCAAACTGTGCAATGCCCCATACCGCAAGGGGATAGATGACCGTAAAAAAAACGATCATGACAACAGTCAATTTTAATGCGGGCAAAATATGTTTTTTCATCTTATTTAATTGTTTTAATGTTGATGAAGCTATCAAGCGCTTGCGCTCTTCATGGTTTCATTTTTTGTTGAGATGTGAAAAGTAAAATGGTAGAAGCCCTTTTCACCTATCGATTTTTACTTACCATTAAATAAAAATCGATATAGCCATATCAATCAATTTAATTCCTGCAAAGGGTACCAATACACCACCCAAACCAAATATCAACAGGTTCCTGCGAAGCAAAGCACTTGCTCCAATGGGTTTGTAGGCCACACCTTTCAGCGCCAAGGGTATAAGCAAGGGAATGATGATTGCATTAAAAATTACCGCGGCAAGAATAGCTGTTTCGGGACTGTGCAGGTTCATGACATTTAACCTCTGCAATGCGGGTATTGCCGTGATGAACAGCGCCGGAATAATAGCGAAATATTTGGCTACATCATTGGCAATACTGAAGGTAGTCAATGTACCACGGGTCATCAGCAACTGTTTCCCGATCTCGACGATCTCAATCAATTTGGTAGGGTCGTTGTCCAGGTCCACCATATTTCCTGCTTCTTTCGCCGCTTGCGTACCGCTATTCATTGCTACACCTACATCTGCCTGTGCCAATGCCGGAGCATCATTGGTCCCGTCACCCATCATGGCTACCAAACGGCCTTCTGATTGTTCTTTCTTGATATAATTCATCTTATCTTCAGGTTTCGCTTCTGCGATAAAATCGTCTACACCAGCTTTCTCCGCGATGAATTTTGCCGTTAAGGGATTGTCGCCCGTTACCATGACCGTTTTAATCCCCATTTTGCGAAGACGTTCAAACCGTTCTTGGATGCCGGGTTTGATGATATCCTGTAATTCGATGACGCCCAATACAATTTCGTTTTCCGAGACAACCAGTGGTGTACCTCCATTTTGGGCAATCGCTTTTACTCTTTCTCCGACTTCAATTGGAAATTTATTTCCAGCCTGAGTAACAATATTTTTGATGGCGTCAGTCGCTCCTTTTCGGATCTGTGTATTTTCATAATCGATACCTGAACTGCGAGTTTCAGCTGTAAACGTGATAAATTCCGGATTTTTTACTTCATAGCTTAACGGATTGATCCCGGCGAGTTCAATTATCGATTTTCCTTCCGGGGTTTCATCCGCCATAGAACTCAATACAGCTGCTTTTATCAATCTTTTTTCATCAATACCATCAGCAGGATAGAAATTGGTTGCTTTCCGGTTACCAATGGTAATCGTTCCTGTTTTATCCAAAAGTAAAACATCAATATCACCTGCTGTTTCAACAGCCTTTCCGCTTTTGGTAATTACATTCGCTCTCAAAGCTCTGTCCATTCCGGCAATACCGATAGCGGACAATAGCCCCCCGATAGTTGTAGGAATAAGACAGATAAACAAGGAGATAAAGGAGGCAATCGTGATGGTTACATTGGAGTAATCGGCAAACGGCTTTAAGGTCACACACACGATGATAAATACCAGTGTGAATCCGGCCAGCAAGATCGTCAATGCTATTTCATTCGGTGTCTTTTGCCGCGCCGCACCTTCGACCAAAGCGATCATTTTGTCCAGAAAGCTCTCGCCGGGCTGTGTCGTCACTTCAACTACAATTCTATCCGACAGTACTTTTGTACCGCCTGTTACAGAGCTTTTATCTCCACCGGCCTCACGGATTACAGGAGCAGATTCACCGGTAATGGCACTCTCATCGATGGTTGCCAATCCCTTAACTATTTGTCCATCGGAGGGTATAATATCTCCTGCCTCGCAGACGAAAGTATCTCCTTTTTGCAATTGGGCGGACGAAATCGTATTCCCATTTTCTAATTTTGCAGGCGTTTCCTCTCTTGTTTTCCGGAGGCTATCTGCCTGTGCTTTTCCTCTCGCTTCGGCAATGGCCTCCGCAAAGTTGGCAAATAATAAAGTCAGCAGTAATATGATAAAGACGGTAAAGTTGTAACCAAAACTTCCCTGTCCCTGTGCGCCTGTCAATGTCCAGAAACTGACAATTAACATGACCAATGTGCCTATCCATACGGTAAACATGACCGGATTGCGGAACATTGTTTTCGGATTGAGTTTCAAAAAAGACTGTGTCAAGGCTTGCTGAACCAGATCTTTTTGAAACAACGATGTATTATTGTTCATTTTTAATTTCTTTTATCAATTTTTAATAAAGTGAGAAGTATTCTGCAATAGGTCCTAATGCCAATACCGGGAAGAATGACAACGCTGCAACGATCGCGATTACAGCTAATACCATCAGTCCAAAAGTGGACGTGTCGGTTTTCAGTGTTCCCTCACCTTCGGGGATGAATTTCTTCTGTGCCAATAAACCTGCTATCGCGACCGGGCCAATAATCGGTAAGAAGCGCGATAGGATAAGCACAAAGCCGGTACTGATGTTCCACCATATTGTGTTATCTCCCAAACCTTCAAAACCACTACCGTTGTTCGCCGATGAGGATGTATATTCATAAAGCATTTCGCTCAGACCATGGAATCCGGGGTTGTTTAACGTCGCCGTTGTGTATTGTGGCAATGCTGCGGCTAATGCGGTACCGACCAGTATGAGAAAAGGATGCAGTAAAGCGATGATCATGGCAATCTTCATTTCACCGGCTTCGACTTTTTTACCTAGAAACTCCGGTGTTCTTCCCACCATCAAGCCACTGATAAAAACAGCAAGAATGATGAAGACGAAAAAGTTTAGGATCCCAACACCGACACCCCCATAGAAACTGTTGATCATCATGGCCAGTAACTCATTCATTCCGGACAAAGGCATGGAGCTGTCATGCATGGAATTGACTGAACCGGTAGAGATCACAGTTGTGACGATACTCCAAAAACCCGATGCGGGAGCTCCCAGACGTATTTCCTTTCCTTCCATCGCCCCAAGAGAATTATCTACCCCCATAGCGGCGATCGCCGGATTACCGTTCATTTCCATGTTAATATTGGGAACAGCAAGCATCAGGAAACCCACGGTCATTACGCCAAAGATCATCCACGATAATTTTCTTCTTCTGATAAAATAACCAAATGCGAAAATCATAGCCATGGGCACCAGGAGCTGAGCGATCATCTCGACCATATTGGACAGATACGATGGATTTTCGAAGGGGTGGGCGGAATTTACACCAAAAAAACCTCCTCCATTGGTTCCCACGTGTTTGATCGGAACGAAGGCGGCCGCAGGGCCTCTGGAGACCTCAATGCGATCTCCTTGTAATGTAGTAATGGTGTCTTTTCCCTCGAAGGTCATCGGCGTGCCCTCAAAAGCAAGGATAATGGCCACAACAAACGAGATAGGAAGCAGTATACGGGTACATGATTTTACAAAGTAGGTATAAAAGTTTCCTAAACTTGTTGCCGATTTATCCCGGAATGCCCTGAACACCACTACAGCAGCTGCCATTCCTGTTCCGGCACTTACAAATTGCAGGAACATCAGCCAATACTGTCCTAGATAGCTCAATCCTGATTCTCCGGAGTAGTGCTGTAGATTACAGTTCACCACGAAAGAAATAACCGTATTGAAAGCCAGATCGGCCGACATACTTGGGTTTTTGTCCGGATTCAGCGGCAGGCTTCCCTGGGTCATCAAAATAAGCATCCCTAACAGGAACCAGACCATATTAATGGTGAGCAGTGCTATCAGATGCTGTTTCCAGCTCATTTCTGTCTGTGGCTTGATGCCACTAATCTTATAAAAAATATTTTCTAGCGGACTGAAGACCGGGTCGAGCAGTGTTTTTTCACCGCCATATACTCTTGCGATGTATTTACCCAGCGGTATTGCCAGCAATATCGCCAGGGTAAACATGACAATAATTCCTAAAATTTCTGTGTTCATTTTTCTTAATTAAATATGGTTTTCAATATCCATCCAAACAGTTTGACGAATCCCAAAATAAGCAGGAAAATCAAAGCTATGGGGGCTACATCGTTCACTTCTGTAATTATCTTTATCATGGGCTTCGTTTATGGTTTTAAGATTTGGATCTTGAGAATTGCCAGATAGATAACCGAGATGAAAAAAAGTATCCAGCATATTATGGACAGCCATTCCTTGATTTTTCCCTTTGGATTGTTCTTCACCTGCTGAAGTTGTTTAAAATTTTTCTGGTTTGAGCAGTACGTAGCAGATGTAAACAAACACGCCTATGGCTACTATGAATAATGCGATCATAAATTTATATTTTGTGTTAAATTATTTTTTGTTTGAAGCTGGTAAATGTTTTTCAAATTTTTGGGAATAGTCTGGTATACATACGCCCATTGCTCTGCGGTACAACGCCTTTTCATTCCCGTAAAAGAGCGCACAAAAAGATTTTCAACAAGGTATTGTACGTATTCATTACCGCGCTTATAGAGACACCCTATGATTTTTATTCTGACACCAATCTTTTCTGCTTGTCCGTTGGTTAATAAAATATTGATATGATTCACTATTGCTTGCAAGATGCCTGCAAAATTTTTACGGGTAGAAAGTTTATTTATCTCCTCTTTGATATCCCCGTAGTGAAATGCCAGGTAAGCACTGGCCCTGTTTTCGCTCAATTTATCCATTAGCTCAGTTACATTTTCTCGCAATTATCGGAAGAACAGAGTCGACAGGATAGGGTAAAAGCTAAAATTATCTTTGCCAGATCTTTTTAGTTTACCCCATCTGTGTTTTTCATTTTCGTTCATCTGATAGCGCAATATTTAATTTTCGAGGATAGTCTTTATGTATCCTTTTCTTAATTCTACCGGCAATAGTTCTAAATGCATTTTCAGGCTTCCGGGGCTTTCCTCAAAGGACAGTGCTGTTAGAAACTCATTTTCAATCGCATTGCGTGTATATTGATTTCCTCGGTGATAAAGCAGGTTAACTATTTTTGCAATTTCCTGCACACGTTCCAGCTCATTTTCCCGTCCGGAATGGATTTTATGCATACATACTTCTGCTAATTTGTGCAATAGTTGGTAGTCTGCCACAGTATCATCCAAATGGTCTATGTCTGGTATAAGACTGGCCGTTTCAGGAACCCATTGACGAATGGTGTTTATGATTTTTGTTTTCATTTTTTTATGCTAAATTTTCTCAAAAAAATCTATTGATTTAAAGAGCAAGCCAAAGCAGGCAAGCCCCGCTAATACTAAAATGGATGTTATCATATTTTTTTATGTTTGTTACTGATTTAAATATTTCATTAGCACTCCAAAAATCAACATCACTATCATTGCAATAAGTGATATGATTTCAACCATTTTGAAAATGGAGGAGGTTCTCTTCGATGCTCCCATTTCACATTTTTCATGTTCATTGCCTTTGTCATTGTTTTGGTATATGCCAAACGAAATGCCAGTTAAAAAATATGAGATTAATAGGTTGTATATAAGTTTGTTGTGGATTTTATTAGTAAATAAGGAAAAGAAAAAGGCTATCATTTTGATAGATACCTTATCAAAATGATAGCCTTCTGGGCTGCACAGCTTTCACGATATCGTCCTGTAAAGCCTCGTTCCTATAGGGGTGGGGATAAGGGCTATTTGGTTTTCTGGTCCTCGATGTATTTTCTAATTGTCTCTTCTGAAATATGCCCTACAGTTCTGTAGTGTATCAATGTGCGGGAATGTACTTGTGACCGTCGTGGATCGACCCATGACAGCGATTGTTAGCATCCCAAAACATTCTTCGGAGGTGCCTTTCCGAATAGGAGCGTTGGCATCCAAGAATGACCATCGATTTTGGTGTGCCCAGCATGGGCAATAACTCTAGGGTGTAAGTCCCGAACACGCCT
>NZ_FUKU01000052.1 GCF_900163865.1 Sphingobacterium sp. JB170
AAAATACCATTTGGAAGCTGGTCTTGCTTATTGGCATACCACACCGACAGATGAAAACAGATGGCAACACATTTTACAGCTTTATAACCAACTTGTTCTTATTGAGTATTCGCCAATTACTGCACTAAACAGAACGTTTGCTTTTGCTAAAGTTTACGGAAACCAAACAGCCATTGTAGAAGCAGAAAAATTAAATTTATTTGATAGTAATTATTATCACGAATTGTTAGGTTATTTATATGCTGATACGAATATTATCAAAGCGATTGAGCATTACGAACAAGCCATCAAAATGACCAAATCCAAAACAGAAAAGCAAACATTAAAAAATGCTGTAAGTCGGCTTCAAAAGACATAGGCGTTCCGATTACATTCTGCGACCTTTATTTTTACTTTGTTTAGGGTGGGTTGGCTGTTGTTTTTCGGCAGTCTTTTGTTGGTTCTTTTCAGTTTTTAGATTACTTTTTATCAAACCAACAAGAAAGGTTTTCTCCCACGGTATTTGCTTCGCTTCAAACTGCAATTTCAAGCCCTGTTTTGCCATTCCGTGTGTCAATTCAAATCCATAATGTCTGTTCCATCCAATCCTGTCAAGCAATCTTTCAGAGGGAAAACTCACAGCGATTAAATCTTTGGGAAGCTCTTTGATATTCCGATAGTCAGGCTCCTGAAATTCGTGTGTCTTCGGATTGTATGGAATGGTATAGGTTCTTTTGTCTTCATCATAATAGTTTTCTATATCCGAGAACACAATGCCTTTAGAAAGAAAATCATCTTTAGGTCGTAGCATATCCATACGGATATCCACATAAAAAGTATGACCTGCAATATCTACCGTTGGCAGCATTCCTTTGTTTACACGCAAGTCGTAGGCTCTCTCATCAACTATAATTTTTTCCGGCTTTGTTTCTGCCTTTTTCTGCTGCACACTAACTACCCAATCAATATAGCCTTTTGCATCATCCACATTGTGCGGTACGGACTTTCTTTGCCCGGACAATTTGCTATCATCAAGTCCAATGATAAACCCGTGATTGGGGAACTCGTCTGAACGGTAAACAATGATGAGATTATTAATGTCTTTGCCAACAATATTGTTCTTGTGGCTTGCTATGGTATGTCCTTTATATTCCTCGAATATGTAATCAGGATCATCTTTATTAATCATACCTGTACTATTAAATTGATTAACCATTTATTTTTTTATCAGCTTGCTACACTTTTAAAAACATTGGGGAGCAGTCTTTCAGACAAACTCCCCAATGTCAAAATCACTCAAATCATTTTTCCGCAAGGTGGAAGAACTGTTGTCAGCTTCAGACGAAAGTGTGCTATCCAAAAGTTCAGCAATTTTTCGGGATGCACCCTCTATGGAATGTTCCAATAGGCTGAATAATTCGGTTCCCTGTAATTTTTGAACTATCGCAACCGCTGTTTCCTTCTGGGAGTGTTCCAAATTCTCTTTTTGGAGCAATGCCCCTACGGAGCTTAGTTCGTCATAGGTAACCCCTTGGGCAAGACTGTCATCGCCTCCGGATATTCCATACCTATTCCATTCTTCTTCCTCTTCCTCCAAATCAGGCATATTACTGAAAACTTCATCAAGCTCTTCCTGCGGAATTTGAATATTAACGTTTTCATTCTCGTCGTATTCAATGTCTAAATTATCAGGATTTATCTCTGATCCCTGTATTTGGCGTTCATTGGCAGTGTTTGGCATTAAATGGCTTCTTACAGGCTTAGGCTGCCCCATAATATCGGGAAGGTTCGGGTTGACTTTTTCCAGTGGAGGTTTTTTGTCTGAGCCTTTTCTGATAATGATCTTATCCTGCACAAGCAGGACGATAACAATCAGCAGGCATATAACAATTAAGATTTCCATAATTACAGAATGGGTTTAAAACGGTCGTTGAAATAATCTGTAATGTCTTCCCCGAACTCCTTAAAGTGGTGTTCAAGAATATTGTCAATGTATGAGTAGAGCGTTGTTTTCTCTTCCCTTGATAATTGTACAATCCTAAGCAATCTTTCGTGATATTCGGGGCGGATATAAACCACCTTGCCGTTACGACCCGAAGGAAAGTTATTGACCAAAAATTTACTGCTGTATGGTTCTGTATTCTTAGGTTCCGTATTCTTTTTAAATAAATTTTTCATATTCAAATGTTTTTAAAAATGGATTTATTACTCTTGTTATATTCTGTGATAATTTCCTCGGAAAACAGCTCAAAGTGATGCTTTAAGATATTGTGCAGATAAGCATACAGCGGTATTTCTCCTTTACCAACAACCTTTGACATCCGTATAAGTCTTTGATGGTATTCAGGGCATACGTAAATGAACTTATCGCCTCTTTTTTTCATAGCGTTCCTTTTAAGGAATTTAGAAGAATAGGTTTTTCCGATCTTCTTTGCTGTGGTTGTTTTATTGTTCTTTTCCATAATAATTATGATTAAATGGGTTTATACTTATCATTGTAACTCTTGGTAATCTGTTCACCAAATTCCTGAAAATGGTTATCCAACAAATTGTCCAGATAGGCGTAAATACTAATCTTGTCCTGACCGATCACCTGAATGATACGTGTCAGCTTTTCGTGAAATTCAGGGCGTATATATACCGTTTTTCCATCACGGGCATTCGTGTCCGACTTTTTTAGAAAGGTACTTTCATAATCGGTTTCAGCGTTTCGCTTTGTCCGGCTCTTTTCTCTGACCGTGACTTTGTTACGTTCAGCTTCTTGTTTTGCTTCCTCAATTACACTTTCCTTTTCGGGTTCTTTTGCTGGTTCAGGAGGTAATTTTATGCCATCCTTTTTGACACCATCCACCATAAGGCTCATCATAAGTTCTTCGTTTATATCGGGAGTGACCCTTTTCTTGTTTCCTTTTTCCATAGAGCTTAAAATTGTATGATTTTTAAAAATTCATTCATAAACAGGTCTAACTGGCAGGTTTTCATTAATCGTTCATCGGGAGGTAAAAGCGTAGAACGGAATATAACTTTGCTATTCACTTCGCTTTCTTTACGGAAGCGGGTACTGCTCTTGATTTGGCTATTCATCAGGCTAAATCCTAATTGGTGGATAAGCGTGTTGTATACCTCATACAATGGGGTACTTTCTCTGCCATCTACCTGGTTCCAGAACAGGTTAATGGTTTTAATGGAAGTTTCTCCTTGTTTCATTATCACGTCATTTAAAAGTTGTGTAAAAACAAGCGTGCTTTCCATTACCACACGGTCTGCGGTGATGGGGGTAAAAATGTGGTGCATTCCTGCCAATGCTTTCAGAATGCCGGGTGTGTTCACTGTTCCGGGCAGATCGAAGAATACCACATCAATCGGAACCGGAGAAGCGTTTAGATATTCCTGAGCTTTTTCCAATACACTATCAGCCCCGTGCTGTATAATCTCATACGCCTTTTTATTAATGGTCATAAATTGATTATACGCCTGTTTTTTCAGGGCTTCGTTTTCCATTACCATTTTCAGGTCACGTTCTTTCATTTTCATCAGGCTGTGCTGGGGAAAATCCGTATCAAATACGGCTACATTATAACCTAAGCGATAATGCAGGATACTTGCAGCAAGTGTGGTAAACGTACTTTTGCCGACACCGCCTTTTTGAGAAGAAAAAGCGATGAATACTGGTTTGTGTTTTGTACTCATATTTCTACTTATTTAATTATTTATTTACTCAATTACCTGTATGCGTAAGTGCTTATGTCCGCAGATAGCCACCTCTGTATTTAGGTGTGTTGCTCTACACCGATATACTTGTGCAGGTAATTATCTACCTATAGACCAAACTATCTATGTACTTGACCACACGCCTGCATCAGTAGGTAGATAAGTAGATTGCTACAAGCAGACCCGCTTACCTGAATACCTGCATTTGTGCATATCGAACAACATAACCAGGTATCTGAACAGGTACTTTTCTATGTACCTGCTTTCTTATTTACCTGTATCGGTAGTTAGGTACTTAAGTTGTTACCTGCATAACTATCTACACACTTACATCCTTTTGTTGGTACAAATAAAAAGAGATAAACAAAGGAGTTTATCAATGTGGCAGTGTTTGGCGTTCAAAGGCAGTGTTTGTCCGAATACGTTATAGCAATACTCTCTTAAAGAGGGCTTTACTTTGTAAAATGATTTTTATTAACGGATTTATGCAAAAGGCTTTTGACAAATCGAGGGGTAACAAGGACGGCATCGAGCCGTTTTTTCCTGTTACTTTCAATCCGTCCCGCAGGGCGGATTTTTGTGTTCACCGGAACACGGCAAGTTGTGTTTTGAGGCACTCGAAACCGAGTTTCGTGCCTCAAAACAACTTGCCCTTTGCAGGGGGCAGAAAAAACCTCCGAAGTCGGTTTTTCGTGTAAATAATAATTGGATTAGTAATGAATGAGAACAGTAACACCAAGCAGAATAAGGGCGGTCGTAAGCCCAAGCTAAACCCGAGCACCCACCGCCACGTTTTCCGTCTTACAGATGAGGAAAATGCCAAACTTTTATCGCTTTTTGAAGCATCAGGAATGCCCAATAAAGCAAAGTTTATCATTTCACAGTTATTCGGAAAGGAAATGAAGTCGGTTAAAATAGACAAAGGAACGGTTGATTTTTATATGCGGCTGACTTCGTTTCACAGCCAGTTCCGCTCCATAGGTGTGAACTATAACCAGATTGTGAAACTATTATACAAGCATTTTACCGAGAAAAAAGCGGCAGCTTTTCTCTACAAATTGGAAAAACAAACGGCTGAAATGGCGATGTTATGTCAAAAAATCATTCAGATAACCGAAGAGTTTGAAGCAAAACACCTGAAAAAACAGCGGTAGAAATGATAGCGAAAATCGGCAGAAGCGGAAATTTGTATGGGGTATTGGCATACAATCAGCTCAAAGTGGAGAATGAAAACGGACAGATTTTATTCGCTAACAAGATGATTGAAACTGCCAATGGTCATTATTCCGTTGCTCAATTAGCCCAATCATTTGCTCCATATTTGGTTGCCAACCGTAATACCGAAAAGCATACACTGCATATTTCGATTAATCCCGACCCGAAGGACAACGTAAGCGATGATAAATACAGGCAGATGGCAGAACAGTATATGCGTGAAATGGGCTATGGAGAACAACCGTTTGTAGTCTTCAAACATACCGATATTGACCGCAGCCATATCCACATCGTATCGGTTTGCGTGGACGAACAGGGCAAAAAGATTTCGGACAAATTTGAGAAAATGCGGTCTATGAATGTATGCCGTGAGTTGGAAAGGCAGTACAATTTGATACCCGCAACGGACAAAGAACGTAATCAAAACGATAAGGTTTTCCGTCCGGTGAACTATCGGGCGGGTGATATAAAAAGTCAAATCGCTTCGGTAGTCAGGCATATACCTAATTATTATAAGTTTCAGACTCTGGGTGAGTATAATGCCCTGCTATCCTTGTTCAATGTTACGACCGAAAAGGTAGAGGGTGAATTGCAGGGGCAGCTACGGAAGGGCTTATTGTACATACCCTTAAATGAGAAAGGTGAAAGGACAGGACACCCGTTCAAGGCTTCACTATTTGGTAAAGATACAGGGCTTCCGGCTTTGGAACTTCATTTTGCGAAATGCAAAGCAGATTTGAAAAACCATCCAAACCAAAAGACTTTACAGTCAGCCGTAACCATTGCCCTCCAATCCACAAGAGATGAGTTGAGCTTTAAAAAGCAATTAGCGGAACAGGGCATTAATGTTGTGGTTCGGAGTAATGATACAGGGCGTATTTATGGAGTGACATTTATAGACCACAATTCCAAAACTGTTTGGAATGGTTCACGTTTAAGCAAGGAACTTTCTGCGAATACCTTTAATGATTATTGGAACAATAATATCAAACCGGAAATAAAAGATCCAGTAGAATTACAACCGAAAATATCCGCAACAAACGATGCGGATATTCCGCAAGAGGAACCACATCATTTGTTCGACTTCCTGAAGACTGAAAAACACGAAGACGGTTTGATAGAAGCATTGGGCGGTTTGCTTCCAGAAGCACAGGGAGAAGATTACGAGGAACAGGATTTTGCCAATAAGATGAAGAAGAAAAGGAAGCGAAAAAGAGGTCTATAAGTTACATTGGCAATACACGCAGTTTATTATAAGGAAATTTTCAACCCCAAGGCATAGCTCCAGTGCAAAATCTTTGGGGCGTTTGGTGTTTTGAACTGATAAATTCCATAGACGTATAATAGAAAAAGTACAAATGCAGCCCAACTTAACCCGATGCTCCAAATACCTTGTCGTTCAGCCGGATTAAACAGACCGGCTACCAGTGATTTTACGATATATGCCGGAACAAAACAGCATATTAACACACAGATTGCCCACGGCAATATCCATAGCTTACGATTATTCGCCTTCAATCCGATGATAGTTCCTTTTAAGAAATAAATGATGCAGAAAATAAAGTAGGTAAATATTAAGGTGAACACCCAGATTTTAGGTTTGTCGGCTTCTGCTCCCAACAACTTTTGTGAAAGTAAAAATCCGGTATAAAGGAACACTCCGAATACAGCAAAAATTTTTAAGGCGATAATAAACACCTTACTGATCACAAACATTAGTCCTGTGGCAGATTGACTTTCCCCATTCTTTCGTGCTATATATTCTTCCTCACTTTCTCCCGGATAAGCATCAGGATTATTCCAATTCATATCATTTCTTTTTTTATGTCGATAATCCAAATGGATGAGATAATCCAAGATGATTTTCAAGAGTATAAATTTAATAAAAAATTGTTGCAAAACTGGACCTGATTAAACCCGCTTAACGCCAAATACCGCCACACAACGCCATTGAGTGCCACATTCTTATAGCCAATCTTTAGAGCTTTTAAATTCACGCCCGAACATTAAAACTGAATAATAATGCAGGGAGAAGACGATTTAAGAGGCTTAGCCAAAATAATGGCTTTTATGCGGGCAGTGAGTATCCTATTGGTACTGATGCACCTTTATTGGTTTTGCTACGGTTTCTTTTTGGAACGGGGCTGGACATTAGAAGTAATCAACAAAATTCTGGGGAATTTTCAGAGAACGGCAGGGCTGTTCTCATACTCCTTATATACCAAAGCCTTTGCTTTGGTTTTGTTGGCTTTAAGCTGTTTGGGAACAAAGGACGTAAAGAATGAAAAAATAACGTGGACCAAAATCTACGTGGCATTGGGCGTTGGCTTTGTGCTGTTCTTTTTGAACACACCTTTACTAAAGCTACCTCCGGCAATAGGAACATTTTTGTATATCCTCACAATCTCGTTAGGATATATCGCTTTGCAAATGGCAGGTGTGTGGATGAGCCGATTGCTCCGTACCAACCTGATGGACGACGTGTTTAACAACGAAAACGAGAGCTTTCAGCAGGAAACAAAGTTGATGCAAAATGAATATTCCGTCAATCTACCCACGAAGTTTTACTACAAAAACAAATGGAATGAAGGTTGGATAAACATCGTCAATCCATTTAGGGCAACCATTGTGTTGGGTACTCCCGGTTCTGGAAAATCGTATGCCATAGTAAACAACTACATCAAACAGCAGATAGAGAAAGGTTTCAGTATGTATATATACGATTTTAAGTTTGACGACCTTTCAACGATTGCTTACAATCACCTACTGAAGAACAGGGATAAGTATAAGGTACAGCCGAAATTCTATGTTATAAACTTTGACGACCCACGCAAGAGCCACCGTTGTAATCCACTTAATCCCGACTTTATGACGGACATATCCGATGCTTATGAAGCGGCTTATACGATAATGTTGAACCTTAACAGGTCGTGGATACAGAAGCAGGGGGATTTTTTCGTAGAAAGTCCGATTATCCTGTTAGCCGCCATTATTTGGTATCTGAAAATCTACGAAAACGGCAAGTATTGTACATTCCCACACGCTATTGAATTATTGAATAAAAAGTACTCGGATGTCTTCACTATATTAACGTCCTATCCTGATTTAGAAAATTATTTGTCACCCTTTATGGATGCGTGGCAAGGCGGAGCACAAGACCAATTACAGGGGCAGATTGCATCGGCTAAAATTCCATTATCAAGAATGATTAGCCCTCAGTTGTATTGGGTTATGACAGGCGATGATTTTTCATTGGACATCAACAACCCAAAAGAACCAAAGATATTATGTGTAGGTAACAATCCAGACCGCCAAAATATCTACTCCGCAGCTTTGGGTTTGTACAATTCCCGAATTGTAAAGCTCATCAATAAAAAAGGGCAATTGAAAAGCTCGGTAATCATCGATGAGCTGCCCACAATTTATTTTAGGGGGCTGGATAATCTCATCGCAACTGCGAGAAGTAATAAGGTGGCGGTTTGCTTGGGCTTTCAGGACTTTTCGCAATTAACGCGTGATTACGGCGATAAGGAAAGCAAGGTTATTCAGAACACTGTAGGCAATATTTTCAGTGGACAGGTTGTAGGCGAAACTGCCAAAAGCTTATCGGAACGTTTTGGAAAAGTGTTGCAGAAACGCCAAAGTATGACCATCAATCGTAATGATAAATCAACCTCCATATCCACACAATTAGACAGTCTTATCCCGGCTTCCAAAATTTCAACACTTACACAGGGTATGTTTGTTGGATCTGTATCGGATAACTTCGATGAACGCATTGATCAAAAGATTTTCCACGCTGAAATCGTAGTGGATAATGAGAAAGTAGCCGCAGAAACCAAAGCCTACCAAAATATTCCGGAAATTTTATCCTTTGTAAATGAGCAAGGCGAGAACAAAATGAAGCAAGAAATTGAAAGTAACTACCGCAATATAAAAACTGATATTCTGAACATCGTTGAAAGTGAATTGGAGCGGATTAAAAATGACCCCGATTTACAGCATTTGGTGCAAAAGGATTAACTAACAATATACATACTAAATGAAACTACAAAAGTGTAAGCCGAAGCTATAAAAACTTCGGCTTTTTGCTTTTGTATATTTCTAATGTCTAAAAACAATTTGTCTAATTATTTTGTTAGGTCATTCTAACTTATTATTTTTGCTAATCTAATTTATAGAAATTCAGACTATGGACTACGTGATAAAATTATTAGAAGAGAACCAAAGGTATCTTGAAAGACATATCAGAGATAGTAACCTTATGCAGAACAATATGAAGAAAGCTACCGAGGAATTGAGCCACGTCAGTCAATTAAAGCGGGCAATAAAAATTTTAAAACTAAAGAACAATAAGAGATGAGAATTACACAAGCATTACCGGAACTTCCGTACGACAAAAACGCACTTAACCCGATTATTACGGAGGAAACGTTTGATTACCATTACGGCAAGCACCACGCTACCTATGTCAATAACCTTTCAGGCTTGGTAAAGGACACCCCATTGGAAAGTGCATCCATTGAGGAAATTATCCAAAAAGGGTTTGCGGAAAACAACGCCCCGTTATTTAACAACGCTGCCCAGCACTGGAACCACAGTTTTTTCTGGCACTGCCTTTCTCCGAATGGCGGAAAAGCACCCGATGGGAAAATTGCAGAGTTTATAACTCGTGATTTTGGCAGTTTTGAAACGTTTAAAAACACATTTTCTGAAACAGCCGTGAAGCTATTCGGCTGCGGGTGGGCTTGGCTTGCTCAGAATGAACAGGGCATACTGGAAATAGTGCCGATGAAAGATGCACACACGCCACTGACCGAAAACAAAAAACCAATCCTTACGCTGGATGTTTGGGAGCACGCCTATTATATAGACTACCGAAATGCCCGTCCAAAGTTCGTAGAAGGATTTTGGGAAATCGTAAACTGGGATTTTGCCAATCAAAATTTAAAATAAATGAGTGATACCTGTATGAGCCACATAGAACGATATTGGCAAGCGTTAACCGTCGCCAACAATGAACTTTTTAATAAAGGAGATTTTGAAAAAGCACTATCCGGTTACAAAGATGCTCTGTACAGGGCAGAAGTACTGAATAATCATATTCCGGATTGCATCCGTTTGAAAATCCCGTTCATACAGGTGTACATCATTTCCTGCAATAACCTCGCAAACACCTATGAGGAATTGGGAAAGCTTGAAGAAGCTGAAAATATGCTCAAACGGACGGTCTATTACCTCTTGCATCTGGCAGGTAATAAAGAACTGAATATGGATGAGATACAATCGGAACTGAAAAGAGCCACCCTCAGTTACGTACGGTTTGCAGAAAAAACCAACTCCGGAAAAGTAAAGCAGGAGCAGCTATTCAGAACGCTTAAAGAACAATTAGTAGAAAACAATTTAATAAAAATAGATTAAAGATTATGTGCAATTCAGTAAAGAAATTAATGAACAATCAGCAGATGCAATTGGTACAGAAAGGGATACTATCCATTGGCGATAAGCTACCTGATTTTGTAAAGAAAGCCGTAGTGACCACCGATAACGGAATTGAAATTACGGATATTAACCAAGGGCACGCATCACAGCAGGGAAAATGGACCGTGCTGTTCTGGTGGCCAAAGGATTTTACATTCGTTTGTCCAACCGAGATCATCGAGTTCGACAACAGCAACGCAGCATTTGCAGAACGTAATGCAGTAGTAATAGGTGCATCCACCGACACCGAATTTGTCCATTTAGGATGGCGACAAAATCACCCTGGCTTGGCAAACCTTACCATTCCAATGCTGGCAGACACTTCCAAATCATTAGCTGAAGAAATGGGCATTTTGGACTGCAACGAAAAGGTAGCCTACCGTGCTACTTTCATTATAGATCCAAAAGGAATTATCCAATGGGTAAGTGCATATCCGATGAATGTAGGCAGAAATGTAAGCGAAGTAATCCGTGTATTGGATGCCTTGCAGACAGAAGAATTGACAGGTTGTGGTTGGACACCCGGACAACAAACGGTAACGGCAAAATTGAAAGAACAAAATGCAGGATAATTACTTATATATAAACTTTATACCCTACGCAAAAAAAGAAGATGTCCCCGACGAGGCTGATAACATTGTACTTATTGTAACCAAAGAGCAGGCAGACCGATTTGAATTTCAAAGCTCATTAGCACAAAATATAGACAAGGCATTCTCTGAAAACAAAACGACTGTCATTACCACACTTGGAGAACAACGAAACTTTATCGCCGTAGCACCAGACAGAGAAAAAGAAGCATTACGCTTGGCGGGAGCCTCTGTGTATGCTTCCCTAAATAAGCAACAAAGCCAGACAGCAAGGCTGCGGGGATTGGATGAGCTTACAGAAGACCAGCGATATGCTTTTCTGGAAGGAATGCTTTTGAGTAGCTACGATTTTGACAAATACAAAGCAAAGAAGAAAGTACAACCGATAGCGGTTTATATCCGCAGGCGTTCATTTCCCGAAGTCAAGATTGAAGAACTGAAAATGCTTGCAGAAGCCGTTTCGCTGACAAAAACCTTAGTGAACGAACCTGTCAACTATATGGATGCCCTGCGGTTTTCCGAGGTAGCCACCGATGTAGGAAAACAGTTCGGTTTTGAAACAGAAATCCTGCACAAAGAAAAGATACAGGAGCTGAAAATGGGTGGTTTGTTGGCAGTCAACAAAGGTTCGGAAACACCACCTACGTTCAATATTTTCCATTACAAGCCCGAAAATGCCTTTAATGAAAAGCCATTGGTATTGGTGGGCAAAGGCGTGATGTTCGATACAGGTGGTTATTCGCTAAAAATCAGTGGCTATATGCTTACAATGAAATGCGATATGGCAGGTGGAGCAGCCGTTTTAGGAACAGTGGCTGCTATTGCCGGAAACAAACTGCCTTATCACGTAATTGGTCTTGTGCCTGCCACAGACAATAAAATTTCAGCCAATGCTTTGGTGGTAGATGATGTGATTACGATGATGGACGGTACAACAGTTGAGGTGCAGAATACCGATGCCGAAGGGCGTTTGGTCTTGGCAGATGCTTTGACCTATGCCAAAAGATTTGAGCCGGAACTGGTCATTGATATGGCAACTTTAACAGGAGCTTCGGCTGCCATTACGGGTTCGTTCGGCATAGCCGTATTGGGAAACAATCAGGAGAAAATAGATGAACTAAGAGAAGTCGGCGAACAGGTTTACGAACGCCTACTACAATTGCCTCTTTGGAAAGAATACAAAGACTTATTAAAATCTTCGATTGCCGATATGAGCAATCTTGGCGGTCCGATTGGCGGAGTAAGTACATCATCTATTTTCCTTGAACATTTTACGGATTATCCGTGGGTACATCTGGACATTGCAGGAGCAGCATTTGTCAAAGAAGCTAAAGGTTACAGACAAAGCGGGGCTACTGCTGTACCTGTACGTCTGTTGTATGAATTTGTCAGAAGAATGAGCAGGAATGATTGAACCATTATTACAAGATAACAAAGACCGTTTTGTAATCTTTCCCATTCAGCACGATGACATCTGGCAGTTTTACAAAAAAGCTGAAGCCAGCTTTTGGACTGCCGAAGAGGTGGATTTGTCGCCGGATATGAATGATTGGCAAAACAAGCTGAACAAAGACGAACGCTATTTTATATCGCACGTGCTCGCATTTTTTGCAGCAAGTGACGGTATTGTGAATGAAAACCTTGCGGTCAATTTCATACAGGAAGTACAATATCCAGAAGCACGCTGCTTTTACGGCTTCCAGATTATGATAGAGAACATCCATTCAGAGATGTACTCATTATTGATTGACACCTATGTAAAAGACCCAAAGGAAAAAGATTACCTGTTACACGCTATTGAAACTATACCCTGCGTAGGAAAAAAGGCAGATTGGGCTTTACGATGGATTGAGAGCGAAAACTTTGCCGAGCGATTGATCGCTTTTGCTGCGGTGGAGGGCATTTTCTTTTCAGGTAGCTTCTGCTCCATTTTCTGGCTGAAAAAGCGGGGATTGATGCCGGGGTTGACCTTTTCCAATGAGCTTATCAGCCGTGACGAAGGATTGCATTGTGATTTTGCCTGTCTGCTCTATACCAATCATATGCAAAACAAATTGCCGGAAGCAACCGTAAGGGAAATCATCGTAGATGCGGTAGCCATTGAGAAAGAGTTTGTGACCGATGCCTTGCCCGTTCGATTGATCGGTATGAACGCAGAGCTGATGTGCCAGTACATCGAATTTGTAGCGGACAGATTGCTTGTTGCATTGGGCTGTAAAAAAGTTTGGAATGCGACCAATCCGTTCGACTTTATGGAACTCATTTCCTTGCAGGGCAAAACCAACTTCTTTGAACGCCGTGTGGGTGAATATCAGAAGACAGGCGTAGCACAGGGAGCAAAAGAAAATAACAGCTTTTCACTGGATGAGGATTTTTAACAGTATATATAAAAATGAAATTAGCGGTTTACGGATATGGAAATACGGTATTGAAAACCGAGGCAGAGAAAGTCGGGAAAGACTTTCCTGACTTCCATCAGTTTATTGCCGATATGTGGGAAACAATGGAGCAAGCCCAGGGATGCGGATTGGCTGCACCGCAAATCGGAAAATCACTCCAACTCTTCGTAGCAGACAGCAAGGTTTTGTATGATAATATGGATGAAGCCGAACGCAAAGCAATTTTTACAGAAGGCGATACCGGCATAAGGGAAGTTTTTATCAATGCCGAAATCATTCGTCTTTCTGAAAACAAATGGGAAGAAACCGAAGGCTGTTTGAGCCTGCCCTTTCTTTCTGGAAAAGTAATCCGCTCGTGGTCGGTGGAACTGCAATATCAAAATCAGGATTTTGAAACCGTCAGAAAAACATTCAACGGAATGACCGCCCGTGTCATCCTGCACGAATACGACCATACGCAGGGCATACTTTATATAGACCGTGTAAAGCCTTTGAGTAAAAAGCTGATGGAAGCCAAATTAAAACAGGTACTCAAAGGCAAGGTAAACACGCACTATAAAATGAAATTTAGGTAACAACATAATTCAACGCAACTCAATGTATGTAATAAAAAGAAACGGAAAACAGGAAGCCGTACATTTCGACAAGATAACGGCAAGGGTACATAAATTGGTGTACGGGCTTTCTGTAACAGAAAAAGATGTTATCGAGATAGCCAAAAAGGTTATCCAGGGCATTTATGATAATGTAACCACTACCGAGCTGGACAATCTTGCCGCCGAAACTGCGGCTGCCTATACCACGGTACACCCCGATTTTGCAGTTCTTGCTGCCCGTATTGCCGTGAGTAACCTGCATAAAAATACTTTAAAGTCATTTTCTAAAACGGTTAAACTGCTGTATGAATACAAAGATCCGATAACGGATAGCCACGCACCGCTGTTATCAAAAGAAGTGTACGACATCATTCGCAAAAATGCCGATGAGATCGACAGCAGCATCATTTACGACCGGGATTACAATTTTGATTACTTCGGATTTAAGACACTCGAACGTTCCTACCTTATCCGAACCAATGGCAAAGTAACCGAACGCCCGCAGCATCTTTTTATGCGTGTAGCCATCGGCATTCACAAAGAGGATATCAAAGCTGCCATAGAAACCTACAACCTGATGAGCGAGAAATGGTTTATCCACGCCACGCCCACGTTGTTCAATGCTGGCACACCCAAACCGCAGATGTCTTCCTGTTTCCTTTTGAGTATGACCGAGGACAGCATTGCAGGAATTTTTGATACTTTGAAACGTTGTGCTCTGATTTCACAGTCTGCCGGAGGCATCGGTCTGAGCATTCACAATGTAAGGGCAACAGGCAGCTATATCAAAGGAACGGGTGGTATTTCCAACGGCATTATCCCGATGCTCCGTGTGTTTAACGATACGGCACGGTACGTGGATCAGGGCGGCGGCAAACGCAAAGGAGCGATTGCGGTCTATCTGGAACCGTGGCACGCCGATATTTTTGACTTTCTCGACCTCCGCAAAAACCACGGCAAGGAAGAAATGCGGGCAAGGGATCTGTTTCCTGCACTGTGGATACCCGACCTCTTTATGAAGCGTGTTGAAGCCAATGCCGACTGGTCTTTGTTCGACCCCAATGAAACGCCCGGATTATACGATGTGTACGGCAATGCCTTTGAAGAACTTTATGAGCATTATGAAGCTGAAGGGAAATACCGAAAACAGGTAAAAGCCCGTGAACTTTGGAATGCCATCTTGGAAGCCCAGATTGAAACAGGTACGCCCTATATGTGCTATAAAGATGCCGTCAATGAAAAATCCAACCAGAAGAATATCGGTGTCATCCGCAGTTCCAACCTGTGTACGGAAATAATGGAGTACACCAATGCAGATGAGGTAGCCGTGTGCAACCTCGCATCGCTGGCATTGTCTCGCTATGTTTCCGAAAATGGTTTTGACTTTCAGAAACTGTATGAGGTAACTAAAATCGTTACCCGAAATCTGAATAAAGTCATAGACGGCAATTACTATCCCGTACCCGAAACCGAAAACTCCAATTTCAAACACCGTCCGATAGGTTTGGGTGTACAAGGATTGGCAGATGTATTTATCCTGTTGCGGTTGCCATTTGAAAGTGAAGAAGCCAAGCAATTGAATATCGACATTTTTGAAACCATATACTTTGCCGCAATGGAAGCCTCTATGGAATTGGCAAAAGAGCAAGGTGCTTACGAGAGCTTCAAAGGTTCGCCTTTGTCCGAAGGCAAATTCCAATTTGACCTTTGGAACGTAACAGCTTCGGAACGTTGGGACTGGAACAGATTGCGGAGAGAAGTAATGGAATTTGGCGTACGCAATTCGTTGTTGCTTGCCCCAATGCCAACGGCTTCTACCTCGCAGATATTGGGCAACAACGAATGCTTTGAACCCTATACCAGCAACGTGTACAACAGGCGTGTACTTTCAGGTGAATTTGTCGTGGTGAACAAACATCTGCTTAATGACCTTACAGGACTTGGGCTGTGGAGTCCTGCAATGAAAAACAAGCTGATAGCCGAAAATGGTTCGGTACAGAACATCGCCGAAATTCCGGATGATTTAAAAGAGCTATACAAAACGGTATGGGAGATCAAGCAGAAAACCATTGTGGATATGGCAGCAGACCGGGGTGCGTTTATCTGCCAGTCACAGTCACTGAACCTGTTTATGGCGGAACCGAATATGGCGAAGCTCACCTCAATGCACTTTCACGCCTGGAAAAGCGGTCTGAAAACAGGAATGTACTACCTGCGTACCAAAGCGGCGGCAGACGCTATCAAATTTACTGTAGAAAGCGTGCAATCGGCAGAAGAGAAACAGGCAGATATTTCCTGCTCGCTGGACAATCCGGAGGAATGTATCGCTTGCGGAAGCTGATAGTGAATGGTTCACTATCGACTATAAATTTTTACCATTAACACAATAAGTTATGTCAATAACAGCAGAAACCGATATGATCGGGATGCAGGCGGTTAGCAAAGCGGTTGCCCTTACTTTAAGGGCGATGCAGAGCTACGCAAAGCCGGGAATGTCCACCAAAGAGCTGGATGATTTCGGAGCACGGATGCTTTACAGCTTCGGGGCTAAATCAGCTCCATACTCCACCTATAAATTTCCGGGCTGTACCTGTATCTGTGTCAACCACGAAGTGGCACACGGTATCCCTTCAGCATCAAAAATATTAAAAGACGGTGATCTGGTGAACGTAGATGTATCTGCCGAAATGAATAGCTTTTGGGCGGATAACGGAGGCTCATTTGTATTGGGACAAGATATTCATAATCACAATTCCCTTGTAGAGGCATCCAAGCAGATATTGAAGAAAGCCATTAGTAATATCAAAGGAGGTGTACGGATAAAAGACGTAGGGTATATCATAGAAAAGGAAGCCGATAAACGGGGCTACAAAGTGATACACAACCTTACTGGACACGGCATTGGAAAAAAACTTCACGAAGAGCCGTCCATACCCAATTATCGGGATCAAATGAATTTCAGCCGTTTCAGGAAAAATTCGGTCGTTGCAGTGGAAACCTTCATAGCTACGCATTCAACATTAGCCGTATTGGATAACCCAAAACTGGACGAATGGACACTGGTAGGAAACAAAGGAGGCTATGTAGCCCAGCACGAACATACCATTGTCGTGACGGATGGTGCACCGGTAATATTGACGGAAGCCAACGGAATATGGAATTTATAGAAGATTAAGACTGTGCAGCCAACGATAATAAAAAATATAAGTATTGTCAATGAAGGTCAGATTACTATTGCTGACTTACTCATTGAAAATGGAATAATCCAAAAGATAGGTTCTGCAACTGCCTTTCCTGATATAAAAACCATTGACGGCAACGGTAAATATCTGTTACCGGGCATTATTGATGCACAGGTTCATTTCCGTGATCCGGGGCTTACGCACAAGGCAGACCTCTACACCGAGAGTAAGGCAGCAATTGCTGGTGGCGTAACCTCTTTTATTGATATGCCCAACACGAAACCCAATGTGCTTACGCTGGACATTTGGAAAGAAAAATACCGAATAGCACAAAGTAAATCCCTGGCAAACTTCGGCTTTTTTATGGGCGTGAATGCAGATAATATTGATGATATAATTCAGATGGATATCGCACAGTTTTTAGCGGTGTCAGACGACGGCTTGTATTTTACAAAGAAAGGGAATTTGCTTGCAGATAATCCGCAGGTAATGGACAAGTTGTTTGCCAACTGCAAATGTATCATTGCCGTACACGCCGAAAAGGAAACCATCGTTGCTTCAAACGAAGAAGTGTATAAACAGCAGTATGGAGAACAGATCCCTTTTCATCTGCACCCACTCATACGAAGTGAAAACGCCTGTATAGAAGCCACCAAAGATTTTATCGCATTGGCAGAGAGATACAAAGCACACCTTCATATCCTGCATTTGAGCACATCGGCAGAAGCACGCTTGTTCCGAAATGACATCCCTCTGAAAGACAAGAAAATCACGACCGAAGTCTGCGTACAGCACCTGTGGTTTTCGGAAAAGGATTATGACCGTTTAGGGGCATTGATAAAATGGAATCCAGCTATAAAATCTGAAAATGACAGGAAAGGCTTGATGCAAGCTCTTTTGGATGACCACATTGATCTGATTACCACCGATCACGCACCGCACACACTTGAAGATAAAGATGGCAACTATTTTACCGCAGTGTCAGGTGCTCCAATGGTGCAGCATTCGCTGAACATTATGCTGGAATTTTATATGCAGGGAATTATCCCGATAGAAAAAATTGCCGAGAAAATGTGCCACAACCCTGCTATTCTTTATCAGATCAAAGACAGGGGCTTTATCAGGGAAGGTTATGCCGCAGATATGGTGATAGTGGATATGGACAGCAAGTGGAAAGTTAGCAGAGATAATACTTTGTATAAATGTGGCTGGTCGCCAATGGAGGGAACTGTATTTCAATCAAGGGTACCCACACATTTGTAAACGGGCATCTTGTGTATGAAAACGGAACTTTTTATGAAGAAATAAAGGGGCAGGCATTAGTTAAGTATCAATAAATCAAACAGACTATGACAAAATTATTTTTAGTCCGACACGGGCAATCGCAATGGAATCTGGAAAACCGCTTTACGGGTTGGCAGGATGTGGACATCACGGAACTTGGGGAACAGGAAGCCAAACAGGCAGGAATAGCTTTAAAAGATGAAACAGTAGATGTGGCGTTTACATCAAAGCTCATCAGGGCACAGCATACCTTAAAAATTATTCTGAATGAAACAGGTAAAACAGATATGCCCGTTATTATCGACGGTGCATTGAACGAACGTTCCTACGGAATGCTTGAAGGGCTTAACAAAGCCGAAACAGCCGAAAAATACGGAGCCGAGCAGATACATATATGGCGGCGTTCTTTTGATATAGCCCCGCCCGGCGGAGAAAGCCTAAAGGACACTTACGACCGTGTAATACCGTATTTTGAAAACTTCGTACAGCCACAGTTGCAGCAGCATAAAAATGTACTCATTGTTGCACACGGAAACAGTTTGAGAGCTTTAATAATGTACCTGGAACATCTTTCACCTGAAGAAATCTTACAAAGGGAAATCGCAACCGGCGAGCCGTTAACCTATGCTTTGGACGATCAGATGAATGCCGTGAAGCTGGGCAAGAGTTTATACATACAACCCAAAACGGTAGTTTAAAAAAGAACAATGTTTGAAAACAGGATACCGTCACATCATTTTAGGAAATGGCAAAAAGATATATTTTGCTTCGGATATTCACCTGGGAGCACCATCTTATGAGGAAAGCCGCCGGAGGGAACTGTTTTTTGTTGACTGGCTGGATACTGTAAAAAATGATGCAGGAGCTGTTTTCCTGTTGGGGGATATATTTGATTTCTGGTTTGAGTACAAAACGGTCATTCCAAAAGGCTTTGTAAGGTTGCTCGGAAAGATGGCAGAAATAACTGACAGTGGCATACCTGTATATTTTTTTGCGGGCAACCACGATATGTGGATGGACGGTTACTTTGAAAAAGAGCTTAACATTCCAGTTTTTCATAAACCGGAAATATTTATTATTAACGGAAAACGTTTTTTCATCGGTCACGGAGATGGTTTGGGTCCCTATGACAAAGGATATAAACGCTTGAAGAAAGTATTTACAAATCCGTTCTGCATCAGATTGTTTCGCTGGTTGCACCCCGATATAGGCGTTCGATTAGCTCAATACCTGTCCGTAAAGAACAAGCTCATTTCAGGCAACGAAGATGTAAAGTTTCTTGGAGAAGAAAAGGAATGGCTGGTTCAGTATGCAAAAAGAAAACTGGAAATGGAACATTACGATTATTTTGTTTTCGGACACAGGCATCTTCCTTTACAGGTAAAGCTCAATACCAGATCTGAATACATCAACCTCGGAGATTGGATACAGCACTTCACATTCGGTTTTTTTGATGGTACTGAAATGAAATTGAAGCAGTTTGACTGCCCGTCAAGAACCTATAAATTTATCAAAGACAAAAAATGACAAAAAACGATTATCCAATCCTTTTAATTGCCGATAAACTTCAGATTGATGAAGTTTCTGCGAAGCATTCCCAAGAGGAACAGTTTGAAGCATTGGTATTTTACTTAAACCATCTGATACAATCGGACTTCAACAGGTTGCTGAGCATCCTGTACCGCATAGATGTTTCTGAAGATAATGTAAAAAGTGCACTGGCACTGGATGCAGGAAAGCAGTCTTCAGGACATACAATAGCCCGTCTGCTAATTGAGCGGGAAACGGAAAAAATAAAACTTAGAAAAAAATATAGCAAGAAATAGCCATAAAGGAATTTTATACCTTAATGAAGATTATTCAGGCTATTCTATCTGACCATAATGAAAAATAAAAACAAACAGATAAAATGAACCTTATTGACACGAAAGGAAAAGTAATCGCCGTTGACTTTGACGGCACTATTGTAGAGCATAAGTACCCTGAGATCGGCAACGAAATGATGTTTGCATTTCCGACACTAAAAGCATTGCAATCTAAAGGGCACCGATTGATTTTATGGACATACAGGAAGGGAAAGGAGCTGGAGGAAGCAGTTGAGTTTTGCAGGCAAAACGGAATGGTATTTTATGCTGTCAATGAAAACTTTCCCGGAGAAACAGTCGAGGGAGATTTCAGCCGAAAGATTAATGCCGACATTTTTATAGACGACAGAAATGTAGGCGGCTTTTTAGGATGGGATGTTATCTGGCAGACATTGCACCCTGAAAGCGGCGACTATGCCCATCAGTTGAAGAATAAAGATGCACATATCAATTACAGAAATGTAAAAAAGAAACGTTGGTTCGGATGGGGCTAAATATCCCTTTAATCTATCTTTTGTAAAGAATTAGTGCTCGCTTTATCTTTTTAAATAATACAGGTTCATTCAGCGTAATTATTTTTTCTGCAATACGCTGGCTGTCCTCTTCATTCATATCCAGTTTTTGAATTAGAAATTTTCGTGTCAATGTTAGTTGCCTCGAAATAACTGAAGCTATTCGGATGCCTTCCTCCGTCATTTCACAGCCATAATATTTGCTGTACGATACCAAGCCCCTTGCAGCCAGTCTTTTCAGCATATCGGTAGCAGAGGGAGCTTTTACTTCGAGCAGTTTTGCCATTTGTGAGGTGGAAATACGCTTGCTATCTGTTGCTAAAACCCGATACATCTTTAACAGATACGTTTTTTCGGCAGTTGTCAATTCGTTTTTTTCTTCCATATAGTATCAGCATATTATAATTGAACAACTCTTGAAACAGAGTCTGGGGAATTGATTTTATGAATAGCAAATATAGAATATTAGCACCTAATTGTTATATCAGTCTAACTTTTTTATTAACTTTGTCTAAATTTTAGTTTAAAGAATTGAGTCTAAAAATCAGATAGATGAAGAAATACGCATATTATTTAAGCATTTTTACTTTGTTGGTTACCATCATTTCCTGTGAGGATTCCAAAAAATCTGCAACAAAAGGAAAACCCTACATTGTGACTACAACAGGAATGATAGCCGATATAGTAGAGAACATAGCCGGCGATTCTGCAACAGTTGAAGCCATTATGCAACCCGGAGTAGATCCTCACCTGTACAAAGCCAGTCAGGGCGACCTAAAAAAAATAATGGATGCAGATTATATCTTTTATAACGGTCTGCATCTGGAAGGTAAAATGGGAGAAATATTAGAAAAGCAAACACACGTAAAACCTGTGATTGCATTGGGAGATTCTATCACAGTATCCAAAGTATTAAAGGTTTCCGAGAGTACCTATGATCCACATATCTGGTTTGATGTGGCACTTTGGAAAGAGGCTGCGGAAGTAACTTTAAGAAGCCTGATGAAACTTAACCCAGAAAACACCGCTTATTATCAGCAAAATGCGGATAGATACCTGAAAGAATTGGACGAACTTGACCAATGGGTAAAAAAAGAAATATCAACCATTCCAAAAAACAGAAGGGTGCTGATTACCGCACACGATGCATTCAGCTATTTCGGAAAGGCTTATGGAATTGAGGTTAGAGGATTACAAGGTATATCCACTATGTCCGAAATAGGTTTGCGGGATGTGACCGATTTAGTCAATTACATCATCAAAAATGATATTCCCGCAGTATTTGTGGAAAGTTCCGTTTCGGACAAATCACTCAAAGCTGTGGTGGAAGGTGTGAATAATAAAGGGAAAAAACTGACCATCGGAGGCAATCTCTTTTCAGATGCAATGGGTGCAAAAGGCACACCCGAAGGCACTTACATCGGAATGGTGAAACACAATGTGAACACCATCGTAACCGCATTAAAAAAGTAAATAAAATGATTATTCAATCTGAAAATCCTGTACTGGAAGTACACGACCTTACCGTAAGTTATTCCAGCAAACCTGCCCTTTGGGGTGTTGATTTTAGTTTGCCCGAAGGTAGCATTACGGGTATCATTGGTCCGAATGGTTCCGGTAAATCCACTTTGCTCAAATCCATAATGGGTTTAATTCCGTTGTCGAGTGGTTACGTGAAAATATTCGGAAAAGACCTGGACGAAATAAGAAGCCGTATAAGCTATGTTCCCCAACGGGAGTCGGTAGATTGGGATTTTCCGGTGTCGGCACTCGATGTAGTGCTGATGGGACGCTATGCCAAGATCGGAATGCTTCGCAACGTACGCAGTTCGGACAGAAAAATAGCAATGGAATGTCTGGAAAAGGTGGGAATGAGCGATTTTGCCAAAAGGCAGATTTCACAACTTTCGGGTGGACAACAGCAACGGGTATTCATTGCCCGTGCTTTGGCACAGGAAGCCGATTTTTACCTGATGGATGAACCCTTTGCAGGCGTAGATGCGGCTACTGAAGAAGCTATTATTACGTTACTGCGTGAGATGGTCAATGCTAAAAAGAACGTCATTGTAGTACATCACGATTTAGATACCATTACCGAATATTTTGACTGGCTCGTAATGCTCAATATGCGATTGGTGGCTTCTGGTCCTGTAAAACAGGTTTATATCCCCGAATTGCTCAAAAAAACGTATGGAACACGTTTGTCTATATTGGCAGAAGCCGGTGATTTATTGGCTAAAGATAAATTTTCCGAAAAAGGATAATACGCAAGGCAATGGATAATTTAATCAACTTCTTTTCTTTCAATGACCCTAACATCAATTACGTTGTACTCGGGAGCATTCTGCTTTCGGTAAGTGCTGCTATTGTAGGTTCGTTTATTGTATTGAAAAAAAAATCTCTTGTGGGTGATGCCGTTTCGCATTCGGTTTTACCGGGAATCTGTGCCGCTTTTCTATTTGCAGGGACTAAAAATATTTCCGTGATGCTTATCGGTGCATTTGCATCGGGATGGCTATCATTGGTTACTATAGACTACATTACCGCTAAATCAAAAATCAAAAAAGATGCCGCCATCGGGTTGGTGCTTTCCGTGTTTTTCGCCCTGGGTATTGTTATGATGACTTACATACAGCAATCAGGTAATGCTGCACAGAGTGGTCTGGATCGTTTTATATTCGGGAAAGCCGCTACGCTGGTCGGTAGCGATTTGATAACGTTCTCCATTATTGCCGTAGTGTTGATTGTGGCTACACTTGCTTTTTTCAAAGAATTTACCATTATCGCTTTTGATGAACATTATGCCGAAGTATTGGGATTGCCCGTTCGGAAATTAGACCTTTTATTGACCAGCCTTACCGTGTTGGCTGTGGTAACGGGAATTACTGCTGTAGGCGTGGTTTTGATGGCAGCGATGTTGATTACACCAGCCGCAGCCGCACGATACTGGACACATAATATCAGGCGGATGGTTGGATTGGCAGCTATATTCGGAGCTGTATCAGGATTGGCTGGAGCTTATATTTCCTATATCGCTCCGGCGATGCCTACAGGACCGTGGATGGTAGTAGTTTCGTCATTGATTGCCTTTTTTTCTTTCTTTTTTGCTCCCTTGGGAATTGTTCCCAAAACAATGAAGCGAAATAAAAACAGTCGTACAATGATGGATGAAAATATATTGAAACTGTTTTATCAAATCGGTGAAAAAGGAAATGATTTTAGCAAAAAAAGAACTGTAGATGAACTGTTGGATTTCCGAAAAATGCACCCGGCTCAATTGAAATCGGGATTGAACAGACTAAATCGTCAAAATCTGGTGGTAAAGGATAGTTTAAATTGGCAACTGACTGAAAGCGGTCTTGAAAAAGCAAAAAAGATAGTAAGGTTGCATCGCTTATGGGAATTATATCTGACCAATTATATGGACATAGCTCCTGACCACGTACACAATAATGCCGAAGAAATGGAGCATTACATCACACCCGAACTGGAAAAACAATTAGAAAAATATTTGGAGAACCCGGAAACAGATCCGCACGGAACTGTAATTCCGAAATAATAGAAAACTGAAAAAATGATAGCGTTTTGGATTATATTAACGGGGGCATTGGTCGCTATTTCCTGCGGATTGCTGGGTAGTTTTTTGGTGCTTCGCAAAATGAGTATGGTAGGCGATGCTATTAGCCACGCTGTATTGCCGGGTATTGTCATTGCTTTTTTATGGAGTGGCAGTCGAGATACGCTTCCGATGCTTTTGGGTGCGGGAGCCACGGGATTACTGGCTACTTTCATTATTGAATACCTACACCGTAAAGCCCGTTTACAGACGGATGCTTCTATCGGGATTGTGTTTACTTTTATGTTTGCCGTGGGCATTATACTCATCAGCACCTTTGCCGGAAAAATTGATCTGGATCAGGATTGTGTTCTTTATGGAGAACTCGCTTATGTTCCCATTAATCTTTGGATACTTCCAGATGGCACAAGTATTGGTCCCAAACCTGTGTACATACTTTCGGTAGTGTTATTGCTCGTTATACTGTTTATCTATTTCGGGTACAAAGAGTTGAAACTGACTTCATTCGACCCGTCATTTGCATCTGCGATCGGGATTTCTACTGCATTATGGCACTACCTGCTGATGGCGGCTGTGTCTTTTACAACTGTGAGTGCGTTTGAATCCGTTGGTGCGATATTGGTCATTACGTTTCTTATTGGTCCGCCTGCAACGGCTTATTTGCTGACGGAAAACTTAAAGAAAATGCTTTTTATTACTGTCGGTATCGGTATCCTGGTTTCATTTACCGGATATTGGCTGGCGTATTGGCTCAATGCTTCCATTGCCGGATGTATGGCGTTAATGACAGGTGTTGTGTTTGCTGTTGTTTTTGTTTACACGAAGTTTGTGGTAAAATATAAGAAAAGGAAGCTAATTGAAAATGAACTTTCTCAATTACAGGAAAGCAATGTTTAATTAAAATATTTTGAAAATGAATTACAAAATCAGATTTATAGGAATAAGTGCCATTGGAATAATGTTATTGGCGGGATGTAACAATAAAACACAAAAAGAAAACAAGAATCAAACCTCTGAAGAAATAAAAGAAAACAGCATTTTGGTATCTCCCGTGGAACACTCCAAAGCCTTTCCGGGAGCAACACTGAAAATATCGGATATTCAAACAACAGAAACAAGCTCTCCTGATTCAGTTTTATTCAAAGTGAATTATGGTATCGAAAACTTTACGCTTACCGAAGCTACCGAAGACCATAACACACATCATCTGGCAAATTCGCACGACGGACAGCATATCCATTTTATTTTGGACAACTCTCCTTATACAGCTTTGTACAAACCGGCACACGATGTGAAATTGAAAAAAGGTACAGAACATTACCTGCTGTCTTTCCTTTCCCGATCTTACCACGAATCCATAAAAGAATCCGGTGCTTTCGTATTGAAACGTTTTAAAATAACCGAAGACGGTAAGTTTCAGGAATTGGAATTACCCAAAACACCTATGTTGTTTTACAGCCGTCCGAAAGGTGAATATACAGGAAACGACACCAAAGCTGTGCTTTTAGATTTTTATATACTGAACACTGAACTTTCTAAAGATGGAAATAAAGTCAAGGCGGAAATCAACGGCGAATCGTTTATGTTGGACAACTGGCAACCATACAAAATAGAGGGCTTACCACTTGGCGAAAACAGGATAAAGCTGACTTTGGTGGATGCTTCAGGAAATGCTTTAATGGGCGAAAATACTTCGATTGAAAGGACAGTTGTTTTGAAGAAATAAACCGATTGACTTATTGCATTGAATCGTAGCTGAACCGAAATTACAAATGAGGTTCAGCTATTTCTTTTTACGTTTCTTACTCACAAGTAATTTATCGCAAACTTTGCTGCTTAGCATCTCGTTTTCCTTACTACCATAGCTTATAGCCATACTACCATCAAAAGGTTCAATTTGCTTTATTTTGAGTTCAAGCCCTAAAGAAAGTTCACGGCTGGTCAGGAATTTTAATAAATCTTCAGAAGACGGCTGTACTGCCATAAAAGTAACCGTATCACCAACTTTGCAATCGCTTAATTTAACGTAACTATCTGATGCAATATTACCCTCGGCATCGGGGATAGGCGAACCGTGTGGATCTACTTTCGGGAAGCCGAGTAATTCATCCATCTTTTCAAAAAATTCGGGTGCTTGAATATGTTCTATCTGTTCCGCTATATTATGAACTTGTTCCCAGCCGAATCCCATCTTTTCAACCAGATACATTTCCGTTAATCTGTGTTTTCTTATAATGAGTGCTGCCAGTTTTTTTCCTTCATCAGTTAGTTTCAGTGGTTTGTAACCTTCATAAACTACCAATTCCTTTTCTGCCAGCCTTTTCATCATACTGTTTACCGTAGGCATTTTAATATCCAACTGCTTACTGATGTCGTTGACACTCGCTTCTCCTTTTAAGCTGGTCAAATTATATAAAACCTTCAGGTAATTTTCTTCCGTATGTGATATCATAAGGCAAAAGTATCAAATATTAGTGCTACCTAACAACAAAGTTAGAAATTATTTTGTTAGTATCATCTAACTTACTAATTTTGCAAGACTAAATTTTAAATATAGATAGTCAAAACAATATGAGAGATACAAACCTTTTCCATTACCCCAATAGCCCATAAACGTAATCCTACTCTTAACATTTTTAAACTTTTCAATAATCATTTAATAATTAAAATATCAATGAAACATTTACTCAGTATAGTCTTTGCACTATTCTCTGTCTGTGCAATAGCCCAAACAGGTAAAATATCCGGTAAAATATCAGATGTAACAGGTACATCTCTCGACGCAACATCTATCCGTATTCCAAAATTAAAAATTGGAACAACTTCGGATAATCAGGGAAATTATGTTTTGGAAAACGTACCCTTTGGAACTTGGGAAATTGAAGTAAACCATATCAGTTATAGTATTTACAAAGAAACTATAACAGTAAACAGTGAATCTGTTTCTAAAGACTTTACGCTTGATGAAAAATCAAGTGAATTAGGAGAAGTTGTTATTACAGCAACAATGAAAGAAGTATCCAAACTGGAAAGCCCTGTGCCTGTAGAAGTTTATACCTCAAAATTCTTCAAGGCTAATCCTACGCCTTCGCTCTTTGATGCACTCCAAAATATAAATGGTGTACGTCCGCAGCTAAACTGTAATGTTTGTAATACGGGCGATATTCATATCAATGGATTGGAAGGACCTTACACAATGATATTGATAGACGGAATGCCTATTGTCAGTGGTCTATCAACTGTGTACGGATTAAGCGGAATACCGCAAGCCCTGATTGACCGTATCGAAGTAGTAAAAGGACCCGCTTCTACCCTGTACGGTAGTG
>NZ_FUKU01000049.1 GCF_900163865.1 Sphingobacterium sp. JB170
TTTCTGATCAAAGCGTCACGTAAGCTGTCAAGGAATTTAGTCCGGTTTATTTTTCGGGATTTAAGTTCCATAAATGTATGATAGAAATCGCCCAAACTTATATTGAAGGTGTTTTCAAATGTTTTGGCGATAGCTATTATATCTGCATTTCCAAAAGCACCTTGTGAATGCAGTGCATAAATCAATTCGGTTAACGCAGTTTTGCTCTCTGACCAGTTCAAAGAAGAGCGGTAAAGTGATTTCTGCTGATTATTATTATTCAGTTGGTCTTCAATATAAACTTGTATCAGGTCATTAGCTATAATCTTTGCTGCCTTATAGTCGTGAGAGGTGGAAAATCTATGATCGGTTTCAAAATAAACCGTATCCAATGTCAGTTTTATATCGTGTCTGCCCCGAAGGAACAGCTTTTCATCAATGAATGAGTTGTTAGTGCGGTAATATTTATAAAATTCAAGATTATTGTCAAAATACCTTTTTAGCTTTTTCAATTCTTCATTAAGGTATTTCCTGATAGCTTTTGTATCGTTTGGTTTCTTTGTTTCGATTTTGTAAATGGCATTATAGTAGATGAGCTTTGCTACAATAGCAGGTTTTTGATGTTTGAAAAAATGAATTTCAACGTCAGTATTATTAAATCCGTTCTTCAAAACGTACTCTTTTACTTCAGACAAAGAGCTAACAATAAGTTCTATGATGGTTTCAATACGTTGTATGGAGTGATCCGATTCAATTTCAATATCCTGAATATCGTGTTCAAGTTTGTGTAGTATTCTGTTATAGGTTATATCCATAGCTTTTATCAAATGTGAGAAAATAGACCAATGCATTTAAGAAGCTTTATCTGGACTCTTCAATTGCTTTCAGTAATTCCTTAATCTCTAAAGGCTTTAATACTCCATTATATCTGAATAGAACCTGATATTTACTATCCAGTAAAACCCAGGTCGGGAAAGCTATGTTCTCTGATCCGTTCAGGGCAATAGCAAGTTCGTGAATACCTGATGATAATCCTGTAGCTTTATATAGAAAGGTCTTTTGGTTAAATACAATAGAGTCCTTACGTTCGGCATTGAATATTATATAATAGAAGTTATCCGCTTGTTTCTGAAAGTCTTTGTTTTTTG
>NZ_FUKU01000022.1 GCF_900163865.1 Sphingobacterium sp. JB170
CGTCAAATGCTGTCCCGTCTTTAAGATTATCAAAACCTTGTTTAATGGCTTTTTCGGTTAGTGAGCTTATCCAAAGGCGTTTAAAGGGCTTGTTGCACTTGAGGTATTCATAGATATAGCGAAATATCAATTCGCCCTCACGACCCGCATCGGTGGCTACAATGATGCTATCACTTTTATTAAACAGTTCTTTGATGACTTTCAGCTGTTTTAATGCACCTGTATCGGCGATATAGCCTTTATCCTTTTTTACTTTCCGAACGGTCAGTAAAAAAGGATTGGGAAGTATCGGCAAAGCGGCTTTGTCAAACCCCGAAATGCCGTAATCTTCGGGCATTCCCAATCCGATTAAATGACCGAATGCCCAGGTAACAAAATAGCCGTTACCTGTCAGGTAGCCGTCCTTTTTATCGGAAGCTCCCACAAGTCCGGCTATTTCCCTTGCTACGCTTGGCTTTTCTGCAATGATTGTTTTCATACTTGATTACCTTTTTACGCCTTTAGATTTTGCAGGAGCTTTGGGCTTTTCTTGTTGTTCCTGCTCGTGTTTGTTTTTTGGTCTTTGTTGCCCGGACTTCAAAGGCTCTTTGATGTTTTTGGTCGCTTCATTGGTCTTGCCCTCCGAATTGACGGCAGTTTGTGTTTTATGAGCTTCGGTGGGTTTAACCCTTTCCTTATATTTATTGGGGAATTCAAAATTGGTTTTACCAGTGTCCTTGTTGAAAGTGATGTACCCCTGATATGGTTGCCCTTTTTTATCCCTCAATCCGTCAATATAGACGGTTTGTCCGGCTTTAAAATCCTTATGTTGCTCATCGGTCAGTTCCTTACCTCTGAATGTTTTTGGAGCTTCCTGCGGCCGACTTTGATGGTTATTTTGCCCCCTGCTTTGTGATTGCTGATTGGAATTACTTCTGTCAAACATAAACTCAACATAACGCTTGTCTGCATTGAACTGTACGGTTGCCGAAAATTCAGTTCCTTTCTTAGAAATCATTCCATCTAAATAAAGTGGTTTGCCCTCCATTAAGGTTTGTTTTTGTGCATCGTCCAATTTTACGCCCTTAATTTCATCGGGAATTTTTATGAACTCTGTTCGTAATGCAATTACATCATTTGTTAGTCTGTCTATACTGATAATGGACGGCATCAGTTCGCCTGTTTTGGTATTGGTCAGGTTAACTACACGTCCCATATTACCCGTTTCGAGCAGGTTTTTCTTGTCCTCATCCGTAAACTTATGTCCGAAAAACTCAAAATGCAGATTAGGCTCTTTTTTGATGCCATGTATTCCCACAACAACTTTTCCGTCTTCGGCTTGCTGTAAAGACAGGCGGGCATCGGTGCGGAGAATAGTACCACCGAGGTTAACGCCAATGGGTAAAAGTTCATTCGTTTTAAAACCTTTCAATAAAGGTTCAAGCAGGTTTCTCTTTTCAAGATATTCCTTGCTTAATCCGAGATTGGTCATAGTTTCCCAATCAATCTGCTCCGGCTTGTAGCGGTATTCGCTGGCTTCCGGTGTGGTTTGTACTGTTGCCATATTATTCTGATTTTCTTGTTTATCTTGTTGCGGTTCTGTTTTCACTTCGTGTTCTTTCATCACCTTTTCGCCTTCGGGAGTTGGCTTATCTACCTGCTTTTGTATTTCCTCCGCTTTTTCAACTGCAAGCGGTGCAGGCACTTTAAAGAATGAGAAATTGGTAGGGTTCTTTAGTTGGCTGAAAAAATTGGAGAAGAAGTTGGAAAAGAAATCGCCGCTCTTGTCCACACGCATAAACTGGTTCTGGTTTTTCTTCGTGGGTTCAACGGTTTCCATTTTCCCGTTTTCGTCAATACTCTTTACGGCTTGGATTTTCATTTTCTCTTTATCCAATACCAGCAATATGTCCGATAATTGTTCGGGCATTTCCTGCTTATTTGTTGTTTCTTCACTCATAATCTGAAAATTTAAAGTTTACCGCCGAATGTAAATGAAGCGTTGGCTGCATTGCCCGACGTGGCACTCAAAGGCAGTGTTTGTCTTTCATTGGCGTTCATTGAGTTGAGGGTGGGTTAAAGCTATCCCTGATGAACTGATGTACATCGGACAGCTTGTAATACAGTTTTCCACTGATGGTGTAATAAGGCAACTTCCCGATGGAGCGGTAGCGTTGCAACGAACGGTTGCTTATTTTCAGCATCTGGAGCAGATCCTGGTTGTCGAGCAATTCCTCACCGTCAATACTGTTACGTTTCTTTTGTAAATCATTTATATGGTCGCCAAGTATATCAAGCCGGTCCATAATGCGTTTCATCCACGCTATAAATTCTATTCTGTTGATATTCATGATGATGAAATTATGAGTTAACGCCTGTCTTTAGCTTCCTGCCTTTTTCGATATAGCTTTTGCCTTTTGCCATAAGCTCCTGCACATAATCATCACTGCTCTGTATGGCATTGGCATTGAGCATATCCTTAATTGCTCCGATGGTGTAGAAGTATTGCCCGTATATTTTTGAATAAGCAATCTCACCCTTGGTACGCATACGCCAGAGGGTTTTCTCGCTGATGTGCAGGTATTGGCATACTTCGTGGTTATTTAGCCACAGGTCATCATAGCCGGTATCTTCCATTCTTTTCAAATAGTCGGCAATGGCGTTGATACGGCTGTTTAGCTGTTTCCACGCTTCTTCTTCAATGGTTATTATTTTCATTGCATAGCTTTTTAAAAGTTCACTATGCAAAATTGATAAAGGTGGTAGAGTTTGTCCGCCAAGCCTTGCCAATTGGTTTTACGGTTTTTTGAAGTTTTTTACAATCCATGTAACCAATTATGAATTAATGGATTGTAGAAAACTAATTAAAAAAAAGCAGGCAAACAGGCAGGCTCTGCCAATTGGCAGATATGGGCAAAGTGAGAAAAAAGGAGCAAAAAAAAAGCAGTACACAAAAAATGTACTGCCCTTGTTGTGTGGATATTTATCGAAAACTAAAGGTCTTTGTCCATATATTCTTCCAATGCGATTTTAAGCTGGTCTAAAAATGCCGTTCGGGAACCTGCCCTTGTTTTCATTCGGTGGAAAGAGTGGTGGATATCGTTTAATGGTGTTCGGAATAGTACCTGAAAAATCAAAGCTAATTTTCGGAGTCCTATTTTTCCGAATGCAATGGAATTGGAAGCATATAGAGCGTATATCAATTCGATAAGTGCATTTTGTGAATTTGTCCACGAAATATCCTTGTTTGCATCTCCGTTTAGTAAAATCATATCAGGATTTTCTTCGGGATTGATTTTGGTAATCATATAAGTATAAAGTAATTCATTCGCTATAATATGGGCTATCTTGTTATCATAATATGTTGAAAAACTAAGGTCAATTTCAAATACGCCACTCTTTAACCCATCGTGGTAATTGATTTGTCCAAGCCTGAAATAAGTATGGTCACGGTCAGTCCTGCCCGCACGGTAGTATCTATAAAAGTCCTCGTTGCAGATACTTTCTTTATATTCTGATTTGAGGGTTTTCAATAGGTTCTCATAATAGCTTTGGTGTATTTCTCCATTACTTACAGGGCAGGTTGTTTCAATACGGAATACTTTATTATAACCCGTTGGGTGAAATGAATTAGGGGGAAAAATATTATAAATAAGCATTAA
>NZ_FUKU01000012.1 GCF_900163865.1 Sphingobacterium sp. JB170
AGCTTCCTGTTTTTTGCCATTTACTGGTGGTGTACCGTTAGATTTTGGCGGTATATAAGGTTGTTGCATCCCACCGCCGAACAGGTCAGTTTGGCGACCTATTGTACCACCTCTTTTTTTAGCGGTTTGTCTTTTGGCTTGCGTGGCTTTTTTGGGGGGAGCAACCACCATTACAGGATCACCCGCATTTTCAAACAGGTCAAAGATGCTTAACTGTTTCAGTTCCTGCGGACTTTCCTGATGAATTGTCGCAGTTGGTGCAGGTTGTGGCTTTTGCTGAATGATTATGGGTTCAACAACCGGAGGTGTTACCTTTGGCTCAACCGGAATTTGTATTATAGGTTTATTTTTGCGTTCGCCTTTGTACAAAGCCAAATTCAGGTGCTTTCCAAAATCTTCGGAAAGCATTTGCTTCAAATCTTTGGCAATGCCGTCCACACCGTCTTTATGGGTATAGATGATTGCAGGTTGTCCGTAGGGGTCGGTGTCAATTTTACGGTCGGTATGGATTACTCTCGTTCCATTCCGAAAGAAAGCATTGCTTGGCGTATTGTATTTGGTCTGTTTGCTTTGGCAAAACAGTTCTTCTGTTTCAGTCAGACTTTGTTTTTCCGTATTCTTTTGCAGGATTATCAAATCGCTTCCGACTTCCGTACCAGAATAATCTGTAAACAGGTTGTTGGGCAACCGCACAACCGAAACCAAATTATTGTTCTCCATTAACGCCCTCCGTATCGGCTCATTCTTCGGGCTGTTTAAAACGCCTTGCGAGGTAATGAACGCTTGTAAACCACCCTCACGGAGCATATCATTTCCTTTCAGAAAGAAATAGTTATGGATGCTTCGGGAAGCCTGTACTTTTGCATTGTCCTTACTTCGGGAAAAGGATAAATCGAATACGGAGGTATCGCCAAACGGAATATTACTTGCGACTACATCATAGCTGTTTTGTTCCTTTTCGGGGATTTCCTCAAAACCGCTTATACGGATAGTGCTTTCGGGATAAAGCTGTTTTAAAACCTTACCTGTCAGCAAATCCTTTTCATAGGCAGTAATTTTGGGTTGTTGGTTTTCCGAAAAGGATTGTATAAACGAGCCGATACCAGCGGAGGGTTCGAGAAATTTATCAATCTTCACACCGCTTTCACGCAAGGTTGCGGAAATCGCATCAATAACCTGTGGCGGGGTATAAAAAGCTGTCAGTACGGAGCTTTTCATACTATCCACGTACCTGCGGTATTGCTTATCGTCTTCGGAATTTTCTTTGAGCAGTTGGTGGAGTTCCTGCGTAATGGGGAATAAATCGTGGTCGGTTTTCCGCCAATGGTTGATGTCTATTTCGTCCG
>NZ_FUKU01000020.1 GCF_900163865.1 Sphingobacterium sp. JB170
AACTATATTTCAAATATTTCAAAGAACAATTTCAGATTTTAATGGGACAGCGATGTTGTATCGTCAAACCTTGATGGAAATGGGGATTCCTGCAAGTCAAATTGTATTTCTAAACTTTGAAGATTTTGAACTGCGTAAATTTTTCAACGATTTAGATGGTTTGTATGAACACATTATCGGAACTTTAGATTTGTCAAAACCAAGCTATGTTTTTTTAGGACAAAAACATATCCATTTCGGTAATTCTGGGCGATTTTTTTCGCTGATCATTGGGCCATTTACCAAGCAATTGATCAAGCACGAAAGAAGCCTATTTCCCCGAAGTACTATCCAACAGTTACACGATCAAACAGTTACTTGCTAGAAGTCGATATCTACTCTACAAGAGTGAACACAATTGGACTGTTGAGCAAAAAGATAGGGCAAGCCTATTGATTGGGCGATTTCCGGATATTGAAAAGGCGTACAGGCTTTCTCAGGAACTCTCTTGGATCGTCAGCTCGACCATTGATAAGATCTACGCTTTCACTAGGTTGGCCAAGGTGGAGCAGGCTGGATTCAAGTCATTCAATACTGTCTCCAGAACCATAAATATCCATCACAAAAATATTGAACTACTTCGACATCAAGAGTACAAATGCATTCGCAGAGTCCTTTAACGCTAATATAAAGGCTTTCAGAAGTCAGTTTAGAGGAGTGGGTCATATCAATTTCTTCCTGTTCAGATTGACAAAATAATTTACTTAGTCCACAGGTTTTGAAACTGATCCCTTTTATTCTTTTAAAAAAAAGAAAACACATTGATAATCAATGGGTTTTAATTTGTCTTTGCGGAAAGGGCGGGATTCGAATTCGCGCTGCTGTTTTTTACCCCTTTTTTTGGTTGAAATTCTGTGTTTACGTCGTTTTTTTGCACCTGATTTACTTAAATTTAATGATTTTTTGGAGGGACTTTTGGTGGGACTTTTTTGTTATTTAATCCTGAAATTCAGTCCATTATTGAATTCGAATAATTGTTATTTCATTTTTATTCAATTATGCCTATTCAAATATGATGTTTAATTTTGAATATAAAAAGGACTAAAAATTGTTTGAGATGAGTAAAAATACCGAAGCACATATCATCAATGCGAAAACATTTTATGCGTCTGATGTCGGTATTACGCAGATTTACACTGAAGTAATTAGCGAGGAATTAGACAAAGCGGTAGAACAATACATGAATTAATCTTTTACACGCCACAATCAGTAACAATAATTTGTAATTTTATAGCATAATAATTAAGCAATGGATAAACAGTTTACAGACATCATTCTTTTAATACAACAGTCTCGAAACAAAGCAATAAAGGCCGTAAATGTCGAATTGATTAATTTGTATTGGAATATTGGAGCTTATATTAAGCAAAAACTTTCTGGTACTGAATGGGGAGATAAAACGGTAGATGAATTAGCCAAATTCATTCAAAAGAATAATCCTGAGTTAAAAGGTTTTAATAAAAGAGGATTGTACAGAATGATACAATTTTACGAAACCTATGCTTCTGTAGAATTTGTGTCCCCAGTGAGGACACAATTACAAAATACTGATATACAAAGTGATAAAATGGTCTCAACAGTACGGACAGAATTTCATTTTGAACTTCAAGATATTAGAAAAACCATTTTGACCCAACTAAGTTGGACACATCATAGAACCATTTTTTCACGGTGTAAAACAGAAGAAGAACGAGAGTTTTATATTCGCTTGAGTATAAATGAAAATTATAGTGTAAGAGAATTAGAACGTCAAATCAATAGTTCCGTTTTCGAGCGCACAATGATGAGCAATGTTAAACTACCTGAAGCATTAAAAGAAATAAATGCAAATATTACTAATGCATTCAAAGACAGTTATATTTTTGATTTCTTAAATCTTCCAGAACCTTTTAACGAGAGTGATTTATAAAAAGGCTTAATCCGTCAAATGAAAAACTTCATTTTAGAATTGGGTAAAGATTTTTTATTTATTGGTGAAGAATATAAGGTTCAGGTTGGCAATAGTGATTTCTATGTGGATTTATTGTTTTACCACCGTGGTTTACAATGTTTGGTTGCTTTTGAATTGAAAGCCGATAAGTTCAAACCAGAACATTTAGGACAACTCAATTTCTATCTCGAAGCTTTGGATCGTGATGTAAAAAAAGTCAATGAAAATCCAAGTATTGGTATATTACTTTGCAAAGACAAAGATAGCGAAGTGGTAGAATATGCTTTAAGTCGAAGCCTTTCACCAACAATGGTTGCTGAATACCAAATGCAATTGCCAGATAAAAAATTATTACAACAAAAACTACACGAGTTGTTTTTAGATGATATGTCTTTAGATTAATTTTTTGATTTACACTAAAGTAATTAACGAGGAGTTGGATAGGTTCAAGCTCTTTTTCAAGATAAGGAATCGGCGGCTTGAATTCTCTGAATCTTTCCTGAAGATAAGCTGGGACTCC
Organism: Sphingobacterium sp. JB170; assembly: GCF_900163865.1. Lineage (GTDB taxonomy): Bacteria > Bacteroidota > Bacteroidia > Sphingobacteriales > Sphingobacteriaceae > Sphingobacterium. The sequence continues at coordinate 2,490 of NZ_FUKU01000020.1, forward strand.
AAATTAAGATAGAAATTGATCCTTAGCGAATCTATTTGTATCAAGGAAACGTATCCTCCATCAACCATAAGAATCTAAAAGATCTTTATCCGCAGAACTATAAACAAATTATTGACTAATCAAATATGTAGTTCATAGGGCGGATACTTTTGGGCCTGAAATTCCGTATTTATATCGTTTTTTATCGTCGTGTGTACTTAAATGTAAATTATGTTAGATTATATTCAGTACCCTCCTAAATAAGGGCAGCAATAAAATATGTAGTTCGTAGGGAGGATACATTAAAGCAGGGCTTGTCGTATCCGGCCTACGAAGTACATATTGCATGATTTAGTTGGTACGACTAGCTTTGC
>NZ_FUKU01000064.1 GCF_900163865.1 Sphingobacterium sp. JB170
TGAAGGGGCATTCTATAAAATTAGGCACCGACCTACTCTCCCACCTGTTACGGCAATACCATCGGCTCTGGCGGGCTTGACTACTCTGTTCGGAATGGGAAGAGGTAGACACCGCCGATATAGGCACCTGAATATCGTTTGTTTTACCAGCAAGCTGACGCTTACCCCAAAACAATGACATGAATTGAAAGAAAAATCAAAAAGGAAGACAACAGAAATCTACCGGCGTGGAAAGCTTCGGGTTATTAGTACTACTTGGCTTTGGTCTCTCAACCTTTACACCTATAGCCTATCAACGTCGTAATCTTCAACGACCCTATAAGGAAGTCTCATCTCGTGGCTAGTTTCGCACTTAGATGCTTTCAGCGCTTATCTAATCCGAACGTAGCTACCCTGCCGTACACCTGGCGGCATAACAGGTTCACCAGCGGTTCGTCCAACCCGGTCCTCTCGTACTAAGGTCAGATCCACTCAAACTTCCAGCGCCCACAACAGATAGGGACCGAACTGTCTCGCGACGTTCTGAACCCAGCTCGCGTGCCACTTTAATGGGCGAACAGCCCAACCCTTGGGACCTTCTCCAGCCCCAGGATGTGACGAGCCGACATCGAGGTGCCAAACCTCCCCGTCGATATGAGCTCTTGGGGGAGATCAGCCTGTTATCCCCAGAGTACCTTTTATCCTTTGAGCGATGGCCCTTCCATACAGAACCACCGGATCACTATGTCCGTCTTTCGACCCTGGTCGACTTGTTGGTCTCACAGTCAAGCAAGCTTATGCCATTGCACTCCACGTACGGTTACCAAGCGTACTGAGCTTACCTTTGAAAGCCTCCGTTACCTTTTTGGAGGCGACCACCCCAGTCAAACTACCCACCAAACAATGTCCTCGGCAAAGCCGAGTTAGAAACCGAATACCTAAAGGGCGGTATTTCAAGGTTGATTCCACGCATCCTAGCGAACACGCTTCAACATCTCCCGCCTATCCTACACATTAGGCACCCAATTTCAATGTTAAGCTATAGTGAAGGTTCATGGGGTCTTTCCGTCCCGTTGCGGGTAACCGGCGTCTTCACCGGTACCACAATTTCACCGAGCTCATGGCTGAGACAGCGCCCAGATCGTTACACCATTCGTGCAGGTCGGAACTTACCCGACAAGGAATTTCGCTACCTTAGGACCGTTATAGTTACGGCCGCCGTTTACTGGGGCTTCGATTCAATGCTTCGCCTTACGGCTGACATCCCCTCTTAACCTTCCAGCACCGGGCAGGTGTCAGGCCTTATACCTCATCTTTCGATTTCGCAAAGCCATATGTTTTTGCTAAACAGTCGCCTGGGCCTTTTCACTGCGGCTTCTCTACCCGAAGGTAGAGGAAGCGCCCCTTCTCCCGAAGTTACAGGGCCATTTTGCCGAGTTCCTTAGCCATGATTCACTCGAGCACCTTAGGATTCTCTCCTCGACTACCTGTGTCGGTTTAGGGTACGGGTTTTTATAACCTGAAGCTTAGCGGGTTTTCTTGGAAGTCTGCTTACCTGCACTATCAGCGCCGCCGAAGCTTTGCTGTACTATCGGAGTTCAGCTAGTTCTGCGGATTTGCCTACAAAACTAATACCTACATCCTTCAACGAACTATTCCGTCAGTTCGCGGCAGTGTCACTACTCCGTCACCACATCGCAGTTATAAAAAGTACTGGAATATTAACCAGTTGTCCATCGGCTTACTCCCTTCGGATGCGCCTTAGGCCCCGACTAACCCTGATCCGATTAGCGTTGATCAGGAAACCTTAGTCTTTCGGTGGGCGGGTTTCTCACCCGCCTTATCGTTACTTATGCCTACATTTGCTTTTCTATCAAGTCCACTGAAAATCACCTCTCAGATTCACCCCCAATAGAATGCTCCCCTACCAGAATATACTTAACGTATATAATCCATAGCTTCGGTAGTAATCTTGATGCCCGTTTATTATCCACGCCCGGTCGCTCGACTAGTGAGCTGTTACGCACTCTTTAAATGAATGGCTGCTTCCAAGCCAACATCCTAGCTGTCTGGGCAACCGGACCTCGTTAGTTCAACTTAGACTACATTTGGGGACCTTAGCTGATGGTCTGGGTTCTTTCCCTCTCGGCCTTGGACCTTAGCACCCAAAGCCTCACTGCCGATCATATCTTACAGCATTCGGAGTTCGTCTGGATTTGGTAGGATTTGACTCCCCCGCACCCAATCGGTAGCTCTACCTCTGCAAGACTTTATATCGACGCTGTTCCTAAAAACATTTCGGGGAGTACGAGCTATTTCCCAGTTTGATTGGCCTTTCACCCCTACCCTCAGGTCATCCGGAAACTTTTCAACGTTTATCGGTTCGGTCCTCCATTACATGTTACTGCAACTTCAACCTGCCCAAGGGTAGATCACAAGGTTTCGCGTCTACCTCACCTGACTATACGCCCTATTAAGACTCGCTTTCGCTTCGGCTGCGTCCCTGAAGGACTTAACCTTGCCAGATAAGAGTAACTCGTAGGCTCATTATGCAAAAGGCACGCCGTCACACCATATAGATGCTCCGACCGATTGTAAGCACACGGTTTCAGGTTCTTTTCACTCCCCTGTTCGGGGTTCTTTTCACCTTTCCCTCACGGTACTGGTTCACTATCGGTCTCTCAGGAGTATTTAGCCTTACCAGATGGTGCTGGTAGATTCCCACAGGATTTCTCCGGTCCCGCGGTACTCAGGGTATCACTAGCGCTGCTTTGCATACGTGTACGGGGCTATCACCCATATCGCCCGGTTTCCCACCCGGTTCCACTTCGCGCCGCAGATCACACATCGTGACCCTACAACCCCAACAATGCCGTAACAGTGTTGGTTTGGGCTCTTTCCCGTTCGCTCGCCACTACTTGGGAAATCATTATTATTTTCTCCTCCTACGCCTACTTAGATGTTTCAGTTCAGCGCGTTCGCGTATTATACAACATACCTTCAGTATGTTAGGTTGCCCCATTCGGAAATCCACGGATTAAATCATATTTGCTAATCCCCGTGGCTTATCGCAGCTTATCACGTCCTTCATCGCCTCTGAGAGCCTAGGCATCCTCCGTGTGCCCTTATTTACTTTCTTCGCACATATATCCCTTTTGCTGATATATGGCTGCCTTTGTCATTCACAACCTCTATAAAGAGATCATAAACAACATTCTGTTGTCTTCTCTTGTTAATCTTTCTTTCAATATGTCAAAGAACTTTTCCATCTTACAACAATATACCTCTCAATCAAGGTAAATCTTAGATGAACGTGGAGAATAACGGATTCGAACCGTTGACCCCCTGCGTGCAAGGCAGGTGCTCTAGCCAGCTGAGCTAATCCCCCGTATTAAAATCTTGGTGTAGTCCCGAGCAGATTTGAACTGCTGACCCCTACATTATCAGTGTAGTGCTCTAACCAACTGAGCTACGGGACTAGCTTATCTTTCTTCATCTTCCGGCGACCAAACCCTATAAGACAGGGTGGGCACTTTCTTCGTAATGCTTTCTTAGTTTTAGATAGTATGATCATGATGTACGTAACGAGTGTCTTTCCAAACACTCTAGAAAGGAGGTATTCCAGCCGCACCTTCCGGTACGGCTACCTTGTTACGACTTAGCCCCAATTATCGGTTTTGCCCTAACACGCTCCTTGCGGTTACATGCTTTAGGCACCCCCAACTTTCATGGCTTGACGGGCGGTGTGTACAAGGCCCGGGAACGTATTCACCGCGTCATTGCTGATACGCGATTACTAGCGAATCCAACTTCACGGGGTCGAGTTGCAGACCCCGATCCGAACTGTGAATGGCTTTTAGAGATTAGCATGACATTGCTGCCTAGCTGCCCGCTGTACCATCCATTGTAGTACGTGTGTAGCCCCGGACGTAAGGGCCATGATGACTTGACGTCGTCCCCGCCTTCCTCACTGCTTGCGCAGGCAGTCTGTTTAGAGTCCCCACCTTAACGTGCTGGCAACTAAACATAGGGGTTGCGCTCGTTGCGGGACTTAACCCAACACCTCACGGCACGAGCTGACGACAGCCATGCAGCACCTAGTTTCGTGTCCCGAAGGACGGTAGCGTCTCTGCTACCTTCACTAACTTTCAAGCCCGGGTAAGGTTCCTCGCGTATCATCGAATTAAACCACATACTCCTCCGCTTGTGCGGGCCCCCGTCAATTCCTTTGAGTTTCACCCTTGCGGGCGTACTCCCCAGGTGGATAACTTAACGCTTTCGCTGGGACGCTAACAGTATATCGCTAACATCGAGTTATCATCGTTTAGGGCGTGGACTACCAGGGTATCTAATCCTGTTTGATCCCCACGCTTTCGTGCATCAGCGTCAATAATCGTTTAGACAGCTGCCTTCGCAATCGGTGTTCTGAGACATATCTATGCATTTCACCGCTACTTGTCTCATTCCGCCATCTTCAGCGACATTCAAGCCTATCAGTATCAAGAGCACTGCGACAGTTGAGCTGCCGTATTTCACTCCTGACTTAACAGGCCGCCTACGCACCCTTTAAACCCAATAAATCCGGATAACGCTCGGATCCTCCGTATTACCGCGGCTGCTGGCACGGAGTTAGCCGATCCTTATTCTTCTAGTACATTCAGCTCGGTACACGTACCAAGGGTTATTCCTAGATAAAAGCAGTTTACAACCCGTAGGGCAGTCATCCTGCACGCGGCATGGCTGGTTCAGAGTTCCCTCCATTGACCAATATTCCTTACTGCTGCCTCCCGTAGGAGTCTGGTCCGTGTCTCAGTACCAGTGTGGGGGATTCTCCTCTCAGAGCCCCTAGACATCGTAGCCTTGGTAAGCCGTTACCTTACCAACTAGCTAATGTCACGCGAGCCCATCCATATCCTATAAATATTTGATCACTAAATGATGCCATTCAGTAATATTATGCGGTGTTAATCCGGATTTCTCCGGGCTATCCCCCTGATATGGGTAGGTTGCTCACGCGTTACGCACCCGTACGCCACTCTCATCCAGTATAGCAAGCTACACTGGAATCCCGTTCGACTTGCATGTATTAGGCCTGCCGCTAGCGTTCATCCTGAGCCAGGATCAAACTCTCCATTGTAAAAATGAATTGTATTGATACCTAACTATTTAATAAAATAATTAGAAATCGTCTTTTAATATCTAATTTGGATAAACTTAAGTCGTGGTTTTGTTAATTGAATAACTTTCACATCTTAATGTTACTCGTTACGTTACATGATCAATATCTTAAAGAACTTTTATCGCCGCCGCATCGCGCTTTGGCTTGTTTCGTATATTTAAACCTTAATAAATCAAGGTAAAATCTAGCTTTTTTAATCCTTACATCCTTGCGATGTAAACCCTTCGTTTTAGTTGGGACTGCAAAGGTAAGAGGATTTTTTACATTCGCAAAATATATTTTGAAATATATTTGCTAACCCCTCTCAAACCAAATAATAGAACCTAAATCCAACTATTCAGAATACCTTAATCCTGCTGTTCAAA
>NZ_FUKU01000021.1 GCF_900163865.1 Sphingobacterium sp. JB170
GTGCGCCCATAAGGGTGTTTAGTGAATGCAGTTTTGGCAAACTGCTGAGCAAGTGTTCATACTGCTCATCAACATCCGATTTATCCAAAGAGGAAACTCAATGGGGAGTGTAGCATATCGGAAAAGCCATAAGTCAATCAACTATCAGATTGCGACTGTAATGGCAAGTTGAAATAATGGATAAGAGGAACAAATCTGGATTGATTAAACGATAGTCTAAGTGGTTAGTTTCTTAAGCATTGACGGAAGATAGTTACTAACGTCATTTCCCTAACACTTTTCCGTAAAAATGTAGCGGTAAAAGCATGAACAGGTAAGGGACACAGCTACAATAAGTAGAAAAGGACGAAAGTCGGTTGCCGACAATCCATTGCGCCAAGTCACTATACATCTAAATGGGGATTGCCTAAATCGGAATGCCGAAAGGCTATGAAGTTCAGCTTCTGAATATCCGACATGGCAACGGAGTTCCCGTAGTAGTCCGAGCAAGGGAAAGCCTTGTACATGGCGAAGGGGAACAGTTGGTTTAGTTTAATTGAATTAAAGGAAAATGTGAGAGACATTATGAGAAATCCCGAAATGACATTGAACAGTCTGGTGAGACACAGCAACACGCTGACATATAAGTTCCAAAGACTGTACAGGATATTGTTTAACGAAGAAATGTATTACGTAGCATACCAAAAAATATACAGCAAGGCAGGTAATATGACCGCTGGCTCCGATGGTAAAACCATAGACGGTATGAGTGTGACACGCGTTAAACAGCTAATAGAATCGTTGAAAGACGAATCCTATCAACCTGTACCGTCTAAAAGAATTTACATACCAAAAAAGAACGGTAGCAAGCGTCCTTTGGGTATTCCCACATTCATCGATAAACTCCTACAGGAAGTAATCCGTATGATACTTGAAGCCATTTACGAAGGGCAATTTGAAAACTCTTCCCATGGTTTCAGACCAAGCCGAAGTTGCCATACAGCTTTGAAAAGCGCACATAAATTGTTTACAGGTGCAAAGTGGTTCATTGAAGGAGACATAAAAGGTTTCTTTGACAACATTGACCACGAAGTAATGATAAATATTATGAAAGAGCGTATCGAAGATGAAAGGTTTATTCGACTTATCAGAAAATTACTCAAGGCAGGATATATTGAGGATTGGACGTATCACAGAACGTACAGCGGTACTCCGCAAGGAGGTATTATCAGCCCTATAATGGCTAACATTTATCTTGACAAGTTTGATAAGTATATCAAAGAATACACCCAAGAATTTGACAAAGGTACATGGAGAAAACCCTCTAAGGAATCCCGCTATCTAGTTTGCAAAAAATACCGTTTAAGTCAGAAACTCAAAGTTGAAAAGGATGAAGTAAAACGGAAAATTTTACTTGAACAAATCAATGACATCGTTAAAGAACGTCAAAAACATCCTGCATCGGTGCAGATGGATGAAAACATGAGAAAATTGAAGTATGTCAGATATGCAGATGATTTTCTAATTGGCGTAATAGGTTCAAAGGAGGATTGTACCAAAATAAAAGAAGACCTCAAAGATTTTCTTAGAGATAAACTTAAATTGGAATTATCCGAAGACAAGACACTTATCACCCATGCTGAAAAACCTGCCAAATTTTTGGGATACGAAATCTTTATCAGAAAATCCAACGGTACCAAAAAGGACAAAATGGGCTACCCAAGACGATGCTTTTCAAGTAAGGTTGTACTGTATGTTTCTACGGAAGTGATACGCAAAAAACTTCTTGACTATAAGGCAATGAAAATCATCAAGCCAAAGGGAAAAGAGGTTTGGAGGGGAATATCAAGAGGCTACATGATTGCATTTGATGATTTAGAAATCATCAGTCAATACAATGCTGAAATAAGAGGTTTCTATAACTATTACTCCATAGCAAACAACAGCCATATAATCAACTCTTTCTATTACATCATGTGTTACAGCATGTACAGTACCTATGCGAGTAAACATCGCTCTTCAATAAATAAGTTGATGAACAAGCATAGAAAGAATGGAGTGTTTTCCATTCCCTACACAGATAGAAAAGGCAATATTAAATACAGAATTCTTTACAACGAGGGTTTCAAACGTAAAATGGTAACCGGAAACCCATCATTTGATAACATTCCAATGACAGTCACTATAACAGGTGGTAGGAACAGTTTAACGGATAGATTAATGGCTAAAACTTGTGAATACTGCGGTGCGAAAGATGAAATAGAAATGCACCATGTAAGAAAGCTCAAAGACCTAAAAGGAAAAACAAATTGGGAAAAACAAATGATTGGTAGAAGAAGAAAAACTTTAGCAGTATGTATATCATGTCACGAAAAATTGCACGCAGGAGCATTAGACTGAATAAACCGATGGAAAGCCGTATACATGGAGACATGTACGTACGGTTTGGGGGCAGACACAGGGAAACCAGCTATGGAAACATAGATATTGGCGTCAGGTGTCGAGCCTACTTCCTAACCACTTCGCACGATGGTAGCGGAAGTAT
>NZ_FUKU01000004.1 GCF_900163865.1 Sphingobacterium sp. JB170
TTTCTTTGCCATGCATTATCAAGAAACTATCCCAAACTTAAGCAAAAAATCCCTGCTATGATTCGATACGTTTCGCATTTCGGTATTATTAAGAAGTACCAAACTTCCATTATCTTACTGAACAGTTATGTGGACGATACGCTATTAACCTTATTGAGAAAACGAAATGCAGATGTAACTGCCACCGCCGGTCTCATACAATTTTTCCTGTAGGGGGAAACATTCTATAAAAATTCCAAGAAGTTGTTTTTGTGCTATATTTGAATAGGTTTGTTGTTTTTAAGTACTAAAAAATATTATATCGAAATCTAGTGTTTCCTAGTGTTAGTTTACTGTATAGGAAGACGTCAATTTAATTTTCATAAAACTCCAAAACGTATCTAACTGAGGCAACAGGATTATCTTTCTTACTTGAGGGCAGATTCAACATAATTATCGGACAACTATAACAGACTGATATAAAGATAGTTAAAAATAATAATAAAATCACTTTTTTGCAAATTATTACAAAAAGATTATCCTTGAACGTGTTATCATTGAATCATAAAAACCGACTCAAGAGATACTTGGCTTATGTTCAATTAAATTGTACAATAGACAAAAACAAGACTACTTCGTATAGCATAAAAAAGCAGTCCTACCGAGAAAGAACTGCCTAAGCTATTTTGATTAAAGTGCTTACTTTATCTTTGCATTTTCCTAAATTCCTCCGGACTAACACCGTGTTTTTTCTTAAAAAAAGTGATGAAATAAGACAAACTGTCAAATCCCAGTTCAAATGAAATTTCAGATATATTCTTGAACGTATGATACAGCAACCGCTCCGCTTCCAGCAGTATTCTGTCGCGTATCAATTCACCCACACTTTTATTCCGTCTGTCTCTACAGACGCGGTTCAGATAATTTGTTGAAATGTTCAGCTTCTCTGCATAGAACGAGGGAAACCGTTCCTTTTTATAATACTGTTCGAGCAATTGTTCGAATGCTCGAACTCTATTCTCTCTTTCCTTATTGTAAGACGTAGCCAAACGTAGACCACTGCAACGTTCTAGCATTCCGAGTACAATATTCAAATAAGACCGCAAGATCGTTTTAGAATCTTTGTCTGACAGTTTGAGCTCATCACGCATCGAATCCATCATCATGCGCCACTTGGCAAAGTCTATATTATTTTCGAAGTGCTTATATACTGCATTACTCTTTAAAAAAGAAAAGTCATGCAACACGTTATCATTGTAACGTTGTGTAAAAAAAGCTTCCGTAAAAAGCAAAATCCAACCTTTCGCTTCTTTATTTATTTCAAATGTGCAGACACTGGATGGGGCAATGCTTAGCGCTTCTCCTTTTTCAATCTGTACGATCGACTGATCGATGGCAAACCTCCCCCCTTCTTCCTCAAAATAGATGATCGTATAGAACATTCTTTGATTGGGCAAGGACAGAAAACCGTATTGCTGATTAAAGGTGTGAAGCGGAGTGACGGTAAAACCTATATTCGGATTTTCCATATCTTCCAGTGTCAAAACGTTTATTTCTTCTGTTCTGACAACCATAATAATATTTCCTTAATTTAAATAATCGATGGATTAATTAGCTAAGGAATATCGGTGGTTTGAAGATGCTAAAGCAAAATCCGTTGGACAAAGGTCCGGAAGAAGTCGGTCTAAAAACAATATCTTTAACGAGTTGTTGAATAGGTCTTTTGTGGTTATCATCGAAAACAGGTAAAACCATAACAAACTCGAGCAACTTAACTTTTATCTGTGCATCGTCGTTACTTGTTTCCTCTTTAATTTTTTCTTCCAGATAACAGGATCCTTTACATATGGGAATGGTTTCAAATCGATTGATACATAGCTGTCCTGCGATGTAATCGCGGTTGAGCTGAAAACCCAGATAAATCCATATACTGCTTGTGGACTGCAGGATAACAGCCAAAAGCAACGATATGTACATGAATTTTTTCAAAACTGAGCGAATTTAATAAAATTTACTTTTCTTTTTTTAGTATAGCGATGTCTTTCAACAGCCTTTTTGTTTCTTCCTTTGATGTGCCATCATATACTCCCCGGATATGAAGATCCTTGTCGACTAAAAGAAGGCCTCCACTATGCGTAAAACCTCCGGGAGCCAGACTATCAGGATATGCAATTGCATAATAAGATTTGTCCGCCAAGCGCATTACCTCTTCCTGATTCCCATACAGAAAATGCCATTTATTACCTTTTGCCCCTATTTTATTAGCGTACGCTTTTAGGGCAGGTATGGTATCCCGTTTCGGATCTATGCTATACGAAAGTAGAAGCACGTCGTCCATGCTTTGGGTTTTCTCCTGCACCTCTTTCATCTGAACGATCATCTGGGGACAGATTGTCGGACAAGAAAGGAAAATAAACGATGCCACGTGTATTTTGTTCTTCAAACTATTTGAGGATACTTCCATACTATCTTGATTGAGCATCGTAAACGAGTCAATTGTCGGATAAATGGTAGTCTCCCCCTGCGTTGAAGCTGTGCCCAGATAAGGCAATCTGATCTCCTGACAAGAGGCAAAACTAAACGCCATTAATAACAACAAGACTCTATTCATAAAGTGCTGACAAATATTAGAATTTCATATCCAAATATACGTTTTCTCACCTTAAACCTTTTGTGTCGACTCCCACGATATTCTATTTAAGTTGCTTTATGCACGAAAACCTAAACCAATAGCACGCTTATGTAGCTGTCAGAAAATATAGAGCGGAAACTTTGTATGAAAATTTGGTACGCCCCAGTCTAAGGTAGGAACATAGATAACCTACTTTTTTGTTTCCGAATGATTTTAAAATTTCTATAAATAGATTACTAACATTATTTCGAGTGAGATATACAAAAACACTTTATTTGCTAATGGTTTGGCTCATAAGTAAAAAAGGACGGTAAAGCATTAAAACCAACCGTCCTTTTTGAAATTTTAAAAGGATTTAATTTCCCCAAAACTCGTCTTCAGCAGCCTGGTCTTCTGAAAACAACCAAACCTGAACAATCTTCTCATCCACCACTTCAAACAAATCCACACCGTTCATATCCACTGTTCTTTCTCCAATTTTACCGCTAAAACGAGTAGGAAATGAAACTAAATTCCCGTTAACCATCAAAGCACCAGTAGGATCGATAACCAATGAACCTTCTGTGGCTACCATCATATCGCCTAGCATTTTGCCAATGGCATCAAGACCTATTTTGGTTCCGGCAAATTGATGGTTTCCCGGTTGGTGCCATTTGGCATCCGGACTAAAATGTGAAAATGCGGTAGGAATATCTCCTTGCGAAAGGGCTGCTGAATAAGCCGTTACTACTTCTATTGCTGTCATAATACTTGTTTTAAAAATTTCTAATTATTAATACTTTTTTCACTTTCCGAAAAATCCATCATCTACCGGAGAATCTATTCTTTGAGCTTCTAACCAGCCACTTGTATTCCATACAATTTTTTTTACGTCATTTGCTTTTGCTGCATCAATTACGTTCTTGGAATATTGCAAATCATCAAAAGGATTGGGAAGCGATACAGGAATCATAAAGGCAATTGCATCCACGCGGTTGGTAATTTCGTTAATTCTATCTGCATCAGCTAAGTTTGCCAAAACCGGCCTTGCCTCCGCCTGTTTCAACTTCTCAAAACTATTTTCTGAGCTTGTCGCAGCAATTACTTCTGCACCTTTTTTCTTTGCTTCACCTAGTATGCCGAATTGTTGTGAGCCTGTAGCTCCAAATACTAATATTCTCATTCTCCGTTTATCTTATGATAACTTGTACAAAAATACACTATTACTTACCTTTGCACAAGTACTTACCTATGAGTTTGGTACCTACTAAATGGTTAGAATTGTTGATTATCAATGGAAAAAAACTTAAAAAGAAATCCACCTTGCGATGATAGTTGCCCTGTTAGAGCGTCTTTAACTTTACTAGGTGGTAAATGGACATTAATGATATTGTTCCAAATCAACGAGGGTGTAATGCGGTACGGTGAATTGAAAAGGGCTGTTACTGGTATCAGCGAAAAAATGTTGATTCAGGAATTGAATATGCTTGTCGAGAATAAATTAGTCAGCAAAAAAGTCTATCCCGAAATTCCCCCGAAAGTAGAATACCGGCTCACCGAATTAGGATTCAAAACTTTGCCAATTGTGGATCAACTGGCTCAATTCGGATTGGAAAATTTAGTGTAACAAACCCTACTGACAGCGGTATGTTAATGACCCTACAGAATTAACTTTTTAATGAATGGGCAGTTCGGTATTACATTGTGGGCTGATGCATCAATAAGGAATGAAAGGCTTAAAAGAGATTGGGATAACCGATATCTGTAAATTTGACCAAGTTTACAGCAATTTGCCATGTATATATTTAATATAAGTTGGATAAGGTAACTTATGCACGAAAACCTAAATCAATGGCACGCTTAAGTTTATGCTCGTGAATATATAGAGTGGTAACTTTGCGTACAATTATTGGTATAATCTGATATAAGGAAAAAATATATGCAGTCTTTCAAATTTCTTAAAGCGTCTCTTTTGTTTTTTAGTATTTCTGTCTTTCATTCTTGTATTAACCAAAACAAGGACGAAGAAAATCTCCCTATTATGGGTGAGAAGGAAATTGTATTGGTCGAAGAAGATGGTAAACAAATTAACGACACGATATACCACACTATTCCAACATTCCGCTTTGTGGACCAGGATAGCGTCTGGATTTCTAATGAGGATGTAGCGGACAAGATATATCTTGCAGATTTTTTCTTTACACGTTGTCCAACTATATGCCCGTTGCTTGCCAAAAATATGCTGATAATCGCAAAGGAATTTGAGAACGAAAAGCGGTTCGTTATTTTATCCCATACCATTGACGATAAACATGATACACCAGCTGTGCTAGGCGATTATGTCAAAAAACTTGGAGCGCCATTAAATTGGAGATTCTTAAACGGACCTCAGGATGCTGTTTATACGATTGCAGGCAAAGAAGGTTATTTTTCGTATGCAGAGGAAAACCCCGATGTCCCGGGAGGTTTTGACCATAGCGGCGCATTTACACTGATAGATACCAAAGGCCATGTTAGGGGTGTTTACGATGGCACGAGTGAAGAAGAAGCAACAAAGGCAATAGAAGACATCCGAAAATTATTGAAACAACTGTAAACGCTTTAACCAAATTGAAAAAGATCATATCTTTCTTACTCCTTATTGTACTTGCTTTCCAATGTCTGGGAAGCATGGGGGTATTTGTGTGGTTTGAAAGTAACCGATCATTTATTGCAGCAAACCTTTGTGAAAATAGAACCCGGCCTGAAATGCATTGTAATGGTCAATGTGTGCTCATGAAAAAGCTCAAAGCACTCGATGAGAAATCTTCTGATAAAAGCCTTCCGCAAAATGTAAAATACGAGACCTTCATCTGCCTGATTCAAGATTGGTTCGTTATGCCCAAAAGTATTTCTGTTCGTTTAGAAAATAACTATGTAGCCCATTATAATGCTTACTACAGCTTTATCCATTTAAAGAACAATTTCCGCCCTCCTCGATTCCAAGCCTGATTTATCCCTATAAAATTAGTTGTGCTGTGATTGGCCAAAGGATGCTGTTATTCTTCCAGCGGCCGACATGGTGATTTTGGTACTGAATAAAATCGAGAATGAAATCAATTTACTTTGGAAAAGTATCCATGCTTTTAGGTATTGCGTGTATGGCTTTGGTATACAGTTTAACCGGGTGCGGAAATAATACACAAACCCCAAAAAAAAACCCGATCGACACGGCAGTTCATACGGTTGATATAAACGCCTTAATCAGAATTGCAGATACTACGTTAACCGACAATAAGGTGAGTGTATTTGCGCAAGACAGTCTGACAAGCAAAAACGAAACAATTTATATTCAGGTCACGGGCCTCGATGGAGCCCCCACAACGGATGCTCTTCTTGACTACGATGTTGTCATGGACATGGGAATGGTGTCACATGGGGGTCCCTATTATCCTTTAGTCGATTTGGGCAATGGGCTATTTAAGGCCGAAGTTGTCTTTATCATGGCCAACATGGATGATATGGGCGAAGGATGGGTATTGCATACGATTCTTAACAAAAAAGATAGCTTATCTTTTCTTTTGCCCATCGCTGAGGCGAAGCCTGCGCGCACTATCCCCGTGGGCACCAAAGATGATGGCCAGGTGTTCGTTAGTCTATTGCTACCAAACGAAGTGCAGACTGGTGCACAATCTATCGGCTTCACGCTTCACAGGATGGATCATAACGTTTTTCCTCCTTTAGATAACTATACCGTGGAGGTAGAATCCTTTATGCCGGATATGGACCATGGTTCTCCTAATAATGAAACTGCTATAGGTGAAGGTAATGGACGTTATAACGGAAAGGTCAATTTCACCATGAAAGGCTCCTGGATAATCAAAGCGAACCTGTTTAAAAACGGAGAAAAGGTATCCCAGGAAGAACTGGTATTTCCTGTAGAAGTTAAATAAATAACAAACCAATTAGCATAATAATTAGAGAAATGAAAAAGCAAACCCTACTTTTTGTGGCTGTAGCTGCATTGGTATTCACATCCTGTGAAAAAACCGAAATTAAAGAAGTCGAAAAAATTGTTTACGCCAACCAGGCAGGGACTTTGTCGCTGACATTTGATGCCCAATATGGTGATGGAGATTTTGAGTTAAATAAGAAATACCCCTATCAGCTGGTTAATTCGGGTAGTACTTACGATATGGAATTTGAATTTAATCGTCTTCGTTATTGGGTCAGTAATGTCAAACTAATTGACAAAGACAATAAAGAGCATGCCGTACCTGACTCCTATTATCTGGTGGAAGAAACCAACGAAATAGTTGTACCACATCTGGTCAATGGAGAGAAGTATCCGGCTACCAAGCGCGAAGAAGTGATGATCAAGGACATCCCTTTTGGTGAATATAAAGCCGTTAAATTTTCTATCGGTGTGGATCAAAAATACAATGACAATATCGCGTTGACAACAGGTGAGCTTGGTTCGCTGAACGGTATGGGGGTCAGTGATGGATGGATGTGGTTCACCAGTTACAAATTCCTGACCTTAGCTGGAACTATTCATTGGGCAGACGGAACACCAACTTCGAAAGCGCTGTCTTGGGAAACGGGTTCAAATGAATTATTTAAAGGTGCCGAAAAAACCGTAGACCTGACTACACCACTAAAAATTGACGCCCAAAACTCAGGGAAAGTCACTTTCAAGGTGGACGTAAAAGAGCTGCTAGCGGCGACCGATCTACCGTGGGTAAATAACAGTATCAGCCAAAATAAAAAAGAACTGATGAAAGCTCTTCGCGATGCTTTCTTGAGTAAATCTTTAACATTCAAAGAAGCGGGTTCGGCTTCTGTGGAAGCAAATTAATGTCTATAAAGCTAAGAAATAAACACGTCACTGGCGTCTTCGTCCTTGTGGTTGGGGTGCTCGGCGCATTGTCCTGTTCAAAGGAGGATGACTTACCCATTACCGGCGAGCAGGAGATTCCTTTTGCTTTTCGTCAGCCCGTATTTTTTCCCGAAGCGGTCAAATCCGCTATCGATCCCAAAACGAATCTGCCCTCAAATCCGCTGACCAAAGCGGGGGTTGAACTGGGCCGGAGACTTTTTTACGATCCTATTTTGTCCGCCAACAGGCAGGTTTCCTGTGCAAGCTGTCACCACCAAGGAAAAGGATTTTCCGATGGAGTGGCTATTACCACGGCTGGTATATCGGGTAAACCGTTGGAGCGGCACTCGCCCACATTGATTAATCTAGCGTGGACAGACAACGGTTTTTTCTGGGACGGAGGGTCGACGAATCTGGAGTCGCAGGCCTTTGGTCCGCTGACCCATGCAGATGAGATGGGCATGTACCTACCCGTGCTGGTAGAACGGTTGAAGGCAGATGCTACTTACATTAAATTATTTCAAACAGCATTCGGAGAGCTACCGAGTGAGCATCGAACGGCTATGGCACTATCGCAATTCCAGCGGATGTTGATCTCGGCAGATGCTCCATATGACTTATACCGTCGAGGAGAACAGCTGGACGCGCTATCTACCGGCCAGCTTCGCGGACTGAATCTGGTTCGCCAAAAGTGTGGCAGTTGCCACACGGGGGAACTATTCACGGATAATGGTTTCCACAATAACGGGATAGACGATGATTTCTCGAACGGATCGAATGAGGGAATTTATTGGGGCAGATACCGTATTACCTATAATGCATTGGATTTGGGTGCTTTCAAAACACCTACGCTACGCAATGTGATGGTAAGCGCACCCTATATGCATGATGGACGATTTAAAACGATAGATGAAGTACTAAATCATTATCGTTTCGATATTAAAGATACCCCTGTTACCGCTTCGGTATTATACCAGAACAACGACCGGGTCGGCATCCCCATGACAGACAAAGAAGTCGAGGAAATTAAGTCGTTTCTCAATGCGCTTACTGATGAGACATTTTTGGCGAACAAGGATTTTTCAAATCCTTTTAAATAATTGATATGAATTATAAAATGATAAAAAGAAACTGGAAGAATATGGCGACCGCATTTGTAGCGTGTTGCTTTCTTCTATCGGCCTGTAAAAAGGACGACGATATTATTGACGAAACTAAAATGGGCGATTTCTCTATTGAATTCGACCATATCGTCGGGGAAGACCGATTATATATCGACCCTAACTATCTGTACCGAAATGCAAAGGGCGAGCAATTCAGCATACGTATCCTGATGTATTATATAAGCAACATCAAGCTTTACAAAGCTGACGGGAGTAGCTTCACCGTTCCGCAGGACGATAGTTATTTTATGGTGGATGGATCAGACAAAACTACCCGCTTCACAAAGGTCAAAGTGCCAGAAGGAGATTACACGAAAGTTGAGTTTATGATCGGGGTCGATCAGGAAAGAAACATGATGCCCATGGAACGTCGAACGGGCGTGCTTTCTTTCAATCCAGGAGAAGGACACGCAGGAATGTTCTGGACATGGAGCCAGGGTTATATCTTCTTTAAACTCGAAGGGAACAGTGCGGTAGTATCCGATGATCAGCAAGGTGACCCTACTGGTAATCAACAATTCAAATATCATATCGGTGGTTTTGGTTATCCTTTTGATGACCCCGAAGCAATGAATAACATTAAAGTGATAACCGTAGACCTTACCAAGACAAGTGGTGACCATTTGGCACATGTTCGGGAGGGTTTAAGAAGTAATGTGCATTTAATGGTCGATGTGATGCAGATCTTTAACGGTCCCTACAAATTGAGTATAGCCGATAAGCCTAATGTCATGTTCAACAAAGAAGATAGTGGGAATATCGCAGGTAATTTTGCTTCCCTATTTACGCATGACCATAGTGAAAACTATGTACGAAGTGAAGAAGAACTTTCATCGAATTAATAAAACAAAGAAGAGATGAAGAAAATAATAGCTCTTACCGCAATTCTTGCTTTGATATGGGCCTGTAAGAAAGGAAATGACATCTTGGAGGACGAGAAAACATTCTTTGGATTTGTACAGCCTTCCAATTTTCCCAAGCCTGCCTATGACCTTTCCAGAAACCCCGTAACAAAAGATGGTTTTGAATTGGGGAAAAAGCTGTTTTATGAACCACGGCTTTCCCGAAACAATACCATTGCCTGTGGGAGTTGTCATATACAAGGCGCTGGATTTACACATCACGGCCATGACGTAAGTCACGGGATTGATGACCGGCTGGGGACACGTAATCCCATGCCGATTATGAACTTGGCCTGGCACAATGAGTTCTTTTGGGACGGTGGTGTATTTGATCTCGACTTGTCAGGAGTAAATGCTATACATAGTGAGGTGGAGATGGACGAGACGGTACCCAACGTCCTGCTCAAATTAAGAGCCCGTCCGGAATATCCTGCGTTGTTCAAGAAAGCTTTCGGGACGGAGGAGATTACAGATGTATTGTTTTTTAGGGCCTTGTCGCAATTTATGCTCATGGCTACCAGTAGTGATTCCAAATACGACAAAGTGATGCGTAAGGAAGAAGGTGCTTCCTTTTCTGAATCGGAACAACGTGGTTATCTGTTTTTTCAGAATAACTGTGCGAACTGCCACAAAGAACCCCTATTCACGGATCTTAGCTACCGCAACAATGGTATACGTCCCAATAGAAGTGATGACAAAGGAAGGGCTATCGTAACGGGTAACGTAAATGACGAATACAAATTCAAGGTACCCTCTTTAAGGAATCTTTCATTTACCGCGCCGTATACACACGACGGACGTTATCTGACCGTGAGCCGTATGCTCGATCATTATCGTCATGACATGGTAGATTCGCCGACACTGGATCCGCTGTTCCAGCAATCTGACGGCACGTTGGGCATTACCATGAGCGAGGATGAAAAAACAGATTTAATGGCCTTTCTGAAAACATTGGAAGACCCTACCTTTTTGTCAAATAAATTACTTTCAGAACCATTCGGGTCTGATCTTATCGTCAATTAAATATTGGAATATGAGAAAGAAAATTATACTGTCGATTTTGTCCGTTGTCGCACTACTTGCGAATATGCCTGTGTCAGTAGCCTGTGATGTTTGTGGTTGCGGCGTAGGAAGCTATTATCTGGGTATCCTACCGGACTTTAACAAACGTTTCGTGGGTCTACGATACCAACAGAATAGACTACAGACCCACCTCGGCCCTAACGGTATCCGCACACCGAATTCAACCAATGAAACCTATCGTACGATGGAACTTTGGGGTGCATGGAATTTCGGAGAACGATGGAGAGTGATGGCTATTATTCCGTACAGTTTCAATGAGCGGACTATTGGTAACAACGGCTTGGAAACCGGAAAGAAGAACGGTCTTGGCGATATTGTTATTATGGGGCATTACAAGCTTTTGGATGACGTCCGTACGACAGGAACGAACAAACTTCTTATTCAGTCCTTATGGCTGGGGGCAGGAATCAAGACACCTACCGGTGAATATGATACCAGTGAGCAATCCAGTGCAGAGATGGGCGCTCCGAACAACTTCCAATTAGGAACGGCGAGTACTGATTTTATGATTAATGCAGCCTACGATATCCGCTTGATGGATGCCGGTCTTAACGTTAATACAACGTATAAAATTAACACAGAAAACAAGCATGAATATCGTTATGCCAATAAATTAACGATTAATGCACTGGCATACTATAAATTCAATATTAAGAACAAAGTACGTATTTCTCCCAATACAGGTGTACTATATGAAACCCAGCCAAAAGATGTGCTTTATAACCGTTTTGATCTCGTGCAGTCTGGTGGCCATTCCACCATGGGAATTGCAGGCATTGAAATCAATATCGGGGCAATCTCGATCGGCGGAAATTTTCAGACTCCGATCAACCAAAATCTTGCTGACGGACGTATAAAGGCAGAAAATCGTTTTATGACCCACGTGTCATTCTCCTTTTAATTTCACAACTAAAATAAACAGATATGAAGAGATTAAATATATTACTATTCGTTGGTCTTCTCACGACAGCGATTGCCTGTAATAACAACCCAAAGACAAACAGTTCGGAAACTCCACCGGAGGCAAAAGTAGACCAACCTAAAGAGATGGTCGTCCACGATTACCTTAAAGAGGGCAACAAAGGGATCGGACCTATCAGGTCATTTACACAACCTCAATTTCAGCAGCGTGTTGCGGATGATGGCAACAAGCTTTTCATAGTGAAGTGTACGATGTGTCATGAACACGGTGAAGACAAGCTGGGCCCAGCTTTAAAAGGTGTTACAAAGAAAAGAACACCGGAATGGATCCTGAATTTAATGTTAAATACACAGGAAATGTTCGATAAGGATCCAGATGCACTTGCCCTAAAAGACGACTTCGAAAGTATGATGGTCAGTGTTGGCCTGAATGAACAGGAAGCAAAGTCTATACTGGAATACTTAAGACAGGAAGATGCAAAAACGAATTAAAACTAAAATCCATTTATCATGAAAACCACAAATAGAAGAGATTTTGTTAAGAATAGTTTAATGCTGGGTACAGGTTTATTTTTAACCAATAAGACATTTGCAGGTAGTATCTTAGAATCAAACGCAACTAGCAAATTTAAGTTCGAGATAGCCAAACTAAACTACCCCTACAGCGACCTCGAGCCCGTCATCGACGCCGCTACTATGGAAATTCACTACGAACGCCACTATGCGGCATATGTTAAGAATGCGAATGATGCAATTATCGCAGACAATGTATCGGCAAGTGATGCAAAGGATTTATTTTCTCGCATATCCCGCTATTCTACTAAGCTCCGTAATAATGCTGGAGGTGCATTTAACCATGAACTTTTTTGGTCTATCCTTTGTAAACCGACACAAAATAACTTACCTGCGGGTCAGCTCGCCCAAGCAATCAGTAGCAATTTTGGATCGTTAGAATCTTTTAAGGAAGAATTTACTAAAGTAGCATTGGGGCAGTTTGGCTCGGGATGGGCATGGCTGGTTAAAGACGGTAATAGATTAAAAATTGGTGGAACGCCCAATCAAGATAATCCTTTAATGGATGTGTCGTCATTCAAAGGTACTCCGATCTTGGGACTCGATGTGTGGGAACATGCTTATTATCTGAACTATCAGAACAAGCGTGCAGACTATGTCGATAAATGGTGGGAGATTGTAAACTGGGAACATGTCGCACAACTATATCGTACATCTAAATAAATTAATCATATACAATAGACAATATGATCAAAAAGAGTTTTTTTCCATCGCATCATTGGCGATGGTGGCATCTTGTTCTAAGGATACGGGCCTTGTGGAAGTAGTTGGTGGAGATCTTTCTATCGCGTTTGACAATGTCGTAGGCAACGAGAATTTCGCACTTGATAAGGCTTTCGACATTGATGGCAAGATCTATAGGTTTAATAGTTTTAGATATTGGGGGGTGAGCAATATCCGATTACAAAAACAGAATGGCGAATGGATCGAAATCCCAAACTCTTACTATCTCATCGAAGAAACTAAAGACATTCTTATTCAGGATGGAGCTTATACCTCCCCTGCCAGAAAGCGAGGGCAGATAAACCTTCAAAAACTACCTATCCGAAAATTTGAAAATCCTTTCGATCCGGTAAACGATGTCGTTGATCGCTAAGGGCGAGCGCAGGCTCTTAATTTACGACCGAAATTGTCAAATGACAAGTCTTGCGAAAAATGTGATGCCTTCCTTTGTTTAAATAATTTAAAAAGATATGAGTCAAACAATT
>NZ_FUKU01000041.1 GCF_900163865.1 Sphingobacterium sp. JB170
AGGCGTGTTCGGGACTTACACCCTAGAGTTATTGCCCATGCTGGGCACACCAAAAAAGCCCGTCATTTTTCAAAAACGGGCATCCATCGAAGGGTGAAAATCTTAGAAACAATATCCGTTTTCCTCGATAAGTTTTTTAGCCACGCGCTGTCTAGCTTCTTTCACATTAAACGGTTCCATTTTTGTGAATCTTCGTAGGCCAGCAAGCATCATTTTTAGTTCATCACCTTCAGCAAAAGAATGTAAGGCCTCTTTACCGGCCACATTCACCTTATCGTGAGCGCCGTACAAATATATCCGAGCCATATCGATAGCATAAACTGCCGCCTGCTCACCTTGTGTATGATAAATTTTTTCGGCCCGCAGCAGAATAGATTCTGCCACATAAGTGAAACCAATTATATCTGAAATATTCATGAGAATCTCTTCTTCTTTTGCGAGCGACATCATCAGTTTCTGAACTGCCGCACCAGCAATCAATAATCCTGCTTTCTTCAAATTTGCAATAACTCGTTTTTCGGGCGCAAAGATCTCTTCATCTTGATCAGAAAAATCTGGAATCGCAGTTAACTCGTTTGCTACGGCAGTCGCTGGTCCCATTAAATCGATTTCCCCTTTCATAGCGCGTTTAAGAAGCATATCAACGATTAGTAATCGATTTACCTCATTGGTCCCTTCAAAGATCCTGTTGATGCGGGCGTCTCGATAAGCTCGTTCCATTGGAGCTTCGGCAGAATAACCCATACCGCCGTATATTTGCACCCCCTCATCGACCACGTAATCGAGCATTTCCGAGCACCAAACTTTAATAATTGCACATTCAATAGCAAACTGTTCTACAGATTTAAGTTTAGCTTTTGCCTCCTCCATACCTCCAGCAACTAAAGCGAGATAGGCGTCGTCAATATTTTGCCCTGCACGATAAGTCGCTGATTCGGTCGCAAATAATCGAGTCGCCATTTCAGCCAACTTATAACGGACCGCGCCAAATTTCGATATCGGTAAATTAAACTGAATTCTTTCGTTTGCATATTTAGTCGCTTGCGATATCACCGAGCGAGCGGAACCAATTGTAGCTGCCCCGAGTTTAATACGGCCAATATTTAAAATATTAACTGCGATTTTAAATCCATTTTCGCGATCGGACAGCATATTTCCTACAGGTACAGCACAATCATTGAAAAACACCTGCCGCGTGGATGAACCTTTAATACCTAACTTATGTTCTTCGGGATTCATGGTAATGCCGCCAAAGACTTTTTCCACAATAAATGCTGTTAAATTTTTATCTCCATCGATTTTTGCGAAAACGATAAAAATATCTGCGAACCCACCATTGGTGATCCACATCTTCTGCCCATTAATCAAATAATGGGTACCTTGCTCGTTTAAAGTAGCCGACGTGCGGCCCGAGTTGGCATCAGACCCCGCGTTAGGCTCTGTTAAACAATAAGATGCTTTCCATTCTCCCGTTGTCAGTTTCGGTATGTATTTATCTTTTTGTTCCTTACTTCCATAATATAAAATTGGCAACGTGCCGATGCCGGTATGCGCCGAAAGCGCTACAGCAAAAGAGTACCCGCCTCCGACGGCGTCGGTAACCAGCATGGAGGTGTTAAAATCTTTTCCAAACCCGCCATATTCTTCGGGAATCGACACACCAAGCATCCCCAATTCTCCGGCTTTATCCATTAGGGTTTGCATCAATCCTTCTTCCTGTGAATCGATACGATCAAGTTTATTTAAGACCTCCGTATCCAGAAAATCCAAACATGTCTGACGGATCATTTTCGCCTCTTCATCGAATTCCTCGGGTATAAAAATATCTGTATATGCCGTCTCGCGGATTACAAACTCTCCTCCTTTTATTGCAATTTTCTCTGCCATATCCATTTTTAATTATTACAACATTCTCATTATAACATTTCAAATATGCCTGCTGCACCTTGACCAGTACCGACACACATCGTTACCATACCGTATTTTTCCCCGCGCCGCTTCAAATCATTTAAGACTTGAACCGTAAGCTTCGCTCCTGTACAGCCCAGGGGGTGACCAAGAGCAATGGCACCACCATTGATATTCACCCGCGTATGGTCTAGCTCTAACTCACGAATAACCGCTAAGGACTGGGACGCGAAGGCTTCATTCAACTCAATAAGATCAATATCCTCTTTCCGCAAATTGGCTTGCTTTAATGCTTTTGGAATCGCCGCGATAGGCCCAATCCCCATAATTCTTGGTGGCACACCCGCGACAGAAAAACTTACCAATCGCGCGATAGGTTCTACGTTCAACTCCTTTAACCTTTTTTCCGAGACGACTAAAACAAAAGCCGCACCGTCCGAGGTTTGCGAGGAATTCCCTGCCGTCACGCACCCATTCGCAGCGAACACGGGCCGGAGCTTCGCAAGCGCTTCAAGGTTCGAATCTGGTCGCGGTCCCTCATCAGTATCGACCACATATTCTCTGCTGGAAATTTTACCTGATTTAATATAGTTTTCTTTTATGTTGATCGGAACAATCCCCGACTGGAAGTGTCCTTCTTTAATCGCTGCAGTCGCTTTTTTATGTGAATTCAAAGCAAATGCATCTTGATCCTCGCGTGATACATTAAACTCTTTAGCAACTGCTTCTGCTGTCAATCCCATACCCCAATACCAATCAGGGTGTTCTTTTGCCACTACCGGATTCGGAACAATCTTCCACCCGCCAAAAGGCATGCCGGACATCACTTCCACACCGCCGGCGATAATACAGTCGGCCATCCCCGCTTTAATCTTAGCGACGGCAGTTGCAATCGTCTCTAGCCCAGAGGCACAATAACGATTTACAGTAACCCCAGGCACCTTCTCCGTGTTTAACCCCATAAGGGAAATCAAACGACCAACATTCAACCCTTGTTCCGCCTCTGGCATGGCATTGCCCACAATAACATCGTCAATTTGCTCTACATCCAAATTCGGAACACTAGACACCATGTGTTGTATCACTTCCGATGCGAGATCGTCTGCCCGCATAAAGCGAAAGACACCACGGGGAGCTTTTCCTATTGCTGTTCTATAACCTGCTATGATATATGCTTCCATAATGATCTATTTTACAGTGCAACACTCGAATACTCATTGCACTTCTTGACTGTTGCTTAAAATGTTATAAATTCCAATTACTTTTCTACCATTAAACCCTTAGTTCCTCAAAGGTTTCCCTTTAGTCAACATGTGCTGAAAGCGCTCCAGAGTTTTTCTTTCCCGGCATAGTTCTAAAAACGCTTTGCGTTCCATATCGAGTAAGTATTGCTCGGAAACTTCTGTTGGTGCTGAAAGATCCCCACCACACATCACCCATCCCAATTTCTCGGAAATTTTTTTGTCGTGATCGGAAATATATCCACCAGCATGCATGGAAGAGGCACCTAC
Source organism: Sphingobacterium sp. JB170 (assembly GCF_900163865.1). Classification (GTDB taxonomy): domain Bacteria; phylum Bacteroidota; class Bacteroidia; order Sphingobacteriales; family Sphingobacteriaceae; genus Sphingobacterium. The sequence goes on from NZ_FUKU01000041.1 coordinate 3,420, forward strand.
ATACACAATGCCGAGCCCCTGGTTTCCAAGCACTTTTATATTCGTACGTGGCGCAGGTTGAACGTAACCCGCATTAGCCAGATCGAGCGCTTTGGCCTTGGCCTCAGCGAGCAAACGTTTACGATTCATCGTAATTGCGAATTTTCCTTTTTGTAGATAACCAAGCTCATAGGCTTCGACAGCCGAGGTCGATACTTTTGCTTGCCCAATGGTTAAAAAACGATCCTTCAACGTGTTTTGTACGATTTGATCGGCTTTGTATTCATCCGAAGCGCGCAAGGCGAACTCCTTTGATCCTCCGCCGCCCGGGATGACGCCAACACCGAACTCAACGAGTCCCATATATGTTTCAGCATGGAGCTGCACAAAATCCGCATGCATCGAGAATTCACATCCACCACCTAGGGTCATTTGAAATGGAGCTGCCACTACTGGAATCGACGAGTACCGAATTCGCATCGCCGTATTCTGGAACATTTGCACAGCCGTATTCAGTTCATCGTAATCTTGCTCGACAGCCATCATAAAAATCAGCCCGATGTTGGCTCCCGCTGAGAAATTTTCACCATCATTGGCGATCACAAGTCCTTTATAGTCCTTTTCCGCCATATCTATTGCTTTATTGATTCCTTGAATGACCTCACCGCCTATCGTGTTCATCTTAGTGTGGAACTCGCAGTTCAAAATACCATCCCCTAAATCGGTGATGGTCACACCACTGTTTTCCCATACCGTATTGCTTTGGCGAATATGATCGAGCACAATCAAATTTTCCGAGCCAGGAATGGGTTTATATGATTTTGATGCTATGTCATAGTAGTGCTTTACACCACTTTGTATCGTATAGAAGGATTCAAAACCCGTTTCTAACATCTCGAGTACCCAAGGGGCAACTTCGCCAGTCTGCCCTTCGAGCCGCTTCTCCTGGTTTTTTATTTTATCGAGTGTTTCGCGCACGCCTAGTGCGTCCCACACCTCAAATGGACCTAATTCCCACCCAAAACCAGCGCGCATCGCATCATCGATACGGTAGAAATCATCCGTAATTTCCGGCACCCGTCGTGAAACGTATTCAAAAAGAGGGTAGTGCATCGCGCGAAAAAATTCTGCCGCTTTGTCATCACCCTGTTCATAAACCTTCATACGTTTACGAATATCGTCGATCGGTTTTGTTGCTTCCAAGGTGGTCGATTTTATTTTCTTCTGCGGACCGTACGTAAGGGTCTTCAAGTCCAACGACAAAATGATTGATTGCCCCTTGTCATCTTTCTCTTTCTTATAAAACCCTTGCTTTGTCTTCTCACCGAGCCATTTATTTTCCACCATGTCGGTCACGAACGCCGGTAAACTAAACACACCTTTTGCTTCGTCCTCCGGTGCATTTTGCGTAAGCCCCGAAGCAACGTTCACCAACGTATCTAGACCAACAACATCTGCGGTTCGAAATGTAGCGGATTTCGGGTGTCCCATTGCTGGACCGGTATATTTATCCACTTCTTCCACCGTTAATTCTAAGGATTCAACAAGGTGCGTAATTGTAAGCATCGAATATACCCCGATTCTATTCCCTATAAATGCGGGTGTATCTTTACACAAGACAACAGTTTTGCCGAGTAATTTATCCCCAAAATCCAGGAGAAAATCAACAACATCGGGATCGGTGTCTGGCGTAGGAATAACCTCCAATAATTCCAAATATCGTGGTGGATTAAAAAAATGGGTCCCGCAAAAATTAGCTTTAAAATCCTCGGAACGATCTTCCGTCATCATGTGGATAGGAATTCCAGAGGTATTCGAAGTAATGAGCGTGCCGGGCTGTCTAAATTGTTCAACCTGATCAAACACGGACTTTTTTATATCCAAACGCTCCACGACCACCTCAATCACCCAGTCACAACTCGCTATATCTTTCATGTTATCATCAAAGTTTCCCGTTTTTATGCGCGAAACGAGGCTTTTACTATAGATTGGAGAGGGATTTGTTTTCAGCGCCGTATCGAGCGATTGGTTGACGATGCGGTTACGCACGTTCGGGTGTTGCAAGTCAAGCCCCTTACCCTGCTCTGCGGGCAAAAGCTCACGTGGAACAATATCCAATAGGAGTACCTCGACTCCAATATTTGCGAAATGACACGCAATTCTTGAGCCCATAATACCGGAGCCCAATACCGCAACTTTCTTAATATGTCTGTTCATCTTAATTATATTTTCACGTTTACAATTTAATCGACTCCTTCATTCACCTGCGGGTCGTAATCCGCTGCGAGCGTATTTACTTTTTGCAATAGTGTAACAAGCATATCGCGCTCCTTTTTTGAAATTGCCGATTCCAAATAATCATTAAACTCGCGCACAACATCTTTCGCAATCTTTCGCTTTTGTTGACCTAATTCAGTGAGATAAACTTTTACCGAACGTTTGTCCTGCGCATTTACCTCTCGGTATATAAACCCTAAAGTTTCCAAGTTGTTCAGTACCCGGGAAAGTGATGTCGTTTTTACGCCTGTCGAATTCGCTATCTGCGAAACGGAACTCCCCTCCCGATGGATGTTGATAAGGATATAACCCGCCGCTTGCGTGAATCCAAATTGCGAAGCAATGAGATTGTATTTATTAGCAACGGTTTGCCAACTTGTTTTTAGAAAATAATCAATTGTATTAGCATGGCTCATAATTAGACGTATATTTTTTACTATGCAAGCATATCAAATTTAAAGGATTACATTGAATAATCAAACTCTTTTCTTCGATAATTGGCAAACCTGGCCGTAATGCAACAAAATCAACCATTCCTCACCCTAAGATAAACAAATAGCTACCGCAGGACCTCATTGTGGAAAACTTTTAACTACTGAGCTTATAGCTGTTAGGTTAAAAAATACTTGCGTTTTGCACAAGCCATTAATATAAACTAAGAATATTCGCTTAACTTTGTCTGATAAAATTCAAGCATATGGCATTAGTAAATATCCCGCGACTCGATTTGCTTCAATTCACTAAGGGAGGTATCGAAGAACGGCAGGCGTTCATACAAAATTTAGGAAGAGCCTTTAATGAAACGGGGTTTGTAACGATCGCTGGGCACGGGTTAAGTTCCGATTTGATAAGTGAACTTTATCAAACAGTAAAAGCTTTCTTCGATCAACCCGAAGCGATTAAGAGCAAATATGAATTTCCCGAACTCGCTGGGCAGCGGGGATACACATCCAAAGGCAAAGAAAAAGCTAAAGATGCAAACACCCCAGATCTAAAAGAATTTTGGCAGCGCGGGCAAACGATAGTTAATCAAGCCTATTCAAAAACAGAATTTCCAGATAATGCGGTCGTCGAGGAGCTACCTCGCTTTAACGACGTAACCGCTGAAATTTACAAAAAGCTTGAAGATGCAGGTCGCGCGCTGTTAAAGGCTATTGCCTCGTACCTTGAGCTTGAGGAAAATTACTTTGAACAATATGTAGTAAACGGAAATTCGATCCTCCGGGCAATCCATTATTTTCCTATTGAGAACCCAGATGCAATTTCTGCCGATGCCGTTCGCGCGGGTGCACACGAAGACATTAACCTGATTACGTTGTTGATTGGCGCCAGCGCCGATGGGCTAGAAGTGTTAACCAAAGAAGGTGACTGGTTTCCTATTAAAGCTCACGGTGAGGACATCGTGGTAAATGTAGGCGATATGTTGCAGCGCCTGACCAACAATAAACTTAAGTCGACAACGCACCGCGTGGTAAATCCACCAAAAGAGCAATTAAAGACGTCGCGCTACTCGGTTCCTTTTTTCCTTCACCCAAAATCTACAATGAGCCTCGCTAGTCTAGACTCCTGTATTTCCCAAGACCATCCTAAAGTATACGAAGATTATACCGCAGGTCAATATCTAGATGAGCGTCTGCGTGAGATCGGTTTAAAAATGTAATCGAAAAAACAAGCAAAACAAACCCAACATGGCGTATCAATTAATCGACATGTTGGGTTTTCTAATTTAATTCGGGTAGTTTGCAGATAAACACATTAAATACAAACGCTTGTTAAAATGTGTTAAATGAAATGTTTAACAGTTTAGCATCTCTACTTTTGTAAAAATGAAGAAACGTAGTATTACACTGATCATCTGGCTAATGTCGATTGCGCTGCTTGGCGTAATGGCTATGCAATACTATTTTGTTCACGAATCGTACATCCAAAAATCGCAGCTTTTTGACGAGGCCGTCAGGGCATCCCTTGCAACCGTCGCCGGCCGAATTGAAAAACAAGAAGTGTACGATTTCCTCCAGCACCAACAAAAAGTTGAACAAGAAAAATACCGTCAGGAAAAAGCGCGGCACGAAAAGCTAGCCCAGCAGATAGCCTTGCAAAAAAGAATTGAGGAACTCCGTATTCAACAATACGAAGAAGAACAAGCCTTTAAAGACGAAGAAGATAAGCTAAAATCACGCTATCCACTCGTTGCGTATATTGAAAACCCGTTTTACGAAACATACGTCAAACGGAGGCGATATAATGATTTAGTAACCATCCGCGTAGTTCCCGGGGAAATTGACGGTGATATTCAAAACAACACGGTTGAAGTATATGCAACAAAGAAGTTACCGGTCGTTCCAGCGAAAGACGACAGCACACGCTATTTAGCATTCTCGAATACGTATAATACGATTAATTGGGTCGTCCGATCCCTTCCTGCGCGCGGCGATCTAAAAATAGCTCGTGAAATTCATCTACTAGAGCAACGGTTAAGACTCGATGCAGCGCAAAACATATATGATAGCGTCGCGGTGATCGGAGGGAAAAACCAGGAATTAATGTCTAGCGTGGCCGCGTCCCAACAGCTCTCGAAGAGACCTATTCAAGAACGTGTTAACGTGCGCTTGATTCGTAGCGAGCTGGATGCGGAATTAAACAAAAGGCAGATTGCTGCGCCATTCAATATGGAAGTAAGGGATGATCGAAACACGATTATATTTGAGACCATACGTAGCGTAAAACCCGAAGATGACATCAAAACACCGCGCTATAGCACACTCCTATTCGAAAACGATTTAGGTAGTTCCCCGGGACTACTATCTATTTATTTTCCAAATAAATCCTCGGTCATCAGAGATACGATGAGTTATATGCTTCTGCCAATGATTGCCCTATTAGCGCTTCTTATTGGAGCTTTTGCCTATACCCTGATTATTATCTTTCGCCAGAAAAAGATTTCGGCAATGAAGACCGATTTCATGAACAATATGACGCACGAGTTTAAGACCCCAGTTGCAACAATTATGATTGCTAGCGAGTCTTTACGCGACCCCGAAATTGCAGCCGATGAACGTCGGGTGAACCGACTTGCAAACATAATCTACGATGAAAATGTACGCCTTGGCAATCATATCGAACGAGTTTTAAACATCGCCCGTCTGGAAAAAGAAAATTTAAAAATTGAGAGGACGATCGTCCATATAAATACGTTGGTCTCGAGCGTATTGGAAAGTATGAACTTACAGTTACAACACGCAGAGGGTATACTAACGACAGACCTTAAGGCAAATGACGATTTAGTGATAGGCGATGAATTGCATCTATCTAACGTTTTCTTTAACTTAGTAGACAACGCCATAAAATACAGCAAGGGAGCCCCCCATATTACTGTAAAATCTTACAACAACAAAAACAACATTCATATCACCATCGCCGATCGAGGTATGGGGATGACAAAAGATCAAAAAGAAAAGATTTTTGATCAATTTTATCGTATACCCACGGGTAATGTGCACAATGTAAAAGGCTTCGGATTAGGGTTGAGTTACGTAAATGACATTGTTCGACGGTTGAATGGGGTGATTCAGGTGAAAAGTGAAAAAGACAAAGGCACAGTCTTTGAGTTAACTTTTCCACTAAGAAATAAATCCCAAGAGTAACCTGTATTGATAAATATAACATGCTTATGCAAAAAATATTATTAGCTGAAGATGACCCAAACTTGGGGGAACTTCTAAAAGACTATTTAGAATTAAAAGGAAAATTTGATGTCACACTCTCCCAAGACGGTGATGAGGCGCTGAATGCCTTCCGCAATGATCAGTACGACCTTTGTATTTTGGATGTTATGATGCCTAAGAAAGATGGCTTTTCACTGGGAAAAGACATCCGAAAAATGGACAAAACTGTCCCCATCATATACGCAACCGCAAAAGGCATGATGGAAGATAAAACACAGGCCTTCGAACTTGGTGGTGACGACTATATCACCAAACCGTTCCGTGTTGAAGAGCTACTACTACGCATCAATGCACTACTGAAACGCACCCAAAAGGAAAAGGACGAAGAGGTTGTTGATAAGTTCGAAATCGGAAATTACTTTTTCGATTATACGAGCCAGGTCATCTCATTTAAAGGACAACAGCAAAAACTGTCCACTAAGGAAGCTGAACTTTTACGGCTCTTATGTATATATAAAAACGACGTGCTTACGCGTGAGGAAGCGCTCGTAAAGATATGGCACGATGACAACTATTTTACAGGACGTAGTATGGATGTATTCTTAAGTAAGCTGCGAAAATACCTCAAAGAAGATCCAAACGTAGAAATTGTAAACGTACATGGTAAGGGGTATAAATTGCTGGTTAGTTAATTTTTTTTTTCAGCAAATACATAACCCTATTCGTTAAGCGCCACGGCAAGCCAAATTTCGGCCGTTGGACCTTTGTAAAACCCCAGAATTTAAAAACATATTGTTTTAGATTCTGGGGTTAATATTGTATAAATCGCAATTTATTTAACATTCAGCAATGACATCTTCTGGTGAATTTAATGCCATCCGCCACCTAATGCTTTGTAAATCACAATCTCGTTCATCATCCCCTCTTTTTGAACTTCTACCGACTCGAGCTCGGCATCCACTGCATTCTTTTGCGCGGTAATAATATCCAAATAACTGGCACGACCTGCAATAAAAAGCTCGTTCGCCGCATCTACCGCACCAGCCAAAGCCTCCACTTGCCGGGTGACAAAAGTTTCTCTTTTTTGAATATGCGCTTGCGTCTGAATAGCATTAGAAACCTCGTTATACGCATTCAACACCCGTTTTTCATATTCTAAAAAATTAATACCGTATTGCGCTTTCAACGTTTCGTATTGCATTCGAAGTTGCCGCTGATTAAAAAGGGGGGCCGTCAAACCACCGACAATTCCATACGTGACCGATTTATCAAGATTCGTCAGCTTGTCGAAACTAAATGACTGCAAACCGATATAAGGAGAAAGCGCGACCGAAGGAAGGAACGCTGCTTTGGCGGACTTCACATCAAATTCGGCCTCGATCAAATTAAAAGAAGCTTGCCGAATATCGGGACGATAAGCGATAAGCTCCATCGGTACACCCGGGTTCAACGAATTAAAAAGACGCTGATTGCTCGAATAGGAAGAACGTACGACCGGTTCATTAAAATGACCCGTTAAGGAGTTAATATGATGTTCAAGCGTAGTGATTTCTTGCTTAACACGCTCACGTTCGGCCTGCCCGTTGGCGACAACAGCTTTGAATTGCTGCACGCCTAGTTGAGTAGCACGTCCAGCTTCCTTTTGCAGCTCGGAAATTTCCAGTGCACGTTGATTTAAATCGATATTATTGTCGTACACCTTAATTTTTGCGTCCAAGCTGATTAACTCATAATATGCTGATGCGATATTGGTAATGATCTCGGTCTCAATAAGCCTACGCACCTCATTTTCGGCCAATAGCGCGTTGAATGCAGCATGCTTACGGCTTTTGATTTTACCCCAAAGATCGAGTTCCCAAGAAGCCCGTACCCCGACAAAAAAATCAGGCACTATTGGTCCTGGAACCTTTTCATCATCGGCGAGGTTATCAGAAAAATTGGTATCGTAATTTCCAATACCCGATTCGGTATAAAAACCATACTTCTGCAAACCAGCTTCTGCTGCCGCATCGAGCGTCGGCGATAAAGCGGCTTTACGCTGTTTGAATCTGGCCTGTACCATTTCGATTCGTTTCAATGCCTGTTGTATGTCGTAATTGTAAACCAAAGCAGTGTCAATTAGCCTCTTCAGGTTCTCATCATCAAACACTTCATGCCAGGGTAACTGTGCGAGGGATGTCGTATCATCCGAGGCATTATTGGAAAGTGAATCAAACCGACTAGGCATCGATCGATGTTCGGCCTTTTCCAATTGCTTGGGTGTGCTGCACGATACAGCGAATAATCCAATAAGCAGCACGGTGATCACTTGTGGGGCTATTTTTTTCCTTTTTATTTTTTTCTGTTTTGAAAACAGCACAAAAAGACCGGGTATAATTATAATACCCAAGAGCGTACCCACTAACATCCCGCCTACTGACGCGGTACCAATCGTACGGTTTCCAATCGCACCAGCGCCACTTGCCAACATCAAAGGAATTAATCCCGCAATGAAAGCAAAAGAAGTCATGAGAATTGGCCTCAATCGTGCATACGCACCATCAATAGCAGCCTGAATAACATTCATCCCCTGTTTCTGTTTTAAAACTGCATATTCCACAATTAAGATTGCGTTTTTACCTAATAGCCCGATAAGCATCACCAGCGCTACCTGTGCATAGATATTATTTTCTAGTCCAAAAACTTTCAAGAAAAAGAATGCTCCCGCGATACCAGCCGGTAAACACAGAATAACAGGAAGCGGTAAAAGGAAGCTCTCGTATTGTGCCGCCAACAGGAGGTACACAAAAACCAAACATAATGCAAAAATATAGATAGCCTGATTTCCAGAGATAACCTGCTCCCGGGTCATCCCGGACCATTCCACAGAATACCCTTGTGGCAATGACGCGGAGAGCTTTTCAATCGTTTCGATTGCCTGCCCCGTACTAAAGCCTGGTGCGGGCTGCCCGGTCACCATCGCTGAAGTAAACATATTATATCGTGTGATTTGCTCCGGGCCGTAGATACGCGTCATAGTGATAAATGAAGAATAAGGAACCATCTCACCTTGGTCGGTCCGCACATACAAATTTAAAACATCTTCTGGACGCTGCCGGTAATGTGGATCAGCCTGTACCATGACTTTATACATCTGTCCATAACGAATAAAGTTAGTCGCATAAAAACTCCCCATCAGCGTTTGAAGCGTACTCATGGCATTTTCCACCGAGATACCACGTTTGGCAGCCATATCATAATCAACATTAAGCATATACTGCGGGAAGCTCACATCGAAACTCGACGAAGCCGACTCAATCGCGACGGAAGCGTTCATATCTTCGATGAACTTATCGACAACTTCAGCCGTCTGTGATAAATCTTCATTACCACTTCGATCCAAAATACGCATTTCAAAACCTGCCGCATTACCAAAACCAGGCACAGTTGGTGGCGGGAAAAACTCAATTTCAGCATCGGCAATATGGGCCGTCTTGGCCCGTAGCTCGACCATCACATCATCGATCGAAACCGAACGATCATCCCAAGATTTCAAGTTAATCATACCCATACCGTACGATGCGCCGGACACCTCGGTCAAAATACTATAGCCTGCCAAGGTCGACACGGTCTCCACAGACTCCAATTCTCTGGATATGCGATCAACTTCGTCCAAGGCACGTTCCGTACGGTCAACCGTAGCGCCTGGAGGGGTGGTCACGCCCACATAGATCATCCCCTGATCTTCGGTCGGGATAAAGCCCGACGGAAGTATTACACTTGTTCCCCATGTTGCAACAAAGAACAACACCAATAGGCCCACGGTAATAATACGACGTCCAACAATTTTTGCTAAAAGCCCTTTATAACGGCCGGCTATCTTTTCATAAGCACGATTAAACTTTTTGAAAAAGCGACTCAGTAAGCTGTTAGAAGGTTTCTGGTCATGCGGTGAACGTAGCATAAGCGCACAAAGCGCAGGCGTTAAAGTCAACGCATTGATGCCCGATATCACGATCGCGGAGGCAAGTGTCAAAGAAAACTGCCGATAGAATATACCGACCGGACCCGATAAAAAAGCTACTGGAACAAACACAGCAGACATTACTAAAGTAATAGCGATAACCGCTGTACCCACCTCCTTCATCGCTGCAAGAGTCGCTTCCATTGGTGGCAGATGCTCTTCCTCCATTTTCGCATAAACAGCCTCGACAACCACAATACCATTATCCACCACGATTCCGATGGCAAGCACCAGGGCAAACAGCGTTAAAAGGTTGATCGAAAAGCCCATCATTTGCATAAAAAATAACGCGCCGATTAAACTCACGGGCACGGCTAAAATAGGGATAATAGTCGCCCGGAAGTTTTGCAAGAAAACGAACACCACAATAAATACCAGTAAGAAAGCCTCGAGCAATGTTTTTATAACACTTGCTATGGATGCGTCAAGAAAGCGCGACACATCATAGCCCATGGTAAAGGTCATACCCGGAGGAAAGGTTGATACTTTGAGCTCTTCCATTCGATCTTTGACACGCCGGATAACCTCCTGCGCATTGGATCCCGGAAGTTGTTTCAGCATAATCGAGGCAGATGGACGTCCATCTGTTTTAGAAACCATCTCGTAGTCTAGTGAACCAAACTCAACGTCCGCCACATCGCGAATACGTATGATTGATCCATCACTATGCGCGCGAATTGGCACGTTCGCATATTCTTCGGCTTCCGTAAACTTACCAGGATAACGCAACACATATTGTTGCATATTCACCGTCTTATCTGAGCTAATCCCGGTTTGACCTGGTGCTGCCTCAATGTTTTGTCTCCGCAAAGACTCAATCACTTCGTCGGGCGATATCTCGTAGGAAGCTAACCGATCTGGTTTCAACCAAACACGCATCGCATAATCGCGCATACCCATGATTTGGGCAAAACCCACACCTTCAATCCGTTTTAGCTCCTTAAGGATATTAATATCCGTGAAGTTGTAAATAAAACGCTCATCAGCGGTCTCATCCGAAGTGTAAACATTCAAATACATCAACATACTGTTCACTTCTTTTTCCGTGGTCACACCAGCACGAATTACCTCTTCGGGTAACTCATCAAGCACCGTTGTTACCCGGTTTTGCACATTAACAGCCGCGACATCAGGATCCACACCAACTTTAAATGCCACTTGAATAAGGGTCGTTCCGTTATTCGTTGTCACTGTATTCATTGACGTCATACCTGCAACACCATTGATGGCTCGCTCTAGTGGAATTGCCACGGCATTCGTACTTACCTCGGCATTGGCTCCTGTGTAATTTGCCGTTACCACCACCGAAGGGGGCACAATATCCGGGAACTGCGTAATAGGCAGTGTAAATAGGGCTAGCGCTCCTAACAGGGTGATAAAAAGCGATATCACTAATGAAAGAATCGGCCGCTTTATATAGGTCTCAAACATAAATATTTCAAATAATCGTTCTACTTAATCGTCCAATATGGGCTACTCATTACTTTTTAGTTTCCCGTATTTTCATTCCATCGCGCAAGCCTTGCACACCTTCATAAACAATGCGTTGCCCTTTGTCCAGGCCACCCTCGACCACATAATAATGGCCGACACGCGCGCCGGAAAGGAACGGTGTCATCGTTACCGTCTCATCCTCATTTACCACGTATACATAGGCTTTATCTTGGATTTCTACAACTGATTTTTGATGAACGAATCGCGTTTCACCCGTAGAAACAGGAACACCAATTTTGCCCGAAGCGCCATGCTTCAACAGCCCCTCTGTATTTGGAAACTCTGCACGAAGCGAAATAGATCCGGTATTGGGCTGAAATTCGCTCTCTACGATGCGCGCTTCGCCGGTATGCCGGTATTCTTGTCCATTGGCGAGTATCAATTTTACTTTTCGCCGAAAATTATTACTTGAAAAACTCGAGTCATTTGCAAGATTCAGATACTCCGCCTCGGAAATATCAAAATACACGTTGACGGCATTTAGATCGGAAATGGTGGTAATCAAGGACCCTTCATCCAGCAAAGAGCCCGCTTTAAGGAGAATTCTGTTGATACGTCCATTAAATGGTGCGCGTATTGCCGTCTGCGATAGCTTTGTACGCGCTTGACTTAAGACCGCCTTCGCCTCTTCTACTTTAGATAACACGGCCTTATATTGCACACCCATGAGTTCTTTTTCCGTGTGTGAAATGATATTTTTATCAACCAATTTAGCCGTGCGCATTTTTTCTAATTCGACTTTCTTGGCTTCAGAAATCGCAATATTCAACGCTGCCTCGGCCTTGGCGTAATCCGCCTTGTACTCTTCATCATTCAACTTAAACAATACCTGACCGGCTTGTACCACAGCACCTTCATCCACATAAATTTTATTTAAAAAACCGCTTAAACGAGAACGCAGCTCCACATTCTTCACCGCTTGTATATCGGCTATATATTCTTTAAAAATAGTCGTATCCTGAACGGACAATTCAACCACGGGAACCTTTCTTGCTGGGTCCGTCTTATTCTCCGTACTGTTAACCGTACAGCTACTCACAAGTATTATTACTCCAGCTAGTGGAGTAAGAAATGAAAAAAATGTATTCATATCGAATAGAAATTATAAAAATGATCAAAAAGGTATATGCCCACCACAAAAAAGCGAACATAGTTCACTCATCCTATGTGAGTAAAAGGTCCCTAAGAATTTGGAAGTAGTAGAAAAGAGAGCCTAATAGAGGTGAAAAAGATGCAGGTATTTATAGTAGCCCAGCGTTATATGAAGCTTCGTGCCGTCATAGGTAGGATGTCTTAATTGCTCGCAAAGGAACCAGACACTAAACACAAACCCCGTCAAAAGGATAAATAGGGGGATTAAATGAAGATTAGTGGAAATTACACGATACTCATCATAAAGTATATGTACATCAGTGGAATTTTTGTCAATTGGAATCTCCAAAACGTCATCCAAAACGAATTCTAGGATCGACTCGCCGTTCAATATCGGGGAATGCACATGTGTAGTCGTTCCTGTCCCTGCCTCGTAGGCAAGAATATTGACATAACACAAAAGAACCAACCAGTGTACCAGCTTAAATAACATGCACTGCAAAGCTAGTAAGGGAATGAATCTTCGACAATACCGATTTGTAAAAAACCTGTTAATTTAGCGCCGCACTTGTCAAAAACTTGTTACCAACCCACTTATTGCGGGATCAGTTTTTCCACGAGAGAATGTCCCGCCGAATCTTCGCCGTAGAACAATATATAATCGAGGCGCGTATTCAGACCCGACGTTCCTTCGGTTTGATGGAGAAACATACGTTCGAGAAAAATTTCCTGCCCATTCACCTTCGTGCGAACCCGCGGTTTTTTTTCACGAAGATCTAAAATAAAAATTTGACTCCCATGTCCTGCCATCGTGAATTCATAACGCTTATCATTAACATATCTACCCTTCACACCGTAAGCGAATAGATTTTGAACGCGCGTGAGGCCTTTAATAGCATCATCCTCGTCAAATAACTGACGACGAACTGCAACTGGATCTACTCGGTTGAATGGACCGTCTTTTTGAAAGTTTAACGAATAAAGAAAAGTGTTATGCCCGCGATTGTGCTGCACATAAAAAAGTAGATTTTCCACCTTAGGTACCGGATAGCCCGTCTGTCCAAACAGATTAGTTGACAACAGAAGGAATAAAGCGATTACAGAACATCCTGCTCTATGCATATAATTAAGCTAGTTGACGGCCATGATTAGCTATTTAAAGCTAGCCAAAATATTATTTATTTTTTCCCCAGAAGTTTCATCACCAACCATAAAACTAGTGCTATCACCAAAACAACGACGATAACACCAGACCACACTCCTGCTTTAAATATACCGCCAATCAGTTCACAGCTAGTAAGTGACAGTGTTAGAAAAACGAACCCGACAATATTGACAAACATTTTCATAATTATCTCCTTTTACGGAAGAACAATCAATCAAAGAAAAAGTTACGTCCCTTCCAAAATATCTATCCGTCCTGAGCAAGTAGCGAAGGCTTAAAAACAAAAACAGCCTGAAGAAAGACTCCAGACTGTTTTCTATTTTATAATACTAATTGCTTTTTATTCAGCGCGTAAAATTTTAGCGGCTTCTACCATTGACTGCAAAGCGGCTTTCGTCTCTGGCCATGCACGGGTTTTTAAACCACAGTCTGGATTTACCCATAACTGTTCCGCAGGTACAACTGCTTTAGCTTTGCGCAATAGATCGACCATCTCTTCCGTACTTGGCACACGTGGTGAGTGAATATCGTAAACACCAGGTCCGATATCGTTCGGATATTTGAATTCACCAGCGAATGCATCCAACAGTTCCATTTGGGAACGAGAAGTCTCGATCGTGATCACGTCAGCATCCATCGCCGCGATATCTTGAATAATATCGTTGAACTCCGAATAACACATATGCGTGTGGATTTGCGTATCATCGTCTACATTTGAAGAAGAAACACGGAAAGCACGAACAGCCCAATTTAAATATTCTTGTTGATCAGCCTTACGTAAAGGTAAACCTTCACGGATTGCTGGTTCGTCAATCTGTATAATTTTAATTCCCGCTTTCTCTAATGCTTGAACCTCATCAAGAATTGCTAAAGCAATTTGATAAGTTGTGGTCGAGCGCGGTTGATCATTACGCACGAAAGACCATTGCAAGATTGTTACCGGTCCTGTTAGCATACCTTTTACAGGACGGTTTGTCAAAGTTTGCGCGTACGCTGACCAACGAACCGTCATATCTTCTGGACGGTAAACGTCACCGTAGATCACCGGTGGCTTCACGCAACGTGAACCGTAAGATTGAACCCATCCGTTTTTTGTGAAGGCATATCCCGCTAATTGTTCGCCGAAATATTCAACCATATCATTACGCTCAAACTCGCCATGAACCAAGACGTCGATATCTAGATCTTCTTGAAGACGGATCGTTCTTTCGGTCTCTTCAGCGATCTCTTTGTCGTACTGCTCTTGGTTAATATTTCCCTTTTTAAGGTCAGCTCTCCATTTACGGACATCCTTGGTTTGTGGAAAAGATCCGATTGTCGTTGTCGCAAACGCGGGTAAATTAAATTTCGCCAGCTGCGCCGCTTTACGCGTTGCAAATACTGATGTACGTTTTGCATCCTCATCAGTGATATTCGCCGTACGTTCTTTAACCTCTGGTCTGTGAATCAAAGACGATGTACGGCGGCTCTCTGCGGCAGCTTTGTTCGCTTGGAATCGCTCCTGCGTTTTTACATCTACCGGCCCATCGCTTAGTATCGCAAGATCCTTAACTTCCGCTAATTTCTGTTTAGCAAATGCTAACCAATTTTTTACTTGCGCTGGTAGCGATTCTTCGTTGTCTTCATTATCTAAATCAAATGGAACGTGTAATAAAGAAGAAGATGGTCCAACCCAAACACGATCGACACCTAATGCATCAACCGCTTGCTTAATTTTTGTCAACGATTGTTCGTAATCGTTTTTCCAGATATTTCTGCCTTCAACGATCCCTAACGATAATGTTAACGATGCGGGAACTTTCGGCAATACCGTGTCTAATTGGTTTTCACCGCGAACAAGGTCAAGGTGAAGAGCGTGCACTGGTAAATTTAATGCGGTGTCTTCGTTATCACCTAATGCCTCAAAATACGTCGCTACAACTAACTTCGCCTCTTTTGCAGCGCTCGCTAATCTTGTAAACACTTTACCGTATAGTTCACGTGTTTGCTCATCTAGGTCTAAAGCTAAAAACGGTTCATCAATTTGTATATTTTTTGCCCCAGCATCAGCTAGTTTACCTAAGATTTCTTCATAAACAGGCAATAAACGTTCGATTAAATCGATACGGTTAAATCCCGCTTCCTTCTCTTTACCGACTAAAAGGTAAGTGATAGGGCCAATTAATACCGGTTTGGTTTCAATTCCTAATTTTTTAGCTTCGTTATATTCGTTTAGAAATTTCTCTGATGTCAGTTTGAATGTTTGATCCTTTACAAATTCAGGAACAATATAATGATAGTTCGTATCGAACCATTTGGTCATTTCCATTGCCGTCACGTCCACGCCATCTTGCTGAAAGCCACGCGCCATTGCAAAATATAGATCTAAGTTATACTGACGATCTACTTTATTTAAAAGCGAGTTGTAACGTGCAGGAATTGCGCCTACAGTTAAAGACAGATCTAATACTTGATCGTAAAATGAGAAATCGTTCGACGGTATTAAATCAATACCAGCCTCCTGTTGTGTTTTCCAATTGCCTTCGCGAATTTTCTGCCCTGCTTGTAGTAACTCATCTGCGCTGATTTTTTTAGCCCAATATGCTTCATTGGCTTTTTTCAATTCGCGGAACGCACCCACACGCGGGTAACCTAAATTGTTTGTTAATAACATAAATGTGTGCTTGTTAAATTTTTCTTTCCTTAAATATTGATGCTTGGCGAGAAGGACACTAGAACAGTATCTCAGCTTATCTTTCTCCGCTATTTGCAGAGTAGAATGTAGCACCTTGTCAATGGACAGGTTGCTAAGGCTTCAGCGGGTCTATTCCCTCGGCCTTTCTCTATAAGCGCTGCTAATATAGGCATAACAAATTAAATTACAAAAATTAATAACCGACAAATAACAGAACAGCCCTGTACAGGATGGTCAATTAATGATTAGTGCGTATATTCGGAACCATTATTATAAAACCCTGGTATTCATGAGTAAAAAAATTACGTATACATATAATTCTAGATACCCTTCAGTAGCAGACTTAAGAAAGAAGGCTAAGTCACGTATCCCTAAGTTTGCATTCGACTACTTAGAGGGTGGGGCGAACGAAGAATTAAACCTCGCTAGAAACGAGAGTGATTTCGATGATATATATCTAAAACCACAGTATCTCCACGTGGCAGGCGACATTGATATGTCGGTTGAACTTTTTGGTCGGCGTTATAGCGCTCCTTTTGGTATCTCTCCAATTGGTTTACAAGGATTAATATGGCCAAACGCCCCCGAAATTCTTGCAAAAGCTGCCGCCAAACACGACATCCCTTATACATTAAGCACCGTATCAACGAGCAGTATTGAGCGAATAGCAGAAGTTTCTGACGGCAAGGCTTGGTTTCAACTTTACCACCCCACAGAAAACCAGTTGCGCGACGACATCCTCCGCCGATTAAAAGATGTTGAATGTCCAGTTTTAGTAGTCTTGGTGGATGTCCCATCATTCGGTCTGCGATATCGCGAGATTAAGAGTGGCCTTTCGATGCCTCCAAAAATGAATATCTCCAACATCTTTCAAGCGATGATTAGGCCGACCTGGGGCATAAAAACATTGCAACACGGGATCCCTTCATTTGCAACCCTCAAACCCTACATGGAGAAAGGGTTAGACTTAAACCAGCTGGGCAAATTTATGAATCGAACATTCACCGGAAAAGTGAATTACGAAAAAGTTAAAGCCATACGTGATATCTGGAAAGGACCGCTCGTATTAAAAGGAATCACCACAGAGCAGGACCTGCAAGCGGCCATTGAACTCGGTGCGGATGGCGTAATCGTTTCCAATCACGGTGGGCGTCAGATTGATGCTGGAGAGTCTTCCATCAGATCGTTGATCCAGCTTAATGCAAATCACGTTTATAAAGAGAAGATAAAAATTATGGTTGATGGCGGAATACGCTCAGGAGTAGATTTAGGACGCGCGCACGCTGTGGGTTCGGACTTCAACTTCATGGGAAGACCATTTATGTATGGTCTTGGCGCATTAGGTGATCAAGGAGGCGATCACACCATAACCATGTTTAAAGCACAGCTTTATCAAGTTATGCAGCAGTTAACATTGGAAAATATATCACAGTTCCCCGGGCGCTTGATACAACGATAAACCCGCCAAAACGATTTTTTATTTTAGAGCAGGCCACCCCCGACCTGCTCTAAAACCAACAGGAAACCAATCGACTATTAAAGCATCATTGCTAACGTAACTCCAAAAGTACCGGGCAGTGATCTGAATGTACCGCCGAAGGTATAATTTCGGCAGCGACCATTCGATCAGAAAGCGCGGTAGAAACCATATTGTAATCAATACGCCAACCTAAGTTTCGTGCTCGTGCCCCCGCTCGGTAGCTCCACCAAGTATAGTTATCCGGTTCAGGATGAAAATGCCGAAACGAATCAACATATCCCGAATTGATAAAGTTCTCCATCCATTCCCTTTCTGCAGGCAGAAACCCAGAACTATTCGCATTGGATTTCGGGTTATGAATATCAATTGCACGGTGACATATATTATAATCCCCGCAGACAACTAAATTTGGTCGTTCAAGTAGCAGTTTATCACTATACTGCTGAAAATCGTCCAAAAACATATATTTGAAATCTTGCCGCACGCTTCCTGTTGTCCCAGAAGGGAAGTAGGTACTCATGACGGACACGTCCTCGAAGTCGGCCCGAATAACCCTCCCCTCAAAGTCATAATCTTCATGTCCACATCCGTATTCCACTTTGGTTGGAGTAATCCGGGTAAAGATCGCTGTGCCGCTATACCCTTTCTTTTGTGCTGGATACCAATAATGCTCATAACCTAACTGCTCTAATAGAGCAATCTCCGGTATCTGATCGGGCGTTGCTTTAATCTCCTGTAAGCAAACAACATCTGCATCAACACGCTTAAGCCATCCCAACCAATCTTTCTTTAAGGCTGCGCGCAATCCGTTTACATTATATGTTATTATCTTCATTAGTAATTTGGTGAGGAAAATAGGTCAAAAAATTTAGTTATGGCTCCATTTTTAGCCGGTAGTCCCGCTTGCTCTCTTTCGAGATTTAGTGCTTCCCGCCTACTTAATACTTTCATCTTCATCCGGACATCTTCTACAGGGCGATCCCGCCTATCCGTCTCCATGGAAGCGATTTTGTCAATGATTTCCAATCCCTCGATCAGCTCACCAAAGACTGTATAATTATTATCCAAGTGCGGCGTTCCGCCAATCGTTGAATAGGTTTCACGTTGCAGAGGCGTTAGCTTTTCACCTTTCAAACGGAACTGTTCGAGCGAGTCTAGTGCCGGCTGGGTGAACACATGACCCTGAACCAGATAAAACTGTGAGGCCGAAGAGCGCTTGGCGGGATTGTTGTCACGAGCAGCGCCAATAGCCCCTTTCTTATGAATTAGCGTATCCTGAATCTCGGCTGCCAGTGTATAATCGGGACCTCCTTCGCCTAATTCTTGCATCTGGGCGGCGAACTTAGAATCCGGATCTCCACCTTGCACCATAAAGTTTTCAATCACCCGATGAAACATTAAATCCTCGTAGAAACCCTCACGGACCAATTTCACAAAGTTGTCACGGTGTTTTGGCGTTGCATTATATAGTTTCAAAAGACAGTTTCCTTTATCGGTTTCGATATGCACGTAATGATATACCGGTTTTTTCGCCAGCGCACTCGCGGAAATAAACAAACAAAATGTAAAAAGTAGAATCTTCTTTAATAGTTCCTTCATGCGTGTTTTTTAATCATTAGGATAGTTCGTATGTATCCTGAAAATAATCAATTATAAGTGACTTCATTATTAACTCCTGCTCGAGTAGTGTATAGTTGGGTATTTGCTTGATCAGCTCCCAGTGCGGCCAGCCGTCCTCATCAAGCCCTTTTAGGTCGTAGAACCCCATTGCACTAAACATCCGGCAAGTGGCAATATGCATAAGTTCTTCCTTCTCCCTTTTGGAGAATTCCTGCGGCCCCTTACCCAACTCCTGTACACCGATCAAAAAAAGCATTACTTTCATATCGGGAAAATCCATATCGAACTCCTTCGCAATCGTAGCTTGTAGGATAGCCCATTTTTTATTTACTTCAGATGCCTTCATTTTAATTTTTTAATTCATGACATTTTAGTCAAAAAGAATAATAACAGCCTTTTTGTTCGCTAATTCATCATGGCAAAAATAGGAATATAATAATGAATTCTACCACACCCAAATGATATAACAAATGCCAAGCAGGAAAGGCCTAAAATTAATTTTCGCTTTTTAAATCGCGCAACAATTCTTCACAACGGTTTTCGATCATCTGGTACACGGCCTCAAATTGACTCGCATCAAAGTACGGGTCAGGAACATCCCCTTCAAGCAGAAACTTCGATACTTTTTCTTGATCTTCGTCGTTTCGTGCTAAGGCAATAACATCATCATAGTTATTTTCATCCATCACGAAGATACGGTCATAATCATCGAAGAATGATGTCTGAAATAATTGTGCCTTTTGCGCGGTTATATCGATACCGTGCTTTTTAGCTATAGCGACGGAGCGTCGATCGGGCTGCTCGCCTACATGCCAATCCCCTGTACCTGCAGAATCGATCGTCCAATCGAGACCTTCTTTCTCCACAAGATTTGTGAACACACCGTGCGCTAAAGGTGATCTACATATATTGCCTAAACAAACCATCAGTATCTTCATATGACCAAAAATACAATTATTCGCCCGATAGCAAAAAAAAAGGTGGACCAAAACAAGTCCACCTTAATTTATATCCTTTAATTCATTCTAATATTCGATCGGGAAATTAAATTCTACCGTTCCATTCTCAGAAACACCAGTGATGCGTACGATATTCCGTTTCGTATCGCCTAATGCAGACTCAACTTGATCTACATTATTAACAGGCTTACCATTAACATGTGTCACAATTAGACCGCGTTCCACGCCGAAGTAACCAAAGATACCCTCACGGTGTACTTGCGTTACAACAACACCAGAACTAATGTCATATTGTTTTTTCTGCGCGGCGCTGGCAGGCTTGAAGCTTGCGCCAAGTTTATTGAAGATTTCTGTCGCACTTTTATTGCTTCCGGCAGCTTCTTCTTTGGCTTTCGCTTCTAATCCTTTGAGTGTCAAGGTTACGTCTTTTTCTTTACCGTCACGCTTATAGGTGACTTTTACTTTATCACCTGGACTTAAGCGCGCAACACGCTCTTGCAAATCAGAGGATGAGATCACCGTTTTCCCTTCTACCTTGGTAATGATATCACCTTTCTTGATACCGCTGCTTGCGGCTGCGCCGTCCTCCACAACATCTAATACAAATAACCCTTGAACATCATCGATATTATACTTCTCGCGAATTTGCTCATCAACCTCGCGGAAACTAACACCAACGTACCCACGCTGTACAGTACCGAATTCCTTAAAATCGTCAACAATTTTTTTCACGAGGTTAACTGGGATCGCAAACCCGTATCCCGCATAGACGCCTGTTGGGGAGGCAATAGCTGCGTTAATACCGATTAACTCGCCACGCGCATTAACTAACGCCCCTCCACTATTCCCTTTATTAATAACCGCATCGGTTTGAATAAACGACTCCACGGCGGTTCGGGCGATCGGTTCCTCCTGCTGCTGTCGGTAACCATATGGCGATTGTTGCTGTTCACCGAGGATACCAATCTGGCGTCCCTTGGCACTAACAATTCCTGCGGTAACCGTGGACTGCAAACTTAGCGGGTAACCTACGGCAAGAACCCATTCGCCAATTCGAACATTGTCAGAGTCACCGAATTTAACAAATGGAAGTTTTGTTGCATTAATTTTTATTAATGCCAAATCAAAATCTGGATCTCGTCCTATAACCTTGGCTTCATACGTACGTTGATTGGTTAATTTAACCTCAATCTTATCAGCATCTTCCACCACGTGGTTATTGGTGACAATATAACCATCATTCGAGATCATCACACCCGATCCCGAAGCCATCGCTTGCTGTGGCCGTGATTGACGACGTTGCTGCGGCATACCGAAAAACTCCTCGAACATATCAAATGGAGACCCTTGACCACCACGTTGATTACCACGGCTAGTCATCGTTACGCGAATATGAACCACACCAGGAGAAACTGCTGCTGCTGCCTCTGTAAAATCAGGGTTTCCAGTTGAAGATAGCATTTCAGGAAGCGGGTTGCTCGCATAATATACATTTTGCTTTTCTTCAAAACTCATCTGTTCGGCTTGCTTACTTTCAAATAGCTTATACCCCCCTATAGCTACAGCACCGCCTACCAAAGCAGTTATTAATGTAATTCCTATTTTCTTCATATTATCTATATTTACCTTTATCTTTAAAAAATATTTATTGTTATATCTGGTTTTATTCAAAAGTAGTACCATCGGCACGGTCTGTCAACTATTTGGCAGTTAAAAAGTGTTAACTCGATATCTTTAAAACGGCTTTTAACATGATTTAACAAAAATCACAAGAATTGTAACAAGAATTTTAAAATAAAGCAACTTTACATTCAAAATGGCAGAAATTATAAGATTCCACAAATACCAGGGTGCAGGTAACGATTTCATTCTAATTGACAATAGGACGACCTTATTTGATGAAACGAACAACGTTTTGATTAAAAAACTTTGCGACCGAAGGTTTGGAATTGGAGCTGACGGACTAATGCTCCTTCAAGATAATAAAAATTTCGACTTCGAAATGAAATATTTTAATGCGGACGGCAAACAGGGCTCCATGTGTGGTAATGGCGGCCGATGCATCGTTGCTTTCGCGCGCGATCTCGGTATCATTAAACACAACGCTGCCTTTTTGGCAGTAGATGGGCCGCACGAGGCGACAATTCAAGATAACCAAGTCGATTTGGGAATGATTGAAGTGCATCAAATCCAAAGAGATGGCCAAGCTTATGTGCTGAATACGGGATCACCACATTATGTTCAGCTGGCGGACCAACTGGATAAAACCGACATGCGTGCCCAAGGTATGGCAATACGAAATAACGAGACCTATCGTCTCCACGGCATAAACGTCAATTTAGTTCAGCCCCAGGGGGATGGATATTTCCTGCGAACATATGAACGTGGCGTAGAAGATGAAACCCTGGCGTGCGGCACTGGCGCTACTGCGGCAGCAATTGCAATGGCTTTACACACCAATCAAGCAGGCGAAATCAAAATTCCTATCCGTGTACTTGGAGGACAACTTTATATATCGTTCTACCGCGAGGGGCAATCGTTCACAAACGTTCGCTTAATTGGCCCGGCAACTTTGGTCTTTCAAGGTGAGATCTAAATCAAGACTTGTTTACGAAAAATTAGTATATTAGAGCCTTTTTTCATGGGCACTTATCTTTTTTAATGGTACAAGTCGAAAGTAATTCAAAGTTTAAACTCGTCTATTCTTTGGGGCGTCACCCCTATTTGGGGTTTCTCATTGAACCGCATATCGTATACCTCAATGCGAATGGATCGTACTCTTTAAGTTATAAACGCATCTTCACAAACACAATTGGCGATTTCGCATCGGCGCTAGACAACGTCGATTACGAGCTAATTTCCTTATTAGATGAAATCGAACAAACACATATCATAAAATCCTATACCAAGCGCGCGATGCGTCCACTCGATTTTTTTGCCAAAAAATTCGACGCGACGATTTACGATTACATCCGTCCGCGCATTGAAAGCAGGCTTCTACAGGTGCTCAAAATGATCGGTGACAAACCGCTATTCCTTATGAGTAAAGACGGTTACCCGGCAGAGCAAGAGCTAAAAATTGCTGATGAACCCACCTCGGTGCTTTTTCATTTTCGCCGTGATGAGCTCGAAACACGCTACTTCCCGACGTTGCGCTACAAGGGAAATCGACTAGAGTTTATGTATAAAGAAGCCCAGTTAATCATCAACGAACAAGCGTGGATACTGCTTGAGAACACCCTTTATCACTTTAACAACGGCATAGAAGGTAAAAAACTGAGCCCCTTCCTAAATAAGCGCTATATCGCCGTGTCTCGCGAAACCGAATATAAGTACTTCAAAACCTTCGTTGCCGGCCTTATAGAAAAATATGACGTCTATGCAGAAGGATTCGAGATAAAAACGCATAAAGAACAGGCTACGCCAATAATCAAACTCCTTTACACCTCACCCCAGGAGTCAACCCTAGAGCTGTTCTTTCAATATGACAAATACGAATTACCAGCGTTCTCCGTATCACCTATCACCGTAAGTCTCGAACACGACGTGGTCCTGGACGCCTATACTTTTCACCGAATCAAACGATCCAGCGTCTGGGAAAAACACCAAGTCGAGTTTTTAAACTCGCTAGGACTCGTCCGCCAGGGCGAAATATTCAACAATCTTACACCCCTAGATGAACAGGAGTCGGTAATTTCCTGGCTCATGGCAAACCGAGCGAAACTTCAGAAAAAGGGCTTTGTGATTAAACAGACACAAGGAAAAACACATATCTATCTGGGAAAAGCCTCGTTAGAGATAAATATTGAAGAGGGCAACGACTGGTTTGACATCCACGCTATTGCGCGCTTCGGTGAATTCGAAATACCGTTCATCAACCTCCGTGATAATATCTTAAATAAGATCGCCACATTTACCCTTCCAAACGGCGAGGTTACATTTATCCCCGCGGAGTGGTTCGCTAAATACGCACACCTGTTTTACTTTAATACGCAAAAAGAAACGCTTCAAATCAGCAAAACCCACGTGGGACTGCTTCACGAAATATCCGAGAACACAGAAGTAACCTTTCATCACAAGCTTGAAAAGCTCTCCGCGTTCGAGGCTATCGATGATGCTCCGCTGCCTAAAATATTTAATGGCGAGCTACGTCCCTATCAGCGTGCCGGGTACAATTGGTTTTATTTTTTACAAAAATTTAGATTTGGCGGTTGCCTTGCCGACGACATGGGACTGGGCAAAACGGTTCAAACGCTTGCGTTGCTCCAACAACAGCGCGAGACGTTGATCGTGACAGATCAAGCAAAGGTATCTTTACTTGTTCTTCCGACTTCCCTTCTATACAACTGGCAAAAGGAAGCCGAGAGATTCGCTCCCGAGTTGCGCCTTTATATCCATACCGGAAGCGGCCGGTTGCGCGATGCCTTCGGATTTTCACATTATGATCTGATTATTACGACCTACGGCATTGTACGTAGCGATGAGGAAATGTTGAAAAAATTCTTTTTCAACTATATTATCCTCGACGAGAGTCAACATATAAAAAACCCGAGATCGAAATCCTTCAAGGCAATCAAAACCTTAACCAGTCGAAATAAGCTCGCTCTTAGTGGTACACCCATCGAAAATTCGGTTGCAGATATCTGGTCGCAGATGCACTTCACCAACCCCGGTTTACTTGGCTCCTACAGCTTCTTTCAAAATGAATTTGTCGTTCCCATCGAGAAAAAAAAAGATGAAGAAAAAGCGGCTCGTTTGCAAACACTCATTAAACCGTTCGTACTGCGACGAACCAAAGACCAAGTCGCGACTGAACTACCCGAAAAAACAGAGCAAATACTATTTTGTGAAATGGGTGAAGAGCAGGCCAATTATTACGAAAACACGAAATCGGAATACCGAAATGCACTTTTAGATATCACACTATCCGGGCATGCCAAGGGCAATCAAATCATACTCCTACAGGGGCTCACCAAGCTCCGACAAATAGCGAATCACCCCAAGATGATCGAGCGTGACCAGGAGTTACCATCGGGTAAATTTGATGCGGTTAATGAAATGCTCGATTCCATCATCGCGGAAAAACACAAGGTGCTGATCTTTTCTCAATTTGTGAAGCATTTAACGCTCTTCCGCGATCATTTTGAAGAAAGCAATATTAAATATGCCTATCTCGACGGGAGCACTAAAGATCGAGCCGCGGCGGTTAATGGGTTCAAAGAAGGATCAGACATTCAAATCTTTTTAATATCCATAAAAGCAGGCGGGGTAGGCTTAAACCTCACTGAGGCCGACTACGTGTTTATACTTGACCCTTGGTGGAACCCTGCCGTGGAGCAGCAGGCCATTGATAGATCACATCGCATTGGGCAGACCAAAAACGTCTTTATTTACAAATTCATCACAAAAGACACTGTCGAAGAAAAAATCCTTGCCTTGCAAAATAAAAAGAAAGCGCTGTCTGCCGCTCTCATTACAACAGAAGAAAGCTTCATCAAATCGCTCTCTGCAGAAGATATTCGCGAATTACTCCGCTAACAGTTCATCTTGCGGCGATCGATAAAAGTAATGGGCTTGCGACTCATGGAATCGAATATGACTTTTTGAAGGTCCTCGGCGGATCGCCATTCCACACTTGGTGCCACGCGTAACTTCGCGCGAAAAAGGTCTTTAATTTGCTGCAACATCCGCTCGCTCGGTTGTCGCGCACTGACGAAAATCATAATCTCGTCCGTACCGATATCATTTTGGCTTATCTCAATAAGATGATGCTCTAGATCAGGAAACCCCGTCAATAGATCATGCATTGCCGGGGGAAACAAAGTCGTCCCTTTGTATTTAATCATATGTTGTTTGCGTCCTTCCACGGGACCTATACGGTAGCTTTCGCACCCGCAGGCGCAGGGCTCACTATGACGGCGCACAATATCGCCTGTCTTAAAACGCAAAAGTGGGACACCTTGGATGCCTAGCGGAGTCACAACAAGTTCGCCCGGTTGTCCCTCCTCCACAGGCCGTTCGTCCTCATCCAGTACCTCTGTAATTATCAAGTCTTCATGCAAATGCCCGCCCATGAAAGCCTCGCATTCAGTAAAAGCCGATCCCATTTCTGTCGAGGCGTAGGTGGAAAAAAGCTCAATTGGCCACTTCTCCTTGATCCGCTGGGCAAGCATATTATCCTTGAATGATGCATCACGCAAAGATTCTCCAATGCACAACACCGCCTCAACGCTACTACCGCGATAATCAATTTGCTGTTTCTCGGCATATTCAATCATCTTTAAAAGAAATGAAGGGACAGCGATAAGAAAACGGGGCGCATGCTGAAGAATAGAGTCCCACTGCATCTGCGGAATACCTGACCCCACCCGTAGAACGCCAGCGCCGAGTTTACGCAGGCCCAGAAAATAAGCCAAACCGGCCATAAACCGCCGGTCTAGGGTTGTCATGAGCTGTACAATATCTCCTTTTTGCACACCTATGCGACGAAATGAGCGCATCTCATTGTATGCTAATCGTTCAAGATCGGCCTCCGTAAGGCCGAAGGTAACAGGTTTGCCAAGTGTTCCCGAGGTGGAACAGTAGTCTATAATCTCGCTCTTGGGCGTGCAGAAAAAATCAGCGTTGAATTGTTGCACATCGTCTTTACTAGTGGTGGGTATGCGCAAAAGATCTTCTATCGTATTGATGGTTTTTATATCAATACCATGCTTCTCAAAGACCCTACAATAATAAGGAGAGTGTTCACTTAAATACAGCAGTTGTCTACGCAAAAGTTCTTCTTGGTAGGCTTTAATCTCAAAAGGGGGTTGCCGTTCCATTACTATCTTTCCTTCCATCTTTTGGTCGCTTTTTTTAACTGTCTCTGTATCTCAGTTTTAATTTGTGCACTGGGCAATACTTTACCGCTGGCTAAACTATAAAATTTTTCTGCATTGGGATAATCTTTTTGGAGATAAAAAAGCCGCCCTGCAACATAATACCCCAGCCATAAGTCAGGATTCAAGTCGATATATTCTTGCAGTTCACGCGCACTCACCGAAGGATCTTCCCGATCGATCAGGTCAAGATACGAAGCGGAAAGACGCCGAAACACCTTAAAATCAGCATACTGATCGCTTGCAACAAGAGGATCCGCAGAGATAGCCAGCGAATCAATTCCACGTCCTTTCTCGGCTTGCCAAGGCTTATCAAAAATTTCTTTCAGATCATATGCTTTAAAAGCCCCCATTTGCCCAGGCGCACTCGATACATAAACCAATCGGTCTTCGGGTTGGAAAATTATGCCATGATGTGCCAGCATATGGTTTAAACTCTTATCGTTACCCAACCCCAATTTCTCACAATGCTGACCGTCGGTATTCCGCAAAATCGACGCCGCTCTTTCCGGCGTTAGCCTGTCCATAGTATCCAGCAACGACTGTAGTTTTTCAAAACGATAGAACGAGTGACTATCGTGAATATTTTTGCGATTTCGGCTATCGTCTCCCAGCAACTTGCCTTGAAAATGATTCGTGGAGAGCAGCCGGCTACCCGTGGCTTCCACCACGTCGATCTTTCTCGGAGTGATCTCCACAAGAACCGCCTTTTCATCGTATGCGCTGCTAATCATCAACGATTCCGAGACAAAAACTTTTTTCCGCTTTAGAATCTCAACCGCTTGTTGAATATTAGCGGCGTATTGGAGCACTTCGCGCGCAACGATCGAAATAGGCGTGCGTGCGGACCAGGGGATGGACGACTTTCCTGCATTGAGCGTGATGGTCAGCCCCTGCCGGTTCATTCCTGAAAGTACTCCGATCATTCCCGGCCAGGAGACCGACACGTACGGGTAGCCTTCATCAGGCTTCACAAAATAGATTACCTTCTGTTTTGCAAAATCATCGTTCATATAAAAATCCAGGTTACGCGCTACCAATAGCTTCCCATCACGGGTATTCCCGCCCCAGACAGCAAAAGAAGAACAACCTACCATCGCCAAATCCTCCAACACGTGACCAATATCGTGCGCGCCATGCATCCATAAGGTACGTTGGTACGGGCTTCCCAGGTAATTGTAAGTCGTATCTAAAAAATTGGAAAGCGTATATATCTCTTTTAAGTATTCCTGGGGAATATCCTTATCGAGTTTCCTGTTGTACCAGCTCAAAAAACGCATAATTCTTTTCTGCTTTCTTCTGGAGGGCACCAGTTCGAATAATTTCGATGCAAATATCTCTTCTTGCTGCCGGTATAGATCGCGCGAGAGCAACCCTATTTTCGTCCCAATTACCTCCGGACTGCCGTGCACATACAACTCCCAGTTCCCCAGATCATTTTTTACCATGTAATCGTCTCCCGACCGCATTAAAAAGTCGGTTTTCGCCAAGGGCGAATCAACCAAAACACGATTTATACGTTGCTGGTTCAAGGAAAGAGGGATTTTCGGTGACCGGCATGCACTGACAAGCAACAAGCTGGTTGCAACCAAAACACTAAATCGTAACATCCGTCTCCCTCCTTATTTTTTCAAACAAATAGGATTTGCCTAAAATTTCGCCGCAGGTGGCAACTGCACCGATCGTAACGCCCAACACGCCGTGCATTGCGATCGCGTGGCCTGTAAAAAATAAATTATCGATCTTCGTGCTCGGGGAAATATAAGTCTTCAGAGGGGCGTCCGCCAGCTTGCGATGGCCGTATAAATTCCCTTGATACATCCCGATATAATCGCGATAAGAAAGCGGTGTGGATACATAAGTATTTCTCACAGCGTCATTCAATCCCGGCAACGCGCCCGAAACCACATCCAGGAGAATTTGCGCTTTCAGCTGCTTAAACCGCTTATATCCCGACCCACGATCATCCTGCTGCACAACGGTACGGTGACTGTGTTGCCAAACCTTCACCTCATCGAAATGCATATAGGTCAATATAGTTAAAGTATCTGCATACCCCTGATGTGAAGGATCTTCGGTCATCGACACCATAAACATTGCGGGCCAATCTTTTGACTCATAACTGCTCGCCGTCCAAACCGAATCGGTGTCGCTATGCCCGTACAGGTTATAATCAATATATTTGAGCGTCTGGGGCTGCAAAACCACATGCAGGCTAAAAGCCGATGTGGTAACTTCAAGGTTTTGTATTCGCTTGACAAAGGATGAACGAAAGTGTGTCTCACCTGCCATCGCAATGGACACTCGGGGATCCAGGTTGCTAATAAACATGTCTGCATAATACCGATTCCCTTGCTTTGTCATTATACTCTCAACGCGGCCATTATTCACCTGCATAGCGGTGACCTCTTCGCGCTTAACGGCATGCCCACCATGTTTACGCAGTTCTTTAATTAACAATTTCGCAATCTGACTCCCGCCTTTATTACAGCGATAAGCACTCTGCAAGTACGAATTGACGGTCAGCGCATGAACATAAAACGGCGTATCCTCACCACTGCCGGCATACAAGAAATTTGTTCCAATCAACACCGCCCGTAAAACCGGGTCATTTGTGAGCTGCGCAAAATATTCTTTCACTCCTCGCTGCATAACCTGTTTTTCATAACCCTCGTGCACTTGCAAATTGTATAGTGGGAATGCCGCGCATGTGGACTGGAGATCTTTGACATACTGTTCAAGAGCTTCAGCTTGGTTAGGGAAATACGCGCAAAGATGCCTTATAAAAGCATCGTACCCTTGCGCTATAGGATAAGAGGTATCAGTATGCTCAAAATATACTTTGTCAAAAACCTCCGGCATAATTTCCAAATCAAGCTCGGAGATAATTCCTAAGTAAGAAAAATAACGGTATAGGTTTTGCCCCTTAGAAAGTCCTCCTAAATAATGAACGCCGGTATCAAATATCTTTTTCTCACGCGAAAAGGTCTGTAGGTTTCCGCCAAACTGATTATTCTTTTCGATAACACACACCCGCTTACCCTCTTTAGCAAGAATAACCGCAGAAACGAGTCCTCCTAAGCCACTGCCAATAACCAGAGCATCATATATTGGATTTTGATCAATCATTTGATATAATGGAACACGCTTGTTGAAACACGATCTTCAGTCCACCCTTCTTCAATAAGCTTAACCTCCCGCCTAAAGGTAAATATTTCCAAGAAGGTGCGCAACTGTGCCAGGGGCAGATCTGAACCCGTTAAATGTGGATGTACGACCGCCACCTTTGTAGGACACGATTCAGTAGATTCAATAAACCGCACTTTACGGTGTACGCCCCAGTAAATACTTTGTGCAATAGCCTTGCCCTGCGGGCGGGCAATAACGCCATAAATTTTTCTACGCCCGTTTTTCAATGACAAAAGGTAATCCAACTCGCCGACCGTGTCGGAAAAATGCGTCACTGCCAATTGGGATATCAGCAATCGATCTACTTGGTGATAAAGGGACTGAAAACGCACTAAGCTTTCCTTTACCTGCTTTTGAATCGAGCTATGTTTATAACGGTAAGCAAGCAACAGCTTCTTCTGGAAATACTCGGCACCGTGTTCTTGGGCGCGATAGCTGGCATACTGCGCTCGAAAAAAATGCAATATACGCTTACCGCGCTCCCTATACCCCTGACCAAAGCTCGCATCTAAAGGCTTTATACGCTGTCCAACGATCCGTGTTAACGCCCCCTGATAAATAAGGCTATCTCCCTTGGGTAGCACATCCCCATTTCCAAGAAGGTATACAGGCAATATCTCAAGATCTAACTGCTCGGCTAAAAAGAAAGCCCCTTTATGAAATCGGTGTACCTCATTATCCAAAGAACGTGTTCCTTCTGGAAAAATGATCAACGAATAGCCTTCAGTGACCTTACTACGCAGCTCTTGCAAACCAACATCAAGGCCCCTACTCACGGGATACGCCCCCAGCAGGCGTACGGCGGGTCCAAAAACAGGGGAATTCCAAACCCAATCGTTTACTAAGAAAACACTTTTTGGGACAAGTGTCGCTAGCGACAGGGTATCCAGAAAAGAACTGTGATTCGCAATAATGATCGAAGGGCTCTGAAATGTTTCTTCATGGGAGTTTACGGTTTTGCGGCGCACACGAGGATACAAGCAGAGCACGGAGTTCATAAACCAAATGATTAACCCGCGAAATAATTTTTCTTTAGCCTGCTTTGCCATTGGCAAAAGAGAAAGAATGGTTACGCCAAACACGGAAATCAAAAAACTTCCTATTCCATAATAGGCAAAGAATATAATGGAGCATATTAATTGAGCGATGGTAAAAGGTGATCGTCCTTTTTTAGCACGACCAGAAATAAAAAACCGAAACAGCATCGGATAAAACACAAATGTAATGATCACTGCTGCGAAGACGCCGATGAGCGAAACAGAAGCGATCGAGAGCAACGCAGGATGCTTCGCAAAAATAAGTGCGCCTATGGCAAGCACCGTGGTAAGTACCGCAAGTAAAATGGATGTGCGGTAGGTTTGTAGCTCATCTTTTCCCGTGCTATACTGCTGCTGTAATGCCGCGGTCATAAAAATACTGAAGTCGACGCCATGGCCAAAAACCAATGTACAGACGATCGCGCTAAAAATGTTAAATTCCAACCCAAAGAGTCCCATCAAACCCGCGGTGACTAAGCCCGTAAGGCCGATCGGAATAGCACTGAGCAAAACCAGCTCGATCTTATTGAAGAAAACCCACAGTATCAAAAGAACGGCGATAAACGAATAGCCAACAAGCCGGTTAAAATCATCACGCAGCTGTCCGAGGAACGTTTCATTAAGATGCTGTCGATCAATAACAAGCACATTATGATCGTGGCTTACCTTTTCGATAAAGGCATCTTTGTTCGCGTAAGGTAATTTAATAAGCGTCGATATCGTGTAAAAGCCGTCCCGATTGGTAATATAATCCGTAAAACCGGGTAGCGAAAAGCTTCGGTAATGTGTAAAATCCAATGGTTTGAACTTCGAATCTAACAGTTCTAAAAAAGATTGGTGGGCACCCGGAGCAAAACCAAAGCGATCCTCCTCTTGCCTTAAGGCCCCCTCGAGCGTCTGTTTCCGCTCCGTAGTCCAAAACTCGTCCCACGCTCGTATCTTTTGCTCTTGTGCTAATTTTGATAACGGTAGAAAGTGAAACCCTTGGTAGGCCGTTATATGACCCTTTTGATGTTCCCGTTCCACCGTTCTCAGCAAACTGTCGGCACTGCGTGAGGCGTGTTCAAAATTGTCACCAGTAGTCACCAAATACAAAGATTTTGTGGCACCAAAAGTAAAACTATCAAGCTTGCTTTCGACAGTTTTTAGATTCGAGGGCACGAAGTTTAGATCTGCAATATTGTTATTAAAAGACACGCGCCCACTGCTAAACACACTTACGACAATTAAGAGCAAACAAAACACAATCAAAACCTTGCTACGTTCAAATGGGAACGACGCAATTTTGTCGATCACGCTACTATGCTTTAACTGTTCTTTAGGATGGTACAGATGGGGAATGATCAACAACGAAAAAACAGCGGAGGAAAATATACATATTGAAGCGAAAATACCTAGATCCACCAAGGCGCTGGAATGAACAAATAATAAACATAAAAAGGCGAGTGCGTTACATGCACCACTCATAAGTACAGGGCGCGTCAATTCCTGAAAAACAGCCTTGGGGTCCGCCGACTTCTTGTAATGCGTTAATAGGTGCAAGGCAAAGTCAATTGTTATACCGATCAACACCGCGGCAACACTCAACGATATTGCCGAAATGACTGGCTTATACAGGTATAGACAGGCTAGGGCGAATATTGCAGCAAAGACGCTCGGAATAAAAACCAACAAAGGTATATAGATCCGTCGATAGAACATCACAAGTAGTACCATTAGCACACTCATTGAAATAACGACCGTCGTAGAAATATCTTTTTTTATTTGCTTCGCATTCGCCACGGCGACAAAGGGTGCTCCATAGTAAGAAACCGCCGCCCGTCCCTGGTACTGCTCGTTGAGTCGCCTTTTTAGTCCATTCAAGCGGTCGACGAGTACAGTATTGTGTTCGGTCTCCGATCCTTTAAATTTCGTGTCTATAAAAAGAAGTAACTTAGTACTATCCGTACTTGAAATATAACCGTTAACCAATGTAAAATTATCACCGGCTACATTATTCTGCATTTTCTTCAGTCCCAGAATCGATAGCTCCAGCGGATCGCTCAGTAGCATATCACGCATAATCATCCCCTCGGGAGATATGAGTCGGCGGTAATTACTTTCAATCTGTTTACGCACGCTATCACGCGCTAACTTTTGTTGAATAACGGAATAATCTGTCCTATCCAATATAAGCGGTAAATTCTGGTAAACAAATTTCACTGCATCGGCCATCTGGCTCTCACCAATTGCGCCAACAACTTCTTTCACGCCCGTGGTATCGGTACGCACCGAGTCGACAAACTGTCCGGCCATTGCGCTCATCACATCCACGTGCGCACGCTTATCTTTTTCGATAAGAACAGTTATCTTATCTGCAAAATTAATTTGACTTAATGCGCGTGCGAGTTCGTTGGACTGCTCGGATTTCGGGATAATTGCGGTAATATCTTCCTCAAAACGGATCTTCGAGGCAAAAAAGGCACAGACAGCCAGAAACAAAAGAGCAATTACGATCGAAATAATTTTCTTGCGCTGCACCAATAGATAAATATGGTAGAAAAAAGACTCCATCACCTGGTGGAAACCGTCCGCTGTCTATAGAATTTAAAAAATATATAGCTCGACAAACCAAAAAATAACGCAGCTCCGCTGGCAAGAATTACACTTCCCACAAGATATTGCCATAGGTGCGATTTTATCGTCTCCAGTGAAACCATATCTATTTGATAACTCGCCGCAGACGGGTACACAGCGCCACCAACTAACAAGGAAGCGTAAATAATTACGGGGATAAACGGTGCAAAACTAATATTTGAAAAAGCAAAAGCGAGCACTTTATTTAGGCGAAAGAAGACCGACAAGGTAATCGTCAATGCGGTCTGAAACCCCCAGACTGGCGCAATGCCCAGAAATACCCCCAGACCAATGGAAAGCGCTTTCTTTTCTGGCGAATCTTCGGTTCCTAAAATATTCTCACGAACGAATTCTGTAAAAGTTTTTTTTTTGAAGCTTCGGATAAAGTTCCGTGGAAGGATATATACAAATGTGAGCAGCACCAGCACACAATTTAGGATGCTGATACGTGTGAAATCTCGAAAAGGCCGAAAATGACTCACACGCTCCTTGGAATCGTAAAGTACATCGATCGGAACGTTCTCGACGGCAATACCGTTCCAGGCTGTACGGACGATAACTTCGATTTCAAACTCAAATTTCTTGGTATAGAATTTCCGTGGCAGTACTTCAAGAGGATATGCGCGGAACCCAGACTGGGTATCGGTTAATTTTATGCCGGTCTCAAACCAAAACCAGAAGTTAGAAAATCGGTTACCAAAGCTACTTTTACCCGGAACCGATGCGTGATTCATATTGCGGCTACCAATCAATAGTAACGGCTCCGTAGTCGTCTCGAGACGCGCCAGGAACACGGGGATATCGGAAGGATAATGCTGACCATCCGAATCAATGGTGAAGGCATACTTGAAACCTTGGGCACGCGCAAATTGAAATCCTTGGCGCAAAGCGAACCCTTTGCCCCGATTCGCCGAATAGCTGATGACTTGAATTTGTGGATAGCCCTTAAGAATATGCTTGGTGTTATCTGTCGAACCGTCGTCGACAACAAGCACAGCATTGCTATACCGTAATACGGCATCCAGCACACGTGCTAAGGTTTTATCGTTATTATACGTCGGTATAATAACGATAAAACATTGTGGTGTTGATTTTCGTACTATAGATTCGTGCTCATTCATCAGGAACTTATTCTGCTAGTTTAGCCTGCTCGCCAGCCGTGAAATATTTTGATTGCGCGGCATACTGACTAATAATGGTTCTCACAACCGTAGGTTGTGTAGCAAAATTAGCCAAAATCATCCGCTTATCCTCCGCCATATGCCCGTTATATTTAAGAATTTTGGGTGCATGTTCCTGAATCGCTAATCGCACTAGACGTATCTCTACTTCTTCGGGCGCCGCTTCCACAGACCGCTCTAAGAGCTGAATACCCTGCACTACCAAGGCTTTCTTTGCCGAACGATCTTTCAAAAGTCGCGCTTTTAAGATTTGTGAAGCTCCCTTATAAGCAAGTACGACGGGGTCATTCTGTGAATAAGCAGCAAGCTCGTTGTACAGTTTTTCAGTAATAGACTGAGAATCTTTCGCTAAGACAAAATACGCTCGAATCGTGGGCAACTCTACTGCCAACGACCCGAAAAACATATATAGAATAACCATCAGGCTCTTCATGTCGTTATAATTTTATAAACATTCGTTAACTTTAAAGCAACTGTCTGCTCGAAAGTTGTTACATTTTTAACACGTACGGTACCTGGTTGATCCAATTGTACAGACAGCGTAAGATCCAAAACAGGGTTCTCAAAGGGATTAATTATAGCCATAAATTTCACATTCGAAGATTTAGCTAAAAATAGCTGCTGCCCGGTAAGCGTTTCACTGAGGTCCTTAATAATCTGTATCATACAAACCCCTGGGGTAACCGGATTATTCGGAAAATGGCCGTGAAATATATCATGATGGGGGTTCAAACGTATCTGCACCTGGTAAGATTCGGCACTGAGTGCCCTAATATTCTCCACGGTATAAAAATCCTTTAAAAACATAATTTTTTATTTCGACTGATCGTACCGTTCAAAAATCAAGTTCACCTTCAAAGGATATTTTTTGTGTTGCACTTCGATCTGCTCCGGAATAGCATCCTTCGGCGAATTAAAATCTACGACAAGTTGTTCTCTGCCCCCCCTGACCGTTACGATATTATCAACCACATTCCGCTTTAACTTGTAATAACTATCGCCAGCAATATATACAGGGTAATGCTGCTTATCTTTAAAAATCAGCGCTGCGTTCGCAAATCGACGTTCGGTGATAATGCGAAAGATATCCGCTAGTGTTTCTTGCATTGATTTTTTTGCCAGCTCAGGGGCGATAAAATGTGACTTATGTCCGTCGGAGAAAATACTTATATCAAACAATGTTTGACCGAAATCGTTAACAAACGCAACACGATGCTCTTGTGGGCTCACAGTTTTTAAAAACACGGAACCGTTAATTGGTTTTGAAAATGCCTCCACCTTTGCGCGATAAATTAAGGCCGTACTGGTATCTAAGAAAAAAGTATTCACTTCTTTTGCATTTTCAGGCCGTACGCCAACGGCATCGAGGTACTGATAACTTCGACAAGAAGATAGAAGAAAAACTACAAAAGCACTAAAGGTTAAAAATCGTATCATCAATATGTTTATTTATCTTTTTGTTGGATAACACAAAACGCGTATAATCCTTTGATGGTTCTGTTAAAACAACTTCCTGAATATGCTTGTCCGTACTCGAAAATATAACATCAATGGTTGTAAAGTATTTTTTTGCTTGGGTGACTTTCGGCGTAAGACGAACCATATTCACGCCATCCTTAATAAAATAACCGACCTGAAATTCCCTTTGGTCATACTTACCTCCGCGGATGCTCGAGGAAACTAACTTACTGATCTTTTCAAACTGTGCGGAACCGCCCACGTCGATCGATCGTTTGTTCCCTTCATCGTTAATTTGGATCTTACCATCCTTGAAAACCATATCATACACAAAGGGCGTAAGATATGACCATCGCAATAAATTTGTACCTTTTAAGTACAATTTGCCCTTGGAAACGATCGCAGTTTTCATAAAACTCATGTGTTTATACTGCACAAAATCCGCCTCAAGTGTCTGCACGCGCTCCAACTGGCTTAAGGATTGCTCAAACACCTGCACCTGCGCAGCATCCATGGGCTTTAGTTGACTCCAACCACCAAACGGGATGATCAACAGCACAACACTAATAATATTAATCTTCATACGCTTTCAAATTTAACAATTTATCTATTGTTACACATGTATATCCCCTTTCTTTCAAAGTAGGCAACAACCGTTTTACAACCTCAACAGTATGCACTGAAGTATCATGAAAAAGCACAATATCACCAGCTCGAAGCTTTTTGACCACTCTTTTATAGATTTTTGCGTCCTGCGTAATAACGGTATCCAAGGAACGGTTGCTCCAACCGATCACATGGTGCTTTGTAGCTTTGACTGCGCGGGCGATCGAAGGATTAGTCACCCCATAGGGGGGCCTGAAAAGACACGGCCGTTGGCCAATCACTTCCAAGAGCGCACGATCACAATCCCGTAGTTCCTGCTCAACCTGCCTAGCATTCATAAAGCCGAAGTGTGGAAGGTGCGAAAAAGTATGATTGCCAATCGTATGTCCTTGGCGTATAATTTCTTTACTCAGTTGGGGATATTTGTGCACCTGTTTACCGATACAAAAAAAGGTCGCGCGGGCATTAAATTTCTCTAAAAGCAATAGTATTTCAGGCGTATAACTCGAGGGACCATCATCGAAGGATAAAGCAATTAGTTTATTTTGCGATTCCTTCCCCTTAAAATAGGTATCGGTGAAATACCCTAAGCGGATATCAAAGGAGCCGATCGTGATAATCGTCAAAGTAATCAGTACGCTTAGTAACAACCAACCATACGACTCCCCAGCAAAGACGGCTAGTAAAGCAAGCCCGTTTGCCGCAATGTAAACCGGCAACAGTGTGACGTGTTTTAACATACACGAACGAGCGTTAAAGAATGGTCCTTCCCATTAAATTGATTGTACACCAATATATTCCTCAAACCTGTAGTAGCTCTATCGCTGTTCCAATAGAGCACTTCTGGAATTTCTTGTTCTTTTAATACACGTGCAGCCACAGCAAGTCCGAACGCCGATGCGGTGTCGTACTGGCCGGTTAAATGTTTGTAGTAAAGTACAGGAATATTGTCAAAAAGACGGCTGAATTCATCGTAATAACCGTCGTACTGGCAATCGCCATTTATACCAACCACGAGCGCATCGATTAGTTGATGATCCCGGTCCTGCCGTGCCATAAAATCCGCAACCAAGACCGTAACCTCCTCTTTGTTTAGCTCATGTTGAAGCGTAAGATCAACCAGCTGCGCATAGCTCGTTTGCGTGCGCAGCGTGCTAAGTGTGAAAAATGTTGCCCCTTCCGCGTAGTTCACGCCTATAGATTCGCTATTCTTCACACGCTCGTTCCGGTCATTTTGCTTAATTTGACCGGCTAACTGTAACAAGCGGTAAGTATGGGGGCTGATCTCATCTACCCCGCCTACCAGTACCGTGCTGGCCTGGTCATCCTGCAATTGCATAAGCGCATCAAGTAGCGCAGACTCAAAAGATACCGACCGATGTACGTACGTAAAATTGTAACCATTGCACCCTAAGCGAAGCGCAATCTGTGCCGCAACAGTATTGTGCGTAGATTGAATAAAAGCCGTGGGTGTCAAAAATTCTTCCTGATTATCCAGTACGCCATGTAAAAATTTCTCTGAATCGATCAAACACCCTAAACCCGTGCCCGTGATAATGGCCTCGGGAATACTGATGGACGCCTCATCAAGTGCCTGCTGGGATGCGTAAATCCCCATCTTTACGCCGCTAGACATACGCCGAAGCATCCCTGGGGCGATAAGCCCTTTATACGAGGGCGCATTAACCGGGGTTACAGCCCGGGAGAGTTCCTTGGCTTCCCTAAAAAGGTCATGATGCCATTGCCCTTGACTGCTCAGGGCCCCTATTCCATTAATGTAAACCTTCTCGCTCATTGTTCAGTAAAAATTAATGTAGAACAATTACCGCCAAACCCGAATGAATTCGATAATACACAGGCGATAGATCGCTGCAAAACTGTCGATTGCGGAACAAAGGAGAACTCTTGCATAGGATGTTGAAAATTGAGGTTCGCAAAAACTTTATCGTGACGTATAGCCAATATACTGTAAACGGCCTCTATCGCTGCAGCGGCAGCAAGGGTATGTCCGGTAAACCCCTTTGTAGAGCTAAATAGAGGAACATCTTCGCCAAAAGTGCGTAATAACGCGTGGCCTTCGGAAAGATCATTATTTACCGTTCCCGTTCCGTGTACATTAATATAATCGACGAATGATGCTTCAACACCTGCACTTTTAAGCGCCTTGCCAATTGCCAGATAGGCACCTTGGCCATCTGCAGAAGAGGCCGTCTGGTGGAATGCGTCATTTGCGTTTCCATAACCCGCCAAATACGCTAGGACTTCCTTTTGCTCCGCATTGACGGACTCCTCGGACTCCAATATCAGGTAAGCAGCGGCTTCTCCAAGATTCAATCCTTTACGCTCGTTATCAAATGGTCTGCACCGCTCATCCGAAAGGATCATCAACGTATTAAAACCATTGATTGTAAATTTACTCAGTGCATCGGTCCCGCCGACAATAACTCGGTCCAGACGTCCCGAGGCTATCAGACGCGCACCCATCATTATCGCATTTGCGGCCGACGAACAAGCGGTGCTAATTGTAGTCACCAAACCGTTGATGCCAAGATCATGTGCAATTTGCTGCGATGAGTCCCCCGCATCATGCGTGGTAATATAGGGTCGTAACGATGGATCGGTAAGGTAATCGTAAAAATAACGCTCGGTATAATCCATCCCTCCAACACTCGTTGCCGAAATTAACCCCGTTCGACTACCGCTAAGGTCTTTCAAACCAGCCGACCGAATAGCCTGCCTTGCTGCATATATGCCGAGCAGCGTCGTACGCGTATAGGGCTTACCTGGATCTAATGCTAACATACCCGTCAACTGCTCATTGGTATATTTAATCTCGCCTACAAAGATATCCGAATTCCACTTGGACGAAAAATTCTCCAAGCGTGAAACACCATGCCTACCATTTAAAAGTGCATACAGGTTTTCTTCGACAGTAAGACCTATCGCAGAAACAATTCCCATTCCCGTAACCGCAACTTTTGGCTTACTCATTAGATTATTTCGTACGATTTTGCGAAATGTATGACGCCATCGTGGTAATCGATTCGAATATCGCTTTTCCGTTTTTAGGGTCCGACAGCTTGATGCCGTAGTCCTTATCCATCAACACAATAAGTTCCAGCGCATCAATAGAATCTAGACCTAAACCTTCTCCAAATAGCGCATCATCGTCCTGAATATCTGTTGAGGCTACATCCTCTAAATTGAGAACCTCAATAATTTTACCTTTCAATTCTTCTTTTAATTCTGTCATTTCTTTAAAATAATAATTCTATATTTCCTACAGAATGTACCTGTGTTCCCTCGCGACCAACAAGATACAAAATGGCTCTATAATTATCTTGAAAATATTCAACCCAGCCGCAAAGTACCTTTTGTGCACGATTGGACTGCAAAAGGTACGACGTATAGGTATAAACCAGTTCGGTAGGAAACTGCTGATCCACAAAAAAAACGTTTTCCGTCTTCAACCCATGACGAATGCTTATTTCTCCGGCGCAAATATTCGCCAAAGTATATACAAAAGTGGCTGGACTAGGGAAAAAATTATCCGGGTCCTGTATCGAACGTATATGCTTAAGGTCACTGTCCATACTGCCAGACTGATTGGCAAGTACAAGTGCAACATTACCGCTGGCGCTTCCTTTTAGGAGGTATTCAGCGGTTAAAAAAGCGAGTTTACTTAACCCATCCATTTTATAAAACTTCGGATAGTCAATCGCTAAACTACGAAACGACTTCTTAACAAATTCGGAAAATTCTAAATCAGGCTCATGCGTAACGAGCTGGCCATCGACTAGAACCTGCTGATGCTGTATTGCACAGGATTTTTCGATGTAGAACATCTCTAACATACTTTTTCAATTAATATCGCGACATTACTCCCCCCAAAGCCTGAGGACGTCTTCAAAAGCCGGTTTATCTCGATATTTACCTGTCTATCCACAACATTTAGCGCCCGTGATACACCGAGCTTTTCAAACCCTTTGCTCGAAAGTATTATCGACTCTTGCATCGAACGCATTGCAATAACGAGTTCGAGTAGGCTCGAAGCGCCTAGCGTATGGCCAAAATAACCCTTTAAACTATTAACCGGCACCTGCGATAACCCGAGCCGATCGAAAGCAATAGCTTCCATCTCATCGTTATATTGCGTGGCCGTACCATGCGCGCAGAGATAGTCGATAGACTGCAGGTCGACCTGTGCCTCGCTTACCGCGGCAATCACGCTTCGGTATAAGCCTTCCCCAGTTCTCGATGGTCCGGAGATATGGTTGGCATCATTTATCCCACCTTCACCAAGTATTCGGAACGGCCCTTTGTCTCTAGACATATAGATGCACGCTGCCGCTTCCCCCAGAGACACGCCAGAGCGAGCTGTATCGAACGGCCTGCATGGCAATGCGCTCATCGCCTGGAAAGCATTAAAGCCAGAAACGACAAACGAATTTACAAGATCCCCTGCCAAAATAATCGCATCATCATACAAGTCCATTTGTAATAACCGTTTTGCCACGGACACGGCAAGTGATCCCGAGACACACGCATGCGATACGACCACCGGTTTGGTCTGAAAGCCCAAATAGTGTGCAATTTTTGTTGCTAAAGTAGCGAGTCCGGCCTGTTGAAAGTCGCCCTGTTTTAAATAATCGACATTGCCTTTGGTTGTAGAGAGCACAAGCGCGGTTCGTGGTCCAGGCGCATGATTTTTGACAACTGGCATCCCAGCACAAAGAAACATACGCTCGAGAAGCGTATACGCTATGGACAAATCTGGCAATACCGCTTGATGCACCTTGGCTACAAAAATTTCCCCCAATGGATCCATCTTCTGCTTGGCAATTCCGGTATTCCCCAGTAGTAGCTGATCCCAGGTAGTTTCCAGGTCATTACCGAGTGGCGTCACGCAATTAATATCATGAATATAAACCGGATTCCATTCCATGGTCATAAACCTACTTTATGTTTCCAATCGAGCATAAACTGCGGCAAGTTCAAAACTAAATTTTGCTCACTATCCAAGAATACCTGCACGGTTTCGCCGGTACAAACGAGCTTATTCTGCTCATTATATATGTCAAACTGAAAAATTAATTTAGCCGCCGGAGTGTCTTGAAATCTTGTTACTACGCGCGCCGTCTCGCCATAACGTAGCGGTAACTTATGCATGCATGAGCTTTTCACCACCGGCAAGGTATAGCCATGGGACTGTACCGCTAGATAGTCTATGCCATGTTGTTTACAAAAAGCTTCACGCCCTTGCTCGAAATACAAGATATAATGACCATGCCAGACGATCCCCAAAGCATCCACCTCACTAAAACGTATGGGAATATCAATCGACGCATAAAGGGTAGAGTGGTCATTAAACTGCTTTTTCCTTTTTATCATAAAATACTGCTAAAGCAAGTGTCAGCACAAAAAACAAAAATAACAAAATAATCTCAGAAAGAATATCACCGAGGCCGGCATGCCGTAAGAGTACATCATAGAAGGCACTAAGTCCCCAGTTCATTGGCGATATCATTGATAAACGCTGCATGAAAACAGGCATGACAAATACAGGGACCCAAATTCCACCCAAAGCCGCAAGGACTACCGTTAACGTTGCGCCAAACGGCGCTGACTGCTCCTGGGTGGAAGCAATCGTGCCGATTAAAACCCCCAGACCAATAGCTGCTAGTCCACTAAACAGCGCGATAACACTCAAGAGAAAAAGATTATCGTCAACCTGAAATGCCTGCAATCCGATAACCGGGAATAGAAAAACGCCCAGTAGTACCATCAAATAAAACTGAATAAGACTGATTAGTAGATAACATATTGTTTTTCCAACAACGAATATAGAATACGAGGTTGGGCTCGTGCTAATACGAACCATCGTTCCCTGCGATTTTTCCTTGACGATGTTTATAGAAAGGGGAACAACAATGAAGAAAATTGCAAAGAGGGACCAAGCAGGCACGTTGTGCTGAGCGGCGTTCGGAATTTCGTGACGACCCGAAGCGGCCGCAGATTCTTCTTTAAATGAGATGAACTGCTGCTGGCTGAAATCTTCGTTCGGATCCGCGACGAGTTCCTGCTGAAAAGTTTTATATATCGCCCGCGATTCCACATTCGAAACCAGTTTATTAATGGACATCCGTATCGCGGTCTTAAATGCCGCTTGTGTTGCAGGATCAAAATAAAGAATCACTTGCCCAGGATCCACAATTCGTGGAACTTCAGCAACCGAATCCATGCTAAAATCCAATTCGGTTAGAACTTTGTCTACATTCTGTTGCACATGCACTTGTAGATTGGTGGTTAGCTTTGTCGGCAAGATGATCGCCAGCTGATATACGCCGCGATGTACCAAATCTTTCGCCTGTTGCTCCGAAACCTCT
This sequence comes from Sphingobacterium sp. JB170, assembly GCF_900163865.1. Lineage (GTDB taxonomy): Bacteria > Bacteroidota > Bacteroidia > Sphingobacteriales > Sphingobacteriaceae > Sphingobacterium. The sequence goes on from NZ_FUKU01000041.1 coordinate 47,179, forward strand.
TGACCGTTGATGGAATCAACGACAACAAGCTCGCCTGTTTCTCCAAGGTTATCGATAATCACCTGCGCCACGCTGTCTTTATCATTATCGACCAGAAGCACCGAAACTTCACTCCCGAGAATAGATTCGAAAGACCCCTTTTGGACCATAGTAACCGCTATTAATAGCAGCAGTGGCATTACAAAAAGAATAATCACTCCGCCAATATCACGCATTAACAGCAACAATTCCTTTTTCACGGACAACCATAACTTAAACATCATGTAGCCCCCTCCGCGTGAGATCGATGAACACATCTTCCAGGCTACGAGCCCCAGCCACCTTAGAAATTAATTCGTCCGTAGTACCCTCAACAAGTAATTTACCTGATTCTATAATACCTACTCGCGAGCAAAACTCTTGGGCTTCGGATAAATGATGTGACGAATAAACAATTGTCGTGCCCTGGCGATTTAGTGCCTGTAAATACGCGATGATCGCTTTTTTAGAATGCACATCTACGCCCACAGTAGGCTCATCTAAAAATAAAACATCCGGTTTATGCAGCACGGCGGCAAGTAGGTTAACACGTCGTTTCATGCCACCTGAAAAGGTGTCCACTCGATTATCCGCATAGCCATCTAAACCAAGTGAATCAAGCGCGAGCTGGACACGCTGGTCCAAGTCTTTCCCCCGAATATTATATAATCCACCAAAATATTGGAGATTCTCGCGCGCCGTTAAAGAGGGGTAGATCGCCAACTCTTGCGGGACCACGCCAATACGGGCTTTTAACGCCCTTGGAGAGATTCGATAGGATAGATCACAAATTGTGAAGCTTCCTGAACTCGGACGTATTAATCCGCATAGCATGGAAATCAAAGTGGTCTTACCAGCGCCATTGGGTCCGAGTAAACCAAAAATCTCCCCTCGCTCAACGGATAAACTGATCCCATCCACTGCACTTTCGCCAGCGCCCCGATATCGCTTTGTAATTTCCTTCACATCGAAAACCAACATACTCAAAGTGAACGTTTCAATTTCTTAAAAAAAGCCTCTTCAAGATCAGCCAGCTGTAACAGTCGATCAGCCAGACTGTTGTATACGTCCTCTTGATTACTCCTTTTCTTATAAACGCGGGATGCTTCCAATGCAAAATCACGCCACAAGTCCCCAATAGCGGTCATCTCCAGTGCAAGGCCCAACAACTTATCATTTCCTATCAATTTTCCAGACTGCTGTAAGAATGCGGAATAAATATATCGAAATCCGCCACCTCCCGTACCAATCTCCTCCTGCATTCGGACCATCTGTGCAAGGTAATAATTAGCCTTGCTTACACCTACCTTTTTGGGCCAGCGCCGCATAGCACCCGCCACCATACGCATACCGCGCACACCAATTATTGGCATGGGTGCAAGCATATCTTTACAGGTCTTTTTTATCGCTTTACGGATTGCTTTTTCCCAATCTATCTGCTCAGGAATAGCGACCGGGTAATAGATATGCCCATTGGGGGCAAGGACGCCCTTGGCAAACCGAACCTTTTCTAGCTCCGATTCGGTCAACCGTTTGACCGCTTCCATGGTCGGATCACTGATCAAATATTCATTTCCTTCCTTCCCATAAACGACGATATTATGTGCATTAAAATGAAATCTATAGTCCTCAGGGAAATAGGGCAAATGGTACACGCCCACCTGCAAACCGCACGGTATACCGTTGCTGAGGTTTTCATCGAGTACCTGCTGCGCTCGACGCTTATCTGAAAACTTACGCCGCTTTATTTTGATACCTAGTCGCTTAGCGAGTCTATTAAAAATCCAACCGGGCGCAGGTCTGTAACTAAGCCCGGGGGCGTGATTAACCTTTAGAAAGGGTAAGTACACGTAAAATAACCCCGAGCCGATCCCAAAAACCATCGGCTCACTGATCGCGAGACCTTTGTTCGTTAGCAAGCTCGATGCGGCTCCATTCTCACAATGTGCACTGATACGGTGTTCAAATTTTATTTGCATTCCTCGCCACTATATTTCTTTAAATCATCAACCCCTATATCAAACGCTTCAGCATACTTACGGATAACACGATCACTTAACTTGGCAAACACCGCGGGTTTCGCGTGCCGTTTAATCCGCCATTTCCAAATACCCGTGTAATCCGATAATATCTGCCAGTCCATACGTTTTAACTCCATAAAATAAACGATCGGGCTTACACGTGCGGCTCGTAATTCTTCATACGCATGATCGATACGCTCTTGAAGGACAACCATCGTTTGATCTTGGATTTCATTCTTTACCACCCAACCCGTACTCAATGCTGTTGTATATTCCCCCTGTTCATCTAATGCATAATACAATTCACGCGAACCTTTCTCAAATACCCGACCATCATCCTGTGGTACTTCTGATTTCTTCATTTTTACTGCTTTTTCAAGAACAAGTTGATTTCTGCGCTAGCCAATAACACCTGGTTATGTTTTGCTTGAACAAACATGGTGCAAATAATAAAATCGTCACTGTCAAACTTTGAGGTCAGTGTAGAGTCTGTTAAAATGGTTTCGCTCACTTGTGGCAGATTAAACACGGATAGCTCCTTGATTGCCGAAATGAATCCAATAATACGTTTATCCAAAATGGGATTATAATGTTCCTCGTAAAACGTTTGTCCCACAATCGCAGAACAAGTTTGCGCCATATTCTCAATTAACCCGATCTCTTGCAGGGTGCCGCAGTTAACAAATATATTATCTTCATCAATCAAAAAACTACACAGCACATGGACAGGAGAAATAGCAATTATCTTATTAACCATCAACATGGGACTGCGATGAGGTAAGTAATTTTCTATATCAACATCATGCTGCTGCTCCCGTTCATACATCACATGCCGGCTATAACTGTTTTCATTTGCGCGTTGGCTATAATTTCTCCCTCTAATTTAGTAATTATTTCGACTAAAGTGACACCCATAAACTCTTGTATAATCTGCACCTGGGTATGTAAAGTTTGACCGACCCTGGGAAGCGCAGCGATCTCTACACGTGGTATAGAACCGATGTACCCCAACGGAGCCGACAAATTGCGCAGATAATAACTGTAGCCCGTATGCAGAGCTACCGACTGCGCCATATGCTCAATAAGGCCACTTTCGGTCAGGTGATCAGCCCAAATAAAGAGACAATCTTCGCTTATTAGAAAAGATGATTGTAACGCCATTTCGTGGTAAGCCTCCAGCGCGCTTACCATTATTATTGGATCTTTTTGAGGAATGAGCTTCTGGATATCGGCAAGTTTGATCGGCAGCTCCATTAGCACACGGTTAAATAGGCATACGCATAGCTAAAGCGAGCACTCTCTGGAACGCATAGCATCACATGCTGCCCCGTTAATAAGCGGCCCGAGGCCAGTAACTCCTCTAGCATCAGATAGACCGACCCGGCCCCCACATTTCCAACCTCCCGTAAATTCATGAACCACTTATTGCTAGAAATTTCTATTCCCGCCCGAGCAAACCCGTCATAGAGGCCATCGACAAAAAAGTGTGAGGAAACATGGGGAAGTAAAAAATCGATATCATCGGAGCCTATCCCGTGCTTATCCATCGCCGCTTTCATGCTCTGAACACCTTTTGCCAGAATATGTTGCTCCAAAAGTTTGGTATCCTGCTTAACGGCAAAAATAGATTTGTCTAACCAGTCCTGAGACGGCATATCCGAGAAAGAGCGTAAACTCCCGTCTTCGTTTTTTTCTGCACCAGCATACATACACACCGGGAGTTCATGTGCAAAGGAATATCCTTCCATCCATTCAACGCGCAACGAGAGTGGCCCCCGCTTCTTATTCTCTAGTAGTGCGGCTGCGGCGCCATCGGACAACATCCAGCGCAAAAAATCCTTGTTAAAGGCCACAATCGGCTGCAGTTCGAGCTGCTTCAAGTTCTCCACCTCTTTGTTAAAATGATCGGCGATCATCCACGAGGACATCCTTTCCGATCCGCTGCATATTGCATTATCGGTGATTCCGGCCCTTACTGATAAAAAACCGTACTTCAGCGCGTTCATCCCTGCGCAGCAATTTCCCGCCGCGGAGTTAACCTCCAGAATACTGCCCCCCAACTCCCCATGCACCATCACAGCGTGCGAGGGCATCACGTAATCAGGCGATGAAGTTCCACAAGATAATAGTTGAGCTTGATCAGCGGTGAAGTCGCGATCGAACAACCCCTTTACAGCGAGAGCCGTCAGCTGCGCGTTAGTATGCGTTGCACGGCCCTGTTTGCTTAAAGCATAATAGCGTGTTTGGATACCATTATTGCGTAGAACTATCCGCCTGGCTCTGGATGCACAGTCATTGATTTTACCCAAATAAAATTCCATATCCTCATTGGAAATGGGATCGTTTGGTAAAAATTTTGAAACTCTGTTTATGTATACTTCAAACATGTTATAACCCTTGGAAATGCTTTCGTTCTTTTTTATACTTTAAGAAGTATAAAATTGGGAAAAATATCAATTCTATCAAATACACGATCGGCGAGATGCCATAAATCGCAAAAACAACGTAATATTTAAAAAACCGAATTAAACGACGCCGGTTTTTAGGATTCTCCAAAATGATCCTGGACCAGACCTTAAACATTTTGTTACCTTTTTGGTCCATCGAAACCAAGAAAAAACGATAATCAACTGCGCCCTGTTTCACGAGTGCTCGCTGCATCCACTGGTAGCTGCCTTGCTTCAAACAACCCAAAATTGTTTTACCAAACATTGACGCACCTTGGATTTCGTTGGAAGAAACGCCCGGTAGTGGAAATATACCATAAGCGTGCCGCTTTACACCCGAAAAAAGCCAATCTACAATTGTAACAACCGATATCAAATTATGATTTCTATCCGTCAAAGCAATATTCCCTACCAATTCCGAATCTAGATCAATGAGTAGCTTCTTCACTTTGTCTTGTGCCAATGCCCACATATTACGGCTACCACTGACGGAAACCACCGGTTTTTTTGCAAATATTTGTTTCGCGTAGTTACTTTTTAAAAATGAATTGATGGGTATTGATGGGCTTAGAAACCAAACCTGATAGTGCAATAAGATTAAATCATAATTGCTGCCCAATATTTTTGGCGCGGGTGGGTGTATTTCTTCTGGAATCTGCCGAAATGATTCGGGGAATGTGTTAAAGAAAGATTTGGAATCCCAGGGAAAGGGAAATGCATGCACCATCTTTATTTCATAAAAATCAACAACGATGTCGCTGTCATTTAAAAAAGGGGCGGCTATAGAATGTGCTATTTCTTCAAGCTGTCCCGACTGTGAGAAATAGACGAACAAAACATGCTTCATAGGCGTCGCTCTCTATTTGAATGATGATTCCAAAAATCAAAAAAATTAAACCATTGCAATGGATACTTACGCAAAATTCCTTCCACGCTTTGTTTATATGCTAATAAATATGACTCTGGATCCCTATGTTTTACATTTTCTGCCTTGCGGGCGTATAGGTGATAATGCAACCCTTTTTCTTTCATTACGTAAACGAAAATCAACGGTGCTTTTAGGCGTGAGGCTAATATAAACGGGCCGGCAGGAAATTCCGCATCCCGCCCCAGAAGCGCTCCCCGAAGGGTCTTTGACCCATCGAAATAGCGGTCGCCAGTAAAACAAATAAGTTCATTATTTGAAAGGGCATCATTTATTTGAAATACATGCGACAAGTCATCCGTTATTTTGATGGGTTTGATCCTGGATCTCCCGGACACCCTCTCGATATATGCTTTGATTTCCGAATGCTCCTGGTCGAGTGTCACAACATTGATCTGAAAGTTAACGTCTATTTCTGCAAAAAAACGCTCGGCAATTTCAAAATTACCGACATGGGCGGATATTAAAATTCCACCTTGCTTATTTTCTAGCGCATTTTTGAGCACGTCAATCCCGTCAAACTCATAACTAAACTGATCACGAAGTCCCGCAGAAATAGCCACTTTATCTATTATCGTCTGCCCGAAAACATAATATGCTCGGTATACATTCCAAAAAGAATTCCACGCGCTGTAGGCCTGTCTTTTATGGAGGTAATAATACAGGTTACGAAAATTTGTGGGATAAAAAAGAAAATAGTAAGCCGCTACAAAATATAGAAGTCCATAAGCTGAACGAACCCCAAAATTTTTAATTAGAAAAATAAAAATTTTATAGCCAAGGAGTGTTCCTTTAGATTTCCCGTCCCATTGGCGCATAATTTAGTATATTATTAATTTATTGCTTCATCGCAATTTTTTGCTCTACAGTCTCATAAAAGTCTTGAAATGTAACCATCTTCGCAAAATCGCCCTCGTCTAACTTCACACCGAAATTCGATTCAATGATAACCACGAGGTCCACATAATCCAAGCTATCTAAGTCGAGTGATTCCTTTAAAGATGCATTCGGACTAATAACCTCCTCTTCCACCTCAAACTCTTCTATCAATATTTCGTTAATTGTATGCTGTACACTCACTTTATTCATTATTAAATTTCTTTACTACCAAAGCGGAATTAGTCCCGCCAAACCCGAAGGAATTAGACAAATATATGTCAAATTCTTGTTTTAATGTACCTGAAACAAAATTTAAATCTCGAAAAGCATCGTCCGGTTCTTCTAAATTAATATTCGGCGCGATAAACCCGTGCTGCATCATCAACGTTGAATAAACAATTTCCGAAGCGCCCGCCATCCAACATTCATGCCCAGTCATCGATTTGGTCGAACTAACATAAGGGTTACCGCCGAACACATCCAGTATCGCTTGCGCTTCATTGGCATCGCCAATCGGTGTGGATGTGGCGTGCGCATTGATATACGCGACTTGGTCTGGCGTTAAATTCGCTTGTTGAAGCGCCCGCCGCATTGCCTTAGCAGGTCCATCAATATTAGGTGTTGAGATATGGGCTCCATTCGAAGAAAACCCGTAACCGATTACCTCTGCAATAATAGGGGCGTTACGTTTTACTGCCGATTCATAACTCTCTAGAATCACCGTCGCCCCGCCACCACTAGGCACCAGACCCGTTCTTTGTTTATCAAACGGACGCGAGGCCAAGGTTGGGTGCTCAAAATCTGTCGCAAATACGCCCAACCCATCGAAACTAGCCATGGCATAGGGATTAATTTCCTGCGCGCCACCACATATAATTAGATCTTGCATCCCCTGCTGGATAAACATAAAACCTAATCCAATAGCGTGGGACCCACTGGCACAAGCAGCGCTAATCGTCATATTTACGCCCGAGAGGCCAAAAATTGTCGCCAAATTCATGGTCACCGTCGAATTCATAGATTTGAAAATCGCGCCCGATCCGATTAATTGCGTGTCACGTTTCTCGCGTGCGATATCTATAGCGTCCACCACCGCCTTAGAGACCGAATCATTCCCATAGAGAATACCGACCTCACGCGCTAATAGCTCTTCGTCACTCAGCCGCGCATTTCTTAGCGCCTCGACTGTTGCCATATACGCATACTCGGACTCCTCGCCCATGCTGATGCGCTGGCGACGCCCGAGTACGCCTTTCAAATCAGGCAAAGGGACCATCCCTGTAAGGGGGGATTTATAACCAAATTCCACACGCGCCTGGTCGATTACAATTCCCGAAACGCCGTTAAATAATGACTCTCTTACTTGATCCAAACTGGTTCCAATACAAGAGTAAATTCCCATTCCTGTTATAACTACTCGCCTGCTCATCTATCTTTACTTACGAATATATCCCTCCATTTATATTGATTACCTCTCCCGTAATATAACCTGATTTCTTAGATGCCAAAAAACATACCAAGTCTGCAACCTCTTCGGCTTCGCCGAATCGATTTGCAGGAATCAATTTGAGCAAATCACTCTCTTCCATCCCTTTAATCATATCGGTTCGCACAAAACCCGGAGCGACGGCATTCACCGTAACATTCCGCTTAGCGACCTCTTGTGCCAAGGCTTTGGTAGCCCCCACAACACCCGCCTTCGCGGCCGAATAGTTTACCTGCCCTGCAGTTCCTTTCATTCCCGAAACAGACACGATGTTAATGACACGGCCATAACGGTTACGTAAGAGCTTTTGAATAAAGAAGTTCGTCACATTATAGAAACCTTGCAGCGAAGTCTGCAACACCACCGACCAGTCTTCTTCACTCATCCACATAAACAGACCATCACGAGCTACACCGGCATTATTGACGATCACCTCCATAATGGCCGCCGAGTTTTTCGCAGACCAAGTACTCAACGCCTGGTGGACATCCTGGTGATTGCCCACGTCGAATTTTATTACTTCCCCGGTCCCGCCCAGACTGGTAACATTTGCTAAGCTCTCCAAAGCGGCTTGATCATTACTTTTGTAATTTATCAAAACGTGATAACCGAGCTCCACGGCCAGTTTTTCGCAAACAATTCGACCAATTCCTCGCGAACCGCCTGTAACCAATGCACACCTCAATTTAACCATATATTATTACCGCATCAAATATTCTTTTACCAGCTGTATCGCGGGATAAAGAGGTTTATCATCTGAAAATGCGGGAACCATCTGACGAACATCTTCATACACCGTTTTAGTTTTTGAAGATACAAAATTTTGCTGATTTAAAATATCGATCGCTTGGCAAACAGACAACATCTGTATCGCTAAAACTTCGAACGCATTGACGATTACTTTATGCGTAATACAAGCGGCATTTGTTCCCATGCTCACAATATCCTGATTGTCATTATTGTTAGGAATACTGTGAATATACATCGAGCTAGAAAGGGTTTGATTTTCTGCTGTCGTGGACGTAGCGGTAAACTGTGCCCCTTGCATCCCGAAATTAAAGCCCAGCTTACCCATATTCACAAAAGGAGGTAGTATACCGTTTATTTTTTCGTTCATCAGGTAATTGAGTTGCCGTTCGGAGAGCATCGATAAACGCGTAACAGCTAGCTTCAATTTGTCCATTTCCAGCGAGATGTAATCGCCATGGAAATTTCCGCCATGATATACATTTTTATCTTCGATTGAGATAATAGGGTTATCACTCACGGAGTTGAGCTCATCTTCTAGAATCTTTCCTGTTTGCTCAATTGTCTCCAGTATGGGCCCCAAAATCTGCGGCACACAACGCAGCGAATAAAACTCCTGTACTTTATCTTTGAAAATCTCTTCCTGATTATTCCCCGAGTAAAGATCTTCTTCGCGCTTTTTTATTAAGGAGCTATCTTGTAGATGCTCGCGCATGCGGCGCGCAACCTCCCTTTGCCCTTCGTGTAACTTAACCGCGTTCAACGTCTGCGAGAAATGATCGTCATGTGCTTTTGCGAGCTCATTCATCGTGCTGGATAGCCATAGCGACCAGTCCAGCAATTTACGAGCAAGGAAATAATTAATTAACCCTATTCCCGTCATCACCGAGGTTCCGTTGATTAACGACAAGCCCTCTCGTACCACAATCTCAATAGGTGCTAGTTGCTGGTCGGCGAAAACGGTCGAGGTCGCTTGCCGTTCACCACGAAAAATAACTTCGCCTTCTCCGATCAGCACCAAGGCTAAATGCGCCAATTGTACCAAATCGCCACTCGCACCAACACCGCCGTGTGCAAAGATCACCGGCGTAATATCTCGGTTAATCAGCTCCTGCAACAAGCTGACAACACTATGATGCACACCACTCTTGCCTTTAGAAAGATTAGACAACCGCGTCAGCATAGCCGCCTTAACCAGCATTGGCGAAAGAAGTTCTCCTGTACCAGCGGCATGGCTACGTATCAAATTATATTGTAACTGACGGGTTTCCGAATCTTTTATACGGTATTGCGCCATGGGACCGAAACCGGTGTTTACCCCATAAATGACTTTATTTTTCGCAAAGACCTTTAGAAAGGTATGACTCTCTTCAACAGTACGCCATACTCCTGGGTCCACACCTAACAGGTCCCCGTCAAATACCACCTGATAAAACTGCGTTAGTGTTAATTTTTTTTCGACTGAAATCATTTAGTTCAACATCTTCTTTTCTATTTTAGAGTCTAGCCAAAAAACAACGAGATAACTCTTATCTTTGGCCTTAAGTTTAATAGGGCAAAAGTAATATAATTTAATTTTAATCCGCGAACATGGATTCCCAGGAAATCGATATTTTAATTATTGGAGCAGGACCGTCAGGTTGTGTAGCTGCGGGTTATCTACAACAAAAGGGAGTGAACGTCAAAGTAGTCGAAAAATCCAAGTTCCCACGACTGGTCGTCGGCGAGAGTCTAATTCCGCGCGTGATGGACAATTTTCAGCAAGCCGGGCTCTTGGACGCATTAGACCGTTGCGGTTTTGAAAAAAAGAAAGGTGCTGAATTTATCCGTGGTGAGGTTTTCAGTACATTTGATTTCAGTGATAAATTTGGGCAGGGCTGGGACTGGACCTGGCAAGCACCACGCGCAGACTTTGATCTAGCAATGACCCGAGAGCTTCAACGTAAAGGAGTGGAAATACAGTTTGAGGTGGCAGTAACGGACATCGAGTTCAAAAATTCCATTTCCCACACCACAATTGTGGATAAATCAGGGGTTACGTCCCAAATAACGGCTAAATTTGTAATTGACGCCAGTGGCTACGGGCGCGTGCTGCCTCGACTATTAGGGCTGAGTAAACCCTCGCAGCTTAATCCCCATTCTGCAATTTTCACCCACGTCAAGGACATCAATAGACCAAGTGGCGAGCAAGGAACACAGATTTCATTCGACGTACTAGACACTCAAGTCTGGCTTTGGGTCATTCCTTTCTCGAATGGCTTGACGAGCGTAGGCCTAGTTGCTAATACCGCATTTATTGAAAATCTAAAGGGCGATGAAGGGACTGCCGAAGCCCTAAGAAAGGCCATACAATTATCCGATTTTTACGTCAAACGCTTTGCTAACAAGAGTTTTGAATTTGAACCCATACATCTTAAAAATTATTCCTCGGCAGTAACAAAAATGTACGGCGATGGGTTTTCACTCACGGGAAACAGTGCAGAATTTCTTGACCCTGTTTTTTCTTCTGGAGTTTGTTTTGCTACCGAATCGGGACTCCTCTCGGCCAAGTTAGCATACCGGCAGTTGCAGGGAGAAAACATAGATTGGCAAACCGAATACGCCGATTACATGCAGCGAGGTATTGACGTTTTCACAACGTATGTTCAAGAGTGGTATACCGGAAATCTTCAAACTTTATTTTTCCACCGTCCAGAAAACCCGGAGGTTAAACGAAAAATATGTGCCGTACTAGCCGGGTATGTATGGAATGAGGAAAATCCATTTGTAAAAAAACACGATCGGGTGATCCGTACGATGGCTTACATGCTAAAGAACAACGACCCGTTTTCAAGTGAGATTTTCGATTAGCTGCTTAATTCAGCGATCACTTGTTTTGCGCAAGTGATCGCTAAAGCGCATTTTATTTCTTTAAAAGCGCACGCAAATTACGGACACTTGTCTGAACATCGGGCTGGTTATTTTCCCAATTATACTCATACTCTGCAGATAGCATACCTTTGAATTTCTGCCTCTTTAGTTCTGCGATGACCGCATCGATAGGAAGTTCCCCAGTGCCCCAGTGTACATCATGTGCTTTTTTGTCACCAAATGCATTCAAATCCTTGAAATGGGAGTGCAGAATATGCCCTTCTAATTTCTTTAAACATTCTACTGGGTCGAGTCCCGAACGCATCCAATGTCCGACATCGACCGCTGCGCCCATACGAGGGCTCCTGCCTTCGAGAGCCTTTAATAGAACATCTGGGTTCCAATAATGTGATGGATTTGGGTGATTATGAATTGCAGCTTGTATATCATACTTATCACACAGCGCTGAAACAATATCCAAATGCTCTTCTTCTGGCTCACAAGTGATAACCTTAACACCCATATCTTTAGCAAAAGCGAACACCTTTTCCCACTCCTGAGCATCCTTGGCACCTACAACCCCGTAAGCGTGTAACGTTATCCCTTTTTCTTTTAAAAGTTGCTTTACCATCTCACGCCCTTCTGCAGAAAGATCGTAGGTGAATGTCTCTTCGTTCCCTGCGCCGATCGTCTGACCAGGAAATGCCTCTACGAAACGTAAGTCGCTTGCCTGAATTTTATCAAGCGCTTCAGCGAATGAAAAAAGACGAAACGTATAGGCCTGAGCCCCTAATTTCCAATCTAGTTTTTCTTCGGGGTACTGAGCAAGCTGTTTCGAACTTGAGCAAGCTGTCATAAAAAAACATACGGCAGCAATTAAAAGGCAATAGATTTCTTTTTTCATTTTATTTTCTTGAGGTTTACGATTACCTAAAAATACAAAAAACTATTTAGTTAGCTCTACAATGTTAATTAAGTTCTGTAAACTTAATTATTGCAACAATCCTAAAGCGTAAGCTACACGGTCAATAACTCCCTTTTTACCGAGCAATTCCGCAATTTTAAATACGTCTGGACCAAACTTTCCACCAACAAGCATAATCCGAAAAGGCATCATCAGTTCACCGATTTTCATGCCCGAACTGGCAACCTTTTCTTTAAAGAAAGCGCCCAGATCTTCGGCATTCCACTGCGAAAGTGATTCGAATTCCGCAGTAAGCTCCTCAAAGAAAGCTGTTTTATCCGCGTTCCATTTTCCCTTGATCGCATTGAGATCAAGCTCCTCGGGTTGCACGAAGAAAAATGATGCTTGTTGCCAAAAATCTTCTACAAAGGTCATCCTTTCTTTGACAAGCGATAATATATCGTTAAGGTAGGGCTGACTTGGCAATTCGAGCTCATGTTGTTTGAAAATCGCTTCGACTTGTGGTAATAATTCCGCATTAGGTGTAGCCTTCATCCATTCGTGGTTATACCACTTTGCTTTCTCGAAATCATATTTCGCGCCTGCTTTACTGATTCTTTCGACCGAAAATGCGGCAATGAGCTCCGCCATTGTAAAGAGTTCTTTTTCAGTGCCATCATTCCATCCTAAAGTTGCTAACATATTCACGAAAGCTTCCGGCAAAAAACCTGTCTCGCGGAACCCTTTGGTAAGGTCTCCTGTTTTAGGGTCGGTCCAGTTCATTGCATACACGGGGAACCCTAAACGATCTCCGTCACGCTTACTTAGTTTACCTTTCCCGTCTGGCTTGAGGATTAACGGAAGGTGCGCCCAGTTAGGCATCTGCTCTTTCCAGCCTAAATACTCCCACAATAAGATATGTACCGGCGCTGAGGGCAACCACTCCTCTCCACGAAAAACATGCGATATCTCCATGGCTTTATCGTCGACAACCACAGCTAGGTGATAAGTTGGCATACCATCGGCCTTTAGTAGCACTTTATCATCTATCAGATTCGTATCAAAGGTAACCGCGCCTCGAATCATATCTTCGAAATATACCGTTTGCTCGGTAGGGATTTTTATCCGTATAGTATGCGGGGTACCTGCGGCCAACAGCGAGTTAGTCTGCTCCGTATTAAAACTAAGTGAATTTCGAAGGTTTAGTCGATTTTCGTGTGAATAACGAAAATTGGGATGCACTTTCCGCTGCTCTTCGAGTTCCTCGGCAGTATCAAATGCATAATAAGCATACCCGCTCTCGATCAGCTCTTCTGCAAAGCGTCTATAAGAAGCCTTACGCTCACTTTGACGGTATGGCCCAAAGGCCGCGGGTTTGCTCGGACTCTCATCGGGCAAAATGCCACACCAATCTAAACAATCATTAATATATTCTTCTGCACCAGGCACAAATCGCGTCTGGTCTGTATCCTCTACTCTTAAGATAAAATCACCACCATGTTGCTTGGCGAAAAGATAATTAAACAATGCTGTACGCACACCGCCTAAATGTAAACCGCCTGTCGGACTTGGCGCAAAACGCACCCTAACTTCTCTTTGTGAACTCATTTTGCAAAAATACACATTTATGACCGGAAACGTCTTATGGGGGGGTTGAGTTTACAGCTTTCTATGTCTGCAAAAAAATAGTTATTTTGCACTTGAATGACAAAAAGCAACGACCGTCTCTATCACCCGCAGTCTAAGCAACGGTGGAAAATATTTCTCTTCCTGTTTGCGGCAGTAATTGCAGCCGCCTCATTATTGTATACAAATTACCTTGTTAAAAGTCTTTCTCGATCAGAGCGAACCAAAGCGGAGGTATGGGCGATGAGCACGCGGAGTATTGTTACAATGCCTGATGTAGATGATCAATTTATAAGTTTCGTGTATGCCGTTCGCGATAGCCTTAGCATACCAGCAATAATTACAGATTCAAAAGATAACATTATCTTTTGGCGAGATTTGGATAGCATGAAAACTAACATACGAGAACAGGCGGACTCCAGTTTGATATACGACCCGGCGTATTTCGAGAACCAACTCGCGACAATGAAACGAAACCATCCGCCGATCGCCCTGCACCTGGACACCGGCGAAGTGTGGTCGGTATACTTTCTCGACTCAGCCGCGCTGCGGCAATTACGGATCTTCCCCTACCTGCAACTGTCTTTGATTACGATATTTTTAATAATTGCTTACACCGTATTTAATTCCATTAAAAAGAGTGAGCAGAACTTGGTCTGGGTAGGAATGGCGAAAGAAGCCGCCCATCAGTTAGGAACCCCTATTTCTTCACTGATGGGCTGGCTCGAACTAGTAAGAACCAAATTCGACGCCTCCGATGACAATATCCTAAATGAAATGGAACGCGACGTAAACCGCCTGGAAATTGTTGCAGATAGGTTTTCTAAAATTGGGTCCACTCCAACACTTACGAGTCAGGGCGTCTACGGTATTATTCAAGATTATGTTGAATATTTTAAGATCCGCACGAGTGAAAAAATAACGTTTGAACTGACTGGCGACAAGTCCGTCGAGGCGAAACTAAATATTCAACTTTTTGACTGGATCATTGAGAACTTATTAAAAAATGCCGTTAATGCTATTGAGTCCGAGGGTAAAATAACGATTAACATTGTTGATAACATTGCAAAAGAGGAAATTTTTATAGACATTAGCGATACCGGGAAAGGAATTCCGAAGTCAAGTTTTGATACTATTTTCCAACCAGGATTCACTACTCGAAAACGCGGTTGGGGTTTGGGTCTTAGTTTAACAAAGCGCATGGTTGACTATCATCAAGGACAAATATCTGTTAAAGAGTCCGAAATCGGAAAAGGAACAACATTTAGAATTATACTTAAAAGCAATTTGCGTTATGAACCCACTCAAGTCTGATGAATATCCAGCGATCTACAGCGATTATGTCGAAAACGTTGTTGGGTCTGTTTTAGAAGAACTCCAGGAGCAGTTAGACACGTTTCCTGAATTTATTCGAACTATTCCAGATGGTATGGGAGATTACACATACGCGACAGGAAAATGGACGGTTAAAGAAGTGCTGTGTCACATCTTAGATACCGAGCGAGTGATGGTATATCGCGCATTACGATTCGCGCGCAACGATATGACCGAGCTTTCTCCGTTTGAGCAAGACGAATTTGTCCAAAACGGGCGACACAACGAACGCAGTTTCGAAAGTATTACCGAAGAATTCACACATCTTCGCAAGGCAAATTTAATATTATTCAAAAACTTCAACGATACCGAACTGGAAAGAAAAGGTATGGCCTCAGGCCGTTTGATAACGGTGAAAGCTTTTCTTTATGTGGTCGCCGGACACCTGTCGCACCACCGTATCATACTACGTGAACGCTATTTAAACAACGAAAATGTCGAACCTTTGGTTTAGAGATTATTCATTAGAGGAGGTGAATGCAATCTTCGCTAAATACATGACAGGGTTTCTCGAAATCCAGGCGACCCAGATAGAATCCAATCTACTAGTTGCCCAGATGCCAGTAAGTGACCGTGTAAAGCAGCCGTTCGGCCTACTTCATGGCGGCGCCTCGGTAGTACTCGCCGAGTCTGTCGGCAGCGTCGCCTCCAACATGATAATCGATAACACTTTATTTGCAGGTGTTGGTATGGAGGTCAATGCAAATCATCTGCACCCGGTTAACTCGGGTATCGTTAGTGCGTACTGTTCGCCCCTGCATATAGGCCGCACGAGTCATGTTTGGGATATACGGATTAAAGACGAGCAGCAACAAACAGTTTGTGTGTCGCGGCTCACTGTGGCTATCGTTAAAAAAAACGATAATATTTAAAACAATACTTTACCTGCTCTGTAATATATATACCATTACGATGGTTTTATGATACGGTTTAGGTTTTGGAGAGACTTCGCCCAACGAAGTCTCTCTAATTTTTTCTGGCTACGCAACCGTTTGAGTGGTGCATCGGACTTCGTTATATCAATATATTTTATTAGTCTTGTATATATAAAATACTTGGATTAGCTACCAGGGATACTTTATTATAACGTATAACTAACAATTTAAAACAACACGATGAGTACAACTACCTCCGGTAAGACAGAATTTCGGCCAATGGCGATCTGTTGTGCCTTGTTCTTTATTTTAGGCTTCATCACTTGGGCCAATGGAACGCTAATCCCCTTTTTGAAAATTGCATGTAACCTTGAGACTGACTTACAAGCATTTTTTGTAACCTTCGCCTCGTACATCGCCTATTTCTTTCTAGCTATTCCAAGTTCGTGGATAATAAAAAAGATCGGATTTCAGAACGGATTAGTTGTAAGTCTTTTAATATTAGGTTTGGGGTCGCTTATATTCATTCCTGCAGCAGATAATAGAAGTTACGGCTTATTTTTAACGGGTATTTTCATCCAAGGATCAGGGATGGCCTTATTACAAACAGCTGTTAACCCTTATTTAAGTATTATCGGTCCAATTGACAGTGCCGCGCAACGTATTTCTATCGCGGGATTTTTCAACAAAACTGCTGGAATCATTGTCCCAATCTTATTCGGCACTTTATTCCTAAAAGATGCTGGAGAAGTGACAACACGCTTAGAAGCTGCAGTTGACTTAACGGAACAAAATGCGATCCTTGATAGCTTGGTATCTCGTGTGCACACACCATATATTGCCCTCGCAGTTATTTTCGTATTGTTTGCCATATTTCTGAAGTACACGAAACTTCCTGAAGTTGACGTTGATGCAGAAGAGGAGATCGATCCTACCGCGGCACTCCAAGAAAAGAAAACGAGTGTGTTTCAATTCCCGCACTTATTCTTAGGTTCTTTAGCTATCTTTTTTTGTGTATCTGTCGAAGTAATGGCCGGCGATATCATTGGCGTTTACGGGCGCGAACTGAACGTAAACCATTTCTTTGTTACGTATGCAACGGCGTTCACACTCGCATGTATGCTGGTTGGTTACATCGTTGGTATCATTGCGATTCCTAAATTCGTGTCCCAGCAATTCGCATTGCGTATATGTACGCTAGTGGGTATCATCTTCACCGTCATCTCGGTTTACACAACAGGAACCGTTTCTTTCATATTCGTAGCATTATTAGGGATCGCTAACGCCTTGATGTGGCCAGCTATTTTCCCGCTGGGAATCAAAGGTTTGGGCCGCTTCACAAAGACGGGATCAGCAATCATGGTTATGGGAATCGCCGGCGGTGCTATCTGGCCACTTGTATACGGTTATTTAAAAGACACCATGCATGTTGACTTTCAACATTCTTTCTTATACGCGATGATACCCGCCTATTTGTATATCCTATTCTTTGCCGTAAAAGGGCACAAGGTGGGTAAGTAAGGGCCAATCATACGACACAAAAGGGGAAGCAGATTCAAATGACTTCCCTTTTTTTGGTACATAAGATTCCGAAAGTGGACACCAGCAAAAAAAAAAATTTAAATGTCGCTATTCTGCGGTGAATAAACCTTTCCCGTCCATGTAGGCTGTTTGAGCAGAAACAGATGAATGACTGACGATCGTTCTATACAGCGACAACGATTTAGAATTTTCGATTCGATATTATACGGTACCCAAAATACAGGTGAATATTTTTTTTATGAACTAGGCTCTTGGCTGCAAAACTTCTTACAATACAATTCTGGTCGATTAGGCCGTTCTATCGAGATCGGAAAAATCACGCCCCACCATCCGTCGAATGCAAGTTCTTTCCTTATCGTGCCGCTTTGCTTTTTCTGTTTTTACGCCAGAAATAGAATCGGGAACTATTCTCGTGCCACACGGTAGCTTGTATGCGTTTTGTATATCGCCTCCCTGAAACTTGTTACATGCGGTTCTTTAGATTACCCCGATTTCTTGTGCGTATTAACTAAGTTGCATAATACAAATAGTGTTGTCAAATTAAACGTAAACAAATACTTATTTATTTAATGTTTATCTATTGCATACCGCTGCTCGATAGCATTGGCTTTCGCGATAAGTTCCTTGTTTTTCGCCGTTATTGCAATGTCTTTGTATCGTTCAAGGGCCTGCATCGTTAGATTCACTTCACGCATATCAAAGGGAGACAGATTGTTATCCACAGCATGATAGTACCCTAGTTGTTCATCGATATAGTCTAGGCTTTTATCTGCCAACTTGCTTGCGCGTTCGAGTTGTTCGGTTTTGAGTAAAGTGTCTACCACGATGCTATTAATATAGGCATGTTCCGAATTGACAATCCTTTCCGGCATGTACTCATTGGCAAGTAGTGCAACTTGCCCGCCTTGCTCAAGTTTACCTTCCCGAACTAAACTATCCATAGCAACACCGAGCGTCTGTCGAAACAGGTATTTGTTTACAAAAAGACTATAGTCATTATCGAAATGATCCATATTTGCGATATTTCCCCATTTAAATTTCGTAGTGATATTTTCAAATAGGGTATCTGTATTGATGATCGATATTTGAGATTCTGGCTGCTGCACGTCGATAGGCATAAGTTTGTAGACAAGCCCTTCATTGACCAAATATCGATCAAGTCCCATGAAATTTTCCGAAGAGAGCATATTTGCGAAATAAATAGGACGCTCCCAATTGTTGTTGGCAAGGATAGACATCATTCCGAGCTCGGCTCTAGTGACCATGTTTTTGTTGAAAGACCAGCGCATGAGCTCGGTGATTGCCCCCTCCCATTCCCTAGGGACAGACTTATTGCGGATAACATCCTGTCTATTAACGTTAAGCTGCATCTTTCTGGTAGGTAAAAAATTCGCGTAGCTACCATCCTGCAGAGGTAATTGATTGTTCGGGTTGTCGGAGAGCATAATTTCAAGCAACGTATCTATATCCGTATATCCCTCGACATTCAGTTCGTGCACATGAATCACATCACGAATCCCTTTAGCAACTTTTTTACGGTCGATGTCGATAGGTAGCGCACTGGCATTATTGATGTCACGAACGGACTGTTCGAGGTACCAGTCTGATTGTAGGTACCCGAGATTTACAACCCTAACGTCCGTACGCACCCCCTCCACTTCTTGTAGATACCAAAGCGGAAACGTGTCGTTGTCGGTATAGGTGAATAAAATGGCATTCGGCTCACAAGATTCCAAGTAATTATATGCCAGATCTCGCGTCCACTTCCTGTCCGAACGATCATGGTCATCCCAGTTTTGGAATATCAATAACAGAGGTACCGCTATACTGGCTAATGCAAATCCTCCATATACCGATGCTTTAGCCGGTATATATCGACCGAGAATATCAATGAGCGCCAGCACACCCAGACCGATCCATATTGCGAAAACATAGAAAGATCCTGAATAAGCATAATCGCGCTCACGTGGCTGTAGTGGTGTTTGATTTATAAAGATCACGATCGCAATTCCCGTAAAGAAAAAAAGCAAGCCCAGCATTAAAGTATCTTTTTTATTCCTTTTAAATTGCCATAAAAACCCAGCGATCCCTAGTAGTAGTGGTAGGAAATAATACGTATTTCGTGACGTCTCGTTTTTCATATTCTCGGACAGCGCAGTTTGTCCCGACAAACGCATTTCGTCTAAAGGACGAATACCCGATAGCCAGTTTCCGTTGATTTCGCTGCCATGATTTTGCGTGTCGTTCTGCCGTCCAACAAAGTTCCAGAGGAAATACCGGCCGTACATATGTCCCAGTTGATAGGAAAAGAAGAATCTCAAATTGTCTCCAAAACTTGCGGATTGATTATCTGCCAAGTTCAAATAATAACGATACATATCCGTATGTCGACTACTATAGACACGCGGAAAAATCATTTCTTTATCATATTGATAATCCCCACCGCTTTCTATTTTTCTATAGTTTTTATCGTCTTTTGCATAGCTGTGCTTGCTGTCGAATCCGACAACTTTGGCATCGAAGGAAGGGCCCTTGAACAAGGGTTCTGATTGATACTGCTCGCGGCTAAGATAACCTAAGAATGAAAATGCATTATCTGGTGCCGCATTGTTCAACGAGATGTTGGTATTGGAGCGCACAGGTAACATAGTATACGAGCTAAAACCGAAAAGAACAAACGCCAGCGCAAGTAAGGAAAGGTGCATTATGTATTTTCCGTTTTTCCGTGCGTACCATATTCCCACCCCCAAACTGAAACACAAAGCCGTAATAAAAAACATGATTCCAGATCCAAAACTTAATCCGAGATAGTTCACGAATACTAAATCTGTATATGCGGCCAAACGGATGGAATATTGGATTACCCCCCAAAGAATAAAAGCTAAAATTAGGACACCTATTCCGAGACTCTTTAAAAGCCCTTGCCAGGTGCTATTAGCGACTTTCCTGTAATAGATTATAACAGCTATTACCGGAATCGTAAGCAAGTTTAACAAATGTACACCGATGGAAAGACCAATTACAAAGGCAATCAATAATAGCCATTTATTTGCATCAGATTGGTCTGCTCTTACTTCCCATTTCAAGATTAGCCAGAAAACCACCGCCGTACACAGCGAAGACATAGCATAAACCTCGGTTTCTACGGCCGAGTACCAAAAAGTATCCGTAAAACTATAAGCCAGCGCACCAACGAAACCGGCGGCTAGTATTTGAAATTCATTATTTTTCGAACGTTCTCCGCTCTTTTGAAAGACTAGCTTCTTTGCTAAAGCCGTAATTGTCCAAAATAAAAAAACTATCGTCAAACCACTTAATAAAGCGGTCCCTATATTCATCCAAAGTGCTATTTTTGTCACATCACCGAACGCTAAATTCGAAAACAAATTTTGAATCATCAAAAATAAAGGAGCCCCGGGTTGGTGGACGACTTCCAATTTATAAGCCGAAGCAATGAACTCTCCAGTATCCCACCAACCGTTAAATTTGTCAGCAGTAAACACATATACGGTCGTGGCAATCACACCACAAATCCACCCTGATATATTGTTGAGCTTATTATAGGTCATCGTATTCTCTGTTAGTTTCTTAAAGCTAGAAAAGATTCACCAATTCCACTGGATATTAACAAAATTTAACTGCGCATAGTTTGCGCTATAGTATTTTATCCCATAGGCGGGCTCGTTGAAACGTCCACATATTCCGTATCTTAATTTTCATCACGGGGTTGGAGACAAGTCGACATCATCAAAACGATTAGCAGGTTGAGCTTATTCGCGCCGGCGGACTACCGCTTGATCAAGCGTCAGGAAATACTCGAGCAAAAAAAATCCTTTCAGAGCCGTGATGACTAACTCTGAAAGGATTTGTTAAACTTTAGCAATGCCCATTAGCGGGCATCGGATTTTTAATTCGTTGAAACGGCCTTTACCTGATTAATGTAATCGGTCATTACGTTCAAGCTTTCATCCAATACAAAATCGAATTCCGTTTTAGGCTGCGGCTCTCCTTCTTTCCATAGCGGAAGACCGCGAATCTCTAGACCTTTGTTTATACGTGCTCTATTCTTCTGCTTGGTCTTGTCGCGTTCCTTTTGCAGCTCGACTTCGTTAAGACTAATTTCCTGAATTGAATCTAACTTCTTGAATTCTTCGATATCTTCTAACAAATAAGCATATTCAGGGGACGTTTTCATGCGATCCACATGCAAAGTCGTTAATTTGTCCGCCGCGGCAGACAAATCACCGATCTGCTTGAAATTAGAAGGCTTTATTTGATCCCAAGGTAAGGCCGACGGCTCAGAGCTCTCTCCAAATTTTTCGGCAGAAAATTGCGTAGGAAACACGACATCTGGTGTTACACCTTTGTGCTGGGTACTGCTACCATTTACACGGTAGAATTTCCCCATTGTTATATTGATCTGGCCAAACTCAGGGGCACCTGTTGGGGTATCCGGATCAACCTCATCACCACGGGCTTTTATCAATAGCTTATTGGTAGCGCTGATAAAGCGCTCCATCTCAATCGCAGATTGAACAGTTCCTTTACCATAGGATTGCGAACCTAAAATAACACCACGTCCATAATCTTGAATTGCTCCGGCAAAAATTTCAGAGGCCGAGGCCGAGAAACGATTAATTAAAACGCCAAACGGACCATCCCAAGAAACACCTGGATCTTCATCGCTATCCACCTCAACGCGGTTACGAACGTCGCGCACCTGTACTACAGGACCTTTATCGATGAAAAGACCTGTCAGCTCGATAGCTTCTTGCAGGGACCCTCCACCATTATTACGCAGATCCAACATAACAGCATCTACTTTCTCGGTTTTAAGGGTATCTAAAATCAAGCGTACATCACGCGTAGTACTCTTATAGTCTGGATCACGCTTGCGGTAAGCTTCAAAATCTATGTAGAATTTCGGCAGCTTAATCAAGCCAACTTTATAGGTTTTACCATCAGCGCCTTTTACTTGCTTGATTTCCTTCTGTGCTGATTCTTCGGAAATAACAATCTTCTCACGCTTTAAGGAAACAATTTTAGGCTGCGCGGTGAGCTCCTGCCCCGCAGGAATAATTTTTAATCGTACAACTGTTCCCTTTGGTCCCTTAATTTTAGCTACAGCAGCATCGATGCGCCAGCCAATAATATCATCAAATTCACCGTCACCTTGCGCCACTCCAATGATTCGGTCGTCGACATTCAAGCTCTTATCCTTAAAGGCTGGTCCTCCAATGATAATCTCTTTAATCGTTACCATCTCATTCTCCATCTGCAAACGAGCACCGATACCCTCAAATGTGTTCGACATACCTTCGTTAAACGCCTGCGCGAATGATGGATTGTAGTATGTCGTATGTGGGTCAACCGCATCGGTTAACGCCGTCATAATCAACTGGAAGGCATCATTCGAATTCGTTTTTTTTGCTTGGGAAATAATATTTGTATAACGTTTACGAAGGGTTTCTTTGTTTTTATCAACATCAACCGAGTCTTTATTGGTTGCCGTCAGCTCCAAATTGAGTAGGTCGTATTTTACCCGTTTGCGCCATTGATCTTTCAATTCCTCATCGGATTCAAAATAGGGAAGCTCCTTCCGATAAGCGATATAATTTTCATCAATACTGAAATCATGCGGCTTGTCTATTTCACCAAGAGCGAACTCCATAGCCTCCAGATAGCGCTTCGTATAAACATTAAAAATATAAAAAGGTGCCGATAGATCTCCCTTTCTAAAATCTTGACTAATGGTCGTTTCGAATTGCTTAAAATCTGCTACATCCGACGCTAAAAGGTAATTACGCCCTTGATCCATCGACTCAATTAAATTTTCGAAAACAATTTTCGAAAGGGAGTCGGTCATCGGGACCTTTTTATAACTATAGCTTTCAAGTAGATTCGCAACCTCTGAAGCTATAACCTCGTGCTGTGCCGATGGCTTTAATTCGACCATCTCCTCTTTCAAATCCACTCGCGGCTTTGATCCACACGCCACAACTGAAATTAACGCGAGACCAAATACAATATTCTTAAACATATAAGAGAATTTATTTAAATACATCTATTTTTTCATTTTCAATATTCAAAATTTATCAATAAATATTGACTGGGCTAAAAATACTGAAAACGAACCACAAAATTATAACCCCAAGTAAAATATTGCAGCGAAGTTACCATCGCGGGATGAAGTATTTCCATTTAAAGAACACGTTAATTAGATATATATTGCCTTACCCAATCCCCGACCATCGTTAAAAGCTATCTTGGGGGATAACTTTAACATCCTTTTACACTTAATTTCCTACATTTGGTGAAATCGAAAGGAAAAAGACACATGCAAATAGGTTTTAGAAACGCCTTTAATATTTTTACAATTATTGGAAGTCTTTTATTTGGGACAGAATCAAAAGCACAACAAAACAAGAAACATGTCGATCCGACTGGATATATAACAAAATACGACACTACTTTTTCCGGAATTGGTCCGCAAGTCTATTTCCTACCGCCACCGCGAACGCAGGGCGAACTACTTGCTGACGC
Source organism: Sphingobacterium sp. JB170 (assembly GCF_900163865.1). Taxonomy (GTDB): domain Bacteria; phylum Bacteroidota; class Bacteroidia; order Sphingobacteriales; family Sphingobacteriaceae; genus Sphingobacterium. The sequence goes on from NZ_FUKU01000041.1 coordinate 71,416, forward strand.
CTATAACGACAAGCTTTATTTTCAAGACAGTATCGCAAATGCATTAGATTTTCAACAAGTAAAAGAAGAATTCAGGCTTACTGGAAATTACCGTATGTTGAAAAATTTACTTACGCCGGAACCTACCAGCGATTACGAATGGAATACGCTCATCGATCAAGAGGTGGCACGACGGAATTATAACGGCGCGTATGGGATGTTGAATGCGTATGCCCAATTTTCACTTAAAAAGGGTTCTGTAAAACAGGCGATAGATTTGCTCCATTCCGCACTCACACATGCCGCAAAAAATGTACCGAATATTGATGTATACACCATTCAGTACAACTTGGCGAACCTTTATCTATTCGATAAAAACGTAAAGCAAGCAGGCCATTTTCAAGAATCCTTTCTCAAAAATGCCGAAAATCAGAAGAGCAGACTTGCCCAGGCAGCGGCCTTGATTAAAATTGCGTTGATACAGGCTGCCGACGAAGACTACAGGTCGGCCGAGCGAAATATTATCCGAAAAGCCATTCCTCTACTCAACAAAGTAAAAGGGTATGAAGAAAAGATTGATGCATGGCAGGCACTCGCGAAAATATATCAAACACAAAATAAACACACAGAGGCACAATGGTTCCTCATACAGGCCCGCGATCTAGCAAATTCGAAAAAATTCACGCGACAACTCGCCGAAATTGAGTATATGCTTGCTTCCTCAAAGCTTATCCAGGAGAACTTTCGGGTAGCACAAAAAGAGTTTCTACAAGCCGAGGAATTAGCGATATCCGAAGACAACAAGCTGCTTCAGCTGGCTATAGCAGACAAATTAGGGCAAATTTATCTGCAAGAACAGGAGTTGGACAAAGCGGAAACAAGCCTGCAACAGTATACAAATTTAAAAAACGAGATTTTTAGTCAATGACCGCCGCGCTAGCGGGGAGCATCGCGCCGGGTTATTTATTGTAAACCGCGGTCCAAATTGCAAGTTCTTATTTCGTTTTAAAAATTTCTATTCCTTTTTTTAAGTAATCCGCATAGGATGCG
>NZ_FUKU01000016.1 GCF_900163865.1 Sphingobacterium sp. JB170
GAAACTCTCCTTAAGGTTTGAACCTAATATGTCTAATTTAGTTTGAAGACGTACAATTGAACCTGATTTTGAAAGTATTAACGCCGTGTCCCCCGATGTGATTTTGATGTCTACTCGTCAGGAACGTTTTTATGACGAACTACGCGATATTGCCCCCAGCATATTTGTTGGCATCGATAACAAGGACTATATACCTTCGTTTGAGCATAATGTGATGCTTCTGGCAAAAATCGTGGATAAGGAACAAGAGGCGGAAGAAAAACTTCATAAATTAATGGAGAAAGTATCCGCAGCGCAAAAGAAATTTGAGACAGACCCGGGCAAAGCGCTCTTCCTAATTTATAATAATGGTAAATTTAGTGCTTTTGGCAAAGGCAGCCGCTTTGGTTTTATACATGATGTTTTGCATATCAAACCTGTGATGACACTGAAGGATAAATCCGTGCACGGACAGCGTGTGTCTAACGAACTTATTGCGGAAGCGAATCCAGACTATCTCTTTATTGTTGATCGCAATGCGGCTGTGGTCGGAAAAAAGACCAATGTAAAGGAAATGGAAAATCGCCTGATAAAACAAACAAATGCCTTTAAAAATGGTAAAATATTTTACCTGGATCCGGATTTATGGTTCATCTCCGGAGGCGGGTTGGTTTCGGTAGACTTGATGGTGGATGATATTGTGGGAAGATTTTAAACTTGTATCTTTGAGTTTGTTGAATAGTTAAGTCCGAATGGTATGAAAGCCTTGATTGTAGCTGTAGACTTCTCCGATAATGCTTTATACGCTGCCCGATATGCATTGGGTTTGGCAAAGCAGTTAAATGCCGATATTCTTAAACTATATCATAGCAGCGTTGATGGCTACGACGATAAAATTGTAGCTTACGTGAAACTCGAAGACATCAAAGAAACGTTGGTTGTTGATAGTGAAGGACTGGACATCAGTTGTATCGTTGATGATAGGTCATTGACCGATGGACTTATTGCTTTGGCTGATCGGTATGAGGAACCGTTGATTGTAATGGGGATTACCGGCCGCGGTAAAGTTGGTCAGCGCTTGGTCGGAAGTCAGGTTTTTAAGGTCACGAAGCATGTCCATGCGCCTGTTTTAATCGTTCCCGAAAATGCTGTTTTCACAACCATAGAAAATACGGCGGTCGCGTTGCCGATAATACCTGATTTACGGGATTACGTCCCTCATAATGCAATCAGATCAATGGTCGGTGAGCTCGGCGCAAGCCTGATGATTGTGAATGTTGGCGGACGTCAGGATAAAACACCAAAGCCTGTATTATATGCCGGGTTGGCGGATATGTTTGAGATGTTTGACGACCTTTCCCCAACGTATCATTTTTTTACCTCCGCAAAGACGACGGATACGATTATCGATTTTGTAGAAAATAGCCAAGTGCAGCTATTGATGAGCATAGCGGGACAATATGGTTTTTTAGAGGGAATGTTTAGGCATAGCGTGACCAAAGAGCTCGCATATCATGCGACTGTTCCATTATTAATTTTCCGTTCGGGTAAACCATGAGGAGAGACGCGCTAGTTGAAGAAACTATTATCGATAGGAATAAAACGAAATATTATGCTGAAAAATTTAATTTTTATTTATGTAACGATGATGAGTTTTCATGTATTTGCGCAAGAAATGAAAGATCCCCGTCTGGAGGTTGTTGCCTCCTTCGGAAAGTCGCAGCCAATAGGGGTGAGCGTATCTGGCGATAACCGCGTGTTTGTATCTTTCCCACGAAGAGAACCCTACGCCATGGGACTTTCTGAAATAATTGACGGCGAGCGTAGACCCTACCCGGATGTGGACTGGAATGCAAAGGAGGGTGTGCCGGACGACCATTTTGTAAATGTACAGGATATCTATGTGGATACAGACGATCAATTATGGGTCTTGGATTCGAAACCCTCTTCTGCGGGTTCGGTATTCGGCAAGGATGGTTCGGAGGAAAGTGTGCAAGGGCAATTCAAATTGGTGCAGATCGATCTAGAAAGCAACAAGGTGATTCGGCAATATGCTTTTAATGACTTGGACAAGGCGAAATCGGGATTAAATGATGTGCGGGTGGATACCGATAAAAAACTGGCTTATCTCTCTGACCCGGGACAAGCGGCTATTGTGGTGTTGGATTTAGAAACAGGAACTACGAGATCGTTGTTGGCAGAATCAAGCTTTACCAAAGCGGATCCGCATGTGGTGCTGCATTACGAAGGACATGAGATGCGGGATAAGGACGGCAATCCATTCCGGTCGAACGTGAATGGGATCGCACTGACAAAGGATAATAAGTATTTCTATTTCAAACCTATTAATACCCCGAAGTTGTATCGGATAGAAACGAGCTATCTTGCTGATCATGCGTTAACAGATGAGCAATTGAAAGCTAAAGTGGAAGATTTGGGTGAGACCGCTGTCACACATGGTTTGGTAGCGGATGTTCAAGGGAATATCTATTTGACATCTTCGCTGGATTACAGTATTAAACGATATACGCCGGACGGTAAAATAGAAACCGTGGTGCAAGATAGCCGCTTGATATGGCCGGATTCGCTGGGTGTCGGCTCTGATGGTTACCTGTATTTTTCATGTGCGCAGGTGAACCGTCTGCCCCAATGGAATGATGGTGAAGACAAGGCGACCTATCCTTATGCGGTATATCGGGTGAAGGTATTATAGGCCAATGTGGACCACCACGATGTCGTTATAACCAATCCGCTGTAGTTAAAAATTATTAAAACAGCCGGCTCATTTCAAAAATAAACAGTATACTTGTTCTAATTTAGAACAATTCTTATTATGAGATATACTCAAAGTATAAAATCAATATACCTCCTGGTAATTTTTATGTTAGGTACCTGTTTTTTCGATGACCTTTACGGACAGGAAATAAAGACCGTTAACAATTTAGAGGCTAACAGTGAGATTGCTTATTATGATCTGGAACAGGGTAAAGCGGTTAGCGATGAAAATGGGGCATGGGATATTTCCTTCTACAAAACAAACATCGCGCTCAATCCAGGCACAAATGGGCGCGGGCAGGTGAAGGCGAAAGTACTCCAACAAGCCTTTGACAAGACGGATAAAGCACAGACCAAAACCGGATTGCAGACAGATCAGGGAGAGCAGTTGGCCATTCCGGCAGGTAGTGGAAACGGATGGTACGAATACAATATGGCCGACCATACCATCAATCCGATTAAAAACCATGTCATTCTTGTAAAAACAAGATCGGGAAAATTGTATAAACTGGAAATATTGAATTATTACAGCGAAAAGGATTATTCACCGGCTAACTACAGTTTTCGTTATGCATTATTACAATAGGCAGAAAATGGGAAGCTTTTTCGTTGCGTAAGGCCCAATAAAAAGTATGTGATATAAAAATCATGCATTTTATTTGTAATCGTTCTAAATAAGAATATCTTTGTTGTATTCAGAACAACAATGCATGAAGAAGATTTCACTTTGGCTCAGCCCCATATTATGGGGCATACTTGTCTTTATTGCCTGTTATCCGAACGCCGTCGCCTATGCACAGCAGTCCGAAAAGCTGTTGGTGAAGGGGCAGGTAAGGGATAACATAAGCAAGTCCCCACTCCCGTCGGTTACCATTAAGGTTCGTGGTATAGCGCTGCAAAGCACCAATGAACAGGGATATTTTTCGGTAAGAGTATCCTCTACTGATACCTTGGTATTCACCTCTACGGGATATACATCTTTCCGCTACCCTTTACATGGCGAAACAAGCGTAAACATCGTGTTGGAAAGCAATGAAAGTGCCTTGGATGAGGTCGTGATCAATGCCAATGTAAATGATGTCGATATCCGCTATCCAACGGCAGCGATCAGCGTGGTGAAGGGCGCGGATATTTCCTATCAGCCGATCGCCGATCCGCTGAGTGCCTTACAAGGTAAGGTAGCCGGATTGCGGGTCATCCGCTCGGGAGAGCTTGGTGCGGCACCCGAAGTACGTATCCGGGGAGTATCCTCGCTTACCCGCGGGAATAAGGCCAATCAACCTTTGTATGTGCTGGATGGACAGATCATTGATATGGACGCCTTCCTTACGTTAAATCCACAGGATATTGAAGAAATGAAGGTACTAAAGGATGCTACCGCCAATGCCATGTATGGGGTAAAGGCTGCTAATGGGGTCATTGAGATTAGCACTAAAAGAGCTAAAACGGGAGAAAGAACCTTTTTCTATAATTTTCAGGGTGGGGTAACTCTGCGAGGCAGTAAAGGGTTAGAGCTAATGGATTCGGAAGAGAAGCTGGCTTATGAGGCTTTAACGCAAAACCCGGCTTTTCCGGGATATCGATTTTCGGAAGAAGGCGTACGTAAGGAATATGGTAATGCCTCGGATATCGATCAATTGATTGCTGTCGGGCAGGCGACGCTGGATTCCCTGAAGGGCATCCATACCGATTGGTTTCAGGAACTGATGCGCCGTGACTATTACCAGAGCCATCAGGTGGGCATGGCTTCCGGAACGGATAAAACCTCCTTTTATGTGGCCTTGAATTACACTAAACAAGGGGGGAAAATAGAGGGGAATAATTTGCAACGCTATACCGGTCGTTTCAATATGCAACACCGTCCGACCGATAACTTTACTCTGGATCTGAGTGTAGGTGGTGCCTATTCGGAAACAACCACACACAGTGAGGGAGACGTAAACCCGGCCAGTCTGATTTATCAACTGAATCCCTACGAAACAAAAAGCAATGCGTTGGGGCAGCCAACACCCTTGATCACTTCGTATCGTGGTGAGCGTACTTACGCTGATCTGATCGGACAGGCAGATGGGAGCAACCGGAATACAAGAGGGTCGGCAACCGTTACCCTCCGTTATGAGCCTTGGTCTGCTGTACATATCGATGTCTCACAGGGGATTGATTATGTCGTCAATGATGGCTATATGCGCATTCCGCCAGAAGCGATCAGTCAGCAGGACAAAGGGGAAGGCAAAGGACAGCTGACCACGAACAAGCTATCGACCGTCAATTACAGCTCCAATGCACGTATCCTATGGCAAAAGTCCTATTATAAACACGACTTTACCCTGACCGGAAACTTGGATTACCTGCGTACCCGCCACCACAATATCGGTTATACAGGCTTCGGACTTTCTTCCAAGATTACTTCTGCGGCAGGCATTAACCAAGGGCTTACCGGTAACCTGGCACCCACGCTGGCAAGCGGACAGGAAACACAGGCACAGTTGGGTTTTGGCGGAGCCTTTGGCTACACCTGGAATAAATTTCTGGATGCTTTCTTTAATTATAAACGCGACGGGGCCTCGATATTACCTTCTGACAAGCGCTGGAATACCGCCTGGGCGGCAGGTGTGGGCGTAGAACTTTCGGAAATTTCCGAGCTGCAAGCCATCTTTCACCATCCTTTCCGTATTCGGGCTTCTATGGGTAATACCGCCGGACTGGGCGCCATATCACCCGGCTATGCCGTCGCTATTTTTACCCCTACAGGACAGGAAGCCTATCTCAACGGACGCGGACTGGCATTGGAATCTATGTATAATCCGGATTTAGTCCCCGAACAAAGTCGCTCTTACAATATCGGTCTAGATGTTTCCGTTTGGAACGGACGAGTCAACCTCACGGCGGATGTATACCGTCGCACCAATTCGCAGGTTTTGATGGAAGTACCCATACAACCCAGTATCGGCTTCCAGATGATGATGCGTAACGTCGGCGTCATCCGTAATCAGGGCATCGAACTGGCCGTTTCTGCCGATGTAATGCGGCAAGGCGAGTTCCGTTGGAATTTTAGTGCCAACGGTGCTTATAACACCAATAAAGTACTCGATCTATACGGAAAGGATAAGTTATGGACGAACAATAATGCCTCTACACCACCGGATTATCAGGTGGGAAAGGCTACCGACATCCTCTGGGGCGTTCAAAGCCTAGGCATTCATCCGATAGATGGCATTCCGCGCTATCTCGGTGCTGGAGGTATACAATACGACGGCCGGCGACCGATTGAAAACGAAGACTTCGTTGCCTTTGGCCATACTACCCCGCCATTTACCGGAGGTATGACCCAAAGTTTCAGCTATAAAAACATCAATCTATCTTTTGATTTTTACTATACCCTGGGAGCCAAAAAAAGCATCAGTCCGCTGCTCGCACGCGATGCGGAGGATATCCGTTACGCACAGGTAAAAGGGATGCTGGATCAGACCTGGCAACAGCTGGGCGATGAAGGAAAGGCTTTCGTAAATCCACGTATTGTTTCCTCCAATACTTTTCTGGGAAGCTTTATACGGGATATTACCACCAGTCGCACGGTACAGCAGGCCAATTACCTGCGGCTGTCTAACGTGCGCCTTTCCTGCCAATTCCCCGAAACATGGCTGGCTCATTCCAAGGTTGTCAAAACGGCACTGGCACGTATACAGGCACAAGATCTGTTCGTGTTGTCCAGCTATCAGGGACCAGACCCGGAATCAGGCACGCTGGCCGGATCCCTGCAGCCCGTTATTTCCTTTTCACTAAATCTTGGTTTTTAATCTCTTGAAGATGATAGCAATCCTAAAAAAGAAACTTTTAAAAACGTTGTATGTACCGCTAAGCGGACTGCTTTGCTGTTGCTTTCATGCTTGCAGCCTGGATTATCCACTGGAAGATAAGATCAGTGATCCCGGGGCAATCGACCGGCTGTCTGTTGCCCGGGAACTCTTGAATACGGCGTATCTGCGATCCTTTAAGGATCTCTCTACCTTGGCGATGCTCGGAGACGATTTCGGTCCGACCAGATACTCGGCACAATTTATGTCAAGTCAGTTTTGGCTATGGAAGCCCGAGGAAATCAGTGTCAGTGCCAATAACCTATGGCCGGACGCTTATCAGGCCATTTCCACGGCCAATACCTTTTTGCAACGCGCAGACGAAATTGAGGTAAAGGGCGAACAGGAGGAAAGCGAATTGCGGAAATTGCGGGGCGAAGCACTGGCGATTAAGGCTTGGAACTATTATATCCTCTTAAGGCTCTATGCGCCAAACATCAAAGAAGCGCCGAAAGCCGATGCCATTGTGCTTCGAAATACAGACCGGCCTACGCAGGAGGGCCGATCCAGCGTTGAACAGGTTTATAGCCATTTGGATTCCCTCACGACGGAAGCCGCAACATTATTGGCTGAAGGCGGTACCGACGGGAGCAATGTTCATGGTGCTTTCTTTAACAGTTCGGCTATGTGGGCGTTGCAGACTGAGCTGGCAGTTGATCGGGAAGAATGGCAGGATGCCCTTACCTATGGTGAGCAACTATTGTCGCGCTATACTCAGCTGGATGCCGATACCTACACCGCACTCTGGAAAACCAACGGTTATCAAAGTAATGAATCCGTCATGGCACTTGGTACCCACAGTGAAATATGGACCACCATAGAATACCAGTCGCCGCTGTATGGCAGAAGTTCAGCATTGAATATCGCAAGTGATATCATCAACAGTTACAGTGAAGAAGATCTCCGTAGGCAAACTTTGCTGCCGGACACTAATGGTGGTTATACCATAGGTAAATACCGCACAAAATTTTTCGAAACAGAATTTTATCCCATCCATCTTTTCCGGACGGCACGCATTTTATTACTATGCGCTGAAGCAGCCTACCGCTTAGGCGATCAGGATAAAGCACGCAGCTACCTGAACCGCTTGCAAGAGGCAAGGCAGTCGCCATTAAGCCAAGGCAGCGGAAAGACACTTTGGATAGCTATTCAGGCCGAGTTTCGTAAGGAACTGGTGGGCGAATGGTATCGCTTTTTCGATCTCAAGCGGTGGAGGTCCGAATTAAAACACCCGATTAATACCAGCGGAACGGAAGTACTGGACATCCAGGCAAGCGATTACCGCTGGGTGTGGCCTATTCCTAATGCAGAGATTGTACAGAGTGAAGGTAAAATTCAGCAAAATCCAAACTGGATACATTATGAAGAGTAAAAAAATAATAGGTCTTTTTGTGCTGGCATGCTGCCTGGTGACAGCCTGTAAAAAAGACACCATAGATCAGCACTATACCGGCAGCAATGACCTGATAAGTGAGGTGCCTTCAGGGGGTATCCGCATACAGGAAGGTTCCGAGAAAATAAGTACGGTGACCGTGCACCTCACCCTGCTACCTACCCATGCTCTGGATTTACCCCTGGAATGGGAGGCAGCACCAGATCAGGCCGATCCCGAAGATATCTTTCAATTGAGCAGCAAAGTACTGCACTTTGAAGCAGGCGAACGAACGAAAACCTTTACCATTGCCTCCACGGGTGCCGGAAACCGTATCACCAAGTTGTCACAATATTTTTTAAAAATCATTCTTCCAGAAAACAACGAACAACAACTTGTCTCCAATACGGATATCGAAGTTTACATAAGTCCGGTAGATGATTTTCCGGAATTCAATGAAGAGCAGCAAAGACGCTTGCAGGAATCTCCGGTGAATATTGGCTTGTGGACCGGCATTGTAGGCGTAGAAGTAAGCGTAGACCGCTATGAAGGCGGATGGTATGGCTTTGAAAAAGCACAAAAATTTGCCTATACCGGTACGTCGGTCATTGTGCCAAATGATACAGCGACTAATATTTCTACATTGGATATCCGAACCAATGCCTTCGGATTAAACGATTATTTTTACAGTGTTTTCCGTGGGGAAACCATTGATCTGTCCGTACCGGAAATCAGTGGATTCAATCCGGAAATTTTGGATTTGGTGAACTGGACCGACAATTCGGTGGAATCCTTTAAGATGACCTTGCCAAACCTCGTATTCTTACCAGATGCACCGGGAGCGAAAAAGGGTGCCATCCGCTTTAGTGCGCTGGAGGAAGATAGCGATCCTCCAGCTTACCTGGTGCCGTTCAGCTATGTCTTTTCGGCCAACAACCGTATGAACGAGTTCATCGCCCAAGGGAATGAGGAGGCTTCCTATTACGAGGATCTGCTGGAACCAAGTTATACTCTGCAGGCCATGCCCGATAAGGAACCTGAACTGGATGGACAGGGTACCTACAACGAAGAAACCGGAGAAATGCAGTTTACCTTGCGATTGACCCATTCTAATGCATCCGATGAGCCGGATAAAATTGTAATTAAATACCAATCACCACAAATAACAGAAAAGAAATAAGTATGCGGATTATTATATTAACGATCGGTTTTAGCATGTTGCTGGGAATAGGGGGAGTTTTCGCTCAATCGTATCGGACTGGTGTCTTGGCAAATGGTCTGCACTATTATCTGCGGGGAGACGACCATGAGCAACCTTATACCGACATGCGGTTGGCATTAAAGGTGGGCGGCGTGCATGAGAAACCGCATGAACTCGGATTCGCACATTATATAGAGCACATGGCCTTTTACAGTTCCAAACGGTTTCCGGATGATGGCATACACCAGTTATTGCGCAATCATGGTATCCTACAAGGACGTGGGGTTAATGCCTATACGTCCACTGATCATACGGTCTACAGCTTGCAATGGCCAGCCGAGTCTGTTACATCATTGGATAGCGGACTAAGTGTGCTCAGCGAGTGGTTGGGGGGATTGCAGTTCCAACAGCAGAAGGTAGACACTGAACGGTCTGTCATCATGATGGAGATGCGCGGACGGAAAGGGGTAGATACACTAAATTCTTTACGGCTTCCTTCCCTTGCCGTTCAATATGATGCCGTGCAATTGCCGGATGAACCGGTGAAGGCATCCGCATTGGATCGCTTTTACCAAGGCCATTACAAACCCAATCAAGCAGCAGTATTCATCTGTAGTCCGCTACCCATAGACAGCCTGCAAAAAAAAATAAGCGAGCAGTTTGCTCCATTATCCAGCGGTTCAATATCCCCTCTGCGCCAGGCTTTCTTTCCGAAACCGGGTGTTCGTACGCTGCACAGCCCTTTACTGGAAAGATCTGAGCTTTCTATTATCTTGCCTTTCCCTGGACAAAGTGGTTCCCGTTTGCCACAGCAGCTCGTAAAGTCCATCCGCCAGGCGATGGATTCCCTGGATATTCAGCCGGTGTACAGTGAAGTGTTCCGTTCCATTGCTGGTGATGCCTTATTATTAATCGGTTTGGATATACGCGATAGTACCCAACTTTTAACTGCCGTACACTCGATTGGATGCATTGCCTCCGGTAGCTCATCCGCTATTCTGAAGGATAACGGTTTATCTGTAGTTAAAGCCTCCAACAGAGAACTGTTTTTTAGGGAATACTTGGAGGATTTCCTCTATTCGAATAGGCAAGGGCGAGCTGTTGCCGGGATTGGGATAAATCTGGAGGCGTCTGGCATCATACAGTTGGTGCCGGATACGAACAGCCGCTTATGCGACGAAAGATCTATCAAAAAAGCATGGCGGGATGGGATTTCCCATCCGATGATTTTTCCGATAACGCAAAAAGAAGAAGAACCACCTCTGCCCACAGCAACACGAGCGGTAGACCAGCAAAGATGCGGGGAGGGCTCCGGATGGAATATTTTTCACTTCCCTCTTACCAATGGTACGACCCTGCTGTTGAAACAGATCGACGGACTTAACGAAAGTCTGCTGACGAGCATCACACCAATAGGCTATGCCGACCTGCCCAAAGCGGAACAAGAAGCCGCCATTGATCTGCCTTCCTGGTTCTTTGTCGCCGATATGGGGCCATTTAGGGCGGATACGTTGGGTGACTGGCAGCTTCGCGATGGAATTTCCATCAATGCCTATGCGGAAGCGCATCGCCACGGCTACATTGCCTCTTGCCCTACAGCAAAATCCACTTCCCTTTTTCGTTTCATCGCCATGGGCAATCAATATGCGCCGCTATCGCAAGAATCAAATGAGTTTAAGAAAATTGATGAGCATATACACAGGCAGTTATGGGGAAATAGCGATGGAGCGGTTTACATACTGGTGACCGATACCTTGGCACAGCCCGATATGTTAGGGCAATTATTCGCTATTATGGAGTCCTATCCGGCAGATAAGGACAGAAACCATGGTGTGCATACAAACAAACAATTCTCGACACCCGATACCAGCCATTCGATAAGTCATACCGTAGCGCAGGACGGCGAGCTGGAATTTAGTGAATTTATTTTTCAGGCGCAGATGCCATCCTGTTCGATATTGGATGCTTTTTATTTAGACCTATTGGAAGATGCCTATTTTGATCAGCTCCTACGGACACTTCGCAGTAACGGACTTTCGTACTCGCCTTCCGTAAACGCTCATTTGGAATATGAAGAATCCGATCCTTTCTTTTCCCTACAGATAGCAGTATATTATCTGCCTGAAAACGCCGAAAGGGTCGAACAGCTGGTTAAAAGTAGTTTTGATAGCATACCACGGTATCTGGATCAGCAATTTTACGATGCATTGGAACGGAAACACCTGCCGCAACATCAATGGCCCTATCTACAGAGTCATCAATGGATGAAAAAACTAACATGGTGGACGCAGATCGGACAAACGTTTCCTATCGAAACCATTCATCCCGACAGATCGTCCTTTCTTCACTGGCTAACCGAAAATTGGTCACTTGAAAATTTTTTAATAAAAAACCGTCATAAATGAAAAAGCAGTTTTTTTTAGCGATATCAATATGGATACTGATTAGTATCCATAAAGGATATGGCGCAGACACGTTGGCCACACACTATCGTATTGTTGAGGTCGCTTCCGGAGAAGAAATTTCAGTGGATACACTGGCTGACCGGTTGGCAAAGGCATCGGTTGTATTCTTTGGAGAAGAACATGATGATCCGGTAGCCCATGCACTGGAACTCGCGGTTCTGAAACGATTGTATCTGCATTGGCATGGTGCTATGGCCCTTAGCATGGAAATGTTCCAAACAGATATACAGCCCATTGTTGATGAATACATAGATGATGTGATTAGCGAACGTAATTTTATCAAGGAAGCCCGTGCATGGAAAAACTATGGTGACTACCGATCGTTGTTGCATTTTGTGAAGGAACATCGCATCGACTTTCTTGCGGCCAATACCCCCGATCGATACTCCAATTTGGCCAATAGAAAAGGACTCCCGGCACTGGACAGCCTATCGGCATGGGCAAAAAGCTTTTTACCACCTCTGCCCATTGATACGCTGGGTGGAGCCTATCACGAAAAGTTTTTCAAACAAATGGAAGGCGCACATTTTATAGGCATGCAGTATGTTTATCAGGCACATTGTCTTTGGGATGCCAATATGGCTTGGGTAATAGCCCGTTACCTAAAAAACCATCCCCAAAGAAAAGTGTTGCATATCAACGGAAGGTTCCATAGCGACGATCACCTTGGCATAATACAACAATTGCAAATCCGTTATCGTCCTGGAACTAAGGTGCTCAGCATCTCGAGTGTAGCATCTCCTGCTTTCCGCAGCAATGAGGAAATGCGCGCCTATGCCCGGAATGCTGACTTTCTCATTTTGACAGATGCCGGATTGGAGCGAACGCATTGATGATGGAGGATATTGTAAAAAGGTGTTATAAGTTACAGGCCAATGTGGACCACCACGATGTCTTCGTTGTGGTAGGAGGGGTGATAGCTCGCAATGGCACCGCTCTGTTTATAGTAGGCCAATTCGTCATAAACGGCCCGGCGCAAAATGCCTTTACCTTTGCCATGAATAAAACGGATTTCGGTATAGTCCCAATAGATAGCCGCATCAAGCATTTCCCGCAACAATTCCAATGACTCTGCCAACAGCTCATTAGTCTCATAGCTATCGAGATTGCTTAAAAATGCGTCAGCATGTAAATCCACCGTTTTCGGCGGTTTTGGCAAAGTCCTTCCCATAAGCCAAAAATAATCACAAAAATTGATATAGGTATTATTTTAAAGCAAAGGCTTGAAAGGCGATTGGCGTATATGGTCCAGCTTTACCTGGAACAATGTGGCCATTTTTCGCCCGCGGCTTTTGGCCTCGTCAGCTACAGGGCCCTCGAACAGATCGTTGACCGTTTTATCGAAGAGTTGCAGCCATCGTTCAAAATGGGTGGCGTCTATCGGCAATTGTGCATGCGGAGGAAATGGCCGTCCTTGGTATGTGTATTCGTCCAACAGGATCGTTTGCCAAAAGGTATACATCTTTTCCAGGTGTACCGGCCAGCGTCCTTCTAGCTTTGCATTGAAGATCGGACCGATTAGCTCATCCACTTGTACCCGGCCATAGAAAGTATCCACCAACAACTTAATATCATCTAACGTTTGTATATCTGTTTGTGCCATATCTTACCTCCAAAACAAAGTTAAGCAAGAAATAACGGAAAAAACATGAGGCAGCGCATAAAAAGGTCGACCGTTTGTTGATACAATGCAACCTTTTTTTCTTTTATTACTAATAATCGTATTTTTCGATTGCTTTTATTTTATTTTCTCCTTCAGTAAAAACAAGTGTTGGTTGATATGTGTCTGCTTCTTCCGGAGATAACTGGATAAAAGAAAGGATATGAACGGTATCACCTACTTTGGCGTGAAGTGCCGCACCGCCGTTCATACAGACTTCTCCGCTACCTCTTTTCCCCGGAAGCACATAGGTCATGATACGGCTGCCACTGATGGCGTTGTTAATATAAACTTGTTCATATTTCTTGATGCCGGCTGCATCAAGTAAATCGGCATCGATTGTGATAGAACCATTGTATGCTACATTGGCCTCTGTCACTTTAACCGTGTGAATTTTTGCTTTTAAAATTGTCAATTCCATCTATTTTTTTTTGTATTTATATAATCCCCGATTTTTGATAATTCCATAGGGTCATAAAATAGCTTTTATGTTTTGTTGGTTGTTGTCGGCTTGATGCGTTGTTGTAACCGCTGAAAACAGGTGCAAATTATTGTTCTGTATAATGGAGTATTTGTTATACAGGAAGTTAGGTGTGAAGGTGTAAGGGCGGTTGATATCAAATTTTTGAATACAGGCTGTTTCTACCGCGTATTCCAATTTTCCTGAAGCGGCATATTTATGAACAACAAATAGGTTTTCATTGGGATGTTGTTCCAATTGAAACCAGGCACCTTCCCCAATGCCGCCTATCCATTGGGCATGCTCCGAGACATTGGATGGGCGTGATGGGGCGTCGATCATGCCGGATGTTCGGTCGCAGGCTAATTCTTGTGAACCTTTTTTGGTAAAATTATCTTTCAATAAGCTGACTTGAAACCATAACGAATCTTTGCGCCTCATCTTCCTTGCTTGGAGCAATCCATGTTCATAACAAAAGACTTCGTCATCAATGACCGCATTGATGACATTGCTTGTCGGACTTGCTTTGATACATTCGGGATACAGTATTTTGCGACGTCTTTTATCGTCTATGTCCATTCCCTCCGTTAATACCTGTGCTACAAAGCGGGAGCAACTGTTGTTGTTTTTAGCGAGAGCACCGTATAAAACAGGTCCCTCTGCGACCAACTTTTCGGCATAGGCAACACATTTTGTGAATGAAATTTGTCTGCAAATTGAAAGAAATGTCCGTCCACCGCCATGTGTTGCCTCTTCTTTTTCATCAAGTTCTGCTAAAATCTTATCGATGTTCTGCACCTCGCCCTGTTGCGTAACCTGGGCTTTTGTATAAATGTCCAGACGTGGATCAAAGCGGACTGACCTCGCCCGTCCATATCCACGTGGCGACATATAACGACCAAAATCATAATAAAGTATCTTTCCGCTATTTCTTTCGATAAGTAGTATGGCTGCATGGCCTACTTTGAAGTGAAGATTTTTTACGATGCCTATTTGTTTGAAAAACGCCATCCATTTTTCATCTCCCAAGGCGGTTTTATCGGGCCAGGAAATCGGAATCGCTATGTCGTTGAAAGTGTGCATATTTAAAAATCATAATAAAGTATCTTTCCGCTATTTCTTTCGATAAGTAGTATGGCTGCATGGCCTACTTTGAAGTGAAGATTTTTTACGATGCCTATTTGTTTGAAAAACGCCATCCATTTTTCATCTCCCAAGGCGGTTTCATCGGGCGTCCAAAGAAATCTGGATTTGTCGATGGTCTTTGCATCACTTTTATTCCGGATCTGGCCGAGCTCGTTCCCGAGCATGGACCAAAGTGATAGCACTTTTAAAGAAGATCCGGAGCTGCAGCACCATATAGTGATAGCACTTTCAGCAACCGGTGACCTGGAACAACCAAAATTTTGATAGCACGAGGAGATTATATTGTCTTAATTTTAAGGGGTTATGCAAAAACATCATTTAGGTTTACACCCTTTTGAACCAATAACTTTAAATAGTTAATGAAAAAGGTGTCTTCTCTGTTCTCCAAGTAACTTAAACTGCTTTGGTTGATACCAATAGATTGAGTAATTTCTTGCCATTTTATTTTAGACTCTTGTCTTTTTTTCTTCAAATATTTGGCAATGTTTTCCGCTCCACTCAAAAAAGCTTCATTTAAATCTATGCCTCTTTGAGCAAGGAAATGTAAATAAAGATCAATCGATTCGGGCTCTCTGTTCTCAAAATAGGATAGTGATGTTTGATGTATCCCTAATTCTTTAGCGATATCGGTCGTATTGATTTGCTTCTGTTGTCTAAGTTCTTTTAATCGTTTACCGAACATTACGTCTGTGCATGCTTGTGCAATTGCTCTCAAATTTAATAAAAAAAAGCTGTCTTATATTTTATAACGCTTAAACCGCTATCATTCTTCTGACAAGATGAAAAAAAAATTGAGAAAGTGATGCACACCACCTTCTCGTTAAGGTTTTTAATAATTATATAGGTTTATCTTTATACCTAAACCTAGATGATAGTAACTACTACCGAAAACTTTTTTAAGTAAATAAGCCTGATAAGCATAGGCCGATAGTGAGAGACTTTCTGACACCATAAATTCAAGTTCTCCGCCACCTTTACCTCCAACAGAAAACCCAGTAACGTCTCGCTCTAGCCCTGTAAGTTTTTCGTATCCTCCTGTTAAGCCAGCACGTACAGATAGGTTGAACTTGTTGCCGAGATAAAAAGGAATTACACCGATCAATACATCCGCACCAATATGATTGTATTCCGATTGCATTGGGGTTCCCCATTCATAAAAGATCGCAGGATTAATCAGGAAGGTCGAACTAAGGTATTTACTATAGTCGGCCCTTAATCCTTGACCAGAGTCTGACGCAAAAAATGAAGCACCGATATTGGCACTTCCCCTTGATCGCATAAATTGCGCTTGGGTCTCGTTGATGCTGATTATTGTCAATAAAAAGCCGATTAAAAACAGTCTATTTCTCATTTTGATATTTTTTATGTTTGGTGTTATTTTAAATTTCCTAATTTATAGTTGACTGAAAACATGACGTATCTCGACAAACGGTTTACGTAAAGATCAGAGATCGTATTGTTATTGACTGACCTTCTTATGCCTGTATTGTTATTGAGTAGATCAGAGACCTCCAAATTGAGCGTACAAGCCCCGTCTAATACTTTATAGGAGACATTGGCGTTTATAATAAAATTATTGTAGGAGTTTCCTGAAAATCCAGAATTTATAAATTTATTTGCGCCTAACTTTGAAGAGAATTTCCCTTGTGTATATGCGATGTCCATCAAAAGATTAACCGTACTGATCGGAGCGATATCGGTTTGCTCAACTCCATATTCGATATCCGTTAAGCGGTACATGACAGCAGGATTAAGGTGAAGGGATTTTGTTACTGGCCATAAGAGTTTTACTGTCTGATGGATGTTGATGTTCTTACCAAAATTTAACTCGCTGTTGATGTACTGGGGATTGTTGTCATAACTGAAACGACCACTTAGGTCGATAACCTTATGATTTTTAAGCGTCTTGGAAAAATAATAATCTGCACCGATCCTTTTATAACCATCAACATTTAACAGCGACATATATTGCTGTGCCTCACCTTCAATTAATTGTGCCGAATTGGACGTTATTTTGTCATCCGTCATAACAAAATCTACATTGGCACGGAATACCGATCCGGTTAGGGCATTCATGGCTTTATAGCTTAAGGAAGCCTGTGTATTATTTTCGGCTAGCAAATTAAGATTCCCTGTATAGACAAATAAGGGATCGGTCATTGTCGGAATCGATATTATTTGGTAGACAGCAGGAAGGTTATAAAACTGTTTACCTGCGAGGGTAATACTCTTTTGAGTAGAAAACTGATAAGTAATCTGTAGAGATGGAAGCAGTTTTTTGTAATCAATAGTTCTTTCCGACTGATCTTGATCGTTTGTTTTTAGATAATCATTTTGATACGACAAAGTAATATCATAAAACCACTTTTGAACTTGGTATTGAAAACGAGCATCAAGATGATTGTTAACGATCTTTGAATTGATTAAACCCGATAAGCTGTCTACTGGATTTTCGGTTTGATCGGTTGTATTTCTCTCGAGCTCTTCGGTGATCTCATTACGATGGTAGGCAATTTCTAAGATTCCATTTTCACCAACGGGTTCGGTATAGGCGATCGTTGGTGAAACTATCGATCTGTTTCGCATATCACCGACATACAGGTTTAAGGGATCGAATGCTTTATTGAAGTCATTAAATATGGACTTGCGTTCGTTTACTTTTTCTTTCTCTGATTTCAACTTGAAAGCTACTGTTCTTTTGGGTCTATTGAATTTGTAGTGTACACTACCATCAAGACCGATTGCGTCCTGTGTGCTGTGATGATTCAAGGTATAATTACGTGCGCTATCCGCGGTAGTAAAAAAAAGAGCGTCTCTTTGTTCATCACGATTCTGTTTTCCTGATCGAATATATGGCGACACGTTAACTGCAAAACGCGAATTGGATAGATCATAGCGAAGGTTAAATCGCCTAGTACGATCTTTGGATGATCTTGCAAAGTCTTCCGTATAGTCGATATCATCTCCTTGCTGTACGGCAGTTGTTTGGCTTTCACCAAAACTACGGTTCAAGGAATTGCTTTGATCTGCACTCACATACAGTTGGCTACTCTCATTGATTTTAGTACGGGCATTAACGGCAAAGTTGGTTGCACGGTTCATCCCTTCCTGTCCAATCTGCGAAGTTGCGCTATTGTCCATAACAGAACCGCCCAACATATTGGGTTTATTTACGTTGTTGGTTCCTGCTGTAATAGACAGTTGGTTTCTGTTATCAAAGTAGTTTGCTGTTCCGTTAAGGCTATAGGTTTTTTTACTTCCTGCTCCTGCGTTAAGTTCTCCGAATCCCCCTTTGACCGTCGGATTTTTTGTATGGATATTTAACGTTTTTGTTGGCTCTCCTTTAATCCCTGTAATGGTAGATTCTTTGCCATAGTCGTTAACCAGTTCGGCTGTCTCAAGCAAATCGATCGGGAGGTTACGAGTTAATAGGCCTACATCACCATTGAAAATCTCTTCATCGTTGAGCATAATTTTAGTTACCTTTTGACCTTCTGCGTAAACGTCTCCATTATGATTTACCCGTAATCCTTTAATGCGTGATAAGGTTTCGGAAAGGTAACGGTCTTCTTTCCCCGCAAAAGAAGCAAGATCATAGGATATCGTGTCTTTCGATATTAGGACCGGGTGTTGGGGATGGCTAATAACCATAACCTCGTCAAGCAATAGGCTTGTTTCATACAAAGTAACCTCAATACTGTCGAGCATGGCAATTTGATTACTGGATAGTGTATCTCTTTTAAAGCCCATCATAGAGAACATGACCGAATAGGTCTTGCTTCCTTTCTTTTGTATAGAAAAAAAACCCTGATCGTTAGTGATCGTGCGTCGCACCTTCCCTCCGTCTTTAGGGGAAAACGTAATCGTTGCCTTTACTAGGGCACTCCCGAGACTGTCGGTCACTCTTCCCTGCAGGTTGTCATTTTGTGCCTTAGCAAAGGAACAAAACAGCATAAGGATAGCCAGTGCCCGCCATTTTATTGAAGGCATTGCATGAAATAAAACCATAACTAATTTTTTTATTTACTTCTTCTCAACCTTGATGTATGTCGCTTTTTGGACGCTCGTTTCATGTTTTTGGATATGACTTCGGGCGATCCAGTCATTGTCATTGCACAACGGAATCCGATTGTAGCACTAGAAGATTCTTTATTGAAAAATCTGCGTGCAGAAGGATTCACCAACGGTAAACGATCATCCCATGATCCGCCTTTGATCACACGGCTACTGGGACTGACTAGTGTCGAGATCCCGAACAGTTGTACGTCAAGAGAATCAAGTATAGGATCACTTAAATCGTCGTTCTGATTGTCCTCCGCCTGTTGCTCGATAAATTCATCATAACTCGGTTTTACGGGATCGACCATCGCTAGCAGGTCAGATTCCCCTCCAAACCCAACAGCAGGAGAAAGGTCATTCGTACCATTATACGTGTTTTCCTGATAGGCATCTGCTACCCATTCATTTACGTTGCCTAGCATGTTGTAAAGGCCAAAAGCATTGGGTTCATACGCTCTTACAGGAGCTGTTATATCGGCTCCATCGTTCAGATAACCTGCCGTTCCCATGTTATTACCTTTGCCCTGCTTGTAGTTCATCATAATTAATCCTTTTGTGCTTCTGTGTTCAGAACGGGGATTAAACTTTTCTTGGGTTAAATATCCATCCTGATTAGCTAGTAAAGCGACCGAAGCATACTCCCATTCGGCTTCTGTTGGTAGCCTATAAGGTTGGATCAATAGGCCATCTTCGATACCTACAGTGCGTCGGCTGTCGGCATCAGCATTCAAGGAATAATCTTTTGGCATATTTCTACCATCGAATTGTTCACCTTTATATTTCCCCTGAAGATAGTCTTCGGTTTTAAAAGGGACATAACTTTCTGCTCCTGACTCTTTGACCTCTTTCCAAGGTTTTAATATGCCCTTTTCTCTTAAAATCTGCTCGTTGACTCGGTCGGTTCTCCAACTACAGTATTCATTGGCCTGTACCCAACTCACACCAACCACTGGGTAATCTTGAAACGCAGGGTGCCGAAGATATATTTTTGAATATTGAGAATTGGCCGTTGAAGTCCTATCCCAAACCGTTGAATCAGGTAGGGCATCATAATACATTTTGTGATCATCAGGGTAGTTCGTTTTTATCCAGTACAGATATTCTAACCAATCACGGTTTGATACGGCTGTTTCGTCCATATAGTAGGATGCAACGGTAACCCGCTTTTTTGTGATCTTATTGGAATAAGACATGGAGTTCTGTGCATTAGCTCCCATCACAAAAGTTCCGCCTTCAATGGGCACTAGCCCAGGGGGCGTTTTCCGTTTATACTTGGTATTAACCATAAATCCCCCATTGGATTCGTCATTATAAACCATCCCAGTTTTTGGACTTTTACCCTTTTTATATGACGTTCCTGTTTTTACGCTGTAACTTACTTTTCGTGTTTGACGAGCGCATGAGGCAACGGCTATGGCAATAATTAGTAGTAATATAAGTCTTGATAATTTCATCATGATTTATTGTCTATATAAGTCGCTTTGAAAATTCATTAATTCTTTTTTGAGCCTTTCGGACTCGAGCAGTTGTTCAACTTTGGTTTTCTTATAATCTTTGACTCTAAGGTCTTGCGAATTGGAAACCTTAACGATATAAGAATCAAAATGTCTACCTATAAAGAAATCATCGTAAGAGAGTCCTTCGGCATCATTATAATCGTTTGGAATAAATTCGTTCACTAACACGTTTCTTATTTCAGGGAAATAAAGCCAAAATGCGGGTTGTGCATCCATCTGAATAGAGAAGGCATCAAAGTCCGAAGTTGCTATATCTACGTCGTTACCCGCATTACTTTCATCAGAGATGGGGTTAAATGGGTCGAAATCATCAGCAATTCCATCTCCTAAATCCATTGACATACCGATCTCTATTCCCCCGTTTATTCTAGGTATTATTAGCGGAGCAATCCCAACAATACGAGGTTCAAAAACCGATCGTTGTTCATCGAATATCCAATCTTCTTTAATTCGGAATAAGAATACTGACTCAGGGTTAAACTCTGGTGTTACCCAATTTTGATCTGTCACCTCTCCGTTTTCATCATATATTTCGACCAAAACACTATCTGTCCCTGTTAATCTAAACAAGGCTTCATTTGGCGATAATCGGGTTTTAAAAGCATCGCCATTGGGATCGTCTTTGTCGGGATTTGGTGTCGGATCATAGGCTGTTATACTGCCCTCCTTAATATGTTTAAGTAAAATACTAATCAGGTTATTTGCAGGTGATGTTATACCTCTATTGATGCTTAATCTACCGTCTATCTCTTGCCAGACTCGTTTACTATAAGATATATTTTCGGGTTTTAATTCTGCAAGTGGCATAGGCTCTCGCTTATCTTTCTTAACTAACCCGATATAACCGTCAACGGGTGGTTCCCAGTTGGTGGTCGTGTCTTCTTGTCCGTAAGCAGACGAAAACACGATAAGGGATATAAATGCTAATAGTTGTAATGATCTTTTCATCGTGGCTTGTATTTATTTTACTATGGTATAAGATGCTATGGTGCGAAATCCTGTAAACGAGTTGGAGAGTTCTTGGTCGATTCCGATCCTGCTAGAAACAAGTATTCTACTGGCAACGTCTTTCCATGATCCCCCACGAGCTACTTTCCTTGCCTCGTTTTTCCGGTATGAGGAATAGGTCGGATTCAGATCGTTAAGAATACCGATAGATCCTGCTTCGCCAAAAGTCGAGACCGTCCATTCGGCCACGTTACCAACCATATTGTACAATCCGTACGCGTTCGGTTTGTAGTGCTTTACAGGTACGGTATAGGTTCCTCCATCACTCGAGTAGTCTCCATACCCTGTTTTAAAATTAGCCCTGTAATTACCTCTAGAATCAATTATATCGGGGCCTCCCCACGGGTAAGGCATTTGGTTAAGCTTCCCCCGAGAGGCATACTCCCATTGCCATTCCGAAGGAAGGTCGAAAGTTAATTTAGCTTCGTTCTTCTTGTGTTTGGCATTATAGCTGTTATACATGTTAGTTCTCCATGCGCAGAACGCTTTAGCCTGCTTCCATGAAACCCCTACTACTGGGTAATTATCATATTGCCCACTTGAAAAATAATCGGTCACAAGGAAAGTGTTTTCAGCGTTAGGAAAATCTACCATCCAAACCAATGTATCAGGATAAATGTGTACCGATTCTTTAATCAGAAATGAACTTCGATCGGCATCCCTATTCTCAACAGCCTGTTGAAAATCGAAGTATTCAAAAGTGTAGGTAAGTTCGCTAACGTTATCTGTTTTTAATGAGTCTTTCACCCATTCAACGAACTGCCTATATTGAGCATTTGAAATCTCTGTCTGATCCATAAAAAAACCTGATACCTCGATGGTTTTCTTTTGATCGAAGGGATTCTTACTCATATCCTCGTCGGATGCCCCGGCTACAAATGAACCCGATGGAATATAGACCATCCCATAGGGTGGTGCTGACACCTTGGTTTTACGAGTACTCACACCGACTAAATCTCTTTCTTTATTGATGCCCGTCATTGCACAACCGCTAATCGTGACTAAGCTGATTAATAGAAGTATATAGTTTGTTAATTTCATCATTTTTAATTTTCTAGGATTGAAAAAGAAAGGCCTAATCGATATATATTTCCTGAACTAAATTCCTTTTTGCTAGGGGTAAGAAAAGATGCAGTAACAGAAAGTTTTTTTGCATTGAAATAGGTGTTGATACCGACCCCAGTGGTTAAGTAGCCAACGCTTCCAAATTCGGGCGATTTGGCGTCATAGCCAGCCATTGCCGAAAATATACTTCTAAACATGAGCTCGGCTCCGACTGAATATCCAATCCCTCCGCCTGCCCCTACAGGTAGAAGGCTTGTGTTGTTTCTATCGGACGGAAAAAAAGGTTTGTTAGCTTCCGCACCGATAAAGAAATAACTGTTATCGTCAATAATTCTCTTGGTATATCCTAAACCCAAATTCATTGTAGTAGGCAATCCGGTTTGGTCTCCCTCTTCACTATATTTTAATTTAGTCCCTAAGTTTTTCAGGACATATCCTGCATTGATCTGCGCATCATCTGCTACAGGATATTCAAAATAAAGACCGTAATCTATCGCTCCTGCCAATGCTGATTTATAAAGATCAACCGTTGGCTCTGAACTTACCAGTTTACT
Organism: Sphingobacterium sp. JB170; assembly: GCF_900163865.1. Taxonomy (GTDB): domain Bacteria; phylum Bacteroidota; class Bacteroidia; order Sphingobacteriales; family Sphingobacteriaceae; genus Sphingobacterium. Next base: position 23,116 of record NZ_FUKU01000016.1, read on the forward strand.
GTAAATACCTTTAAGCGTTACACCCATGTGAAGATGTTCAATCACTTCCATACTATATCCGATATTAAATGACATTTCTTTCGGACGGAGAAACTGACTAACGTTCCCTTGTTTATCGGTAAATTCTACAGCCCCAATAGAGAAGTACTGAAAACCAAAAGCTAAAAAGCTTTCCTGGCCACGACCACCAACGATCAGGTTGTTGCTCGCAATACTGAATATGTTCATATCATTGACATATTTAGGCATCACTGGCGAATAACTGACCGAAATATCATTTTCTAAAATATCTTCCTGATAGGATAATTTTGCAGGATTGCTGTACAATGAAAAGGCATCGGTTATACCGATACTTTTCATGTTTCCCATTGCAGAACTTCGAACATCTGTGTTATACAAAAGGAACTCGCCTCCCGCGGTCAGAGCTCCCGTAGCAACGCTTTCACTCTCCTGATCCTGTGCCTGTACATAGCATGGCATAACGATTCCAATAGCGAATAAAAGGCTTAAAGTTATTTGATTCTTAATTTTCATATAATTGCGAGCTATATTGAAATCCTCTTTTCGATTACCTGCGAAAAAGCTTCATTGTTATCCATTACTCTTAACTGAATTGTGTATGTTCCTCCCTGTCCGAATACGTGCTTTACATTCGGTTCGGGTGTGGTGAATTTAAATCCGTTAATGTTCCACTCATAAGCCACGATCTCACCTCCGAAGTTGCTGTCCTGATCATAACTAGCCGAAGCGTCGAAAGTATATTCATGTATATCGGGGTTTGACACAGATTCCTGAAAATCAGCAATAGGCAATAAGTTATCGAAGACAAACAAGCTTAACTTTGCTTCGCTGATTTCGTTAAACTTATCTTCTAACCTGAACGTGATATTGTTCTTCCCTACCTGTCTAGGAATTAGACTAAGGTCAACAAATTCCTGATCCACTCTTAACGATGGGTTTGTCATCACATCCCCTTTATAGTAAGCCTCGATGCGTCCCGAATCAATTAGCACCTGACATCTGTAAAGGTTTTCGTCTGCATCCCCCATTCTCAACCTGACATTATAATAAGTGGTTGTATCACTATAATAGCGGATACTATCAGTAAAGGAGTTTACCAGGGCAACGGTATCAGCTTGCGATTTTACAATCTGAATACTTGGTTTTGAGTTGAACTCCCGAAAACCGTCGTCTCTATCACTACATCCCGTAACAGCAGAGGCTATTAGCGCTAGGTATAAACTAAGTTTCTTTATCATGGTTATAAAATCAATACTTTAATAGTTTCAGCACGTCCATCGTCAAATTTGACCACAAACAAGTAATAGGTGTTTGCCATTAGGCGATCTAGATTCTCAACAGGAATTTCATTTTGTCCCGTAGCAAGATTTAAGTACTGTTCAAAAATTGGCGTTCCAGAAATCGTATATACTTGAAGGGTCGCCTTTGCTGATCCGCTTTTATTATTGAAGACTCTGACTAAGGCTTGTTCCCCTACCTTAATAGGATTCGGATAAACGATCGTCTTATAGAATGGATTAGTATCCTCGATCGGCTCTTCGCCTGTGATTGGCGGATCGATCACGATCGGGTTTTCTTCTACAACGATAAAATCGATCTCGATTATTTCTACGAAACAGTCCTGTTCAGAATAAGCCTTCACCCTCACGGTATAAACACCTGCTTTATTGTAGTAGTGAAGTGGATTCCGCTCTGTTGATCTAAATCCATCACCAAAATCATATTCCCAACGTACAGACGGGTTTGATGTGGGCAAATCTTGTAAAGTAAATTGCACTGAAGATCCCTGCGCAATGGTGGTGGCCGAGGCTGTCAATCGCACCTCGGGCGTGTATGAAGTGATAACTACTTCTGTTCTCTCTGACGGACACCCTTTGTTGGATATGGCCTCCACATATATTTTTTCGTTCTTGGTTACGATATATCGAATTTGTTGACCCGTGTCAAAAGGTTCCTCCTCACCTTCACGATACCAGTTATAGGTAATCGGTGAGTTATCCAAAATGCTCGAAGTGGCAAGCAATGTAATAGCATTATTATTACATGTTGGATTATTTCCGCTGACTTCGGGAGCGGTTGGAACAGGCGTCACGGTTATGATCCTTCTCGCGGTCGAAATACAACCGAAATTATTTGAATAGGTATATAAAATCTCATGGATACCTACCCCTGCATCCTCTGGTTTGAATAGATTTCCAGTAACTCCGTTTCCTTCGAAAGTAACCCCTACAGGAAGCCCCTCAACTTGTAAAAGGATATCGTCTGCATTCAGACATACTTCGATGTCTTCTCCTACTTCAAGAACCTCAATTGGTACTACTTCAATAGTAAATTCAGTACTGCTTATGCAACCAAATTCAGTTGTAAAGGTATAGGTGATCTTGTATACGCCCTCACCGACTTGGTTAGGATCAAAAGTATTGTAAGTTACTCCTTCACCTTCGTAAACCCCTCCTAATTCGTTGGTGTTTATCTCGTCAAGATTTAGCTTACCGCCATTTATACAAATCTGCTGATCGGGAATCCTGTTCAGTTCTAACGGAGAATGTACAATCAACTCATGTTCTGTACTGGTTCTACTACAGCCATTATCATTGGTTACCGTTACCCAATATTTACCACCTTTTGTAGCTTCTATCGACTGTGTCGTTTCTCCGGTATTCCATAAATAGAAAGCTCCTTTTGAAGCTGTAAGGGTTGTACTTTCCCCCTCACATAAATTTGTGCCGTTGCTCGATGTGATCGTAGGAACATCGTTCGGCAAGATATCTACAGCGACGGTATCACTAACATTCGAACAACCGTTTTCATTGGTTACAATAACAGAATAACTGGATGGATATTTGACATAAATATCTTTGGTAGTCTCCCCGTTACTCCATAAATAGGATTCACCATTCGAGGCTGTCAGTTTAACGCTATCCCCTTCACAGGCCACTAAACTAGCGTAACTTATTGTTGGCTTTGGATTCGGGTGTACCGTCACATCAACTGGATCGGAAGCACGTTCGCAACCAAACTCATTGGTGATATATCCTATGTAACTTGCGCCTGTTTTTACCGTAATACTCTTGGTGGTCTCCCCGTTGCTCCAACGGTAAGAGTCTGCCGTTTCATTAATCGTTAAGACAATACTATCTCCTTCGCAGAATGTTGTTTCTCCTGAAATATGCAAAGTTGGTTTTGGTAACGGGTGTACTGTTACATTTACAGTCTCAGAAATCGAAATACAGCCAGTTTGATTTGTAGAGCTCACGTAATAGTTTCCGCTATTTTTAACGGTGATACTGCTTCCCGTTTCCCCATTGCTCCATGTGTAGGTCATTCCTGCAATCGGGGTTACGTAAAGTCTTACGCTGTCCGTTTCGCAAAATTCTGTCTGCCCCCCGATATTGATCTGTGGTGTTGGATTCGGATTCACCGTTACGCTTATTGGTTCGGACGAACGTTCGCAACCAAATTCATTTCCGATATAGGCTGTATAAGTTCCCGAGCTCTCAACGGTGATGCTCTTGGTAGTTTCCCCGTTGCTCCAACGGTAAGAATCAGCCGTTTCGTTTATAGTAAGGACAACACTGTCACCTTCACAAAATTCGGTTACGCCCGAAGTTTGGATCGTTGGTTTTGGCAACGGGTGTACTGTTACGTTTACAGTCTCCGAAATGGAAATACAGCCACTCTCGTTGGTAGAGCTCACATAATATTCACCGCTATTTTTAACGGTGATACTGCTTCCCGTTTCCCCATTGCTCCACGTGTAGGTCATTCCTGCAATCGGGGTTACGTAAAGTCTTACGCTGTCCGTTTCGCAAAATTCTGTCTTCCCCCCGATATTGATCTGTGGTGTTGGATTTGGATTCACCGTTACGCTTATTGGTTCGGACGAACGTTCGCAACCAAACTCATTTCCGATATAGGCTGTATAAGTTCCCGAGCTCTCAACGGTGATGCTCTTGGTAGTTTCCCCGTTGCTCCAACGGTAAGAATCAGCCGTTTCGTTTATAGTAAGGACAACGCTGTCACCTTCGCATAAGGTAGTCTGGCCAGTAATATTTATAGTCGGCTTAGACAATGGATGTACCGTAACGTCATATACCTCTGACTCAGATATACAATCAAAATCATTAGTTACCATAACTGAATACGATCCTGACTTAGTAATTTTGATGCTTCGAGTCGTTTCCCCTGTATTCCATAGGTAGGTACCATCATTGATAACAGAAAGCACAAGACTATCACCTTCACAAAATTCAGTCTCCCCTAATTGAGAGACAGCTATTTTGGTGTTTGGGTTCACCGTGACGTTAATAGGTTCGGAAGCTCTCTCACATTCTCCATTGCTGATATAAGCAATATAATTTCCAGAGTTTTTTACCGTGATACTTTTGGTTGTCTCCCCGTTACTCCAACGGTAAGAAGAACCCGATTCATTAATGGTTAAAACAATGCTGTCTCCCTGACAAATTGTAGTCTCATTATCAATCGAAATAGTCGGTTTTGCTATTGGAAGGACATTGATGGCCAATGGCTCCGAAGTTCGAGAGCAATCATTTCCATTTTGAGATGTAACAAAATAATTTCCACTTGTGGATACTGTAGCCTGTCTTCCTTCGGTACCGTCAGACCACAAATAGGTAGCGTTAGGCTGTGGATTGGTTACCTGTAGCGTGACGGTCTGACCTTCGCAGATCGTTTCGCTTCCCATCGCCTCAATGATCGGTTTAACGTTTGGAACTACTTCGGTTACAATTTCATCCGATATTCGCTCACAATTCCCTTTTTTGAGTACTGCATAATAATTCCCCTCTTCTGTTACAGTAATTGAAGTACCTATCTCGCCATTGCTCCACCTTATTTCATCTGCACCAGTAGGATTGGTAACGGTAAGGGTCACTGATCCACCTTCACAGAAAGTTGGAGAACTACTAAGAGAGATTTCAGGTTTTTGGATAGGATTTACAGAAATACTGATTGCATCAGAATTTCGCATACAACTTCCCTCGCTAGATGAAATCACATAATAATTGCCCGTGGCTGAAACTTCTGTCTGTAGTCCCGTTTCTCCATTAGACCATGTATAAGTTGTGTTCGGTTGTGGATTGGAAACCTGTAATGTAACGGTTTCGCCCTGACAAATTTCTGTCGCTCCCAAAGCTTCAATTGTTGGCTTTGGATTCGGGAAAACGGTAACATCAATATATTCCGAAGTCCGTTGGCAATTGTTCTTGCTGATCGTTGCATAGTAGCGACCACTATTTGTAACGGTGATACTTCGGGTGGTCTCTCCGTTGCTCCAAACAATATCGTCTTGATCACTTGCATTAGTCACGGTAAGGGTCACTGATCCCCCTTCGCAAAATTCAGTAATACCATTGGCCATGATTTCGGGCGTTTGGATTGGATTGACCACAACCGGAATAGACGTAGAATTTGAAGAGCAAAATTCGTTCTCGGCAATAACATAATACTGCCCGGTCGAACTGGCCTCCATTTCTAATCCCGTTTCTCCATTAGACCATGTATAGGTTGTATTAGGCTGTGGGTTGGTTACTTGTAGTTTTACCGTTTCACCTTCACAAATAACAGAATCCCCCAGTGCTTGGATGGTAGGGGTTACGTTCGGGTGAACTGTAACGTCAATCTGCTCAGATGTATTACTACAATCATCCCTAAAAACAGTCACGTAATACGTTCCGCTCTCTGTTACGGTAATGTTATTGGTCGAATCTCCATTGCTCCAAACTACGCCTGTAGAACCTTGTGTATTCGTTACGGTAAGTTTAACATTTCCGCCATCGCAGAACTCAAGTGCCCCACTGGCCGAAACTTCGGGTTTTGGATTGGGTTTGGTTTCAATGATAATAGGTTCAGAAATTCGCTCACACCCGTTCGTGTTTCGGGCTGTAACCGTATAAATTCCTGCTTCGGTAACCGTGATGGTCTGCCCCGTCTCTCCATTACTCCACAGATAAGACGATGCAATCTGGCCATTAGGAAGAGAGGCTGTAAGTTGCACGGATTCTCCTTCACAAAATTCTGTCTCGCCTGTCGGTGTAATCGTAGGTATTGGATTGGGGTTTACTGTAATGGTAATTGGATCAGATGTATTGTGACATCCATTGGGATATACGACAGTCACTTTGTAAGTTCCTGCTTCTGTAGCGTAAAATGCTTGCTGATCTCCGACAATATCACCGTCCTCATTTTCCCAAATGTAGGCGTCCCCAATAGCGTTAGTAACCAAAATAGCGTTTTCTCCATCACAAATATTATTGCCACCCGACTGGTTTTGAATAGTCGGTTTTGGAGCCTCATTCATCGTTACTTTAGTCGAAGTAGAAACAGTTTCGCAAAAACCATTGGAAACCGTAACAGTTCCCTCCCAAGTATTGTCAATTGTGATGGTTCTTGACGTTTCACCACTACTCCATCTATACGTATAAGTTTCTCCATTTGGAGCTTCGGGAGCGGAAAGCCTAACGGTTTGGTCTTCACAAAACGAAAGCGACCCATCAGCTATTGAAGTTGTGATTTCAGCCGAAGGAAGATTAACAATAACTAGATCAATAGTTTTTGTAAAATCACCATTAGCATAGGATTTTGATGCCCTAATTTTATAATTTCCTGCTTCAAGATCATTTAGATTAACAGTACTCGAGCTTGATACTGCGTTATTGTCCGAATCCAATATTTCAAAAGAAACATTGTTCTGATCCGTAAAATAATCATAAAGATCAATTTGCTGATCTTCTCTGCAAAATTTCAAATATGTTCCTTCAAGCAGATTTGTAAAATCAGCCTCTACCGAGTTGATCGTAAATTCTTCAAATTGATGGGTCGTTCCATCATACTTGCCTTCAAAAAAATCTCCTGCCGTTGGTGTATAGTTTGCGCAAAACCCATTTGTACTTTGACGAACGAAATGGTGGCGAAAAATACGAGCTAATTGCTTAATATTATAGGTCATTCCTGCTTGGGGTGTAACCGTTACAGCAGGGGTTTGGTTTCCTGAATTGACACTATAGAAAAACTCCAAATAGTGCTCGTCCATTCTAGGGTAACTGCTTGGGATACCGTACCAATCAAAAACTTTTGCAATTGGATATTGATGCAGATTAACGGTCGGCCCTACTCCATTCGTGTAATAGATTTCCAACACTTTATTACTGCCATCTGAATCAAAGTAAGCTGGCGCCAAGAAATTTACTGTTGCCGTTTCCCAAGAAAATTGAACACGAATTTTTTTATCGTATATTTTTAACGGGGAAGTGTTACTGGATTGTATTAACGGATTAATAATCGAAGGAAGATATTCCGTGTAACCTTTGGTCTGCGTATTTCGTCCACTGTAACATGGGCCTTGTTGCGCCTTCACTAAATGGGTCAGCAACAAACTAAAGATAACAAGTAAATAAAGTGTTGGTTTTTTCATTCTTATTAGTTGTCTAGTGCTCTATATGTGAACTCTTTTAAAATCGTGAACTTGCCATCGGCATCATTAAAATCACCTGCATAAACTGTAAAATAGTTGCTCGTACCATCAATTAATTTTAAAACTCCTTTAAAGCTTTCAAAGGGTTCATTATTCTTAGTATCGATAAAATTCATTACCACTTTGTAATCCGAATATTCAGACTTACTTAAGGAAAGAATGCCGATTCCTTGATACACCCCACAATCTTCGCCTCCCTCAATTTCCTTTAAGTGGTAATTTCTCGTATCAGATTGATTTTCTTTAGCCTTAATGGTAATGGTTCTATAGTTTGCGCAGTCGTCGACACCAAGAGTTTCTGTGGTACTGCCATCCTCGTTGTGGACTATTAAAGAAGACATAACGTAGGTTTTATTTTCCCACTTCGAAAGTTCTTCATCAACTGCTTTCACCTGGTCTTCATAGGATTTCTTTAGAAAATCTTCAATGATTTCCTTTTCTGTTGGTTTGGGATCATCTTTACTACACCCAGTAAGAGTGAATAACGATACTGCTAAACAAACAATTGCTGATTTGATAATGTGTAAATTGCTCATAATAATGTATTTAGTTAAGGATTTAATTAATTCGGTGATTACTCATTCCATAAATTAATCATTATCATACCCAAATATATGGAATATATCGATATAATAATAAAATAATATGAAATATTTCGATATTTACTATTCAATAATCTTCGCTGATAGGATATGACGTGACTGCAATTTGACAGCTAGATTACGGCTACCGTCCTTCTCTACGATCTGAATATCGAATACTTTATCATTTGATATCGTAAACGGGTCAAAACAGACAAGAACGTTTTTCAATTCTTGGTTTGCTAAAATTTCTTTAGGTAAATTCTTACTATGGATTGGTTGTAAATAAACATCTTGTGCGGTGGTCGCTCTCTTTCTCTTCCTTCGTGGCTGTACGCTGAACATTAGGGCGTCGACCTTATAGTCAATGGATGATCGGTTATTCAAAACTAAATTAAAGTAAATGTTTCCTTTATAAACGTATATTCCTGATACGGCAAGTCCCATTCTATACTCAAAAACCGATTGGGAGACTTTCGGTGACTCAGTAGCAATCTTTTGCTCGACATAATCAAAATCTTTGAGTAAATCGGCCTGTTGTTTTTCCTCTTTAAATTCTTCCTGATCCATTAATAAAGGAGCTCCGTCAGTTGTCAAAATATGATTTAAAACTTTCGGATCAGGATTGTATTTAACAATAAAAGAGTAATACTCGCCCTTCTTAGTTATGATAGTGACATTAGTTTCAGCAAAAGCTTCAACAGCACCTTTAAGCTTCACAATGTTCGGTTTGGCCGTAATTTCGAAAAGTAGGTCTTCAGATCCTACATCAAAAAAATCAACTTCTGATCCGAAGACAATAAAAGTTGTCTTGTCATAACCGACCTCAATGTTGCGGGTTACAACATTTTTTTCGTCTTGAGCATGAGCTGTCAAAACGAATAAGAAAGGAATAAAAAAGTAAATATATTTCATAATATAATTTAATGCGTAGTGTACACTACAATTAAAGACAATCTCCTTTTTCCATAAACAGCCCGACCGAAGGGAGCTGTCTGCCGAAGGAGACAAGCCACAAAATGCGTACAGGAAAAATAGGGCTATCCCGTATCCAATAATGGAAAAGATTGCCCGTTTAATCCCGCTTATACGCGAGTGGATTTATTTTCATCAAACGTCCAAAGAACAAATCATCACCTTATGTCGTGATCTAGCGCAGCTCGTGCCGGTGCATAGACCAAAGTGATAGCACTTTTAAAACAGATCCGGAGCTGCAGCACCATATAATGATAGCACTTTCAGAAACCGGTGCCCTGGAACAACCAAGATTTTGATAGCATTATTTGAGGATCAATTTGTAATTAGCCCCCACAACTATACTAGTGGTTGTTTTTCGACGGGTTAATAAGTCTTTTGCACCACGTCCTAATGATCCAATAATAGGCAATGAAGTTACGCCAGTAGCACTTAAAATCTCTTCACCTGCTTGGCTTTTCATGTTTTCAGTGGAGTAGTCCACTTCTTGTTGTGTGACTTTTAATCCTGCCATACCGTCGGTGGCATCATATGCGGTCAAACTAACAGGTATACTTTTTCCGCCTGATTGGATGGAAGTGACTGTAATATTTAGTCTATTTTGAGCTTTTGACACAACACCATATGCTATACTATTCCGTGCAATTGATACCCCGTTGACTTTAGCATTATTGGTAACCCTAAGTTTAAGGCTTTCGCCCTGATCGATTAATTGGTCACCAAATACAATTACATTTACCCCACCTCCAGTAGATTTACTACTTGTAGAGCCTCCGATAAACCCTTCCCTCCTTCGTCTTTTTGGTTCGTCCTTTGGCTCAGAAATAGGGTCAGACGAATAGGTTTCAGATTGTTGTTCAGCTTCATTTTGGTGTTTAATTTCTTCGTAAGCATCAGTATATGCCTGCGTGTTGTAAAGATCGTCCTTCGTTGATTTTGTAGGAGTGTTTGATCTTGTGGGAGTATAGCTGTTATGGCCACCTCCACCACTATTATTTGAAGCACTGTTGTACCGGGGAGTTTCCTCCTCTAGAGGCGTAATATCTTCTTCTTCGATATCTTCACTGTTGGCAAATAGACTGGAACCTTCTTCTGAAATTTTGAAATTTAAGGTATCGATTAAAGTATCCCCCTGAATATTGATTTTTGCCCGACCGACACTTTTGTTGTTGGCTTCTCTATATTTCATCATATCTTCATAGGTGAACTTCTCTTTTGGTTTAAGCTTTGGGACAGTAGATTGACTAACCTTTGTTTCAGGCGAATCATCAGCAATGAACGCCTTATAGATGATAAGAAAAAAAGCTAGAACTAAAATGCTTATAACGCTAATGACTATTATTTTAGGTTTATTCATCTTCTTCTAATTTTTTAAATTCCTGTGAATAATTTTTAAAATATAGGCCAACCTGATTTTCAGGATATTGGGCTGAAAAATTAGATATTTCACCTTCGGATATAACCAAAAAACGAACTGGTGGCTGATCATTGTCAGCCACGGTCATGATGGATTGAAAGCGAACTCTATAAGGTTCTTTTGTTACGTCAAGACCAAGCAGTTTGTCATATTTAGTTGTAAAGACTACCCCTCTAGTCAGAGCATCAGCATAAAAGTTCTGTGCTGTAAACTGGTCAAATATCCTATTGGCATCGTCAGCATTTACTAGAAATAACGCTCTTGCTTGATGCTCTTTGATCGTCAATCGGTCAAAGGTGTTTAAATAATATACCGTATTGGCGCAATGAGTCTCTACGAACGAAGTCAATAAATTTTCCTGTGTACCTAAAGTACTTGGAAGAACACTCCCATTTTGATCAACGACCTTAACAGCATTGACTGTAGAAACATGAACAGAGACAATAACACCGATCATGACCAAACCAAAAAACACGCATAGACCGATTGCTATTTTTATTGTATTGGATGTTGACCGTTTGGCTTCCAGTAAATCGTCGTATCCTCTTATCGTTTTTGCTACAGGTGTATCAAAACGCTTTGCATCTTCTTTTTTACCTTGTGCGATAGCACCCTTTTTAGGTGATAGTAAACTCATTTTATATCAATTTGAAAACTAGATTAGCCGAAAACTTAAGTAGTGCGAATTTTAACATACAAACTACAAAAAGGGCAAAAGTCGTAATTCCCCCATCTGTAATTAAATAAGTTTTTAAACCTTCTGCCATATTTAGTGCGATAAGAAACATCGGAATCATCATATAACACGCTAACATATTTTTACACCAAGTAAAAAACCATGATTCTGTTTTCTCAGAAATAAGACCTACAACTGCAATTGGTGCAACTAATTCAAGCCCTAAAAGATACATGTATCTAATGGCTATAGCACCTGCAAACATGTATTGATCGATCATCGCAAATAATGGTTTGAATACTAGAATCCCAACCATATCGAGCATATGAGTTATATCCATATTGATAATTCCCAAAATTCCCCCATTAGCCATCTTTTCGATCAATTCCTCCTCTAAAGCATCAGCGATCTTTTTAGGTCTCGTGTGTCCTAAACTGGACATGGTGGACTGTTCAATAAAAGAAAGCGCCTTTTCAATAGTAGAGATTATAACAGGTAAAGCCGAAACAACTATTAATCCGATCAAGTAAGGATATAAAGTAGTTAGAAAGGCTTTGAAATCAATTGATCCCGTTTCGCTATCAATCATTTTAGGAAATGATGCGCCTCCTTTTGATATCATGACTACAAGCGCAATACTTATTGCAACCATATACAGGGCAATCCCCATGTTATTGGTTTTAATTGACTGATAGACCGCCTCGATTTCGCTCCAACCATAAAATATACTGGTATCCATATAATAATTATTTTCTGTCCATTGATTTATAGACACCGAGAGTTTCAAAAACAACTCGTGCACGAGCATCAATCTGCTTTAGTTCATCATCCCTTTGTTTTGTTTGTTTCCGAACCTCTAGGGCAAGCTGTAGGCGCTCTCCGTCACTCATCGACAATCCCTCTTTCATAAATGATTTTAAAAACTCAACGTTGCTTTTGTTAGCAATCATGATATGATCTATACTTTTGGTGAATTGATTGAGCAGACGAGGATTGGTGTTTTTATGATTCCTTATATTTTGAAGTGTATTTGTTGCTCTCCCTACTAATGTGGTTTGTTCCTGAATAATTTCATTAATCATCGTAATACTGGCAAGTGTATTCGATATCTTGGTTAAAACCTCGTTAGCTTTTCTGATCTCTTTGTAGGTGTCAGAAAGGTATCTGGTTTGATTTGCTGTCTCTTGTGCAAGCTTTAACGTCTGCGTGAAATTACTTGCGTCAAAAACAGCCCATTGCGCTTGGACCTGATTACTTGCGAAGATCAGGAGCGAAGCGATTAAGCATTTTTGGATTAATTTGTTCATTTTCTTGTAACATGTATTCATAAATCGATCGTGGAAAGTCTCCGTTTTCTGCATATAATTTTTGAATGGCGTTCCACTTCTCACCATCCGTTTGAAATGTTAATTTTTTCTCACTAGAAAACTCAATTTTGTGTGCAACGGCATATTTATCCATAAATCGAATAAACACTTCGTTGTAAGGTCTTTTACACTCATAGTCCCAACTTATTGATTTCATCAGATTAATGTGGGCTTGGTTTTTCATGGAAAAAGATTCGATAATGGCATCATAAACAGTCTCGGTCGTTGGTAGGACGTATAGCAACTGAGTATTAGCAATAATACCTAGTGTATGTTCATTCTTAGGAAGTTGAACGGGAGACTGGACAATAGTGTAAATCGCTCCGTTTTCTTTTCTAAACTTTTGATAAGCATAGGCAACCGTACTATGGATATCGTCGCCTGAAAACATATCTCTTAAAGCTTGTGTTTCGGCATACTCGTCAAAAATCAAAATACCTTTTGTGGATCGATCGGAAAGAATCTTGTTTTCGATAGTATCGAAAAGCGCAGTCATGATTATCGAAATAAGAAAAGGGTCTTTTTTAATTGCAGTTAGTTCAAAAACGATAAAATCGTTTTCGCGAATCAATCTTTCAGTATCTTCCGAAGGAGCACATACATTTTCGTAAATCCCGTTAGGCATAAACTCGCTACAAACGTGTAAGAAACTTTCTACATCAAAATATTTTTCAGGAAGTTCTAACCTTTCTATAATTTCTTTAAAGTGCTCTTTAACGAAATTATAGAACGACGGAAAATTGTACGGTGCAGATGCATTATTATAATAATCCCTAATGATCTTCTGTAAGGCTACATATTGGTTATTGTCAACATTCATAATCGGCTGTCTCCAATATTTAAGCACGATAGTCGATAACGTTTTGATTTTATCAGGCGTAAGCTCAGTAGCGTCTTTTATGTAAAATGGGTTTATGCCCAGTGGCATATCAGAACTATAAGATATTAAAGCAGACCGATCCTTATAAAGTTGTGACAAAGCCTTAAAAGACGACCCAAACTCGACAACGATAGTCTTTACTCCCTGTTCTAGAAATTGCTGTACGATAGTTTGTGCGGTGGCTGATTTACCTCCCCCGGTACTGGCGAAAATAATACCGTTTCTTGCGGGTAGTTTTCTAGACGCTCCCGACCACAAATCTACCTTTTTTGGAATTTGAAAAATCCTATCCGTGAACAATACACCTTCGGGATCATCCTGAAAAGGAGAATAGTTGACACTTAGTGTGAGAGCTAAAGAAAGTTCTGTAATAAAGAAATAATTTAAGGAGAGCTTTTTATTTCGTCCTATTACTGATCCGAGGAAGATATTATAAAGACCTCCATAAGAAGGTACGTAGTGTTTAAAATCCCGTATTTTTAGTATTCGTTTTGCTTCCTTTTCCGCTTGGCCAAGGGCTTCTATATCTTCATCCCAAATCATTACATTAAAGTGGACTCGAACCAACAATTCGTTGTTTTCGATGATTTCCTCTTCAAACTCTACTAATTTGTTAAATCGGTGGTTAATGTCGGGTGCAAAGCGCCTAAATTGGCCGTGTTTCTTAATTCTATCCCTTAGCTTCCCTTTTAGTTTTTCATTACCTTCAAAAAATATAATTTGATTAACGATATGGTTCGCATGAAAATTAATACCTAAAGCGTCGAAACGCCCCATTGATAATTTTGCATTCGGCGAATGAATCGTGTCGTCGTCAATGATGGCCGAATAACTTTCAGGAAGATAGGTTTCGTCTGATATCGCCAAAAAACTACCTGTAGCAGTTCCAAGTGTAAAACGCTCATTAAATTTGAGATCTCGGATTCCTCCATCATCATTAAACCCGTTTACAAATTCAAAGAGGTAGAATTTTAATTCCTCGGTAGAAAGCCTCTGTATAGAAGTCTCATAAATATTTTTTAATACACCAACTGAATTTTCAACGGTACTGATAAAATCTTCCAACCGTACGAAATCACTTTTTAACAAATGTTCGTCCCATTTTCGAGCATTAGCCTGATAGGCTTTATCCAAAGATTCCAGACCGATCAGTGTAAAAGATATAATACTGTGGTGCTTTAGATATTCCCTACCCCTGAAATGCTCTTTTTCAGCGGTAGATAAAAACGTATTACTATAACCGTGCTCGTCAGGATCATATTTTGTTTTGATATACGCATCTTGCTTATGGTAATATACGCCCGACAAATCTTTTAAGGATAAATAGAAGGCGTCTAAGCGTTCTTCGAGCCTATTATCATCAAGACTATAGGGTTCAGGATTCTTCAATATATAAGCTAAAGTGATTGAGCCATCTTTGTTCAATACACAATCCCCCACCACTCCCATTATTGAATAAGCTTGTTGCGCTGTTACTTCCATTATAGATTCTCGATTAGATCACTTTGATTTAAATACACTTCTTTTTTAGAAAATTTGTGTTTTTTGGGTTTAGAAATGGACTCTAGGAACAACTTAATGATGAAAAGTGCAATTCCCCCAAACATCAGAAGGTATAGTCCATAGTACCATTTACCACCACCGTTTTGAAGGTTTATGAAAATCATCATAAGCCCAATAATTATTAAGGTTGCCCCTGCTAATGTCACCATTCCCCAATAAGGAATAGTGAGCCCCCATACTAGAGGCTCAGCTTCAATTCCTTTTCGCACCTTAAACACTTTTCTACTCATGACAGTGACGGCTTAAAAGCTCGGATAGCAGCTACAACTGCCGTGATAACGCCAATTGCTGCTAAAGCATAGCCAATAAGCCAGGCTAAATCAATCAAGCCTTCTTTTCTCGATTCCCCATCGCTTCCACTTAGCGCTTTAAAGTTTCTAGTAATACCGTACAGGAGTACTCCAATAAAACCAAAAGCAAAAAATGGCCATAAGTACTGCTGAAAAATGGTGTCAATGTTAAAATTTCCCATGATTAATGATTAATTATAAAAATTATAAAACAAATATATCGAAATATTTCATATACAAAAGCGTGATATAAAATATTTTTTCAAATAATTTCTGATTATATAGATTTAACTAAGGCAACCAATGCGCTATAATGTTTATTCAAATCGTCTTGCTTAACGCTATGGACTATAGGCAATGAGATCAATTTTTCTTCTTCTTTAAATTCGTAAGGTTTAAATCGAACATGAAATTCAGGTTTATTAGCATCAGAGGTCACACCCACAAATTCCCCGGCTTTTAACTGTTTAAAAAAAGCGGGCTCGTAACGCTCTTTTTCCTGATGCGAAACCGAAGTACTCCTGCTCCCTCGATTCCCCGAGCTCCCACGTGATCTAGTTTCTTTACGCTCTTTCCGCTTGGTAAATAAAATAGAAAAATCCTTTATATCATTGGTCTCGGAAATCGCACCGTAGAATACGTTGCCAAAATTGGCCTGTAGCGATGCTTTATCTAGCTTGCCATAAACTTTCTCGATCTTAGCGGTGGATTGTGTCAACAAAAGAAATGAAGCTTTATACTCCCTTAAAACAGACGGCATGTTTTCGAAGCCATCAATTTTAAAGGTTGTCCCCTCGTCCATTCCAAAAACAGTATTGATTTGGTTTTTTAATGTGAAGTGTCTCGAAAGCACCTTAACCATTAGTGCGACAACGGGGCCGATAACGTCCTGCATTCCAAAGTTGTTAGAAACAGTTATCATTTTAGGATCATCAGGGTCAATGATATTAAAGTCAAAATCATTCCCTGAAAGAACATAGCAGACCTTTTTATTAAACGCTAAATCCGAAATGTATCCATTGAGGGTTGATAAAATACTGGCCTGTGTCTTGATGCTATCGGCACTAGCTATAAAAGCACTGGCTAACGATGCGCTTTCAGGACGCCCCTTAACAAATTCAGTAATCCGTTTTGCATCATTATGAACACAAAAATTTACAATAGTCGGTAAATTGCAGTGTTGAGGATAATCGTAATAAAAACGCATTGCTACGCCTTTAAATATTCCTAATCCATTGATAAACCATTCGTTCTTTTGTCCATCACCCAAATTGGATGTAAGAATATCGGACATAAGTTGTAACATCAGATTTTCATCGATCAATTTTGGATCAAGAACGTTAGTGCGATACGTGGTGTCCATATCCACAAAGTTGATATAGTAGAACTTGTAAGGATAATCATATTTGTTAATCAGGTTATAGACCGACCTGGTATAATCAAAATCCTTTAAATCGTAAATAAATCCTGCAAAATTATTCTGAATATAATTCGCTAAAAGTGGTTTTCCAATCGAAGCTGTCTTTCCTGCATTAGCCCCTCCAATGACCATAAAATTTCTAAACGGGTTATTAAAGATCAAATTACCTTTATTGCTTTTTAGCACAAAAGGAACTACACCGTTTTCGCCAGTCGCTTTTCTTTTCATCGGGTCATCGGCATCTTTTGAAAACGCCATAATAAAGCTTATCACAAGAGCCAGTACAAGTGCCGTTATAATAAAGCTAACTGATAAAGGGATATAACGAACTGAAAAATACAAAAGAATGATAAGCATGAAAGCATTGAACAGAAAACACAGTTTACTGTTCTTCCTGAATGTTGGTAGATTCAGAAAAAGCAAACAAACGAAAAATAGTATCAGCGAATAAATCACGGAATCGACCGTGATATCTCCAAAATCTATATTGTATATTTTCATATATTCCTAGCGTTAGTTAATAATTTTGATACAATCTGTTTGGCTATACTGACAACTGCACTTTTAGGATTTGTTACCACCATCGTAATATTTTTAACAGCCTGAATTGTATTTGTTACGACAAGTCTTTCATTAGATAGCATATTACTCGTAGCAAGTTCCGAGGCTAACCCTTTTACAGATCCTTTTACATTTCGCGTAACATCCAAATGTCCTTTGATAGAATTAAGCATTAATGAACTATTTCCCCTTTTACTCTTAGGCACGTAGCGTTCTCTTTCATTTGGTTTATAATTGTACATCGAATAAAAACGGTTTGCAGAACGCTCCTTAAATCGCTCATGGTTAAACCCCTGTCTTACCATCTTACCATTGAACATTTGCTCACCTCCCCTAGACTTTGAAAGAGGAGAAAGTTTAGTATTTTGAAGTACATTATTCCGTGAAACCACAACATGCACATGAAGGTTTAAACCTTCCTTTGGAGTACCCTTTCCTATTTCTTTTCCCGAAGACGTGCGTTTTAACTGGGCTTCCAATTCTTTGATTTTTGAGTCGATTTTTCTTGCCTCACCCATAGAAACATTCTCTTTTAGCAAACGAAGCTTTGATTGTTCGATTCTGATCTTACTATTATGCTTTACTTCGGGGGCAAAATGTTTATAGGTTCGGTTCTCTTCAATCTTTGAAACATACACTAAGTCTTTTTCAGACGACACATTTTCTCGTCCAAAATTTCGAGCATATTCACCCATCACTTCATTGGAATACCTTTTAACTTCTACGAAAACACGTTCTTTTTCAGTGTGTGTTAATTCATTTATACTCTCTACCTTTTTGCCAGTGATTCGTTCGATTAAATGTTGCTGTTCTTTATGCGATGGATTGATGGATAGCATATAGTATTTAGCTTCATCTTTACCAATATTTTTATTGTTACCATCGATCAGGGATTGGGCTTGATCAGCTGTAATCTTATCTTCGGAATGATTGAAAAATTGTTGTTGGTGATGGTCATCTTTTCCCTCATTTTCCTTCTCAAGATAATTTACGAGATTAGAACTGGAGCCCTTATTATCCCCTCCCTTCATTTTGTTGGGTGCATGAACCTGAACAAACATACTGCTACAGACTAATGTTCTTTAATGACTGGACAACAAAATTTAGGTCAGTAGATTTTATTGAAAAGTCATTTCCGAAACTGGACTTTCTTGCACCCTCTTCTAAACGTTTACTGATTTCAGAAATCCGTTGACGAATGTTACTTACTTCTTCTGAATTTTGTCCAGAGCTGGAATTAGTAAGCTCATAAATTTCACTATTTTTTTGCCTAATCTCTTCTTCCAGTTCTTCAACTTTGGCTGTCAAATTTTGGTTAAGATTTACAAGAGTTTGTAGTTCCTCTTCGGTAATCTGGCCTTCACCTTCCCCTACAAGTTGATTGTCTATTTTGGTATAATCCTCTTTTTCAGCCACTCCTTTTTGAACCCAATCTGCTAGTGGACGAAGTAAAGATTCAATATCTAAAAGCTTTTTCATAGACACGTCTATTTTAGTTTTTTCAATACTTTTTAAAATCGCAATAGTGCGATCGAAACCCTTCATTGTAATTTCAATCGGGTGTTCTTTTAATGACCAAGGATTAGCACCAGTACGATCAAAGTAATCCAAAAAAGCATTAATGTTTTCATCATAAGAATTACCCTTATTAAATAATTTAATCCGTTGAGCTGTAAGCTTAGATAGCCGAACTACTTGATAATCTTTAGTATTCATTTTTTAAGAATAAATTTACAATACAAATATATCATATTCAATAACTTAAACAACATATATTTACAACAAATTTACATTTTGTAAATTATTAAATTCATAACTAATTGATAAACAGTATTCTATACTGTTAAAACTGTATGCTATACGGTTTCTGCTTGCTCTTCCTTAACCACAAAAAATAGGAGAGCTTCGCTTCTCCGAAATTTTTTGTTCGGAAGACTTTCAGCGAAAGGCTTCCCCTCCCCTTCTTCAAGCCCTTTCCCAGGGTAAGCTTAATCCTATTTCTACCTTTTGACAGATGTCTAAATCACCAGTTACTAAATTCAATATGTGCATTTCCTATCCATATTTTAATGAATATTCCCTACCCCTTTTGTAATATCAATATCGATATATTACGTATGGGTACTCACCTATAAAAAGATCATAATCATCGATTACAGAAATTAATATCACCTAATAAATGCATTATATTAATGTGAATATTGGGGAATGAAACTAAAACAATAATCGTAGTGTACACTACAATTTGGATTTTTATTCATGGGGCGTCCAAAGAAAATTGTTCGCTTTTTGTCGGGATAGAAATTGATGATATTTTACATAAAAAAGTATATATATATTTTCATACTTTAATTTTATAATATGAACATATTATCATATCTTTGGTTAAATCAAAAATCTTCAAGATGACAAAAATTATATCAATTCTCAATCACAAAGGCGGTACAGGAAAGACCACTTCAACAATCAACATCGGTGCATGTTTAGCACGAGCTGATAAGAAAGTATTACTGATCGATATCGATCCGCAAACGAACCTTACCGAGGGACTGGGAGTCTACGATATCGAACGGTCGATATACGATAGTTTACGAGAAAACACCCCCCTCCCGATCTTAAAAATTAACGATAATCTTGACTTGGTACCTTCGAGTTTAGATTTGGTTGCAATTGAAATGGAACTGATTTCGGCTCATGCACGTGAGCTTAAAATAAAAATGCTCTTAGATCCAATAAAAGATCAGTATGATTACATTTTATTTGATTGTCCACCGTCTTTAGGATTATTGACAATCAATGCGTTAGTTCCATCTAATAGTGTCTTAATCCCTTTACAAGCAGAATACTTTGCCTATAGGGGTGTAGACAGAATGGTAGGTATTATCAATGATATGCGTGAGTATTTTAACCCAGATTTAGACGTAGAAGGGGTTTTTCTTACTAAATACAAACCTAATCTTATTTTAGGCCGTAATATCAAAGATGAAATTGAAAAAGTTTTCGAAGATAAACTGTTCAATACATATGTAAGAGAGAATGTATCATTAGCAGAGGCACAGACTTTAGGAGTGGATATTTTCACGCATGCACCTGATAGTAATGGAGCAAAAGATTATCAAAATTTAGTAAACGAAATATTAAATATAGGTTAAATATGGCAAAGAAATTTGAAGGGTTATCGGAAAGAAATAGTAATCTAAAAAGTGGTAAAAGTTTATTATTTCAAAAGCCAAGTTCTAATGAAGAGGATACACTAAGTACCCCAGTTAAGGAAGAGATAAAAGAGGAAAAACCAAAGTTTTTCAATCTCCCTTTACCCCAGTCTTGGCACGAGCAATTAAAATATGAATATGCTAAGGAAACTGGAAAATCTGTTAAAGAATTGATTCTTGATGCACTGGCAAAAACATACGACTTTAAATAATATCTTAATATCTAAATATTATAATATGTTTGTATTTTGATAGGTTTATGCAAGACGTAGTATATCCCTATACGGACATTTATAAGAAGGCTATAATGGCCTTCTTATTTATTAATTCGAACGGTGCCACTAGCCCATCGACACCCTCTGAAAGAGTCGATGGGCGTATAGGGTTTTAATCTATTTTTTTAAATTCTTTTTCGTCATCTACGATTAACATTGTTTCCATCACATCAAAAACTAGATAGTAATTTTGTTTAATTTTGAAGTCAAATTTAAATTCTTTGACTTCGCTCAATGCGCTTACCTTTAGAGATGTTTGCCAATTTCTTATTTCAACCTCAATGAAAATATAAGAGCTTTTCAATTTTATTATCTTTCTAAATTCCGCTACTTCTTTCATCGCTTTTTTCAATACTCTTGAAAACGATTGATCATTTTTTAGGAGATTACCTACTTCTGCTGTCATTTCGTAATACATACTTATTGTTTTTTAAAGTTGAAATTTAATTAATTAACACGCCCCCTCTACGAGGCTAGAGGTTGCCACGACAAAAGAAAATTGCGGGCAAAATGAGCGTAGCGTGGAGGCTCCCGACCATCGGGAGGGATACCCATTTTGTTTGCAATTTTATTGGGTGCGGATGGATTGTGTTGTTGGGTCGTGCCAACCTGCCGAAGTAACTTTGTGTGATAATTAATTAATAATACCCCCCTTACATGCACTAGCCCACAAAACAGGTAACCGTCAGGCACGATGCCTGTAAGGTTGCCTAAGGTATAAGATCATATGTACAGCCAATGGATTTTTTTTCATCGGGCGTCCAAAGAAATCTGGATTTGCCGATGGACATTGCATCACTTTTATTCCGGATCTGGCCGAGCTCGTTCCCGAGCATGGAACAAAGTGATAGCACTTTTAAAGAAGATACGGAGCTGCAGCACCATATAGTGATAGCACTTTCAATAACCGGTGTCCTGGAACAAACTAGATTTTGATAGCACAATTTAAACTCATGTCGAGGGTCAAAAATCGATCAAATAGGCTATAACATTAGTTTGAATGGAATGTGGACTAAAGTTTATTTTTTGTATATTTGACTGTTCGCCTGAACGTTAAGGGCTCTGCTGGGAAGCAACCACAAGGATAGGGCGAATGCGTCTCGAAGAAGACATTTGATTTAAAATAGGCCGTCCTTAAAGATGGCCTATTTCTCTTTTATTGCTGTAGGTTCTTGCTTGATTTTAATAACCGAGGCCGTGGTAACTACTCGATAACCTACAATACATAACCAAATCATAATAACCAAACTCACCAATGGAAGGCCAATTTCAGCTATTTTGCGCCAATGTAACATAGCTTCAGTACTGATAGTACCATTTTTACTAATATATCTTAAAACACCACCTTTTAGCCCTTCTATCCCAAATAAGACTAAAAAACCTATCCATAAATTAGTAAGGTAATATTTACGAAGCTTATGGATTAGAAAATTCTTGATAGTTTGGTCAATGTCTTTTTCAGGAGCTACCGAAATAATCCTTTCTTTCCTTATTGAATGTCCTAGTGCCGATAAATCTATGGTGGCATCGGGTTCCTGTTGAATGAAAAGATATTTTCGTACGGGAAGTTGCTGACAGCTTGCAAATATCAATTTCGAACTATCCATTACATCATTTGTAATTGCCGACATACTGATCATTGAGAGATGCAACCTGATCCATTGTAAGGTTTAGGGTAAGACCATTGGCAAATGTTAAATTTCTTCCATCGACTATTATTCCCTGCTTTTGAAAATCGATAATTATATCGGTTTTAATTTCGTGTGGTTTGTTTGTAGTATTCATATTTTAATATTTTGATATGTTAATATTTATATAGTGTGATATGTTCGCTTTTTGTCGGGATACTTTAAGACTTCATAAATTACCCGAATTACTACCTTTTACTGCTTTTACTAGCAAACCATAATACGACTAAAAAGAGAACCCCTATTGCAACGAGTTCTAGTATTCTGCTGAATTCCATTTTTTTAAGTTTATTCCAATTAATATTAATATGTTATATCTTCTTTATTTACAGTTGTATATAAGTTATCGGTGACAAAAAGCGAACTATTATTTAAATATGTCTGACTACCTATCCCGACAAAAAGCGAACTTTTTGTGCTCGCGGCCCTCTTTCATCTTTGTTTTGATGATTTTCTTTCCATTTTCCCTGTCAAACTGGCATATTTCGTTTCAAAAATGAATACATATCAACCTAAATGCCTTATTTGATAAAGAAATTGTTCTTTATCAATTGATATTGTAGCAAAATTAACAACCTTTGTAATCATCAGTACTACAATGTTTTACAAGCTTTTTTATACAGTGTGTCCCTGACAAAAAGCGAACTTTATCCCGACAAAAAGAGAAGTATATCCCGACAGAAAGAGAACTTTTGTTCCGACAAAAAGCGAACATTCCTTTTCTATCCCCGACAAAAAGCGAACTATTTACCGAATTCGTTGAGTAAGGATGATACAACATATCTATTTTTATGAGCTATTGACTTATCATTCTCGATCTTCTCGGCTAGTTCCAAAACCTTTCCCATGACCTGTTCGTAAATGAATGTGTCTTCATCGAATATGAATTTGATCTCCTGTATATCATCATCATTACATTTAAAGTGATCTCTAAGAACGTTAATAATTTGTTCGATCTTTTTATCCTCAATCTCGCCCAACTCGGGTGTAATCACTTTAAAGTTATAGCCAAGTACTTTGCCCCTTGGGCTATCCTTCTCACGTTTTACGAAATCTTTAGCCTTCATGTTGAACCAACAGTCAGACTGTTCATATAGCTCTTCATGAGCAGGCTTAATGATTCTACGCATAAAATCAGAATTACTCTCATACTCACCTTCCTTTATGCCTAAAAACTTATAAAGTTTATCCCGGGTAATGTAGAATCCCCCCTTTTTCTTCCATGACGAAATCAATTTGTACAGCTTAGAGGTATACGCAGAGCGAACGGACTGGGCTATTTGATACATAAACTTCGTGTAATGGATCGGATTGCCTTTAGCGTCCTTTTGTATACTGACTAAAAGATTAGCTACAATAGGCTCAAATTTAACCGTAATATAGCCTCCTCCATTTCCTTTGGTTGGCATTGTAGCTGAAAATAACCCTGATGTGTATTCCATCGGTCTACCCTTCTCGTCAAAATAAGAAAACGAAACTTCGGAAGTGGCCATCGCTCTGATCGATCGCTTTACCTTGTCGTATTGTCGAGGTAATGAAATCTCTTTCAATGGAATGTTAAGTATGATAGAGTTGTTGTCAAACAAAGAGAGCTGTTTATAGTTTTTACCATTCTGATCTAAGGTAATGGGCTCCTGTAGTCGATATATAATAGCCGTTAATACCCGTTCCTGATATAAAGTAAAATCATTAATTGCATTAGTCACCGTATTGGATTGAATAATATATTCCTGTACTTCGGGTAAAACTACCTTAACCTTTTTTTTCTTTGTGGTTTTTATAACTTTGGTCATCGTATCAAATTTTGATTTTACTTCCTTACTCCCATTCCCCGGATAACGATTATCTATTTTTTAGCTTTTCGAAGGCTTCAAAAAAATCATCGACTTTATAATTCAAATTGCTATACTTATTTCTTAACTGCGAAAGCTCTTTTCGTAACTGATCTCTCTCCTTCTCGAGCTCTAAATAATTTTGAGCTGAACGGATTATAGCTTGTGCAGAAGAACCGCATTTAAATCGTTCCCTTAGCGCTTCCAGTTTTGCTGACAACGGCTCTAGGTTACGTAAAGTTAATGTTTTAATCTCCTTCATGTCTAAATAATATTGATTTAATTCATATATCTATAGTGTAAAGATATTAATATATTTTGATATATTAATATTATAATATGTTTATATTTTCATATAAACATATGTTTTGTTGGATGCACTATAATTCAAACATTTCAATTAGAACATCGCATATATATGACCTAACCCCAGTTTCTAAAGCACCGATCCGTTTATATAAACGAGTCTGATCTACGGATCGAATCTGATCCAAGCAAACCTGCCCTGTCTTTCCTGCGACATTACAGTTTACCCTAGATGGATAGGTGCGTATGGTAGAGGTCAAAGGGGCTATAATTACTGTATCTAGTGCATTATTCATAACGTCAGGACTGATGACCGCACAAGGCCTGCTTTTATTGATCTCTGCCCCTACTGTAGGATCTAGGTTTATCAGATAGATTTCGAATCTCCTTATTCCCATGTCCACTCCTCTTTATCAAACTTACTGGATAAGTTCTCCGGGAAAAAGGTTTCTTCCGCTTCTCGTGCTACAAGGAACCTTTCTTCCCAACCCTCACGCGGATTTCTAGATTTTTCAATTACGATCCGTCCATTATCTACAGATATTCTCACCTTATCCTGATCGCTTATTTTCGAAGCGACTAGAATTGATTTAGAGATAACCACTCCTGACGAGTTTCCTATTTTTCTAATTTTCGTTTCCATGTTATTACGTTTGTTATCACCAAAGTTATAACATAATATTTAATATAGCAAGTTTTTATATAAAGTATTTTCATACTATAATACTATAATATTTTAATATTATTTAATGCAAAACATTAAATATATCGATATATTTCATTATATTTGTAGTGTACACTACAACGTAAATCAAGTATTATGGCAATTACAAAAAATCAATTTCAAACTATTGAAGCTCTCTACAACTATTATAATACTGAGTTATTTAATGGCGAACTAAATGATTGCTTATTGAACATGAGCCGTAAAAATGGCGCAATGGGTTTCTTTGCTCCTAATAGATGGACAAACAAACAGGGGATAAAAATCCATGAGATTTCCATAAATCCCGATACCTTCAATATTGATGACGAAGAGTTGCACCGTACTATCGTTCATGAAATGTGCCATCTATGGCAAGAGGATTTAGGCAAGCCGTCAAGACGATACTATCATAATAAGGAGTGGGCTCAAAAAATGATCGCTGTAGGCCTTATGCCATCGCACAACGGTCAAGTAGGGGGGAAGACAACGGGACAGCGTATGAACGATTACACCATTGAAGATGGTTTGTTTATACAGAAATTTGATGCGATCGTTTCCGAGAAAAAGGATGATCTTATTTTACCTTACTTCCCAGTGAGTCCAGGCATGCATGTGACAGTTACCGAAAATGACGAAGGGGAAGAGGGGGAAGGCGAAGGCGAGTCAGAACCAAAAGAAAGCAGAGCAGGAAAGAAAGTAAGGTATATGTGTAGTTGTGAAAATCGAATTTGGGGCAAACCAGATTTAAAAGTGATCTGTGCTGAATGTAGCGAAGCTTTCGAACCAAGATAAAAAAAGCCCTCTAGAAATAGAGGGCTCTTACCTTAAAATAAACAATTATGAAACATTAACTACCATTTGCGAATCAATTTCATATTTAACCTATAAACGCAACAAGCCAAAATAATTAAGGGAATTACCGTCCAGATACATAAAAAAACTTTGCTTGTAATCACATTGACAAAGTAATCGAAATACCGATCTCCTGTTTGCAATATATACGGCCTACATAGCCACATAAAAGCAGAATGTAACAGAAGAAATACTGCAACTACACTCCATAATATTTCAGATATCCGAGTTATCCTATTCATCGGTCATATACTTAAATTGTTAAACATAATATAAATATATGCAATATATCGATATATACAAAGACATTTATTGAATATTTCGATATTAATAGAGTATTATAATATTTTAATAGGTTTATATGTTAATATGAATGTATGATATTTAAAAAAATAGATATATCATTATCAAGGCCTGAAAGTTCAAAACGGTGGCCAATAGGTTTATCAAATTGCGCAGATAAAATCACAGCGCATATGGCAAAGTTTCTTCCCCAGTTTCTATTTCCCGAACAAGAAACGGTCAAAATATGTTCGTGATAACGCTCCATAAAATAAGCTGTCGTTACTGGCACGTTCCCCGATCCAGTAGTATAGGTTACTAGATGCCCTTTTTCTATTAACTGATCCATCTCAACCAGATCATTGATATTAATTGCATCAATAGATGGATCAATCGATATAAGCTTCTCGACAAACCTGCGGACATTTCCTGTTTTGCTATCAAAATAAACTGTCATATGCCTAATGATTATAGATAAATATACACATTTATTGCAACTTTTGCAAGAAAAAATCAACAACAACAATAATTAACAATCTGTATATCAGCATATAAACCGCGAGACCGAAGGGGGGTAGTCTGCCGAAGGGACAAGCCACAAAAATAGTCGTTGGGAAAACAGAACGATCCCGTGGCTGAGAAATAGTAGGGAAAAGGATTACCCGTCAAAGAGTATAACTTGCGATGGATTTTTTTTCATCGGGCGTCCAAAGAAATCTGGATTTTGCCGAT
Source organism: Sphingobacterium sp. JB170 (assembly GCF_900163865.1). Taxonomy (GTDB): domain Bacteria; phylum Bacteroidota; class Bacteroidia; order Sphingobacteriales; family Sphingobacteriaceae; genus Sphingobacterium. The sequence goes on from NZ_FUKU01000016.1 coordinate 50,244, forward strand.
GGCCATTGCATCACTTTTATTCCGGATCTGGCCGAGCTCGTTCCCTAGCATGGAACAAGGTGATAGCACTATTAAAAAAGATCCGGAACTGCAGCACCATATAATGATAGCACTTTCAGAAACCGGTGACCTGGAACAACCAAGATTTTGATAGCACAATTAATTCAAAACTGTTATATGACGGGTCTGCTATTTTTTATTGATTTGGAATCATTTATATTAAGGCATCTTCTGAATAAAACGAACAGAGGTCTTAGCATACCCTATTTATCGGATAGTGGTTTTAAAACGACCTCATACCCATAACGATTAAAAAAATCATTCACAGAACCTAGTTTTGATTCTATTGATCTTTGAAGAGCGCCTTTGTTACATGAATTCTGTCGTGCCAGCTCAGCCCAAGACAAATTACTTTCTTTTAGAACAACTTTAAGTCTTTCCCTAACGACTCTATCCTTATCAACAGGTCTAATCATCCATTTATTTTCGGTAACGGCCATATGTTTTTAATTAATAAATCTAACATGATTTTGTAAGTGCCACTATTTCTTAATAGAGTTTAATCTATTGATTTTATGATGGTTATTATGATATTTATCCATCCATATTACGCCTTTTCACCTCCCTATCGATCATATATATATTAAAGAATAAAAAGGAAACTAAAAAGACAATGAGGAAAATTACGAAGGTTAAAATTGCTGAATTTAATGTTGCTATATTTTGTAAATCTTTTGTTAAAAGCTGCCCGCTCAATAGGGAGAGCAAAACAAAAAAGATATTTATAACACAGATGTTTAAAAGAACTAGCTTTAGAGAGACTTTTTTCCTTTCAGATTTATCAGGATGGTTAGAATAGTTCAAATAAGGGATAAAAGAGGCCAAAACAGAAAGGATCACCACAAAAATAATGAAATTGAGTGATGTAATATAAGTAGCAAATAATTCCCAGAACTTCACATAGAAAGTGTATGGCATAGTACTAATTTTTTTGTCTTCGTGATAAACGACTCATTTTTAATTACCTCTGAATATTTAAATTATCATCTAAATAATGAACCATGGCATATTTTAGACCCTCTTTTAAACGTTCATTTGGCATTTTTCTATCAATAAAGTAAACCTTATCATCATATTCCGAAGAGAAACCACTAGCCCTACCTTTAAGCGTAAGAACCCCTTCAAGAATAAAATAATCTACATTTTTAAATGTAAATTCTAAATATCCTCTGCGATTCAATCGAAGAGCGGGTGTTTTGTTATTTTCCATCATTATCCATGATTAATTACACTTTAAATATACACAATTATTGCAACTTTATCAAGTGTTAAATGAAAAATTGATACAAAAAAAGAGACGAATATTTTGGTTATTTCACCGGATTATCAATCCATAAACAGCCCGACCGAAGGGAGCCGTCTGCCGAAGGAGACAGGCCACAAAAGAAGGGTAGGGGAGAAAGGTTTTAGCTGTGTTCGCGCCATCATTGAGGGAAAAGTTAAAACCGCGTGAAATAGGGATAGAAGCGGCATCCTTTTTGTTCCTGGTCGAGACGTAGTTGACCAAGAACAAAAAGATAAAGCGGATAGCCCGGACCTTTAGGTATTTCCCAAATTAGTTTTCATCTGCCTTTAATATTAGTAATTTTGTTCTCAGTCGTTCAAACTCTTCTACAGCTTTTTCTGTTCCTTTTGGAATTCCAAGTTCCGCATAAAGTTCAAGTAAATTCTGTAATCCAATCGCCAGTAATCCATACTCCTTTTTGGTTAATTTTTCCATAAAAATTTATTTTATTTTTAGTAAATCCAGTCCATTTTCTGCTATTTTTCGTCCAGTCTCTTCGCTTAATCTTGCTACTTCGAACCTTATGTATTTGAATAATGTATCTTTACTTTTTACTCCTGTTAACTTTAAATTTTCTTCAACTGTTAGCCCCTTTAACCTGTTTGTATAAGCTTTTTTAGCAATCTTTTTTGCTTCTTCTGATAAACCTTTTGGTTTTCCTCCAACTCTACCCATTGCCCTTGCAGATGCTAACCCGCGTTTTGTTCGTTCACTGATTAATGCCCTCTCATATTCTGCAACTAACCCAAATAATCCTGCGTAAAATCTTCCCTCTGCCGTTGAAAAATCATAACTTGTTGCTCCAATTTTTAAAACTGCCTCACGACTTGCAATTTCATCCAGTAGAAAAATTAAATCAATTAATGACCTTGCTAGCCTATCAATCTTTACAACTATCAGCACATCATTTTTTTGCAAAGAAGCTATTAAACTTTGCAACTCTGGACGTTTTAAAATTTTGCCAGAAACTTTTTCAACTACTATTGTTTCACATCCTAATTTTTGTAACTCCAAAATTTGTCCATCTAAATTTTGTTCTTCTGTTGAAACCCGAGCGTAACCGTATATCATTTTTAATGTTTATTAAATCTATTAATGTAAAGTGGGCGGAGCCCACAAACTCCGACTTTTAGCGAAGCTAAAACGTAATCGTTTTTGTCTTAGTTCGTTTTTTATACGTTTAAATGTACTAATTGTTTTTTTTAATAACGAACTTCAATACGAACTAATTATATAAGCTGTACCAACACGTTTTATTCATTTTATTTTTAAAAAATATAGTACTATGAAAACGTTCGTTATGGTGTACTTTATAACATAGCGAAGGGTTGGGCAAGAAACTGATCCATGAATTGAAGAAACAACCGGATCACACCGAAAGTTGAGGCCGTATTCTGAAATGAATGGATACACAAATAGGGTGGAGGGGTGCGGGATAGATAATTTTAAAGGGGAAACTTAAATAATTAAAATAAAAGAGGGCCGTTTACAAAAACAAGCCCTCTGATTTACGCATTTAAATACTTAATTATTCGAAATCTTTTCATACTCGTAAGTACAACCTTCATCGCAGTTTAAAAATTTCGGAGATATTCGAAGGGTGCCATTTTTAAGACTATAACCCCATTCTTGAATACCATCACTTAACATAGACTTTTTAATTTCGCAGGAATAATCTAAGGTGATAACATTCTCCGTAATAGAATAAACTCCCTCATTACACTTATCGGTTCCTTTTTTAAAGGTACTGTCGTTATTCAAGGTGAATAACTCTCCATCTGTTACTTTAATATACCCATCGGGCAAGCCCAAGTTTTGGCCGACTAACTTCCAGGTTCCCTCAATAGTTGTAGAGTCAACATTTTCCGAGTCTTTTTTACAACCCTGTATTTGCAAGGTTGTAATTGACATTAAAATCATACATAAATATTTCATAGGTTCATTTTTTAGTCATAACCATATAGTTATATATATAACATAAAAAAGACAACAAATGCTACATTGAAACTGAATACATTATATATTTCCAATCTCCCCACCCACAACTATTCTTTGCACGTGTTTTAATTTGTATTGTTCCTGATCCGTTGATTTGTATCGTGGCAGTTTTTCCAAGACTACCATTCCCGTTGTCAATTGGACTCGTAACGTATTCGTCACTTGTGGTAAAGATAAAATCACCAAATCCTTTTTCCCACTCCCAATCGTTTGTAGAAGAAAGGTCAGTACCTTTTCCAAGCATACTCAAGGTGATTTTCGAACCTGGGGGCAAAGACCCCGATGCACCACCAGAGTTTAAGTCACAAGTTGTACTGAATACATCATTGCAATACATGGTAAGTCCGACCAAAGGAGTTCCAATCCATACCTCCTTCTTTATGGTTTGGAATGGTAGTACGGCCTCAACATATGCTGTTCGCTCAAATAGTGTCTTTGGTTTGATTGTTATGGAGCTATTATTTTGCGAAATAATATCCGCATTTGGAGACACATTCCAAACGACATTTGTTCCCCCGTTCTGCAAAGTGTACACAATGTTTTCACCAGAACAAAATGTGGTTTTGGTTACGGACATACTAGGAATTACACAATTTTGACCAATCACTTTCTGTAACATGCTATTATTTGAGATAGTAGTTTTCATCCTTGCCACTTGACCATTGGAGAACCGATGACGGAAAAAATAATAGGACATTATATTATTCTGATCAGGATTATAGCCGTTAAGAGTACCGTTTCCATCGTCGGCTGGGGTATCACAAATTTCGTCCCCACAAGTTGCACAATTTGAACCGTCTATATTTTCTGCACAGCCGGCAGAACCTGGCTGGGTTCCTTGGTGTGTATGTAATAAATCTAAGCAGTGTCCAATTTCATGTGAGGATGTCGAGGTTGTGACCCGGTCAGATCGTATTACTAATCGCTTCGAGGGAATACTTAGCGCTTGTAAATCGTCAGCAAAAAGTGGACATGATAATTTAGAATCTTAAGGAGTGTTTT
>NZ_FUKU01000007.1 GCF_900163865.1 Sphingobacterium sp. JB170
TTATTTCGTTTTAAAAATTTCTATTCCTTTTTTTAAGTAATCCGCATAGGATGCGATGTCGTAGTTTGCGCCACTAGGAGGGAGCAAGACATTTCCCTGTGGATCAACAATCACGTACAGGGGTTGCGAGTTGCTGTTAAATGTCGCGGCTTGGAAATCACTATTCATGTTTCCTATTGTTTTAATCTTTTTACCGGAGTAACTCGATATGTACTGCTCTTGTGGTTCCAGCTGGGTTTTGTCGTCGACAAACAGCTCAATCATCACAAACTCTTCACGTAGTAAATTGGCCACTAACGGGTCGGTCCACACATTGGCTTCCATCTGCCTACAATTAACACAGTTCCATCCGGTAAAATCGATTAGCGCAGGTTTATTTTGTTCTTTTGCTGCCGCTAAGCCTTCTTGATATTCGTAGTAAGGATCAAAACCTTTGGGAGTTCCCCGTTCGTGAAATATCTCGTAGTACTTCTTGTTGGTATTTACCGCTGCCGATTGGCCGCTAAAGTTAGTTGTAGAGAGGTCAAAGTCCTGTGTTGCCGAGGGGGGCAAAAAGGCGGATATTGCTTTTAATGGTGCTCCCCACATTCCGGGAACCATATAGATGACAAAAGAAAAAACGATGACCGCTAGAAATGTGCGTGGCACCGAAAGGTGCGTTATCGGACTGTCATGGGCAAAACGTATTTTACCGATAAGGTAAAGCCCCATCATACCAAAAATAACGATCCATAAGGCTAAGAACACTTCGCGGTCTAACCAGTTCCAGTGGTAGGCTAAGTCTACATTCGAGAGAAACTTCAGCGCAAAAGCTAGCTCCAAGAAGCCAAGGACCACCTTGACGCTATTTAACCACCCACCAGATTTCGGGAGCGATTTGAGCATCGAGGGGAACATCGCAAAAATAACAAATGGAATAGCCAGCGCAATGGAGAAGCCGAGCATGCCTATGGCCGGTCCTAAGCGCTCTCCTTTGGAGGCCGCTTCTACCAGCAAAGTGCCTATGATCGGCCCTGTACAGGAGAAAGAGACGAGTGCGAGGCTGAATGCCATAAAGAACAAACCAATAAAACCGCCTTGATCGGATTTTGCATCCATTTTGTTCACAAAAGAACTGGGCAAGGTCAGCTCAAAAGCCCCAAAAAAGGAGGCTGCAAATAACACGAGGATTAAGAAGAAGGCAAAATTAAATACGCCATTTGTGGAGAGTGCATTTAAGGCATCCGAACCAAAAGTAATGGTGATGAGCATGCCCAGTGCAACATAAATGACAATGATAAAAATACCATA
>NZ_FUKU01000019.1 GCF_900163865.1 Sphingobacterium sp. JB170
CCAGTACGGGATAAGTTATTTTTACAGGCTCCGTCATTATGAGAATGGTCAATTGCCGTTGACAGCCGTTCTCGTAATGAAGGTTTCCGGCCAACTTTGCGCATCAGACCCGGCTTCTCATCGATCACTACGATCTGTCCCTGCATTGTTCCCCAATGCCGCGGATAACTGCAAATAAAATCATAAACTCGGGGCTATTGAATTCCGAACATAAGCTGATTCCGCTGGTACAGATTTCGAACCATTTAATAGAAGATTTGAAGTCATTAGCAGCGATACACTAGAACCAGTTTTTCGGAGATCATCTATCATACATGATCAAAGCGCCAGCCAATAGACCTAGTAAACACAAGATTAATGAATTCAATAAAGAAAGACCCTTTTTTATTTGCCTTTACTTGGATATAACCCGATTTAGCGTGTTGTTCTATTTAAGCTGTTAGCCTGAGGATTGATTTTGTTAACTTTGATGTATGGCACTTCAAGAATCACCTTATATTCCGGACTTAAATATGGAGGACTTACGTCTGACAGGTTTTAAAGTGCACGAGCTATCAGCTACGGCAGATGTGCCTGTAAGAGCAGGCAGAAGGGATTTTTATAAAATGGGACTGGTTGAGGGCGATATGACAATTGACTATGGAGGACGGTTGCTCGAAATAAAAGGAACTGTGCTATTTTTTGTCAACCCAAAAGTGACACATTCTATTATTCGCCACGTCAACAGAACAAGTGGCTATGCGTGCATTTTTACAGAGCATTTTATCAATAGTAGAGCATTGCAGGACTCCCCTCTTTTTAGCGTCGGAGATAATCCGGTAGTCATGCTCAACGAGGAACAAGTGTTGTTTATGACGGGCATCTACAAAAAAATGGTGTCAATATATACAGGTGAATACCCTTACAAGGCGGATCTCATTAGAAATTGTATTGAACTTATTATCCATGAAGCATTAAGAATACAACCATCACAAAATACCCAACCGGTAAGAAATGCGTCCACTAGGATTTACCATTTATTTGTTGACCAGCTTGAAAGGCAATTCCCCATTGAACGTAGCAGTGAGCCACTTAAGTTGAGGACTGCTCAAGATTTTGCAGCGGACCTTTCCGTTCATGTGAACTATCTGAACCGCGCCGTAAAACAGGTAACAGGTAAACCAACTTCCGTGCACATCGCAGCACGGATCATTACTGAAGCGAAAGCCCTTTTACAGCATACTGACTGGAGCGTGGCCGACATTGCATACGCCCTGGGTTTTGAATACCCAGCCTATTTCAATAACTATTTTAAAAGGATTACGGGCGCTACACCAAACTCTTTCCGGAAAGTTTGAAAATCATAAGTAATGGTTTGATTGTGAATCGTCTCCCCCACATTTTGGTTGCAACTTTGTATTGTAAAACTAATAAGTAAAACATATGAAGATTTTAGTGACAGGTGCAACAGGCAAAGTGGGCAGTAGACTTGTTCCACGCCTTTTGGCTAAGGGATACAACGTTTCAATCCTGGTAAGAGATGCAATAAAAGCATCGGAATTGGTCGATCTTGGTGCGAAAGTAATTAAAGGCGATCTATATAATCCAGCCACTTTACCAAACGCTGTAACAGGCATGGACGCAGTGATACATCTTGCGGCCCTTTTCCGAACTTTTACGGATAATGAAGGCATCGTTAAAACAAACCGTGAGGGTACCACCGCATTGGCAGAGGCGGCACTGGCGGCAGGTGTGAAACGATTCATCTTTACCAGTACCAGCAACGTTTATGGTTCAGGATATCGTCGCCCTGCAAGGGAAGATGAAAATGTAGATGTAAATGATCCAAGAGCTTATTCATCCAGCAAGATTGCCGCAGAGCAGCAATTATTGGCGTTGCAGCAAGACAAAGGTTTTGATGTACGCATATTGCGCCTGGCTTTCGTATATGGAGATAAAGATCCTCATATTGCGGAGATCATTCATTTATTGAAAAAATTAAAACGCCATTCGGGATCAAGGATGCATATGGTACACCATCTTGATGTTGCACAAGCAACGTTGCTGTTACTAAATACCGATGGACTGGATGGGCAAATATTCAATGTTGCCGATGACGCTCCTATAACTCTTTATGAAATGGCCGATTCTGTCGGACAGGCAGCTGAAGCTTTTGATGCTGAAGAAATACCGTTTACTGACCCCTTTGAAGGCATCCTCGACATTTCCAAACTAAGGAAGTGGACGGGCTTCCGCCCGTTGGTCCCCAGCTACTATGTGGCACGTGATCTGGATATATTATAATGGGCCTTATTGTGAAGGCTGGCGACCAGAACTGATATAACTGCAACCTGTCCTGACGGTTGTACATTTTCAGAGATCAGAAATAAGTATTGGAAAGTGACGGCATGGCAATGGTTTTTGTGGTGACGTTAGGCCATACGAAGATGATAATAAGAAGGGGCATTGCAGTTAGAGTGCCCCCAAAAGTTTAGACAAATTTAGCTATTAGATTTGTTATTATAATAAGCTCGATATTCCATCGGACTCATTCCGTTTAAATTGAGTTTTATCCTGTTGTTGTTATAATATTCGATATATTCTCTGATAGGGATCAATAATTCCGGTGCTTCCCTGTTAGAAATTGATCACTAAAAATCAACCTCACAAGTCTTAAAAACTTCAGTGATCAAATGTAGAAATGGAGTGTGTCACCATTTTTTTGATTTAACTTGATTTATTTTGACCTTCTCTTTTGTATAGAATATTGATTAAAAGGCATTTTAAACAAGAAAAGTGCACCTTACCGTGAACCTATTGGTACAGAACTCGAACTCTTTATTGGAAGATTTGAGGGGATTGAATCAGCTTAAAGACAATATAATTCAAAGTAAAATAGATACTCTAAAAAATGAAGAAGCTATCAAAGACCAACGTCCGCCTCAAAAGAAATCAGGAAAGTGATAAAGATGATGCTTTACCGATTATTCTTGTACTGCCATTTCTTAAGAGATACATATCAATTCTGTTTTGGAACAAAGTTAATTTCGGATAACTTGGAAAACCCATAATAAAAGAGACAAAGTATTTCAAATTAATAGTCATCGTATTCCATTTTCTTTTAGTATTTTGAAACACAGAATCTAATTCTTACTACGAATGCTTCAAAATACTACTCCAGATGCTGCGGAATCCAGTGCGGGTGATGATTTCCATATATTATGGGCTGTTCAAAAAAGTCTTAAACTAATCAATTTTGATCCGAAAGGCTTGAAGTCGGTTGCCGTAGAAAATCTTTCCAATCAGGATACATCATATTTGGATACGTCTGGCGGAATGAGTTTGGGTGTTGATCTCACCGAATACTATGGAGGAAGATGCTTTGCTGATTCTGAGGAAGTTGTTGTGTCGCAATTAAAATACAGTACTCGAAGCCCAGAGAAGGATTGGACGCCGGCAAGGATCTGTACAAGTAGTAAAGGAGGGCCAGAGGGTTCTATTATTGAACGACTAGCCTCTTTTTATCTTAAACTTTCTGACCAAGTTGATCGAGGGGTTGTTCTAAGCAAACTGAAGATTAAATTGGTCAGCAACAGACCCGCAGCTAAAAAATTGACTACGCTGATAGGGGCTGTAAAAGATTACTCAATTCTTCAATATCCAAAAATCGTCGATCTTCCGGATCTATATACTATTCTAGACTCGAAACAGCAAAAAGAACTGACTAGGTTATTAAACGCATCAAACCTCACCAGTAGCAAATTCGTTGATTTCATCAATGTGCTGGATTTTTCAGATTGCGATGTAGGTTCACGTTTTGAACTCGAACAAAAGATTATCGCTGCGATTTCGTCCTTTACATCCTTCCGTACCTCATTTGAGTACACCTACCTGCATAAACTGATTTGGGGTAAAATGATGCCAGAGCAAAGGGCAATAAATACAATCACTTTGCCCGATGTACTGTATGCATTTGGATTACATGATATATCGGCAATTTTTCCAGTGAAGAATGAAATCTTAAAGCCTGAAAATGTAGTCTTAAGGGAACAACTTTCGGCTATCAGAGCGGAATTATTAAATGAGGATAACAAATTAATTTGTTTGCACGGTAAAGCAGGGATCGGAAAATCTACACTTGTTAACATGATACCTGATATCCTCCCGGAACATTCAGTTACAGTTATCTTTGACTGTTATGGCGGCGGCAGTTACCTTGATCCCGATGATCGCAGACACAAACATGCAACTGGTATTGTCCAATTATGCAATGAGCTATCTTTAAAAGCAGGCTCAAATTTACTGCTTACATTCAATGGTACGGATGAGTTCTTTCTAAAGCAGTTAAAGGAACGTGTTCGGGATGCGCTGGAAGTCATTCGCGTACTTAATCCCGAAGCTATATTGGCCATTATCCTTGATGCAGCTGACAATAGTATAACTGCGACGAATCTTTTTGAAGACAAACCCTTCGTAAAGGATCTCGTGAATATGGAATTTCCTCAAGGCTGCAAAATCATCGTGTCAGCTAGGACTGAGCGAGTAACCACACTTGAATTGCCCAATGTCACAAAACAGATTCGCCTTGAGCCATTTTCCTATGATGAAACCGTTACCTTCCTAGCCGACTATTTCCAAGATGCTAGTGAAGAGCAGATAAAAGAGTTTAGAAGACTAACACATGCGATCCCCAGAGTGATGGCTTACGCATTGGAACTGCCCGGTAAAAACCTTACAGATAAAATGATTCCTTTGAAGCCAAAAGGAAAGACGCTGGAGCAAATCTTTCGCTTAAGGGTGAAAGAGGCAGAGAGGAAATCATCAAAAAATGACGTAACAGCATTTCTGAAAAATTTGATTGCTTTACCAAGACCAGTCCCACTAGATTTTATAAAACATACTACCACTTTGAGCGAAGAAAGTATTGGTGATATCCGGATCGACCTTTGGAGGGAAGTGTCAGAAAATCATCAAGAATTCACTTTCAGAGATGAAGACTTTGAAACTTATTTAAGAAAGACCTATCAGTTAGGCAAAGAAGATTATGTGAAAATTGCTAGTGTGTTTTTACTTCGTGCCGATGAGGATGAATATGCTAGTACGCATCTTGCAAATTTTTTAAGTAAAGCCGAGATGTATGATGTTTTACGAGAGATTGTCATTGAAAAAAAACACCTTTCTTGCCCTTTGGATCCCATAAAAAACAAAGAGGTATTTATTGATCGAGCAAGAACAGCTATGCGAAACGCTTCTATGAATTTTAACCCCCAGAATTTCGCGAAATTATTGGTGGTTTCAGCGGAGGCAGCAAAAACCAATAAGGTGTTGGAGGATATATTGTTTGGGCACCCCGAATTGGCAGCACAATATGGTAATCTACAGACTACTCAGAAAATTTATTTCCAATCTGGTAATCCTGGTTGGTTCGGACCGGTTCATTATCGTAATGCTGCTATTTATGCAAGACAACCTGAAACCAGAGATTTGGCCAAACTGCACTTGCAAAAAGCCAAGGAATGGGTGGAATATAGGAAAAAACTAAACAAGGAAGACCTAGAAGACTATCGGCTTAAAGCATCAGATTTAGCATATGGAGCTGAAGCTATATTTCATCTGTCTGGAGCCGATAGAGCTGTAGATTGGATAAAAGGTTGGAAACCGAAAAAAAACCTTTATTCTGTTGCTGAGCTATGGTTAAAAAACCTAATTAAAACGGACAGAATCACATCTGCTGAACGATGGCTGAAGAAAAATGGTAATGATTTGCGTATAGATACGAGATTGTTAGTTGTTCAGATTTATTTCCTTAACGGACTGAAGCCTCCTTTAGATATAGACAAGATGCTAAAGGATATTGTAATATTTTCCCGCTCCGGAACTAAAAAAGGAGATAAATTATTAGGTGCTATTATGGCTTTCTGTGAGTATTGCCTGAAAACTGGTATCAACTATGAAAATGTTAAGCCCGCTTTGTCTTTGATCCAGCTTGGAGTTCCGACTCATCCTCCGGGATTTTACTCAGATGATACGTCCAAATTGATACAGTTGGATATGCTTTTAAGAAAAGGGATTATATTAAAACTTTTTGAAGGAAGTTCTTTTGAAAGTAAAGATTTCTACCCAAAGAAACTCCAAGAGAGCTATGCAAGTGATGACTATAAAGTTAAATCTCAAGTAGAAGACCAGGTAAAGCGATTTGAACGTATCTATTCCCATCTGTTGCCAGCCTATGAGATCCGGGCGAATTATTTCTTTAAAAAGAATTTGTCAATAACGCACGTAAAAAGCATCGAAAACCAGCTCAAAATACTTACAAATGACTGGGAGTTAAATTACTACCAAAAATACGATGCCACTGCATTGCACAAATTTATTCTTTTGAAACTTCTGGATATCGTCTTCCATCAGAGCGGTGATGGTCTGGTTAATCTAATCAAGAAGCAAATCGTCAATGGACTGAAAGATATAGATATTTTGATTTCCGTTTGCGAAAAATTATCCCAGAAAAAGCGCTTTAAGGATTCCGTAGAATTTATAATGGGACATATTGAAGGTATGATTGACAGAGCTAAACTTTCCGGAAGGGAGATAGTAGATTATTATACCAGAGCTGCTGTTACTGGGAGTATATGCTCGTTGGATACAGGGAAATATTTTTTTGATAAAATGGTCGAAGCTTCCAGTGAGATTGACCTCGAAGCATTCGATCAAATTAGAAGTATCAGGGACTTGGCAGAACAAATACCGCCTTTACAGAATCCTGAACTAGCCATTAAATTCTTTCGATATGCGGAGTACTGTGCAGAAAGATTGCGGAGTTGGGATGGTTTTCCTTGGCATGTGTTGATTCCTACCTTGGCAAGATTGGACACCGGATCGGCATTCATGGGTATTTGTCAATGGGACCACCGTTATGTACAAGCAACAGATGGGCATTATATGGAGTTAATATCTGCCGCTTTGGAACAGGATTTTATTTCAGTAGACATTGCGATTGCAATGTTGGCAATGAATAGATATTATTACGATGGACTGTCAAGCTACTATAAGCTGCTGTTCGCCAAGATAGATGAGAAAAAAGATTATAAACTCAAAAATGAGGCCCTACGACAAATTATCCGTGACATTAAATTCCATTGGTCCAGCAAAAAAAACACTGTTTTTCTGAAGGATTTTTTGAATCTTTTCAAGAACGGGAAATTTACCGACAAGAATATTATAAAAGATTTTGAGAGTTACATTGACGAATTGGAAAGGATTATCTTGATACCAGCTTCTAATGATTCAATAGAGGGAGTTAAAAAGCAGAAAATTGAATCATACCAACGCTTTATAAGTAAACAAAAAACGTTAGATGCTGACATTCTAAATAATATCATACAAGACATAAGAACAGAGATAGGTGGCGATTATATCAATTACAGTCAGCTGTTTGAGGACATTGCTACTAATACTACTGAACAATACTATTCTGTTTATTTGGATGCTCTTATCAGTGTTGGAGATCAAGGTGTCAGTTATTATGACTTTGAATGTGGATTAGAAACATTTCTGACAGCATGGATGAAGAATAAGAAGGTAAAGGAATGGAGACTTTCAGCATTTGAAAAGATTGTCCAAAGGTGGTTTACGATATTTTTTGATGATAACTATGTTAGCTACGAAAGCTTAAAAAGACTAGCAAAGATTTTGGAAATTAATGATGGGGAATTCGCACTATCTTTAATCAAAATTATTCCGGAAGAATTAGACGATTTGTCATCGAGAGCTTTATACCAAATGCTAACAATTGTTTACCCCCTAATAACTGTAGACAAGTGTCCTGAAATACTTTCGTGGATTTTGAGCAGATGGATAGAGCGTGTACCGGAAGACTATACAACAACTGATATTAAGGGGATATTAACCGATGGTACTCCGATAGATGTTGTTGCTCACTTCATCCGTTATAATCTGGGCCACCCCAAGAAGAAGATCCGATGGATAACAGCACACATTTTGCGCCGACTTGCAAAATTAGGAAATAGCAATGTGTTGAAGGCATTGCTCGATTTACAGAATGAACATACTTGCCATCCATTCCAAGACCAGTCCAATACTTTTTATTGGATCTCCGCTAAATTATATCTTTGGATTGCCATAGCTCGGATTAGTCAGGAAACTCCCGAAATCATTTTATCCCTTTCTTCATATCTGATCGCTGAAATGCGAAACAACGAGTTACCTCACGCGCAAATTAAGTACTTCGCCCAATCGGCGGCAGTGGCAATTATTAAACATGATCGAGAGGCTTTTTCTACAGAAGAGATTGAGGAAATTGAAAAGGCACTTTTCAGTCCGTTTGATGTTGTAATCGTCGATAGAGCCGAGTACTCGTCAGATAAGGAACAAACAGACCTCAGGTTTAAATTTGATGTACTGGATAGCTTACCTGGTTGGTATGAACCATTAGGAAGATTATTCAAAGTAGGACCATATGCTGTTGCAGAAATTGCTGATAAATTCATAAGTGAACATTGGGGGTATATTGGCGATGTGCAAAAGGATGATCACATTCAAGATTCAGATTATGGTAATACCAATAATAGACATGGTTCTGAGCCGAGCATTGAAAATTTAAGATCGTATTATGAATATCATGCCATGTTCTGTGCGGCCACAATTCTTTTACAAACAAATCCGCTCATAGTCGAGAGAGATAACTGGCGAGAAACGTGGGAAGAATGGCTTGGAGACTGGGGGTTGTGTTGGAAAGATTTTTGGCTTTCGGATTTTAATGAACCAACTCCCCTGCTAAAGAAATATTGGGTTAATAGCCAAGAGGGCAAGCGAGATTGGGAATGGGATATTCAACACAAGGATTTTGATGAAATTCTGGGTCTTGAAGATCAGGAAACCATCGTTGTTCATCTTGGGTCAACGGTCCATATTGGTAAGGATTATGAAGAGCTAAGCTTAGGTTCAGGTCTCGTAAGTCCCGTCACTGGAAACGCATTGATGAGATTGTTTCAAACTCAATCCGCTTACGATAATCATATTCCATTGGAGAAAGAAACTCAGGATGATTATGAAGACCGATCTTTCAAGGATTCTTTTCCACAATTTAAACTTACAGGTTGGTTATTGGAGGAAAAAACTGACATTGATGGGCTGGACGATCTTGACCCATTATATAAGAATCTTTCAAAGGCTAGAATCCGACCAGGTAGTCTGTTTTGTGAATGGAGTGGCTGTAAGTTTTCTGAGGATTTTAAATTCTCAATTCGTAAGAATAGTGAAAGCGAAGATTGGTTGACGCAGTTTTTCAGCTGGTCAAATCTCAAGGATAAGGATAGCTATAGTGACTTCACTACTGGTGGGGTGATGTTGTTAGCTAAGCGGAAGGAGCTTAAATATTTCCTTAACCACCTGGGGATGGACCTTATTGTCAAAGCAACAATTGGTCGCAAAGTAAAACGGGAAGATTACACGTACTATCCTCCTTATAGTAAAATTTATCTATTTAAATCTAATGGTAAAATCGAAACAATCACAGGAGATAATCTCACTTGGTAAGAAGCTGATTAGAGAATTTTGTGAAGAAGATCGAAGGGATACAACCTTGGGATGGATGGCTCATTATCTATCTGAATTGATTGTATCTGTGGAAAATGAAACGGAACCAGAGAGGAAAGCTGAACTGAAAAAGGAGGCATGTGAAGTCATTTTGATTATATGGAGTAAACGAAATGGTTTTCTGAAGGGTAGTCGTCCGTTATCAGGCTTAAGTTCTGCAGTGGAAGTCATTAACTCCTTGAAGGAAAATGATCCCAAAATGGCGTTTTGGGAGAGAATGCAAAGATATGAGGAGGGTTCTCCTTGGGGTAATTTTGCAAAGACACTTAAGGATTCTTCTGAAAGAATTTTTGATCTTACTTTTTTGGCAAGTATTGGACAGAAGGTTTTATTAAGAGAAAAAGAATGGGAAAAATTCCCAAGCCTTCTTTCGGATGACGAAATACAAATACTGGGTTATCTAGATAGAGTGCTACATAGAGCCGAAAACCCGGTTAAGATCGTGATCGCTGATGCAAGTACTAGTGATGAGGAACAAAAGCCAGAAAAAATTGATGAGGTGCTTAACAAAATTGATGCGATTCTGAAAGAGCAAATGAAAAAGTTTGAAGCACTTAAATCCACTGTCTTCGCTGCAAGACAGACGTTAGATCATGACAAAGACGACAATATTGATCCTGAACTCAATGATTTTCTGGATTAATAAATGCGATGCAGTTTCAAATGTACCGATATATACACTCTGTAAATAATGGGATTCGAGGACCAACAATACACCCCGTTGGTATTCGAACATTTAATTACTAAAAATCACTATAAACAAAGGAACACCGTGCTGATTATTAGCTTATTAAAGTTTTTATAGGAGTTTCAAAACGGTTCATTCTCCAATAATTATAAATTTTCACAAATAAATGGGTCAAAAATGTAAAAACAATAAAGCACTGAAATATATAGGTTTATTACAAAAGCCTCAACTCCGGGTGGACTGGTCATCATGGGCAGAGACCATAGCCTAAGCGCGGCGTAACTGGCAGATTTTGAGACCGTCAAAAGAAAATATAAAAACATTCTGGATATTCAAACTTATGATAAACTCATCAGACGGGCTCCAATGACGATCTACGCTCGTCAGCTACTTTTTAAGCTTACTATTATACATCAACCTAATTAAATTGGGAAACCATCTAACAGATGGTTTCTATTTTCCAACTATTGAATTATTCTGCGAAAATCAGTAGATTTAGCTTTTAAATTAAGACTCCATTATGCCGAAAACAATCTCTGCCAACCTGCTCATTTATTTAAACACTCAACCTTCCTAATGCCTGTTTCAATCAAGTTTTATCCAGCAGGTTGCGGAGATGCAATACGGATTATGTTTTGGGAAGACGGCCAACCCCCTAAAAATATATTTATCGATTCTGGCTACAAGGCCACGTTTCTGACTTATATTAAAGCCGATATATTTACCGATTTTTCCTCAGAAGAAAAAATTAACCTTTGGGTTATCACCCATATGGATGAAGATCACATCAACGGGATAATAGTTTTTTTGAGCATGTTAAAGCAAATTGAAAAACCGGAAATGATAGAAGAATTATGGTTCAACTGCTTTGAGCGGTTGAACTTGCCCGATAACAGCTCCGGTAAATCCGGTATCAAAAATGCCATCAAGGTTAGGGAATTCTTAACTGAAGAAAACTTCAGCGCCAAAGTAATCGATCAGCTTACTAGCAAAGTCGAACCGGTTAAAATCGGAAATGCGCAGCTCACTGTTTTGTCCCCAGATATTGAGGGTTATACAGCTTTAGCAGGCCATTGGGCACAATTGGAAGAATACTACTGGGAAAACGAAAATAAATCTAAATCCGCCGATGAGGACGAGTTTCCTGCAGATGATGCTATAATAATTGAAGAACTTGCTTCCAGAAAATATTTCAAAGAAGATGAAAACGATGTGGCCAATCGTACCAGTATCGCCTTTTTATTTGAACATCCTGAAATCAGTGTGCTTTTTCTGGGAGATGCACATCCGAGTCTGGTTGTTTCTGCGATAGAGCAGCTGAATAAATCCCGTGGAGAAAAGCTCAATGTGGATTACATCAAGCTTTCGCATCACGGCAGCAGAAAAAACTTTCACCATTCACTCCTAGATGTGGTCGATTGTAACCGTTTCATTATTTCCTCTTGCGGAGATAATTGTGACGGACTACCTAATAAAGAGACCTTTGCCAGGATTTTATCCCGAACAGATAAAGAGAAAAAGATATATTTTTATTTCAATTATGATACTGCAAGATTCCGAAAGATGTTTGAAGTGGATGCAAAGGAACTAAACATGTATAATTTTGAATGCGTGTTTCCAGAAGCTGAGAACGCTACACTTTATATCGAAAGGGGAACCGATGGGTAGTGAATTAAACGCAAATCAGTTTACCGTACGTATTAAAAGTATAAATGTACGGGGAAGTGGGATTATCGGAAGGCTAAAAGAGGATGAGGATTATGTCTATGTTTTTACCGCCAAGCACTGTATCTTAGGTGAAAAATTTTCCAACGAAGCCAGCATATCCGACATTAAGATTTTGGACATCTACAACGGTGAAGAGGAAAAAGCTGAACTCAAGTGCGAAGCAGGAGATGATCTGCTACTTTCATCAGATAAAGAAGATATCGCCATCATCAAACTAGCAATTAAACGCTTGGCTGGAGCGGTGGAGCATCTCCCTTTCATTAGATTGGCTTTATTGGATGATAACGTCGGCCCACTTACTTTTAGAGGCTATCCCAAGTATGCAGATAAGACCAAAACGCTTTCAGGAAACCGCCCACATGAAGATGATGAGGGGCGTTTCTTTGAAATCGCAGTACCCGATAAGTTTTTCGATCTTTTTAGCCCACAACCCGAGAATGTACTTGTAAAGGGCTTTTCAGGGGCTCCCGTTTTTCAGATCCTTGAAGAACAGCTTTACTGTTTTGGCATCATACATGAGTTTGAAACGATTGGAAACCGTTTCAAAGCCACAAACTCGGTTGCTATAACTGAATTGCTAGCTAAACAAATTCAGCTTTATGAACCTTGGGTAGAACAAATAGCCTCGACAGAAAAGCTGTCGAAAATGCTGAAAAGCTCATCCGACAAGCTTGGTGTCAGGTTTGATGCAGAAAATAATTACCCAGTAAGTTTGGAACGCGAATTTGAGCTCATTGCAAAAGGGGAACACTTCACGGCTGAAGTGAATAAAAATTTGAAGAGCGCCCTGTTGGCTTTAGAAGCTTTCTATATGGCCTACACCAGTGAAATCCAAAAATTTATCTCCGAATTTGGGAACCGCAGGATTTCCAGTAAGGATGCGAAAGAAATCAAAAAACCAGTAACCTTTAAGATATTTTTTAACCAGGGATTACAGCAGTACAATTTCTTTAAGTCACACTACCATTCAATGGAATGGCAAAGTGTGAGCAATGAGCATTTGAAACAGTTCTTGACAGAATTAGATGCGTTGCTCACCACATATCAGGTACTACCCGAGGCTCTGGACCGTTTGGTAATCAGATTGCAAATTCCCATTGGGCCGAACCTAAACTCGGTAAACCTACTTAAATCTGAGCTTCAGCGGGGTGGGAACGTTTTAGAAGATGTGAAAAAAAGTTTAGTGGACTTAACTACATTTCCGAATGCCAAAATGATCATGGTAACTGGGAAAGGCGGAAACGGCAAGTCCCAACTCTTGGCACACATGTCCAACAGGTGGCATCTTGCAGGCCATGCGGTCCTGATGGCACTAGGGCAGCGCTTTGGAAGAAATTCCGATCCATCCGGCCAGTTTCTGGAACAATTAGAAATAAAGACGACATGGAAAACCTTTCTTTCTGCGATGCAGGCAAAGAGCGTGGCCAGTGGTAAATCCTCTTTCTTGGTTATTGATGCTCTCAATGAAGGTAAGGGCTTAGTTCTGTGGAACAACAACTTGATCAGTTTCCTTCGTTCTTTAGCGGATTATTCTGGAATCAAAGTAATCATGAGCTACCGGGATTCTTTTGCAGATGGCTTATTCAAAGGCATAGATGTGCCTGCGGATTTAACACTGAGGCATAACGGTTTTTTGGGAAAAGAGACTGAGGCCATGAAGGTATTTTTCGACCGCAACGGAATTGACATTGATAAAGTTCCCTTTAACGCTGAGTTTTCAAATCCGCTGTACCTTAAGCTTTTTTGTATCGCTTTTGGCAATGGCGCATTGGTTGAAAATCTTGATGTTTCAACGAGTATCTTTATGATCATCGAAAGGGTCTTGGCTCATGTCAATGGAAAACTTGGCGAAGAACACCATTATAATTACAAGTCCGAGAAAATTAACCTGGTTGTTAAGGCGGTTGATATTTTCGTAAAGAAACTAGTGGAATTGAATGAAGTGCAATTGCCCTATGAGGATGCCTTCCTCCTGATAGATGCGGCCGTAGGTATGTTTCTGAACAAAAAAGGCTTTGTGAATGGTCTTGTTGATGAAGAGATTTTTCAAGACAACCTCTCTACTGATGGCGCCACCTACCTTCTGGATTTTGCCTACGAGCGCTTCGGGGAACATTTGAAGGCCCGCCAGCTATTAAGAGGCATGAGTCTTGATCAAATTCAGGAGGCTTTTATACCAGATGGAAACTTTTATCAACTCTTCATCTCATCCAAGGTCCCTATAGAGAAAAATAAAGGTTTGTTAGAGGCCATGACCGTGCAGATTCAGGACACATTTGGTATGGAATTTTTAACGGTTGCACCCGCTATGGATGAACTTGCGCAAGGGAACTCATTTGTCATGAGTTTAATCCAGAATAGAGGCAATATTCCCATCAGTAGAGCGACTAAAAAATTCATTTTCAAAACCATGCAAACAGATAGTCAAACCCAAGATTCATTATGGTTTGAGCTCTTGAACAGAACTGACGAAGAGGGTTTCTTTAATGCGGAGTTTTTACATGAGTATCTTTTCTCCCAGACCATGGCGCAGCGTGATGCTGGCTGGACGATTTTTATCAACGGAGAATTTGACGGGATCTATGATCAAGGACTGATCTCAACGATTATCCTTCGCGCCCTGGAGACGACAACAGATACCAAAGCTTCGGAGCAGAAAATTTGGTTAAATGGGCTGGCCCTTTCCTGGATGCTTTGCAGCTCGAACCGCTCGCTGCGCGACCAGGTCACTAAGGCCCTTATACTGGTATTCAAGGATAACCCCAGCCTTCTAATCAAACTGATGAATGTTTTCGACGCCATAAACGATCCCTACATCCTGCAGCGTATATATGCCATCGTTTATGGCGTCAGTGTCAGAGCAGTATCTTCTGTCGCTTTTAAAGAAATAGGTGAAACCGTGTACAAGTTGATATTTGCAAAACCTGAGGTTTACCCCGATCTGTTACTTAGGGATTATGCGAGGGCAACAATAGAACATCTTGCGGCGATAGGTATGCGTTTTGATTTTGATTTGGATAAGATCAAGCCACCATATAAATCCAAAGTTTTTGATTTTTTCCCAGATAATGAGGAAATCGACGTTCTCTTGGATCGGATGGATGGAGTGAATAAAGAGCAAACATCGGGTTCAAAGATGCTGATGAAATCGATGGTCACAGAATACGGCCGCGGTACAGCAAGCTATGGAGATTTTGGGCGCTATGTGTTCGGTTCCGCGGTAAGGAACTGGAAAGATGTCGAGGAAAATCTCCTGAGCAACCTCGCCATAAAGATGATCATCGAAGAGTTTGGCTACAGTGAACTACTCCATGGTGAATATGACTCCAGGCGTGGCAGCGGCCGTTCCAGAAGAAACGCCCATGTGGAAAGAATTGGAAAAAAATATCAGTGGATCGCTTTCTATCAGATTTTGGCGAGGCTAGCGGACAATGAAAAATTCTACGACCGATATTCTTTTACCAAAGAGCAAGGAACCTTTCACGGCCCTTGGAGACCTTTTGTACGAGATATTGACCCAACTTTGGTTTTGGCTTTCAAAAGAAAACGAAGAGCGCTACCGCAATGGCTCGAAAAACCAGAATTTAAAGCCTGGATGGACCAAGACACCTCTTGGTTCAGTAGTGAAGAAGATCTGCCGGACCTGACAATGATATTAGGCAAAACAGACGAAAAAAACCACGAATGGCTAATGTTGAACGGTAAGACAGAGTGGCTTCAGGTAGAGGATAAGCAAAGCGTTTCCAAGCGACTGAATTACCAGATCATGAGTTTTGTGTGTGCAAAAGAAGATTTTCAGGCATTATTGGAGTATCTCTTAAGGCAACGAACATGGGATGAGCAAATCCACCAGATTCCGAGTAATTACACCGTTTTTAATCGCGAATATTATTACTCACCAGCATATATAGATTCTGATTTAGCCGATGAGGAGAGCAGGGTATTTGAGGATGAAGTCCTTCAAGCCACTCATGATTTCGTACAGGAGGTAACCGTTACTGCCACCCACTATAACTGGGAGGCCTCTGCAGATCAATCCCTTGAGCGCAATATTGGACTACTAAAGCCCGCAAAGAGTTTATTTGAACTCTTGGAACTGAAAATAAGCACACTTGATGAAATGTATTCGAACGCTCTAGGAGAAGTCGTTGCAATGGATCAGTCAGTGAACTATGACTCGGATCCTTGTTTATGGATAAGGAAGCAGGATTTGCTTGAAATGCTCGAAAAAAAAGGAAAAACAATAATCTGGACCGTATACGGTCAGAAAGATCAGGCGAATAGCTTTCAATATGACCTCGTGCAGTGCTCCAGATCAGTTATCTATTTTGAAAGAGGGAAAATTAATGTGGCGACCAGGTTTTCGCAAGACTTTGACTAAGAGCCAAATGGTTACAGTGTACTCTAGATGTCAGTAGCTTTCAATGAAAATCTAAAATTATTTGGTAATATTTAAATGCGATGTAGAAATGCAATAAGTTAATTCAAGTAGCTAAAACACATGGTCATTTTGATATCTTGTTGGCTAATTGATTATTCGAAGAGATTGCCTCGAGGCTCTGCCTCGGAGTTCTAGAGGAAAAGTTTGAAAAACGGATAATTTTTCATTACAATTTGAACTGTATCGTTATGAAAATCAAAAAGCAAGAAACGGAGTTATCTGTATAGACATAGTTCATCTAGTATATTTTATTGGCGAGAAAGGGTTTGTATTGCAAACTATATTAATAAAAGACAAGTATACCAAAAATGGCGCCATTTTACTTTTTTGTGATCCCGCGGGGATTCGAACGTCGTTCAAATATCAGCGTTTAAATAGTATTTGGAGGTGTTTTTAAATTCGATTCACCGAATCGCTTACCATTTTTTTCAATACGTTTTAGCTGCGATTACTATGTTTACACATACGATTTTTCTTAAAAAACTCTTCAAAATAAAAATTACTGCATATAACCTTTCTTACTACTATATCCAGTCCCGAATTGATCTTAATCTTGAAGTATTAATTTCTCACCCCCCTTTTTAATCTCCATCTGGCTTTTACCAGTTATTTCGCTAATCTTTTCCATAAAGTTACTCGTAGTAATTTCTTTATTTGTAGTACAGTTTATAAAAATAATCCAAGCCGTAATTATCGATCAAATATTTACAGAAAGCCGCCGCAAACCTGTACGTCAAATTGCTATTATACTGTTGCTCTACCTGTCTTGAGTATAAATTATCAAAATTGCATTTACCGGTTGCATCACAAGACTTCAACTCTTCTTTTCCCTTTTTATAACTTTCGTCCCTTTATACATTCCGTCATATAATACAGCTATACCTTCTTGCATAAAAAAACAATTTGCACTTGACCGTAAAACTGCATGTACAAACTCGAGCTTATAAACAGGGTTCTCATTTATTGCTACTATAAACCCCTCTGGGATATTAGTATAAGCTCCTAGACCTCCATTCCAGATTATGATGTTAGAAAGATTATTCAGTTCTTCCTCATTAGCGCACATATAATAATCAATTGGCATTTTTAACTTTGGTTTCTTATGTTGAATATATAGGCTTTCAAGCGCTTCATTCGTTTTAATCATAGCTTTTTCATCAACGTCGTAAAAAGGTGACACATAGAAATTCAGATTTTCAGTCTCGTATTTTTTAAATCGATGTGAATCAGTATCCGCCCTATGAACTACATATTTGATTTGTCGATGATTTGTTTATAGTTTTG
>NZ_FUKU01000011.1 GCF_900163865.1 Sphingobacterium sp. JB170
TTTATAAGCTAAAAAACACTTTTTATAAGCTAAAAAACACTTTTTATAAGCTAAATATGGCTTAAATAAAACACGGTTTTTTTATTAGGTGTTTTTTAGTAGCTTTGGATTAATCAAATTTGCTAAAAATGGAGTTATTGACAATTCAAGACGCAGAAGCACTAGGGAAAAAAAACTACAAGCAACATAATGCAATTACTTCAGGAAGGTATGATTTTACTGCCTGTCAGTTAGATATTCTTTTTATGATACTTTCATCATTAGAAGAGGATAAACTAACATATACAATTCGGGCAAAGGATATAGAACTGCTAACAGGACGAGAATGGAATTATCAGCAACTTAGAAAATCAACCGAGGATATTGGTTCTCGTATCTTTGAAATTGAAACAGACGAATACTATGAGCAAATTTGGCTTTTTCAGAAAGTCAAATATCTGAAAGGCTTTGGAGCTTTTGAGGTTATGATTTCAGAACCGGCAAAACCTTTATTCTTTGAACTGAAAAACAACTTTACACATTTCCAATTAAAATCGGTTTTAGGCTGTACATCAAGTTATGCAAAAAGATTATATATGCTCGCCTGTCAATGGCGCACCGTTGGCAGGTTTCCAAAACCTATTCCGATTATAGAACTAAAGCAGATGCTTGGTTTGGTAGACAAAAAGAGAAATGAAAAATACACGCAGATAGGACAATTTAAAGAAAAGGTTCTTGATATTGCTAAGAAGCAAATAAATGAACAGACTGACATATCATTCGATTATGAGTTGTATAAACGTGGGCGTTCTTACGAATACATTCAGATTTATGTGAGCATACACAAAGATAAACCTAAACAACTGGAAATAGACTTTAACAAGTCAGTTACTGAGCAAAAGAACATCCGTACCATCGTGGCTTACGGTATCAGCGAGGAATACGCTGCATTGATTGTAAAAGACAGCTACGAAGAATTCATTAAGTTTATCGAGAAAGTGAACGAGAGGGCAAGAAAAGGCGAAATAAAGATAGAGAATGCAACTGCATATATCATAGGAACCTATCAGAAAAAAGGAGTATTACCCAAATCAAATAACATCTAATATAATTTATATCTTATTTTTAATAAAAACCTTTAATTAACCTTAATAATATGGAAGCAACAACACAATACACTGATGCCTTTGGTACGGCTGCTGCCGATCTAAACGGCCGAGGATTTTCTGACCTACAAAAACATTTCAATCTGGACGAAAAAACTCACAAAATAGTCGGTATAAGTCTTGGTGGTGTAAATAACAAAAGTTTACATTTGCTTTGCGAAAAAACCGATATAGAGCCTAAAAAGTATATTAGTATTCATATCGACAAACATGAAAATGAAGACTTGTTTAAATTGATTTTTGAGAGGTTTAATGTTGTTTTATTTGGAAAATTCGATAAAGAGAGTCCTAAAAAGTCATTTGAAGAGGGGTATTATTTATCTGATATTATAGACGGATATAACGACTAAAAAAAAAACGTAATAACGTATTTACTTAAATACGTTATTACTTTAAATATAGCCTTATTGCTTGTTCTACAAGGTTTTTAACATTGTCGTTTTCCTCGACCGCCTTCAATTTTAAGGCTTTTAAAAGGTCTTTATCTAACCAAAGCGTATAACTACTTTCGTTATCCCTCTTGCGTTCTTTTACAGGTACAATTTTTTGTTTGGGGGTTTCCTTTGGGGTTACCTGTTTCAGTTTGTCAAATGCTCCCGTTGCCATTATAATAAGTTTAAAATTTCCGTTGTTAATTGTTCCAACTCCTGTACTGCCTGTTGGTCATTTCCTGTCCCTATACCTCCCGAAAGGAATGTATTATTAAAAACTACCCTATCACGGATTTCCGCAAGTATGGGTAAACGATACGCCTGTAACTGCTCTTTTGCTTCTTCTGTTATATTCGTTCTCGGCTTAATCATATTTAAGACGATCCCCGCTTTTAAGTCAGGCTTTTTCTTCCGTGCTTCTTTCACAAGTTCTATTGTGGCTCGTATCGCCATGATGTCGGGAACTCCTGCTTTTGTAGGAATTAAAACCAAATCGGAAGCCAAAAATATAGGTATCATATTTTCGGTTAAATACGGCGGGGTATCAATAAAAATAACATCGTAGGGTTTTCCCTGCAGATTTTTTGTCCCCTTATAACCCAAAATATCAATACCCTGCACAATGTCTTTCAATTGTATAGTTGAGCCTTGGGGGTCTGTATCAGTCAAAGCTGTTTTGACCTCTTTACTGAATCTATAAGCAAGATTTAAAGCTAACGTACTTTTACCAACTCCACCCTTTTGGTGTGCTAATGTGATGATTTTAGGCATAACATATATTTGTAAATACGTATTTATGTAAATACGTATTTACAAATATAATAACATTAAATGTAGATTTGATTTGATAGAAAAAAGAATTAAACCTTTCGCGGATCGGATGGAAAAAATGGAGGTTCTTGCAGAAAAAAAAAGGGAAAGCATATTCAAAATATGGTGATCTTGTTGTCAGAACAATAGCTACTAAAGCTATTGGCTCTTTTCCAAAATAAAATAAGTATTTTTGATTCAAATTTTAACCCAAATGTTTGTTAACCTTCTAATTGTTGCAATTGTTTCTATATTGATCCGATATATTCTAAAATTTTTTGCGGGAATTCTTTTAATGCCTTTCAATGCTTTATCGCTAAAGCGAATGAATTATGACTCCTCAGTGCATTTTTATCGTTTAAAATGGCACGATCTATTAATGGTGATTTTATCATTCGTTGCAATGACTTATTTGATCTCCGGAGTGTGCGCTTCAATGCTCTCTTGGATTAGTGAACAACATCCAGAAAACCTATTTGCTAAGATATTTTCGCTTGCTGCTGGAAGCTATATAGCTTCAGGTTTATCAAGAGATTCGGCTTTATTGTATCTGCAAGATCAAAAGAATCAGATTCAAACATTTCCTGCGTTCATGGGGTGCATGTATGTTAAACTTGGTGTTTATGTTATCTGTGTACTGTTTCTGATCTTTCCTGATATTACCAAATATTGGTCATGGATGCCTTATGTCAAATAACAAGAAATAAAAACAAAACCTGTTCTTTTTGAACTCTTGACTAAGCTTTTAATTTATGAAAAACACCATCGATGAAATTTACGAGAATAAAGACTCTTTAAAAGAATTGATCAGACAGCTAAACCTTACTAATGATAAGACTTTAGCTAGACAGATGGTATATGCTTTAGGCTCATACTTCTTGATTATTTACAAGGAAAATATCACTAAAGAAATTCTCCCTAGTAGTTTATTGCCATTAAAAAAAGCATCAATTAGATATTGGATGCACGAATATTATAAAACTGTTTTTTATGAAAAAAGGAAAATTCTACAATATCAAGAGGATGGAGTAACAAACCTTTCTAAATTTCAAGATATGTCTCAAGAAGAATGGGATACAATAAAAAATATGGATGATGATGATATTCTTGAAAAAATAAAGTACTTCAATTCCAACACTAACATAGATACTACTTCATTAAATAATATAGATCAGATAATTTATAGACGTAGTATAGATGAAAGTATAGAAAGAGATGCGCTTTACGAGGGATTAAAAAGTGTTCCCAAAAAATTAAATTATACAACTATTTTCATAGCAATCATCTGTGTAATTATTGCTCTTTATTTTTTCTGGAAATAACTTATAAAAGCAAAGGGATTGTCTATTCACCTTTGTTTTTGCTCCAATTACTAAAGCTCTTTGCATCTTTAGGATTGTCTTTCGCCCATTGCTTTAAATCGTTCATCAAGAATTCATATTTTGCTTTTTCTTCGATTGCACCGGCAATGGTTTTTTGATCAATGCTCTGCTTGACCAGGAGTCCGATCGTCGCCAGGGCAAGGAGGATTCCACAGATCCCGAGCATCCAAACTATCTGTTTTGATGTTTTGGATTTGATAAGTACAGCTTCTTTGACCTCTTGTAAAGCATTAAAACTCGTTTTTTTGATACTCTCCTGTACTCGTTTCTCGAGGGAAACAATGTCTTCTGTGATTTTGTTCAGAGAGCCTATTTCCTGCGATATAACGAGTTTTAATCTTTTTGCCGCTTCAATACTTTCGCTTTGTAAAACGCGTTGATACACGGCTTGATTTTGCGTTAAATTCGAAATATTAGCTTCTAATCCTCTCGTAATTATTTGCATTTGTTTTAGTTCCTCTGAAATAACCGATAGATTGTCTTCGCTTTGAGATGCTTTTACTTTTGCCATATTAATACCCTATTCCTTTGCTTCTATTTATCGTTCGTGCGTTTTCAATAATGTTATTTTGAAATATTGCATCAAGCTTCGGGAGTGTTATTTTTCGATCAATGTCAGAAGCTTTGAAGTCTTGATTGTCAAACTTGATCCGATATCCCTGTACTGCTCCCTGTTTGTTCACTGTCTCCACGATATCGATGCCTTTTGTACTTGCTTTTTTCTTGAAATCATTCCAAGAGGTAGAATTGGAAAGCACTTTGGTAACTTCTTTTTTTAGCAAGTGTTTAACCTCGTTGGCGTTTTCAATTCTATGCTGCATAATCTCTTTGGCTCGAATTAAATCGTGTGTTTGTGCGATTTCATCGGCCGAACTCATTGCCCTATATTGACAATGCTTATCGCTTATTGTCTGCCCATTTAGATCAGTTCTTGGGGTGTAAATATGAACATGTTTGTTTCTGGTGTCGTCATGCACTCGCATGTAATACGGCTGTGTATTTGGATCGATTCCGAGTGTCTTAGACATAAATTCTTTGCCTAACTGGGTTAATTGTTCGTTGGTTAATTTCTTCCCGTCATTCCCTGCTGGACTGTAGACCATACTGAAAACTTCGTTCTTCAGATTGCGAGCGTTATCCTTGTTCCACTCCTTCAGCTCGGACATGATTTCACTTGCATTTTCTCCTGTCAGCATATTACGATCAAGCTCATATCCTCGCGTTTTGCTTTGATCTTGCTTATCTTGAAACAGATATTCCATCCCTGCTGCGCTACCGCCTACTGCTTTACATTTTCCGATCATCAATAATATTTTTTAGGTTTTTGATTACCCCATCTATTTCCTGTAGGAGCTCCGCTCTTGCATCCTTATGGATGAGGTTGCGCAATCTTTGCAGATCGAGCAAACCATTTTTTATAGCGCCTAAGGTTTGCTTCTCTTCGGTTGTCTGCTTGCTGACAATCTTATATCCGAATGTCATACTTCGGATATAATCGGCAAGCGTGTCGAGATTCGTCTCGGACATGCGTTGTTGCAACAGCGCTTTTTCGTAAGGAGTGACACGCATCTCGATGCGTTCAGTTCTTTTTGCCATTATGCAGGATTTTGTGACCATCGGGAACAAAACGAGAAAGTCGAAGCAAGTACAAAAATGCGTATAAAGCATTTTTGTACGGCGCAAGACACTTCTCGACCTTTCCGACGAAATAAAGATATGAGAAAAAGGTCTAAGAAGCAAATAGCCCCCGTATAAGGGGCTATTTGCTTCTTGATCTTTTGCGTTCGAAATGAAGCAAATGAAAAAAGAGGTCCTGTGAACCTCTTTTGAATGCTGCTGAATTACGACATATCTGTTTTCTAGGAAATGGATAAAAAATCCACCGTAAATTTTTTCTAGTTAAAATCAAAAAAGGCTATTAGCACCTATTTTCAAGAACAGTAACCCTTCTTCAAAAGCATGTTTTTTATTTGTTATATTTGTATAAAGAAAAATAGGCGCAAAATGCGCCTAATAGATATAATTTTTGATACAAAAACCAAGCTTCCAAAACTTGGTTATACAGCTTCCAAAACTGTATATGTGTTCAATAAAGGATAAATATCAAGGGTCCAAACTTTGATATACAAATGTCCAAAGTGTGTATATAAATTTATTCTTTTGTTGAACGAAAGCTCGAGCTCTACCAAAGCTCGAGCTTTTTCTATTATCAAAGATACGGCTAAAGATTCTAAAAACGAAAATTCCAAAAATTCCCCCACTCTTCTACGGCCTGTCTCCTTCGGCAGACTTACTCCCTGCGGTCGGGCTGTTTATGGAAGTCATATCCCTAAAAGACAGCAACCGAAGGGCGGTAGTGCATGCCCGCAGGGATGCAGGCTGCAAATGAGCGAAGGGCTTAATTATTAAATTTGTCTTATTTAAATTTAAACCATTGATATACGAAACATATTACATTAATATGACACACCCTCCCCCTTTGGTTTCTTTTTTATTTTCCGTTTTTTCGTGGATTTTCAGAGTTCCCCAATACCTGACAAAAAGTCGGGGTTTCAGGTCAAAAATCTTCGATTTTTACCCTAAATACCCCTAACGTTTTTTTTTATATATTTAAGATATTTAATATATTTACAGGACTTGTAGCCACTGTAAATCAATTAGTTACAACATTAAAAAACACTTTTTATAAGCTAAAAAACACTTTTTATAAGCTAAAAAACACTTT
>NZ_FUKU01000029.1 GCF_900163865.1 Sphingobacterium sp. JB170
AATCCCTGCTGTATTAATCCACCGCCATTTTTTTCTTTGTTTAGGACGCTACTGATATGAAATATCAAATTTGAGGATGGTTTGATAAAATAGCGTTACATTTATTGCTGGGAAGGACGCATTTTTGTTGACCTCAGCGGAAGCGTTGAAATAAAAGGTCCTCGTCCATTTTTATGGTTTCAGACGCTATAAATTATTAACCATAACTTTATTTTTAAATAACGCTAAAGTTTAACTGATAAAGTAATTGTTAAAATCTACTATTAATCAAAGAATAAAGCATATGCGCAAAACTTCATTAAAAAGCGGAATATTCATACCCAGTATTATATTCATCTCTACAGTTTCCTTAATTTCAGTCTTTTTTCCTAAAGTTGCAGAAGAACTGTTAAATACTATTCAGAATTTCATTTTTGTCAATCTAAATTGGATATATGTCTGGTCAGTGACGATCTTCGTGATTTTCCTCATATACCTCATGTTTAGTAAATACGGGACGATAAGGTTAGGAAATAATGACAGCAGGCCGGAGTATTCTTTTTTTTCCTGGATTTCGATGCTATTTGCGGCGGGTATGGGAATTGGGTTGATGTACTTTGGTGTAGCAGAACCCATGCAGCACTACTCATCGGAAGCATTTACATCGAACCAATACATTAGTCGTGTAAAGAATGCACAGGTTTATACCTTTTTTCATTGGGGTATACACGCGTGGGCAATTTATGGGATAATCGGCCTCTCGCTGTCCTACTTTGCTTATCGCTATAAACTGCCGCTTTCGCTACGTAGCGGTTTTTATCCTCTTTTGAAAGAAAAAATTAACGGAAAGTGGGGAAATGCAATTGACGTCTTTGCGCTCTGCAGTACATTTTTTGGAATAACAACGACACTGGGTTTTGGTGTTGTTCAAGTCAATTCAGGATTAGAAATATTGGGTATAGTGCCCGATACCAGTTTCGTTTATCAAGTTTTTATCGTGGGAGCATTGGTGTCTCTTTCGATTTTGTCTGCGGTTACTGGCGTGGATAAAGGAATAAAGATATTAAGTAACATCAATATAGTCGGGGTATCCTGCCTTCTCCTTTTTGTTTTGTTTGCCGGACCAACTGTTTACCTGATTGGTAGTTTTACGGAAGGGATAGGAAATTATATCACCAATTTCTTCAGCCTTACTTTTAATACGCATGTTTACGAAGAGGAGACCCTGCCGTGGTTTTATGATTGGACAATTCTCTATTGGGCATGGTGGATTTCGTGGTCGCCATACGTGGGACTATTCATTGCTAAAATTTCAAAAGGAAGGACAATTCGAGAGTTTATAGGGGCCGTATTAATTATACCAACTGTATTCAACTTTTTTTGGATGACTGTTTTTGGAAACAGTGCAATATGGTTTGACCGGAATGTCGCCAACGGAATGTTAAGTGAGTTAGCTTCTAACCCCGATGCTTTGATGTTTAGGTTTTTGGAGTACCTCCCTTTTTCCACGATAGCAAGCTTTGTGGTAATTATTATTATTATTATATTCTTTGTGACTTCGGCAGATTCGGGGATTTACGTGATGAACAACATAGCTACCAAAAATGCAAAGCACTCTCCAAAATGGCAGATCGCCTTGTGGGGTATATTACTCGCAGTTCTGTCCTTACTGCTATTGAATGCCGGGGGCTTAAATGCTTTACAAAGTATGACGTTGATTACCGCTTTACCATTTTCAATCATCATGCTGTTGTTCATTGTTAGTTTTGTAAAGGCTCTCATCATTGATGGAGCGTACTATGATCGTAATTTTTCCGAATCAGTAATTCCATGGTCTGGTGAATTTTGGAAAGAACGATTAAAGCGTATTGTTTCCTTTAAAGATCGCCCTTCCGTCGAACAGTTCATTCAAACGACGGTACATGATGCCTTTTCAGAGTTGTTAAAAGAGTTTGCCGCGAATGGAATTAATGCAAAGATTAATTCTTATGAAAATCCGAAGAAGATGGAGATCGAAATAGAATATGACAGGGTCAATAATTTTATTTATGGCGTACAAAGTCAGTCAAAACTGGTGTCGGATTACTTACTCGCGGAAGATAACATTCCTGATGTCGATGAAAATAAAACATATTTCCCTAAAGCTTACTTTGGAGATTCACGAGAGGGATACGACATTCAATACTTTACCAAGAATGAGTTGATTTCCGACGTATTGAAACATTATGAGCGATTTTTAGGAATTATATCGGAGGAACGCAACGAAATGTTTATCAGTAGTAATGCACATAAAAAAGTAAAGTAATTCCAGGGAAGTGGGAATAGTTTCAATTGCGTTGTTTAGTAAACGTGTTTTATATCCGATCTGAGCTCAGGCGTTGTCATCTTATGCGTCATAAATGGACGTGCCGAAACTCAGGGTGGGAAGCCCGATCAATGGACGATACTAATGGTTTATGACGCCTTTCATCAGTACTCACGTGGATTCGATGGATTTCTATTTCAATATACTCGGCCATATCATAATGTTTTTTTAAAAACTACACAAAATCTAACGCAATGTGTAATGGTTAAAGCTGTAGAATTGCCAGATTACCTTAAAAAGCAAAAAAGTTGTTTGTCTCCGAGTAGGCTTAACTACCTTCATAACATTGCTGTTTCGCATGCCGGTTAATGTATTCCGAAGGACTTAAACCATACAACTTCTTAAACAGTGTCGAGAAATGTGTCTGATTCGTGAATCCTAGTGCATACGCAACTTGTGAGATATTCATTTTTTTATCCAACAGCAACTTTTCGGCCTGTTTTAAGCGTATGTTTCGTATAAACTCGCTCGTAGATACGCCCGTGAGTGCCTTCACCTTACGGTGTAACTGCACGCGGCTCAATCCAACTTCGTCGGCTAGCAGTTGTACATTGAGACTTGGATTTTCCAAGTATTTATTTACGGCACTGACAATGCGCTGCATAAGTAGTTCATCACTCGATTTAAAAGAGATCGTCTTCACCTTACCTTGCTGTTCCTGTGCACCGGAGTATTTTCCTTTGACAGTCATGCGGTTTTTGATCAAGTTCTCGGCTAGGATCAATAATTCCTCGATGAGAAAGGGTTTGGTGAGATAGGCGTCCGCACCCAAACCGATTCCCTGCATACGGTCTTCGTGGTCTATTTTTGCCGTGAGCAGGACGACAGGAATATGGTTCGTCGCGCTGTTGCTTTTTACCTTTTTAACGAGCGTAAAGCCGTCCATATCGGGCATAGATACATCGGAGATAATCAGATCGGGGAGGTGCGACAACGCGAGCTGAAAGGCATCATTTCCATTACCTGCCGAGATGATTTTATATATACTCTGCAATTCCTGGTTTATATAATGAAGAATATCCTTCTCATCATCAACGACTAACACTTTGAAGTTTGTTTTATGCAGCCTCGCTTTCGCAGCTGTTGTATCTTCCTGCGATAAAATTTGTTTTAGCATCACCGGTTCCACCATGCTGTCTTTCTCTAACTGCAATCGCTCGATTTGTAGTTGTGCTTTTGGCAAATGACGGTTGCCGAGCGGAACTTGTAGCGAGAAGTGGCTTCCTTGTTTGTCGGTGCGGTTTTCGGCTGAAATTTTTCCGCCGTGCTTCTCGATGAGCATCTGCGCTAAGTGTAAACCAATGCCTGATCCCTGTTGTCCACCGGAAATCTGATTATTGCCTTGATAGAAACGTTTGAAAATATTTCGTGTCTCATTTTCGGGGATACCAGCGCCGCTATCGGACACAATTATTTTGGCATAATTGCCCTGTTTCGTGAATAACGAAGTAAGATGGACATCGATCGCTCCTCCGTTCGGCGTGAACTTAAAAGCGTTTGACAACAGGTTGCTAAGTATCTTCTCAAAGCTATTGGAGTCCATCCAAACCGGGATATATTCCATGTCGGAGGCGACTTTAAACGCGATCCCCCGTTCTTGTGCTTGTTGTTCAAATAACTGTGTGCATTGCTGCGTGAAACCGGGGAGATTCGTTTCTTTAAATACTAATTTAAGCTGTCCGGTTTCCAACTTGCGGATATCGAGCAGCTGGTTGACTAGGTTTAAGATGCGAAGTGCATTTCTGCGCATACTTTGTAACGTGTCTTTACTCGTTTTATCCGGTGCTGTCATAATTAGCTTATCGATTGGACTGAGCACCAGTGTGAGGGGGGATCTGATTTCGTGCGAAATGTCGGTAAAAAGTTGAAGTTTATAAGCATGTAGTTTTTCTAGACGACGCTCTCGAAGGTAATGCGCAATCAATGTCAGTATTCCGATGACAATGGCTAGATATAGGAAATAGGCTAATGTGCTGCGGTACCACGGCGGCATAACATGCAATTTAATGATTTTGCTTTCCGAATAAGCGCCATATTTACACGCTCTGATTTCCAGCTCATGGTCCCCTGGTGTGAGGTTATTGTAGGTAATGAGATTTACGCCCGGTAGTGTGGTGTTCCAGGTTTTATTGAACCCCTTCAATCGATACTCATAGTGAATGTTTTCCGGACTATTAAAGTCCATGGTGGACAGCTCGAGCGTAAAGCTATCGTCTTGACTGGCAAATTGAAACTCGCTTGCAGTAGCAAGACCTTGGGTGTAGATCGGTTTTCCTCCCGAAAGATCTCCGGGTTTTATGGATTGATTCCGGAGGTAAAGATTCGTCATTTGGACCGGATGTGTATACTTTGGAGACTGAACCTGCTGAGGGTAGAAGGAGGTGATGCCCTGCTTGCCGCCGTAATATATTTTTCCTTGGAGATCCTGATAATAAACAGAACTGTTGTAAGAGCGGTCAACCAGTCCGTCTCCGGTATAATAATTTACAATTTTGTTTTTGGTTGGGTCGACATAATTAATACCATTGAAGGTGCTACACCATATATTACCCTGTTTATCTTCCGCCAGTCCGGAGATAACATTGCTGGAAAGCCCGTTGTTTGTGGTAATGCTTGCGAGTTCTCGCGTATCTTTTGTTATTTTATGCAGCCCATTATAGGTGCCTACCCAAATATGCTGATTTTTATCCTGTAATAGCGAAAGCACGATTTGTTCAGAGAGCCCCTGGTTTGCCCATTGATCTACGAAAGTATTTTTTTGCGGATCGTAACAACTAATTCCCTTGTGGTGGCCGAGCCATATCCGTCCCTGTTTATCGCAGAGCATGGTGTTAATCCAATCGTTCCCCAACACGCCACCGCCCCCAATGGTATCATCCATGCTGAATTTTTTGAAGGTATCGTTTTGCGGATCATATTCCACGAATCCAGTGCCAAATGTAGATATATAAAGCTTATTGTTTTTTCCGCGTACCATTGCCTTGGTCAGCTGGTTTGAAAAAAGGTTCAGAAAAATAGCTTTTTCGCTTTTCACCTCTATTTTACCGAGCCCTTTATCGTATGATAAAAACCAGATATCGCCATTTTCATTTTCCAGCAACTGTGTTATATTATGTAATTGCGGGTAGGATTGGAGTAGGTTTCCTGTGCTGTCCACCCTAAAAACACCCTTGCCCTCAATACTATACCAGACATGTTTGTCCCGGTCGGTCGTGATCGTTTTTATTTTTTTTGTGTCCGATTCTTCAATCTCTAATATTCGCCAAAATTCAAACTGTTTGCTGGAAGCCGGAATGAAAACCAAACCTCGTTGAAACCAGCCCAACCAGAGATTTTTTTCTCTGTCTTGTAGCACGGTCTTTATTCGCGCATTGCTATAGGTCTTGTCTAGGTTCGATAACTGATCCCGTTTTATTAAGAAAGGTTGTTGCGAGGTGTCCAAATGCCAGACGCCATCATTTTCCGTGCTGATGATAATAGTTCCGTTCCCGATGTCGTGGATTTCGTTGATCCTGGGGGATTTTCCATTAGCAAAGGGTATGGACGAAATGTGTGTTTTTGATTTGTTGATGCGCATAAGGTCGGAGCCTTCACCCAATATAAAATCTCCAGATTCCGTTTCTAGTATGTTGTAAATTTCCCCGTTGGGAATAGGGGGGGCTAATGTGGCTACCCTAAGATCCCGTTTTTTAAGATCGGGCGCAAGACATATCACCCCGACCCGGTCAATTGCCACCCATAGATACTTGTTGCTATCTTCAAATAGTTTACGGCCGTACATACCACCTACAAGTTGGTTGATTTGATCCAGTTGATTGGCTATTTGAGTTGACGGATCAATGGAAAAAATACCCCAACCCGACGTAGCAACCCACAACGAGCCATCGCTACGGGTCAAAATATCGGTGATGTGAGGCGCTATTTGATTCGGGAATCGAATGCGGATAAACTGCTCGCGGGTATCGTCATAATATTGTAGACCATTTGAGCAGCCGATCCACAGCCGCTCGTTAGCGTCTCGATGGATCGTCGTTACATGGTTGCTGGAGATCGAGCTGCTATCTTGTACATCATGGAGATACTGCACAAAACGAACACCGTCAAATTTATTTAAACCATATTCAGTGGCTATCCAGATATATCCGTGTTCATCCTGCGCGATGCTTCTGATGAGGTTCGACGAGAGTTCGCCAAATCCATAATCCCGATGGTCGTAAAGACGTGTGGCTTGGCCACTGGCTGGAACAATGAAATAAAAAAGAAATACACAAAGGGTAGCAAATCTTAACATTGGTTTTTTTGGTTACTTTTTTGAAAGATACATAAACTGTGATTTAGTAACGATCAGGAACTGTTTTTTTTTTACACAAGAAGTGATGAAACGCTGCGAGGTAACAAAAGGAAACGGAAATGAAACAAATTTCACCCTGTATGCAACAGAAAGGAGAGCGAATGTAACAGTTGCCATAAAGGGCACGTGCAGTTAATGTTACCTTTACCTTAGTGGTTTTCCCGAAATGGAAAGCTACGCGTACCATCGTAAACCATTGTTCATATGCAGTATTTTTTTATCGTGTTATCCCTCCTAGTGGGAGTAACTCTACATGCACAAGATGACGAGAAGAGATTTATTTTCGACGAGCCCCAACAAGGAAGTTTGGCGCTGATCGAAAATGGAATACCACTCGCGCTTCAGGTAGATCCGAAAGATGATACGGGCGTTTTACGTGCCGTCGAAAGTTTACAAAAGGATTTCGAAAAAGTGGCGGGAAAACGCGCCAGCACGGTGCCCGGCGCTGCGTCAACTATTTGTATCGGTACGGTAGGACAATCGAGCGTGATTGATGGTTTGTTAGCCAAAGGATTACTCAAACGACAGGATATCGAAGGTAAACGGGAAAAATTTATCATTACGGTCGTAGAGAATCCGGCAGAGGATATAAAATCAGCTTTGGTGATTGCCGGAAGCGACAAACGCGGCACCATTTACGGTATCTACGAGCTTTCGAAACAAATGGGTGTGTCGCCATGGTATTTTTGGGCAGACGTCCCCGTAGAGCGTGCGCCGAATCTATATATTAAGCCCGGTGTCTATACCGAAGGCGAACCAGCTGTTGCGTATCGAGGCATCTTTTTAAATGATGAATATCCAGCGTTGACAAAATGGGCTAACCTCACTTTTGGCGGATATAACAGCCAGTTTTACGAAACGGTTTTCGAATTGATTCTCCGTCTGAAGGGAAATTTTCTTTGGCCAGCGATGTGGGGGAACGCGTTTTACGATGATGACCCGCAAAATGGAGTATTGGCCAATGAAATGGGTATTGTCATGAGTACTTCCCATCACGAACCGATGGCACGTGCGCAGGCGGAATGGAAACGTCATGGTGAGGGTGGTGCGTGGGATTATTCCAAAAACAAAAAAGGTTTGCAAGAATTTTGGCGTAAAGGAATGGAGCGTGCTAAAGATTGGGAAACGGTGGTGACTATTGCTATGCGTGGTGACGGCGATGAACCTATGAGTGAGAAGCAGAACACAAGCTTACTTGAAGATATTGTTGCCGATCAACGCGAGATCATAGCGGATGTCACGGGGGAGGAACCAGCGCATACGCCACAGGTATGGGCTTTATATAAAGAAGTACAGGACTACTATGATAATGGTATGCGGGTACCGGACGATGTAACATTGCTTTTTTGTGACGATAATTGGGGCAACGTACGAAAGTTACCCGAATTGGGAGTCAAACCCCGCAAAGGCGGCTACGGAATGTATTACCATTTCGATTATGTAGGAGGGCCTCGGAATACCAAGTGGCTCAACGTGAGCCAAATATCGCGGGTGTGGGAACAGTTGAACCTGACCTATGCACATGGCGTTGATAAAATATGGGTCGTCAATGTAGGCGATCTGAAACCCATGGAATATCCAATGTCGTTTTTCTTGGATATGGCGTGGAATCCTAAACGGTATAACCCCGCCAATCTGACCTCGCACACCAGAGCGTGGTGCGCGCAGCAGTTCGGTCAGAAGCATGCAAAAGAAGCAGCCCGCTTGATCGAATTGTACACCAAATTCAACCACCGTGTCACACCTGAACTATTAGATCACAAAACATATAGTTTAACAAACTACAACGAATTTGAAACGGTGGTAAAGGAATATCGTACCCTTTTAATTGATGCGATGCGCCTATATAACCAATTGTCAGATACGTATAAAGATACTTTCGATCAATTGGTGTTATTCCCTATTAATGGTATGTCCAATTTGTATGATATGTACTATGCTAAAGCCATGAATGATTTTTATGTCTCCAAGAAGGATTTACGTGCCAATTATTGGGCCGATAAAGTCAAAGAAAGTTTTACGCGTGATTCGTTATTGACTTTGCACTTCAATACGATTTCGGGCGGCAAATGGAAGCACATGATGGATCAGATACGTATCGGATACACAAGCTGGAATAACCCGGACACTAGTATGATGCCAGCAGTCGTTTACATTGATTCCAGCGCGAGGGAAGCGCCGTCGAATATTTTTGTCGAACAAGACGGCTATGTTTCAATCGAGGCCATGAACTTCTTTCACGCAAGTAACTCTTCCAAAGTAAGATGGACAGAAATACCAAATCTCGGTAAAACGGAATCTGCGGTAACGACTTTACCGGTTACGGAAATTTTGGATAAACGGGTATACCTAGAATATAAAATTGATATCTCCACAATCGGAAAAGCGAAGCTACTGATATGGACGTCACCCACCTTGAATTACAACGCCAATAGGGGACTCCGTTACGCGGTTTCCATCAATGGAGGCCAAGAGCAGATCGTGAATATTAACGGTCACTATAAAGGGGAGCTGGGCAAATGGCAGGCTCGCCGGATTATCGAAAGCCAGACGTCACACGATTTTGCTCAACCGGGTGAATATACGATCCGTATAAGGCCGTTAGAACACGGCATTGTGATTCAAAAGGTTGTAATGGATTTTGGAGGATTGCAGCCCTCGTATCTAGGGCCACCACAAAGTGCAAAAAGAAAATAAAAAACCACGTTATAAATGATAAACAACAGATATTCAATCACATGAGTGCAGAAACAAGTCAGGTTAATGAATCACGAGGTTTTTATAAGCTCTCACAAGTACAGCGGATAGGGTTTGGTTCTGGCGATTTAGCGCAGAACCTTATTTATCAGACCGTATCGATGTACCTACTCATTTTTTACACGAATGTTTTTGGTATCTCCGCCACCGCCGCCGGCGTGATGTTTTTGGTCGTGCGAATAGTAGATGTGATTTGGGATCCAATTGTCGGCGCCTTCGTGGACAAACGGAACGCCAAGATGGGGAAATATCGTTCTTACCTAATTTTAGGAGGAATACCGCTCACAGGCTTTGCTATCCTTTGCTTTTGGAATGGATTTTCCGGATCGCTAGCTTACGCTTATGTGACGTATGTCGGGCTTTCGATGCTCTACACGTTAATCAACGTTCCTTACGGCGCGCTGAATGCATCGTTGACGCGCGATACGGATGAAATCACGAAACTGACGTCTACCCGTATGTTTATGGCTAACCTGGGCGGTCTTGCCGTTGGATACGGTGTGCCGATTGTTGTGCAATATTTTTCTCCTGATGGAAGGATTAATTCTCCTGAATCCGGCGACGCGTGGTTTATTACCATGACAATATATGCGCTTGTTGGCTTGTGCCTATTGGTGTTTTGTTATACACAGACCAAGGAACGCGTGGTTATGGATGATAAGGATACGGAAAATGTGAAGGTATCGGACCTTTGGGGCGAATTTAAACATAACGGTCCCTTACGAGTGCTAGCCTTCTTCTTCATTACTGCCTTTGCGATGATGGCCATAGGGAATTCGGCGGGTTCTTACTATATGATATATAATGTACAAGCGCCAGAGATGTTACCCTACTTTATGGCTTTGGGCTCTATCCCTGCGTTCATCTTTATGCCACTGGTGCCGGCTATTAAACGCGCTATCGGAAAAAAGCAGATGTTTTACGGGTTCCTAACTATCGCTATTGCAGGGATGATCATGCTTTATATTATTTCTATTGTCCCCGCTTTGAAAATGCATGTCTGGTTGGTGCTCGTCGCGCAGTTTATTAAATCGACTGGAGTTATTGTCGCTACGGGCTATATGTGGGCGCTCGTGCCGGAAGTGATCTCTTATGGCGAACACGCAACGGGTAAACGTATTTCGGGTATTGTGAATGCGCTGACCGGGATTTTCTATAAGGCAGGAATGGCACTCGGCGGGATTGTTCCTGGGCTCGTACTGGCTTACGTAGGCTTTGATAAGGATAATATTTTGACACAGTCGGCATCCGCCGAGCAAGGGATTTTATGGCTGGTTGCCGTTATTCCGGCGATCTTATTGATCCTGGCGATGTTCATTATTTCCAAGTACAGCCTGGAAGATGACGTTATCGATACCATAAACCACGAAATTGAAGATAGACACAGAAATAAAACATAAAACCTTAAACATGAATGTACTACAAACGATTATTTTATCTGGACTAGCCGTTGCTGTGGGCATGTCCTGTACGTCTGGACAGCCGCAGGGAGAGCAGGTGGATAGCGCAAAAACTTTGAAAGAAGCCTACGCGGATAAGTTTTATGTCGGGACGGCGCTGGATCTCGGTCAGATTAAGGGCCACAATGTTGCAGCACTCGAAGTTGTGCAGCAGCAGTTTAATTCCATTGTCGCCGAGAATTGTATGAAAAGTGAGAATATACAGCCACAAGAAGGCGTGTTCTTCTTTGATGATGCGGACAAATTCGTCGAGTTGGGGGAAAAGAATGGAATGCATATCGTGGGGCATAACTTGATCTGGCACTCGCAAGCCCCCGATTGGTTTTTTGTTGACAAGCACGGTAACGATGTTTCGCGCGAAGTGCTGACCGAACGCATGCGAAACCACATCCACACCATCGTTTCGCGGTACAAAGGGCGTATACATGGCTGGGATGTAGTCAATGAAGCGATACTTGATAATGGCGAATATCGCCCGAGTAAATTCTACGAGATCCTCGGGGAGGATTTTATTCCGCTCGCATTTAAGTTCGCTCACCAGGCGGATCCGGAAGCTGAATTATATTACAATGATTATTCGACGGCCATACCAGCGAAACGGGCGGGTATCGTCCGTTTGACAAAGAAATTACAGGATGATGGTATCCAAATTGATGGCTTAGGTATGCAGGAGCATCACGGACTATCGCACGCGTCCTTGGAGGAAACGGAGAAAACAATAATTGATTTCGCTAATTTGCGAGTTAAGGTGATGGTTACTGAGATGGATATTTCGGTTCTTCCGCATGCCAGCCCGCACGTCGGTGCGGAATTGGCCGATACGGCAGCCTATAACGAATCGTTCGACCCCTATAAAGAGGGACTGCCGGCGGATAAAATGAATGAACTGGGTGCGCGTTATGTCAGCTTTTTTAATTTATACCTAAAGCACCAAGATAAGATTAGCCGGGTAACGTTATGGGGTGTAGGCGATGGGGATTCCTGGAAGAACAATTGGCCGATCGAAGGGCGCACAGATTACCCTTTGCTGTTTGATCGCCACTATCAACCCAAGCCTTTTTTAGTAGACATTCTCGAATTAGCTAATTAATAATGAAAACTATGTATATGAAAACTCCTCGATATTTAGTCCCTAATGACTACATGGCCGATCCTTCAGCACATGTTTTTGAAGGTAAAATTTTTATATATCCTTCCCATGATTGGGAGAGTGGGGTAGCAGAGAATGACAACGGTGATCATTTCAATATGCGCGATTACCATGTTTTCTCGATGGAAGATGCCCAAGCCGAGGCAGTCGACCACGGCGTAGCACTTCGCCTGGAGGATATCCCTTGGGCAGGAAGACAGCTGTGGGATTCGGATGTAGCCTTCAAAGATGGAAAGTATTATTTATACTTCGCCATGAAAGATAAGAACGATATATTCCGTATCGGGGTCGCCGTTAGCGAGCGGCCTGAGGGACCTTTTATTCCACAAGCGCACCCGATGCAAGGAAGCTACAGCATTGATCCTTGTGCCTTTGCGGATGACGGAGCGCACTACCTTTATTTCGGTGGGATATGGGGCGGTCAACTTCAGTTTTATCGGGACAATATGTTGCTTCCTCCTTGCGATTTACCGCATTTCCATGAGACGGGGCTGTCCGCTAAGGTTGCTCGGTTAAAGGATGATATGCTTGAATTTGCCGAGCATCCGCGCGAAGTGCTCCTATTGGATGAAGAAGGGAACCCACTAAAACAGGGCGATACCGACCGCCGATTTTTTGAAGCCGCTTGGGTGCATAAATATAACGGGAAATACTACTTTTCCTATTCCACTGGCGATACGCACTTGTTATGTTACGCGGTCGGCGATAGCCCGTATGGGCCATTTACTTATCAGGGTGTAATCCTGACGCCCGTTGTTGGCTGGACCACACATCATAGTATTCTGGAGTTTAACGGTAAGTGGTTTTTGTTCTATCACGATACGGTGCCCTCGGGCGGAAAAACTTGGTTGCGCAGCATGAAAATGGTCGAGCTGGAGTACGATGAAGACGGAATGATAAAAACCATAGCAGGACAGTAAACATCAAAATTACCACGTATGTTCCCTCGAAAAAAACACCTTTTATTCCTCATCGTTCTACTTCCGTTTCTTGCGCATGCACAAGAAGGAAGCCAACTTTGGTTACGATATAAGCCCGTCGAAAAGCATATTGCAAGCCAGCGGCGTATTGGTTTGCGTGATCAGCATAAAACGGCGCAGCTCGCCCGGAAAGAACTGGAACGCTATTGGAGCGGCCCGACTATCGAGATGCACATCGACAAAGGGGCTAAACGACTAAAGGAAGGTTATCAAATTAAAGGCAGTGCATCAGGCATTCATTTGAACGCCGCTGAACCTATAGGTCTATTGTATGGTGCATATCATTTATTGCGCCTGCAAGAAACCAAAGCTGATATGCGAAATTTATTCCTTGAGGAGATTCCCGATTACGATATCCGGATATTAAATCATTGGGATAACCTGGATAGGACCGTGGAAAGGGGGTATGCTGGTTATTCGCTCTGGCTATGGGATGAACTACCTGGGAAGTTATCGCCTAGGTACGAGCAGTATGCCCGCGCGAATGCTTCGATAGGTATCAACGCTACAGTATTGAACAATGTCAATGCTTCACCCGAGATTCTCACGAGCGAATATATCGTGAAGGTGAAAGCGATAGCTGCTGTATTTCGGAAGTATGGCATCAAGGTCTATTTGTCGGCTAATTTTTCCGCTCCCAAGGTGCTAGACGGTTTGGCTGATTCGGATCCCCTTCGCAAGCCCGTGCAGCAATGGTGGGAGACCAAAGTGAAGGAAATCTATCAGCAAATTCCAGATTTTGGAGGCTTTCTGGTTAAGGCGAATTCCGAAGGGCAACCGGGTCCCCAGGACTATGGGCGTACGCATGCGGATGGTGCGAATATGCTGGCAGATGCGTTGAAGCCCTACGGCGGACTTGTGATGTGGCGTGCGTTTGTGTATAACCCCACAGCAGAAGACCGGGCTAAGCAAGCATATCAAGAGTTTGTACCCTTGGATGGCGAATTTCGGGACAATGTCATCATACAGATAAAAAATGGACCTATCGATTTCCAGCCGCGCGAGCCGGTCACACCGCTCTTTGGCGCTATGACGCATACACCGCAGATGATTGAATTTCAGATTACCCAGGAATATCTAGGCTTCTCCAACCATTTGGTATATCTGGCGCCGCTTTTTAAAGAAACGCTGGACAGCGACACCTATGCCAATGGGCCAGGTACTACGGTCGCTCGTGTAACGGACGGTAGCACGTTTAAAAATAAGAAAACAGCAATTTCGGCCGTCGCCAATATAGGAGAAGACGCTAACTGGACAGGGCACGATTTTGCTCAGGCCAATTGGTATGCGTTCGGCCGCCTAGCCTGGAACCACCAGCTGTCATCCGAGCAGATCGCCGAAGAGTGGATCCGCCAGACATTTTCAAATGATGCCCAGTTCGTGCTGCCTGTTCGGCAGATGATGATGCGATCTCGTGAAGTTGCCGTAGATTATATGATGCCCCTCGGGCTGCATCATATCTTCGCGTACGGTCATCATTACGGGCCAGAGCCTTGGGGCGAGATGGAGGGCGGAAGACCAGACTGGATGCCGTGGTACTACCACAATGCTGATACCGTAGGCGTAGGGTTTGATC
The DNA here is from genome assembly GCF_900163865.1 of Sphingobacterium sp. JB170. Lineage (GTDB taxonomy): Bacteria > Bacteroidota > Bacteroidia > Sphingobacteriales > Sphingobacteriaceae > Sphingobacterium. The sequence goes on from NZ_FUKU01000029.1 coordinate 14,619, forward strand.
GTACGACAGCTGGGAGCGGCGCTGTCTCGCAGTATAAGGAGCCGTTGCGTAGCACATTTAATAAATTGGAGAGTTGCCCTGAAAATTTGCTATTATGGTTTCATCATGTGCCATGGACGCACCGCATGAAAAGCGGTCGCACGTTATGGGACGAGCTGTGTATGCATTACGATCGTGGTGTACACGAAGTACGTGCGTTTCAAAAAGTTTGGGACACGCTGCAGCCGTATGTTGATAAACAGCGATTTGAGCAGGTGCAATCTAAACTGAAGATTCAGGCAAAAGATGCAGTTTGGTGGAAGGACGCGTGTTTGCTGTACTTCCAGACATTTTCAAAAATGCCCATACCGTACCAGGTCGAGCGGCCAATCCACGAACTGCAGGAATTGAAGAAAATAAAACTGGATATGAAACACCATAACTAAGTCCATTAAAGAAAGATGAAAATGAAAGAAAGAAGGATGAAGAATAAGACGAATATATGGCTCAGCATACTAGCGACAGCGTTGCTGTCTGGCTGCCAGCAAAATAACGGAAATCGCAGTGACGGGATTGTTGCGAGCAGCGAGCCTGTTTTCCAGAATTTTGAATATGCGGGTAACGATAAAATATATGCCGACAGCCTTTTGACCGAAGGACAGTTTTACAGCCCGATTTTGCAGGGGTGTTATCCCGATCCGAGTATTACTCGTAAGGGAAACGATTACTACCTGGTGAGCTCCTCGTTTGTTATGTTCCCAGGTGTGCCTATTTTTCATTCCAAAGATTTGGTCAATTGGATGCAGATTGGCCATGTACTGGATCGAGAGTCACAATTGAAAGTGGAAACCGCAGGTATTAGTGCCGGTGTCTATGCGCCGGATATCCAGTATAACCCGAATAACGATACTTTTTACATGATTACCACGCAAATCGCCTCGGAGATTGGCAATATGGTTGTGAAAACGAAAGATCCGCTTGAAGGTAATTGGTCTGACCCCATTCAGCTTGACTTTGGTGGGATCGATCCGGCATTGTTCTTTGATGATGATGGAAAGGCGTATGTGGTACACAATGATGCACCAGCGTACGGAAAGGAACAGTACGAAGGGCACCGCGTCATTAAGGTCTGGGATTATGATGTAGAGCGCGATAATGTTATCGCTGGTACCGACAAGATTATTGTCGACGGTGGTGTGGATATTAACCAGCAACCAATTTGGATCGAGGCGCCTCATATTTATAAACGGGACGATAAATATTACTTGATGTGCGCCGAAGGCGGGACAGGAGCGAACCACAGTGAAGTTGTATTTATGAGTGATAGTCCCCGTGGACCTTACAAGCCGGCCCCAGATAACCCGATTTTATCCCAACGCCATCTTGATAAGAGCAGGCCAAACCCTGTGGAGTGGGCAGGACATGCCGATCTTGTGGAAACACCGAATGGCGAGTGGTACGGCGTGTTTCTTGCTGTACGGCCCAATGAAAAGAACCGAGTGAATACCGGCAGGGAAACATTTATGCTACCGGTCGATTGGTCTGGCCGGTGGCCGGTATTTGAAGGTGGGATGGAGCCGCTCAAAGCTTCTATTGCTGTACCGCAGGGCGCCGAAAACAAAATGAATACAGGTGAATTTTTCCCTAATGGAAACTTCACCTTTACCGATAAGTTTGCGGGCAATGGTCTGGATGACCGCTGGATAGCCTTACGAGGCCCGCGTGAAAAGTTCGTTCAAGAAAGCGCGTCTGGTCTTCACATCAAGCCTTTTGACATTAATATAAAAGCACAAAAACCCATTTCTGCTTTATTTTATCGCCAACAGCATGCTTCATTTTCCGCATCAGTCGATATGGTCTATATGCCCGAATCAGACGCGGATTTAGCAGGACTTACCTGCGTACAAAGTGAGTCGTTCCACTATGTACTGGGGGTAACGAAGTCGGGTGGGAATGATTACCTCGTTTTACAGCGGACCGAGAATGGCGAGTCGTCCATCGTTGCCCAAACAAAATTAGCCGACCTCGGGAAAATATCCCTTAAAGTCGTAGCCGAGGGCGATGATTACCAATTCTCTTATGCGCTTGATGATCGCGCGTTCGAAAATATAGGGCAGCGTGTATCCGGGGATATCTTGTCAACCGATGTAGCGGGCGGATTTACCGGAGCGATGATCGGCCTATATGCTACTTCTGCAAATCATATAAAAGTCGAGTAGTGTAGTTTTTGTTATTATCGTGTAATTTATATATAGCAGATTAATAGATTCTAATGTGAACGGATATCGAGCATTGATTCATCATAATGTTTGCCGAAAGTTCGATATCCGTTGTTCTTAAAATGTAGTCAATCGTCACCGATTGTGTCGTCGTGTTTAATTTTTCCAGCACCTTCCATATCCGCTTACCGGGACAAATATGGACGTGGACGTCCGGGCATTGCGCAGGAGCGACATCTATCGAAAAGAGCAACGTAAAAGCTAACGTAAGTAGAAGAGCTCATTTTGGAATTGCCCTCATTCTTTTGTTTTTTGTAGTCCTCAAGATAACCGATTGGACGGCGTGTTATGTATTTTATTCCTACTAAATGTTGCAAATTCCTTTCTGTTTAGTTCATATGATGTCTTTTTGACGGAGTATCCTGTAAATGTTATTGTTTTCTGCCAATGCCGATTCGTAAAGCGATAAGCAAGTTTGTAATTTAGCTATAAGCTGCCTGTTATAGTATAAACCTAGCGAAATATAAACACTACGGTAGAAAGGACGTTTGCCGGAAATAATTAGTGTTAAACATACATGTATTCATAATAATTGTATTATGCAATTTTTAACAGACAAAGCGTACCTCGTTCGTATGACACATTCGTATGTAGCAGTTAAAAGCGATTCACATCAATGTTTCGTGCGGCCAGGTAAATGGTGCCGCGTAATCAAAAAAGCTGAACCAAGATGATCGTCTGATTTGCCTAGTAATGGCCGAGGGCGAGATGCAGGAGGGGTGGGTGTTCGAAGCGGCGAAGAAATAACGATAAATGCAGTATATAAATTTATTATGAAGGGGATATTTATATTAATGGTCACTGTTCTGAGCTGGACGGTTTCGAGCGCACAAAAGGTGAAAATTGCACCTACAGGATTTGATACAAAACGCGAAAATATTGCTAGAGGCGATATAGATACGATAAGTTATAAGTCGACAACGGTAGGCGTTAAGCGCAAAGCGCTGGTATATACCCCGCCGGGATACTCTAAGTCAAAAAAATACCCTGTGTTGTACCTTCTCCATGGCATAGGTGGAGATGAATTGGAGTGGTTTAAAAATGGTGTTCCCCACATCATCTTGGATAACCTTTATGCAGAAGGGAAATTGGAACCGATGATTGTCGTATTGCCAAATGGACGCGCAATGAAGGATGACCGTGCTACGGGTGATATTATGGCTGCCGATAAAGTGAAAGCATTTTCTACCTTCCAAGGCGACCTTCTTGATGATTTGATCCCTTTTGTCGAGCGAAATTATGCCGTTCAGTCAGACCAGAAGCATCGAGCCTTGTTTGGCCTATCGATGGGCGGCGGGCAAGCGTTAAATTTTGGATTAGGGAATATGGATGTATTTGCTTGGGTGGGTGGTTTTTCGTCTGCGCCAAATACGCAGACACCCGAACAACTTCTGCCAAATCCGCAAGAAGCAAAAAATAAATTAAAACTGCTTTGGATCTCTTGTGGAGATCAAGATAGGTTGATGGAAATTACGAAGCGTACCCACGAATACCTCGCGCAGCATCAAGTGCCTCATAGGTATTACGTCGAACCTGGCGGGCACGACTTCAAGGTTTGGAAAAATGATCTTTATCAAATTTCTCAACTACTATTTAAATAAGGCATTTGTAAATTCACAAATATGAACAACAAAAGAATTTTGCATGTATTTATTCTGTTAGGAATATGTGGTACGTTTCTTTGTAATGCTGTCAGTTTCGCGCAATCAGCAAGGTCTTTAAAGCTTTGGTATGAAAAGCCCGTGATGGACGGGGTTTGGGAACAGGCTCTGCCTATTGGAAACGGCCGTTTGGGAGCTATGGTATATGGTGTACCCGATCGCGAAGAGCTACAGCTCAATGAGGAGACAATATATGCCGGTGCGCCTTATCGTAATGACAATGAAAAGGCGCTAGAGGCCTTACCTCAAATCCAGCGGTGGATCTTTGAAGGAAAAGCCGGTGAAGCGGATAAGCTATTAAATGAAACCTTTTTCACCAAGACACACGGCATGCCATTCCAAACGGCAGGAAGCGTGCTATTGGATTTTCCCGGCCATGAAATTTATAACAGTTACTCACGGGAATTGGACTTAGAAACAGCTATTGTTACGTCTACCTATGAAGTGGCAGGTGTGCGGTACACCCGTAAAGTATTCTCATCCTTTGCCGATGATGTTATCATCATGCAGCTAACGGCGAGCAAAAAGGGTATGTTAAACTTTGCATTATCCTATACAAACCCTTCCGATCATCGTACTTTCAAAGAAGGGGACCGTTTAGTTTTAGAAGGGAAAGGAACAGCGCACGAAGGGATTGACGGCAAAATTGTATACCAAACGCAGACTTCAGTCAAAAATAAAGATGGAAAGGTGGAATTCACCGATAGCAAATTAACGGTGTCTGATGCGACTTCTGTTGTCGTCTATATTTCGATCGGAACTAATTTTGTAGACTACAAAACGCTCGACACCAATCAGGCATCTCGGGCCTCGGATAAACTCGCCTTGGCGGAGAAGAAAAGTTTCAAAACCGCAAAAAAGGAGCATTGCGCTCTTTATCATCAGCAATTTGGTCGTTTCTCGTTGGATTTGGGAAAATCTATCGACTCCGACCAGGCCATTACCAAACGGATTGCGAATTTCAAAACAACGCAGGACCCGGCATTGGTCGCTTTATTGGTGCAATTCGGGCGTTATCTGCTAATCTGTTCATCCCAGCCCGGCGGGCAGCCGGCAAACCTACAAGGAATTTGGAATAACGCGATGCAACCCGCTTGGGACAGTAAATACACGATCAATATTAATACGGAGATGAATTATTGGCCGGCGGAGGTGACGAATCTTCCGGAAACCCATCAGCCTTTATTCCAGATGATTAAAGAGCTGAGCGAAAGTGGTCAGGGTACGGCCGAAAAGCTTTATGGCGCCCAGGGGTGGGTGACGCATCACAATACGGATATCTGGCGGGTAACAAGTCCGATCGATTTTGCAGCGGCGGGAATGTGGCCGACGGGAGGAACGTGGCTAACGCAGCACCTATGGGAGCATTATTTATACAGTGGTGATAAAGAATTTCTACGTCAGGTGTATCCGATTATGAAAGGGGCATCGGACTTTTTGTTGACACGATTGACTGCGCATCCTGGATATACCGAAAAAGACTGGTTGGTATTGTCGCCCTCGGTTTCCCCGGAACATGGGGCCATCTCGGCAGGGGTGACAATGGACAACCAATTGGTGTTCGACATGTTGACGCGCACGGCGTTAGCCAGTGAGATATTGGATGAAGACACGTCGTACAGGGCGAAGCTTCAAGCAGCGGCCAAGCGTATTCCTCCGATGCAGATAGGCAAATATGCACAGCTGCAAGAGTGGCTGGAAGACCTTGATGACCCCAAAAGCGAGCATCGTCATGTATCACACTTGTATGGTTTGTATCCTGGTAACCAAATTTCACCTTATCGGACTGCTGAACTTTTTGAAGCTGCTCGTAATTCGCTGAACTATCGGGGAGATCTGGCAACAGGTTGGTCGATCGGTTGGAAAGTCAACCTGTGGGCCCGCTTGCAGGACGGCAATCATGCCTATCAAATCATCAACAATATGTTGACCTTGGCCGACGGTAAAAATAAAGACGGGCGAACCTATCCGAATCTGTTTACCGCTCACCCTCCGTTTCAAATTGATGGTAACTTCGGTTTGACCGCTGGCGTGGCGGAAATGTTAATCCAAAGCCACGATGGGGCGGTACATTTATTGCCGGCGATCCCGGCTATATGGCCTGATGGATCTGTGAAGGGTATCAAAGCGCGTGGTGGCTTTGAAGTGGCTATGCGCTGGGAAGATAGCGAAGTACAAAAAGTAACCGTGTGGTCGGCTATCGGGGGAAACCTACGACTTCGTTCGTATGTGCCACTCGATGGTAAAGGGCTTCATGAAGCAACCGGTGAAAACTCAAATAGCTTATTAAATGCCGTCGAAGGTTCCGCGGTTCTTGTTTCGGCACAAGCCTCCCTGAAAGGAAACGATTTGCGGGAAGTTTACGAATATGATATCGCTACCACCGCGGGTAAGAAATATGTTTTTTCGATAAAAAAATAATTTATGTTTAGATTATCTACTATTTTAAAAGTTCTATTTTGCGCCGCATTGATCGCCACGAGTGGTTATGGACAAGGACAACAGGCAAAAAATCCAATCATCTTTGCCGATGTGCCAGATATGTCGATGATGCGGGTCGGGGACACCTATTACATGAGCAGTACCACCATGCACATGAACCCGGGGTTACCACTGATGAAGTCAAAAGATCTGACCAATTGGGAATTGATCGGGTATGGGCACGGATCATTAGGGAATATGGACGAGCTGAATCTAAATCATGGTAAAAACACCTATGGACGTGGCTCCTGGGCAAGTAGCATTCGGTTTCATGATGGCACGTATTACGTAAGTACGTTTGCACAAACTACGGATAAGACTTATATCTATACAACGACTGATATCGAAAATGGCCCTTGGCAGGCGCACGAGTTTGAGCCCATGCTGCACGACCATACCTTATTTTTTGAAGGCGATAAGGTATATATGATTTGGGGGGCAGGGAAGATCCAGATTATTGAATTAAAGCCTGACCTTTCAGGTGTTAATTTAGAATCGCAGCGTGTATTGATCGAAAATGCAACTTTACCCAGTACATCGGCAGGAAAGAAGGGAGGTCTTCCCGCTGAAGGGACGCAGTTATTTAAAGTAAAAGGAAAATACTACCTGTTCAACATATCGTGGCCTCCAGGTGGGATGCGTACGGTGATTGTACACCGAGCGGACAAGCTGGGCGGGCCTTACGAAGGTCGCGTGGTACTGCAGGACAAAGGAGTAGCGCAGGGCGGACTGATCGATATGCCGAACGGGGAATGGTATGCTTACCTATTTCAAGATTACGGTGCAGTCGGCCGGATTCCGTTTTTGGTACCCCTGAAATGGGAAGATGGGTGGCCAGTCTTGGGGATGGACGGTAAAGTTCCTATGGAATTAGACCTTCCGGCTAGTGAGGGGCTTATCCCGGGGGTGGTCGCTTCGGACGAGTTTGACAGGAAGCAAGGTGAGCGCGCGTTACCGTTGGTATGGCAGTGGAATCACAACCCGGCGGATCACCTTTGGTCGGTGAACGAGCGTCGAGGGTATTTGCGTTTGAAAACAGATCGCCTCGACGAGCATTTCTTGCAGGCAAGAAACACTTTAACCCAGCGGACCATTGGTCCGACATGCGTGGGCTCTACAGCGATAGATGTATCGAAAATGAAAAACGGCGATTTCGCGGGACTCTCGCTGCTGCAGAAAAACTACGGTTTAGTAGGCGTTCGGATGGAAGGTAATAAAAGATCGTTGGTTATGGTGAATGCGACAACCGGAATGCCGCTTGAAGTGGCTAACATCCCTGTAACCCAGCAAAGGATATACCTCAGGGCCGAATGCGATTTTACAAATAAAAAGGACGTTGCGAATTTCCATTACAGCCTAGACGGAGAAAAATGGGAGCCTATCGGAACAGCCCTGAAAATGAAGTATACCCTTCCACATTTTATGGGCTATCGTTTTGGGTTATTCAATTATGCAACGAAAACTTCAGGGGGCTATGTGGATTTTGATTATTTTCATATTAGCCAATAAAAGCGATAAAGCAAAGTTAAATTATGACGCGTATTTTAAACAGGAAAAATTGGTTGCTGCTATTGTTTTTTTTAACAGGAGCCTTTAGTATGCAAATCGCGGTTGCCAAGGTACGTCTTCCGCAGCTAATTGCAGACAAGATGGTGTTGCAACGAGATATTGACCTGCGTATCTGGGGATGGGCAGAGGTGGGAGAGAAAGTAACCGTTCGGTTTCAGGGCAAACACTACTATACCGAAGCTCGGGATGATGGTAAATGGTCTGTGCTTTTACCGCCGCATGCTGCTGGTGGGCCGTTTGTAATGGAAGTAAACGAAATTATCATCCGTGATATCCTGATTGGTGACGTGTGGTTAGCCTCCGGTCAATCCAATATGGAAACGCCGATCGCCCGAGTAACACGGCGTTATCCAGAAATAAATGTATCTAACAACCACATGATACGCTATTTCAAAGTACCCACACAAAATACGGTTGCGGGGGTGCAGGATGATATCGCCGCGGGGGGAGAATGGTATTCGGGGGTTGCCTCGGAAGTGATGAATTGGACCGCTTTGGCTTATTTTTATGCGCAGCAAGCCTATAGCCACACGAAAGTGCCCGTAGGTATGCTCGTTTCGAGCCTGGGTGGTTCGGCGATTGAAAGTTGGATCAGCCAGGAGCACCTGCGCGAGTTTCCTGATTTATTAGTTGATCAAGTTGCGCTCGACAGCCTGTCTAAAGTAATGCAAGACCGAGGAACGGGAAAATGGATGGCCAGGGACTGGGATGACGCTGACTGGAAAACGATGTCTGTTCCGGGGCTGTGGCGGGCAGCGGGTATAAACACGAAGGGGGTGATCTACTTACGAAAAGATGTACACGTGCCTCAGTCCATGGAAGGGCGCCATGCGAAGATCCGTTTGGGTATGCTGATTGATAGCGATTCTGTTTTCGTGAATGGACACTTTGTGGGGTCGACGGGTTATAAGTATCCGCCGCGTGAGTATGATATCCCTGCAGGGATATTGCGTGCTGGAACAAATAACATTACCATACAGCTGACTGCCCGCGGTGGAAATGGAGGCTTTGTCGAGGACAAAGCGTATAAAATAATAGGTGATGAGCAGGAAGTGGACCTGCGTGGGGAGTGGAAATATCAGGTAGGTTTAGACCTGGAACAGGCTCATGGATATCAAGACCGCCTAGAGAATTTAAAAACGGCCGGGTCGGGACTGTTTAACGGCATGGTCTATCCCATCCGTGATTACCAGGTGCGTGGCGCGATTTGGTATCAAGGAGAGACCAATGCCGGACGGCCGGCGCATTACCAAACGTATTTGGAATCGATGATACGCGATTGGCGTGCACTCTACCAATCGCCCGATTTGCCCTTTCTGATCGTACAGCTGCCCAATTACATGAGAAAACCCGATCAGCCGCAGCAGAGTGGCTGGGCTAGGATACGCGAAGCGCAAATGAAAGCCGTGCAGGAGGTTGCCCATACGGCACTGACGGTGACCTACGACTTGGGCGAGTGGAATGATATTCACCCCTTGAACAAAAAGGATGTCGCTCACCGTTTGTTTTTGGGAGCCAGAAAGGTTGTTTACGGGGAGAAAGTGATGAGTTCGGGTCCGCTGTATCAGGGAATGAAAATAGCAGGTGATAAAATTATTCTTTCTTTTACTGAAACCGCCGGCGGGTTGCAGAGTAAATCGGGCAAGTTGAAGCATTTTGCAATTGCCGGAGACGACCGGAAGTTCGTCTGGGCGGAGGCGGTTATTAAAGGGAGTACGGTTGTCGTAAGTAATATGACGGTGAAAAACCCGAAAGCCGTCCGCTATGCGTGGAGCGATAATCCGGAAGATGCCAACCTAACTAATAAACAGGGGTTATTGGCCTCTCCATTTCGGACAGACGATTGGTAGGCTATATTAAAATCTAATCAACATTTACCATTATAAAGGGATTACATATTATGATTAACAAAAAGCAATTCGTGTTATCCGTTGTTGCCGCAACGTTGATTTCTGCAACGGTGCTTAAAGCACAAAGTGGTCTTCCGGCTGAAACGAACTCGCAGCAGAAGTACACACCTACCCAAGGAGCGAACCCTTATTTACCCCTTTGGGAGCACGTACCCGATGGGGAGCCTCGCGTGTTTGAAGATCCGGATAGCCCAGGGGAATTCCGTGCGTACATTATCGGTTCGCATGATTTGCGGTTTGATAGCTATTGCGGGCCAGATATTCGTATGTGGTCGGCACCTGTGGACGACCTGTCAAGCTGGCGCGATGAAGGGGCGATTTTCACGTATGAAATTGATGGACAGTGGGACGTGATGTACGCGCCAGACCTCGTCGAGGTAAAAAGAAAGGACGGCACAAAAGAGTACTATTTATATCCGCATAGCCGCGGGGAGCATCGAGAAGCGATGGTTGCAAAAGGCGATCGTCCAGATGGACCTTTTACGCCGATAAACATGACCGCGGACGGGAAACGAACCGTTGAGGGCAGTATTCTGGGGTTCGATCCGGCGGTATATGTCGAGTATATAACCGATCCGGCGGATCCGGATTACGAAATTGGTTTCAGGGCATACGCATATTGGGGCTTCCAACGGTCATTGGCGGCACAGCTGGATCAGAATACCATGTATTCGGTAAGGCCCGGCACCGAAGTTATTAACTACTTTATCCCCGCGAGTGCGAAATATGGGGAGCTACGCGATCCGGCTGGCACGGAATACCCGAACATATTACCGGGTGAAGATTTAGGGACGTTCAATTTTTTTGAGGCATCATCGATCCGTAAAGTCGGAAACAAGTACGTTTCGGTCTATAGTGGATACTCGGGTCCGGAGTATGGTGTCGCGAGTTCTAACTCTACGCTACGCTATCTGGTTGGTGACTCACCGCTGGGACCGTGGAAAAGCGGCGGTGTATTGGTGGATTCACGTGGGCCGGTGTTAAATCAGGATGGAAGCGCGATAGAGACGACTAGCGGAGGACACAATACACACGGAAGTATCGAGCTAATAAACGGCCAGTGGTATGCTTTTTACCACCGACCACCGCGCGGCTTTGGTTTTGCGCGTCAAGCCGTGGTCGCCCCGATCACAATCGACTGGGATGAGCAGTCCGTTTCTCAGGGAGGTACTGTCAGAATTCGTGCTTATGATCCTTATGCAGCGGACCGTATGTGGACGGCAAAAGATAACCAAGGTAGAGAATATACAGGTGCTGAGGTGACCTCAGAAGGCTTCCATATGTATGGGCTTAATCCGTACCAATATTATTCGGCAGGTTATGCAAGTTACCTTTCTGAGGGGAGTACGATGCAAGATACCTGGGATATTTGGGATAATCATATGCCAATCACAAATGTGAAGGACAGTCATATCATTGGGTACAAATATTTTGGTTTTGGAGGACTTGATCATGATAAAAACGGGTTAAAGGCCTTCCCGGGAACTGAAGTAGGAAATGAGACCTCCTTTAATCTATTTATAACCCCCAAATCCATAAATGCTTTTAAAGTCAACGTATGGTTAGATGGTCCATGGGATAACGATGCTTGGAAAGGAACAAAAATAGCAGAGATTAGCGTTCCTGCCGGGGCTGCACAGAAGACGACGCGATTCACCGTTGACGTGGCGAAGTTTGTCGATCATTTGGATAAAAAGCATGCAATTTTTCTTGTGGCTGAGGGCGACGGGGCAGAAGCGCTTTTTGATTTAGCCGGGCTGGGCTTCAGTTCGAACAAAAGGGTCCTCGACGCTCCGGTCGTTCCATCGGTTACAATCGCAGTTAATGGCAAGGAACTCGCGTTGCCAAAAATACCCGTTAGGTCAACAAATGCCAATGGCATAGTTGGTTATGACGTTTACCAGACAAGCTATCAGCTTCCTGCAGCAAGCACGGAACTACCAACCGTGTCTGCCAGTAGCGATAGTTCGGAGGTAAAAGTGGATATTACACAGGCCCAATCAAATAGCGGAGCGGCTGTAGTGCGCTTTGATTATAATGGCGTCGTGAAAACATACCGCGTTGTATTTGGCGTCGAATAGATGACCCTTTGCGAATTTGCTAACCAAGTATGCTGTGCAGCAATAAAATGATGCGCAGCATGCTGTATTTTTGGCAAGACGCAGCGGGGGGCGTGGTACCAAACATTTAAGCGATCCATAGCGACAGAGCGCTACACGTATATGCCGTATGGAACGATAGCCTGGATGCATCCGCACAACCATAATGTTCTCCTTAAATCTACTTCGATAAAGACCGGAACGCAGGACTTGCGTGTACGAAAAACGGTGCCGCAGCTTTTGAGTTTTAGGCAGAAATTAACTTTCCGTTTGCCGTTATAATCGAGGGATTACAGAAACCATCATGGAGCTGCGGTGCGGTGACCCGATAGTGACTTGTTTTGCTAAAAATCGGCGAATAAGTGCAGAAAAGTGTAGAAAGTAACGAATTGAAACGCTTATGTTACCTACGCAAATATGTAGCAACAACGATACAGTTATACTTGTATCAGCAACCAAGAGGCCGTATTCTCGATCAAGAGACTCGACCCGAAAAAGTAAAAATTATAGACCCGTTTACGCGATTGATTGTTGTAGTAATTTCGTTTTTTAAGTGAATTATGCAACCGCTTGTTTAGACAGTTGAAATAAACAATAACCAAATAAATTTATTATGATAACAAAACCTAACTTTTTATCACTAGGGGCATTCACGTTAGCCAGGAGCGGCGTTCCTGTACATTGGTTTTTGCTTTTATTATTTTTAGCGTTCACCAATAGTGCTTGGGCACAGCAGCGAACTGTTTCGGGTACTGTGAGCTCTGGAGCAGGCGGCCCCCTAACGGGCGTTTCGGTACATATCAAAGGGAGCTCAACGAGCACGTCGACAGATACGAATGGGCAGTTTTCCGTGAACGCAAGTGCTAATGCTGTCGTCGTATTTTCTTATGTCGGTTTTAAGACGCAAGAATATACGCTGGGCAAAGAAACCGAAATACAGATCACATTGTCTGCCTCGGATATAGCAATGGATGAGGTTGTCGTGGTTGGGTACGGAACGCAGCGGAAGGAAGCCATCACGGGTTCGGTCGCATCGGTCAGTGGCGAACAGATGAATGAAGTTCCCGCGGCCAATATTACCCAAGCGCTGCAAGGACGCGTGGCAGGCGTGCAAATGACACAAACTTCCTCCAAACCTGGTGCCGCCATGCAAATACGTATTCGCGGTACACGATCTCTAACTGCCAGCAATGATCCATTGGTTGTTTTGGATGGTATTCCTTTTGCGGGATCGATTGGTGATATTAACCCGATCGATATAAAAAGTGTCGATATCTTGAAGGATGCGTCCGCCACGGCTATTTATGGTTCTCGAGGTGCAAATGGTGTTATTCTGGTCACCACGCATAAGGGATATGCGGGACAAGAAGCGCGCGTTACCTTTAATAGTTATACGGGCGTGAAAACTTTATTCGCCAGGTATCCGATGATGAACGGAGCCGACTTCGTTCAGCTCAGAAAGGATGCTGGATTATACCAGAACGGCGTTGACGAATCGGATGATGTCGATACCGATTGGCAGGATTTACTGTATAAAAATGGTCTGACGACCAGTCAGAACCTTAGTGTTTCTGGAGGCACCGAAAAAACAATCTATAACTTTAGCACGGGCTACTTTCGTGACGAGGCTGTCCTCCCTGGCCAAAATTTTGACCGTTTCTCGCTGCGCGGAAGTCTAGATCAAAAAATAGGGTCACGGATACGTGTAGGTTTCAGCACGAATAATAATTATTCGGTTAATAGAGGAAATAATTTAGGTGTCTACACGACTTTAAGTACGACCCCCATCGCCAACCCCTATAATGAGGATGGTTCCTATAAGAATGTTGTCGGCATGGCGCAAGATAATCATTGGGTATATGCGCGAGATAGAATCGAAAATTTAGGCGATAAATGGGTGGATATGTCGAAGGGATTCGGTTCCTACAATACTTTTTTTGGGGAAATCGACATACCGGGCATTGAAGGCCTGAAATATAGAGCCAATGTGGGCCTCAACTTTAGAACGACTAACGGCGGAGCTTATACCGGCGAAGGGATCTTCAGCTCGGAAGCTAGCACCCCTTCGACGGCCTCGATTAGTAACTCCTTGCATACACAGTGGACCATTGAAAATTTGTTAACATACGATCGCACATTTGCAGAAAAGCATAATTTGAACGTGGTAGGGCTTTATTCCGCCGAACAGATCCGCTATAATCGCTCACAAGTTTCGGCATTAGATATTCCGGCAGATCAGTTTCAGTTTTATAACTTGGGACATGCCTCGGGCGAGATTACGGTCGATCCTAATAATCAGGATTATTACAAAACGGGATTGATGTCGTGGATGGCACGTGCGATGTACGACTACGACGGACGGTATATGTTGAGTGCTACAATTCGTACGGATGGGTCATCTCGATTAGCACCCGGGCACAAATGGCACGCGTATCCGGCAATTTCCGCTGGCTGGAACGCAAAAAGGGAATCGTTTCTTGCAGACGTTAGCTGGTTGGATCTGTTAAAGTTCCGCGTAGGATACGGTCAAACTTCGAACCAGTCCGTAGCACCATACAAGACATTAGGCCGACTTTCGACGCGCCCTTATAATTTCGCCGACGAATTTACTATGGGTTATTTCGTTTCGGAGTTACCGAATGCGGCACTTGGCTGGGAATACACTTCGACATGGAATTACGGGGTTGATTTTTCTTTATTGAAAAACAGGTTACGTGGTACATTTGAATACTATACGCAACATACCAAAGACTTGTTGTTGAGTGTCGGTTTGCCAGCATCGTCAGGTGTGGGTAGCTACATGGGAAATATAGGGGAGACACAAAACAAGGGTTTTGAGTTTTCACTTGATGGAACGATCTTAGATAACCCCGATGGATTGACATGGGAAGCAGGCTTTAATTTCTATTTGAATCGCAACAAGCTTCTCGCGCTATCATCTGGCCGTGAACGTGATGAGGGTAATGCGTGGTTTGTTGGACACCCGATCGACGTGATTTATGATTACGAAAAGACAGGCCTTTGGCAAGAGGGGGATTCGCATCTAGATATTCTCGAGCCTGGTGGAAATTCCGGTATGATTAAGGTGAAGTATACGGGAGAATATAGTGAGGACGGTGCGCCGGTACGCGCAATTAATGCAGACGATCGCCAGATTTTGGACACGAATCCCAATTTTGAGGGTGGATTTAATACGCGACTGGCGTATAAAGGTATCCGCCCTACTAACCCCGTATAGGAGCTAATCTTTACTCCATTTATCTTTGC